>JAFDXO010000187.1 GCA_018267925.1 Bacteroidota bacterium | reverse complement strand
TTGTACAGATACTCAAAATTGAGAAAGCCAGACTGTAACAACAAATTATGTGGAAAAAAACAGCATCAAAAATGTCCATTAGAAACTAACGTCTAAAAAATAGCATCATTTTTGTCCATTACTCCTAAAATGATATTAACTTGCAGTGCGAAAATACAATATCTGCATATAAAAAAAATGCCCGAAAATTTGGGATTTAATTTTGCCAATTAGAACAAATGAAGCAACTTAAAGAACTGAATAAATTATACATTCTCTTCTTCTTTTATTCATTTCCAATATTATCTTATGTGTATGAATTAATACATACACAGTCTAATAGTTTATCGATAGCCTTGCGTGCAATAACACTTATTTATGCAATTTTCTTAGTATATTTCAATTTTTCTAAACGCCAATTTTATACATCTATTGATTTTTGGCTTTTTATTGGTTTTTGGTTAGCATATACGCCTCGTATAATTTATGACACTGGTTTTAATACACAGTTTTTAGGTCAAAAACCCATAGATTACATCCTATTTGGTTTAATTCTTAGTTTATTTTGCTCCCTTCCATTTTTCAATAAAATAGAAATTGACGAAAGAAAATTAGAAAATAATATTTATTTTATTACCACAATACTTTGCGTTTTAGGGCTATTATATGCGCTTTCTTCTGATAAATTATTTGTTGCTAGAGTTAGAGGCAATCATAAACTAAATGAAATTAGCTTTTCTATGATAGCGGCTACTTTAATGATCATTTCGATCAAACGTCTATTTATGAAGGGAATTTTATTTGTTTGGAAACCAATTATATTTTTAACGTTGATTTTGGGAATTGGTTGTTTATTAATATCTGGCTCTAAAGGACCCATGTTGGGGTTTGTTATATTTTTATTGCTATTCATTTTTCAATCTTTAAAAGATTCGCCAATTAAAGCATTGATGATGTTTGGAGTAGCAATATGCCTTATAGCTTTTATTATTATTAAATTTGATCTTTCCTTTATGTTTGAAGTTTTAACAAAAAGGTTTTCAAATTTTAGTAGCGACCAAAGCACTGTAGCCCGCAACAGGGCACTTTCCGGAGCTTGGTCACAGTTTTTAGACTCTCCATTTATTGGTTCATTTATAGAAGAAAAAATGACTCGTCAGTATCCACATAATATGATCTTAGAAGCATTTATGGCATTAGGAATAATTGGTGGCTTGCTATTTTTGGTTTTATATCTTCGATTTGCGGTTAGAGCATTTTTATTCGCATGGAGAACTCAATTTTCAATTATTCCAGTATTGGCTATGCTTCATTTTGTAGTATCGCTTTCGAGTGGATCATTAGGGTTTGATTATGAGTTTTGGGCAAGTTTTGCTTTAATTGCCAGTTATGGCAAGCAAATTAATGACAATAATAGCGAAAATAATATATTAGTTAATTAAACAAGCTATGACACCTTAAAGGAGAGCAAATAATTTAATGTCGATTTTGCGATTGGTTTTGAAGAAATATCTAAGATTTCTTTTCTGTCAAAATATTTGTGAAATAGTACCTTAAACTAATATAAATAGCTACTAAGAATCCGCCTAATAAGGCTCCTAAAACTAATCCTTTCAGTTTACCAATCTTTTTCTTTTCTAAAGGTAAAACTGGGCTATCAATAACTTGTACTAAAGGAGTTTCTTTCCTTAGTGCCATTTCAGATAGTTCCAAATTTTTCACTAATTCTTCCAAGATTGCTTTGTTCATTTCTACGTCCACCATACGACGTTGAGTTGGTACTTTAAGGCGTTGATAAGCAGGGTTGGGGTTAGGGTTCTCTTCACTTGTAACAGCCACACCGGTCAAGGCGTTATTTAACAATCCTCGAATAGAGTCCACTTGCTGGCGTAAAATCAATACATTTTGTAATGATTTTTTGGTTTGCATTTCAATATAAAAATCAGTTACATTAGCTAATAATTGCTCTGTGAAAGCCTTAGCAAATAATTCATCTTTTGCTGTAGTAGATAGATAAATGATACTTAAATCCTTATCTGGCTTACCAACAGATAGGTTTTCTTTTAGTATTTCTTTATAACAAATTGTAATGATACTATCTTCTAAGATGCTACTTTGTGTTGGATCTGTATGAAATTTCAATCCTGCAATTCGAGGATGAGCTTTCCATTTTTCACGAAGTCCGGAAAAGTCTAAATAACGATCAATAATAAGTTGATTTTTTGATCCAAATTTTTGTGGTGTTCTGAGGGTTCGTGCAATCATTGTTCGTGATTGCATAAACGCTATGATATTATCATCATCTAAAAAAAGCCCTCCTGCATTTCCAGGAAAATTCAAACCAAACTGAGCTGCTAAATTAGAATATCCACCCAATTTAGATTTGTTATTGTTTTCTAATACAAAGCTCGAATCGGATATATATAATGGCTTAGTTATTAGGGATAAAGTGAGCCCTAAAAGACTAAAAATAGTTGCTCCTATGGCAATACTTTTCCAACGAATTTTGAGATAAGCGTACCAATTACTTAGCCCTTGAATCAGTTGTTTTATATTGATTTCGTCTTTATAATTCTGATTTTGTCCCATGAAACTTTTATTATCTAAAAACGGTAAAAATCAGTGTAGCAATCGTTGCTAATCCTGTACTAATTGCAACAATTTCACTGGTTGAAAGCTTAGATTTTCGTTCAGCTTTAGTAGGAACAAATATTTCTGCTCCCGGTTTTACTGATGGGTAATGATGAATGAACAAAAAGTTTCTCGTGCTTGCTACTGAACCATTTGCATAAATGACATAGCATCTTTTCCTTAATGCTTTTGATGAAAATCCACCGCTTCGTCGAATATATCGTTTGAATCCATTTGAACCTTCAAATCGAATAGCAGTAGGAGAAAGAATTTCACCGGTTACTTTTACTGTTTGAAGTTGTTTAGGAATATTTATGATGTCCCCATTCTCAAGTAATAGATCATTTTCTCGGTGTGGCTTTCGTAAAATTGAGGGCAAATTTATACCGACATAATCGTTTCGTGTGCTTAAATCATATACGTTTATTTGGGCTGAATCATCACTAACTTTTTGAAGTGCCTGAAGTTGCTGTAATTTATAGTTTTCATACTCAGCATCACTTTGTGTTTTTTTAATGGTACCTCTTTTTAAAGATGCCCCTTCTTTGTATGCAAACGGTGTTACCCCCCCTGCTCTTTTAATTATGTCTGAAATGCGTTCGTTTTTATTAACAAGAGTATAATTTCCCGGAAAAAGAACTTCCCCATCAATACGAATGACTTGTTGAGTTCGGTAACCGGGTGAAGTTCGGACAGAAACAATATCAAAAGGCTTAAGGGTAAAGGAACTTGCCTGTTTCATATTTCGATCAATGTCCACCCAAAACACTTGTGCTGTGATTGAGGTATCTGAATTGGCATTGCTATTTTTTACTCGACGAGCAATTTCAACCCTTTTAGGAGAAGCACTCTCCTTTAATCCCCCAGCTTTGATAATTAGTTCTTCAAGAGTAGTATTATCAGCATAATCAAATGTACCGGGGCTTCGAACCTCTCCATCAATGGTGAGTTTATACTCTTCTTTTAAGTCGAATATTGATGGGATTGTAACTATATCTTCTCGGCGAAGTGAAATGTCTTCTGTGCTTCCACTAACAATTTCTGCTGGGTTGAATGAAATAATTTCGGTTGTTAAATCTGGTTTAAGGCGAGTAATATATGCTCTATTGGGAAAGGCATCTTCCTTTAGCCCTGATGCGTTGGAAATTAATTTAGCGACTGTTAATCCGTCCGTTAATTGATAGTCGCCGGGACGAAAGACGGATCCATTAATTCGTACTCGGTTTTGAAATCTGTTCAGAATTGCATCAACATAATATTGATCTCCTAAAGCCGGTTCATAAGTATTGTAAACAGACGATTGAACATCTTCAATTTTTCGTTCCGTTTCTGTATTCTTTAGTACTTTAACTTTAGCACGAAAGGCGCGTTCTGTAAAATCACCTGCGAAACGAAATAAGTCAGCAAGGGTTTCGCCGGGCATCATTTCAAAAATGCCTTCTCTTTTTACTTGTCCATATATTTCTACTCTTGTGCGATAGGTTGGTACTCGAATAACATCCTGATCTTGCAAACGTAAATTGTTTTTCAGGCTGCCATACAATAGAAAATCATAAACATCCAATACAGCTATAACGGATGTACCTCGAATGATTTGTATCGTACGAAAAGATCCATTTTCGGTTGGACCTCCTGAAGCATAAAGTGCATTGAAAACGGTTGCAACGGAAGGCAGTGTATAAGTACCGGGTTTTCCTGCTTCGCCCGTAATAATTACGCGGATACTGCGAATATTACCCAATGAAATATTGACGGATGTGGCACCCGTTTTAATAGCCGGATAGATAGTAGCCAGTCTATTACGAATACGAGCTGAGGCTTGTTCTATTGTGGCTCCACTGACTGGAACAACACCTACCAAGGGTACATTTATTGTTCCTTCTGGTGTAACTCTTAATTGATAACTTGCTTCAGAAAAACCATAAATATCAATGAGTATTTCATCATCAGGACCAAGTTGATAATCAACCGGGGTTGCTAATCGCAAGTTCGGTTCGAAAGTCAAGTTGGCATTTGCAAAAAGGCTTGCGCCAAATATTTTTTTTCTAATTGCACTTTTATCATTAGAAACGTTGTTTGTCACTTCATTCTGGTTAGATAAGTCTTTGCTTGTGACAACAGTTCGAGGTAATGATTCTTTTCTTTTAGGTGCTTTTATATCTTGTTTTTGAATACGCTCTACTCGAAGTTTTAATTTTTCAATCTCGGTTGAATTCATGCCTTTTGCTTGCGCAATTTGGTCAAGCTGGTCTTCGCCGAGCCCTGATGCTTCAACCTGCTTCATAAAAGCTTTAATTTGAGCATCGCTCATTTCTTCAACATGGATGTTGCTAAAATCTTGAGATGCACCATTTTGGGAAAACCCCCAATGTGGTAATAATAAAACTAAAAAAAGAAAAAGGGGGAAGAAAACCTTACGGACTACATCCAAATATCTTATACTCATTGTAGTAGTTTGCTAATAGCTTTTGACTAGGGGGTAAAAATACATGTTACTTTAGATTTAGGGTCATTTTTTTTCATTTTATTAGATTTAGAAAACAATTTTATGTAATTAGACAATTTTCATTAAATCCTTTTTTCTACTTAATACTTTGTTAACAAAACGTATTATTTTTGCTGCCGAAGATTGTTTGTGTTTTTTACAAAGCACTTAATTAACTTTCAAAAAACTAAATAACCTTTTAAGGGAATTTACACGTTACAAACTCATGAAGAAATTATTAGTAACTGGCTCTTCGGGGCTTATAGGGTCAGAAGTTTGTGTTCATTTTGCCAAATTGGGATGGGAAATACACGGGATAGATAACAACCAACGAGCTGCCTTTTTTGGACCTAATGGAGATACACGTTGGAACCAAAACCGCTTACAATCTCAGATTAAGCACTTTTTCCATCATGAGTATGACATACGTGATCGAGATGGAATCATTAAAGTTGTGCAGGAAATAAAGCCCAATGCAATAATTCATACTGCGGCTCAACCAAGCCATGATATGGCAGCTGCCATTCCATTTGAAGACTTTGATACGAATGCGGTTGGCACCTTTAACATGCTGGAAGCAACCAGAAGGTATTCAACCGATATCCCATTTATCCACTTATCTACCAACAAAGTTTATGGTGATGCACCCAATGAAATTGCATTGACAGAACTGGATAAACGTTGGGACTACGCAGATCCATTATATAAAAACGGCATCCCTGAAACATTTCGAATTGATCAAACCAAACACTCTTTGTTTGGAGCATCGAAGGTTGCCGGAGATATAGCGGTTCAAGAATTTGGTCGCTATTTTGATATGCCAACGGCTTGCTTAAGGGGTGGATGTTTGACCGGTCCGAATCATTCAGGAGTAGAATTACACGGCTTTTTGAGCTATTTAATAAAATGCAACCTTGAAGGTAGAGAATATACTATTTTTGGGTATAAGGGAAAGCAAGTGCGGGATAATATTCATTCTTATGATGTAGCACGATTTGTAGAAGAGTTTATCAATGCACCCCGAATAGCCGAAGTTTACAATATTGGTGGAGGCAAGGATAATACTTGCTCTATTTTAGAAGCATTTGATATAATTGCAGGAATTTCTGGAAAAGAGATGCGCTGGAAATATGAAGATAGGCCTAGAATAGGCGACCATATTTGCTATTATAGCGACCTCACAAAAATGAAAGCACATTATCCGGGATGGGGCATAACCAAAAGCCTACACGATACCTTTGTTGAGATTTTCCAAGCATGGCAAAACAAAAAGCATTAAGTGTTACAATCCTAAATCGAAATTATCCTCCGGGCAAGGGAATTACCGGTGAATCCGCTTCTGATTTAGCTCATTTTTTGACAGATCGCAGTGTAGATGTTCATGTAATTCATGTGGATGCTGCATACGATGGTGGACACCAATTGGATACTTCTATCGGTCATGTTGATACTATCCATACCTTCTATAATGGGAAAAAGAAACTGTTTCGTCTGCTTGCTAACTTGTATGAAGGTTTAGCATTAGTTCTTAAAGCAAGAAAACATACCCCTTCGGTAATTATTTGCATGACAGATCCACCCTTACTCAATTTTTGGGCCTCACTTTTATTACCGAAAAATAAAAGATGGATACTTTGGGCTATGGATTTATATCCCGAAGCGTTTATCTCGGGAAAATTGGTTTCAGAAAAAAACCTTTTCTACCGTATAATTGACCGAATTCTTAAAAAAAACCCTCCGCAACATCTTATTTCACTTGGCTCTTATCAATCAAATTTATTGCAAAATAAGTTTAATCATACTCCAGCCTGTACTATTTTACCCTGTGGAATATTTGACAAAAATGACCCCAAAAATAAAAATGGAGTTTTACCGACTTGGGCGCAACAAAGGCATAAAATATATCTTGGCTACTGTGGCAATATTGGAGAAGCACATTCTACAGATTTTTTATTATCTGTAATTAATCATTTCAATCCCGAAAAATTTCATCTTGTTCTTTCCCTCTATGGCTCTAATGCTAAAATGGTAGAGGAATATGCTAAAGATAGAGCAGGTATTTCAATAGTTGATTCGGTAAAACGCGGACAACTCCAATATATTGATATTCATTTGGCTTCACTTACTAAAGATTGGGTCAGTGTTTCTGTTCCTTCAAAAACTGTTAGCTCAGTATGTGCCGGATCTGCATTTTTATATCAGGGAGAACAGGAGTCTGATAATTGGGAATTGTTGCAGAATGCAGGCTGGATTATTGATTCAGCTTTGGGATTAGATGAAAAGGTAAATTATTTTTTGAATTCTGTTACAAAGGAATCGCTTGAACTAAAAAAAATAGCAGCTACAAAATTAGCGACAGAACTAAACCAGCTAAAGCTACAAGCTTTTAATGAAATATTTCTAAAAATTCAAGAGTTGCAGTAATTTATTTCTTTCATAAAAGATTTACAATTCGCCACGCAATCGGCAGAATAAGTAATATATCTAATTAGCCGAGCACTACTATATTGATGCAACTATATCATGCCACTAAATATAAAATATTTAATAACACGGTTTTTACATAAGGATATTCTTATTCTTTCGGGGGGAACAATTATCGCTCAATCCATTGTTTTTTTGAGCAGCCCAATTTTGTCAAGGTTATATACACCTGAATCATTTGGAATTCTTTCTGTTTTTACCGCTGTTTCCGTTTTGTTTGCCTGTTTATCAACCGGAAAATATGAATTGGCCATATTTGCTCCAAAAGATGATCAAGTAGCATTGCAATTAGTACATGCAGCACTTAAAATTGTTTTTGCTTTTTCTTTCATAGTCCTACTTGTCATTCTTTTCTTTCATGCTCCTTTTCAAGCCTTACTTCGATGGGATTCTAAAACCGGTTCTTTATTATATCTTATACCACTTGTAGTTTTACAAGTGGGTATTTTTTCCTTTTTTCAGTTGTGGATTCAACGTCTGAGATTCTATAAAACTGTCAGTATTGTAGGAGTTTTTCAATCCATAACAACTATTGTAACCAGTATAACTTTCGGCTTAGTTTCTGCTTCTCGTTTTGGCTTGGTTTATGGCTATGTTGTTGGGCAAGCCATTGCTGTTCTTATACTTAGTTTATTAATGAGAAATAGCGGTCTATTTAAGCGCTATTCTTTTTCTATGCTGCAACTAAAGGAGTCATTAATTAAACATAAGCGATACCCACTTTTTGTGTTACCCTCAGAATTTCTATTATTACTGAGCCAACAATTTCTTCCGCTTATTTATACTATTCTATTTCCGGCATCTATAGTTGGTTATATTTCTTTTTCGCTAAAAATATTGCGCGTTCCTTCGCTTGTGATTGCAAATGCTTTTTGGGGGGTTTATCGTAATGAACTAATTGCTGTTTCGAACGAAAAAGAAAAAATGCGCCAAAAATTTCTTTCAACACTTCGAAAACTTTTTTTTATTGGTTTAATTCCTTTCTCGACCTTAGCCCTATTATCTCCGTGGTTATTTGGATTGATTTTTGGTTCCCAATGGATACCTGCCGGTGCTTATGGGAGGATCCTGTCCTTAGTCTTATTCTCAGAGTTTATAGCATTTCCACTAAATAGCACATTTTTGGTTTTACAACGAGAAAAATCCTATTTTGCATTTCAGCTTTTAAATGTCTTTATAGGCATTTTGATAATTGTGATTGCAGCTAATTTATGGCACAGTGGGCTAATCGCACTTACTTATTATTCTATTTTTCTGTGTGCACTCAATTGTTTTCAAATATTTTGGGGATATAGGCTTTTGAAATGATTTATTGCCTACTTGTTTAAACAAAACAGCATTTATGACTCCTGAATCGCTCATTTTTATTGTGTTTAGCGAAATTAGATTTATTTAGCAAGTTACCCTTCATCCTATACCTTAGAAATGCATAAAAACTTGGCATACTTTTGACAACGTTTTTTTATTACGTGAAACGCCACTAACCGTATAATCGTAAGCAATGAAAAAGACCGTATAAATAATGACTATCGTAATGCTGTGTGATGCCTATTATGAGGGGTTTCAATATCAAGAGAACTTGCTATCACTATATTTTTCAAGAAAAGAGCATACAGTTGTAATCTTAGCCGGCAGCTTTAAAAATATTTTTGAATACATGAACAATATCCATGTACCCATCAAGCAACCCATTGAAATTTTTGCTGATGGTGCACGGATCATCAAGCTGCCTCTACAATATAATCGTTTTGGAAAAATAAGAAAATTTAAGGGCGTATATTCTTTGCTTAAGCAACTAAAGCCTGATTTAATCTATTTACATCAAATTCTACCCGATTTATCTGAAGCAGTTCGATTCAAAAAAAATAATCCCCAATGCCGGATCGTGATTGACTTTCATTCAGACTACAGTAACTCTGCACGATCTAAACTATCTTTATTAGTTTTACATAAAATCTTTAGGGCTAAGATTTATAAAAGGGCATCCAACTACATAGATAAAATTTATTCTGTCACTCCCTCCAGTGCTACATTTATTCAGGAGGTTTATGGAATTTCACAAAATAAAACAAAACTGCTCTCACTTGGAGTGGACTTGAAAATGTGTAAAGAAGTAAAAGAAAATCATGCTGGTGAAGAAATACGTCGCCAATTAAATATTCCATCTGAAGCAAGAGTTATTTTCAATGGTGGAAAGCTGACACGACTTAAAAAATCAAAAATTCTTGTAGAGGCGGTTAATTTTCTTCAAGACCCTAATGTCCACCTATTATTGGTAGGTCAATTTACTAAAGACGACCCCTATGAAGAAGAGGTTAGAATTGCTGCAAAAGGAAATCCTAATATTCACTTTATAGGATGGGTAAATTCAACCGAAGTATATAATTACATGGGCGCTTCCGATATCGCTGTTTTTCCAGCAAGCCAAACTGTATTATGGCAACAATCTCTTGGCATGGGGCTTCCATTAATCTTAGGAGAGGCTTATATCAATGAAGCCGGCAACGAATTTTGCCACGATGTTGACTATCTAAATATTGATGATAACATACGCATTATTCGCAAAGGGCAAATGACTATTGAATCATTAGCTGAAAAAATTCACAAATTACTGTACGACCCAAATCTTACATTAATCAAACATAGAGCGTATCAAGTAGCTGAAAAAATGTTAGACTATGACAAAATTGTAGATGAAATTCTCAACAAATCAATCTAATTGAAATGAAACTACTTGATTATTTACAACTAATTAAAATCACTACTGCAAAATATTATGTGCGGCATAGCGGGAATCATAAATAAAAATGGGCAAACAGTAGCACGCGAAACGGTGAAGCAGATGACAGATGCTTTAATACATCGTGGGCCTGATGGAGAAGGCATCTTTACAGAAAATAATATTGGCTTAGGGCATCGCAGGTTGTCCATTTTGGATGTTAGCGACAATGGGGCGCAACCCATGTTACGAGGCGATGACCTGGTTGTTGTTTTTAACGGAGAGATTTACAATTACATAGAGATTCGGGAAGTCTTACGCGGTTTAGGCTATTCATTTCACACTGGAACCGATACGGAAGTGCTGTTAGCAGCTTATGAACATTGGGGAGAGGCTTGTGTTCATCAATTTAACGGAATGTGGGCATTTGCAATCTACAACCGAAAAAACAATAAGGTCTTTTGCTCTCGAGATCGTTTTGGCATTAAACCCTTTTATTACTTTATCAATCACAACCAATTGATATTTGCCTCTGAGATAAAAGCTATTCTTACCCTTATCTCAGCCCAAAAAGTAAACGAAACAAGACTCATGTCTTTTCTAGCCTACAACATGAGTGATAATACTGACGAAACCTTTTTCGCAGATATTCGACAACTTAGAGGTGGGCATTCTTTGACTTTTGATCTTTTGCAAAACAGAATTGAAATTCATCGGTTTTATGATTTAAAAAGGAACAACGAATTTTCATCCGTTTCACTTCCGGATGCCATTGAATTATTTGAAAAAGAGTTTGCACGATCTATTGATTGGCGATTACGTTCTGATGTAAAAGTAGGAACTTGCCTAAGTGGTGGTCTTGACAGCTCCTATATAGCAGCCATTGCATCAAAACAATATACCAAAGAAAGTGGTGAAAAGTTTACTGCAATCACAGCAGGTTCATTGGATGCAGAATCCGATGAAACACAGTATGCACGAATAGTGGCTGAACATTGCCACCTTGATTGGCATATAACCACGCCCGACCTTCACGCCTTTGAGACAGCATTGTTACCCGTGATTCAACATCATGAAGAACCATTTGGATCGCCTTCTATTTTTATGCAACACTTTGTAATGAAATTAGCTCATGAAACTGGCGTAAAAGTGTTGCTGGATGGGCAAGGATCGGATGAAATATTGCTTGGCTACCCCAGATATATAGCTACTCAATTTGGAGACCTTAATTGGTTTAAACTTCCCGCTTTTATTGCCAAATGCAAAAACCAATACGGCATTTCAGCATCGGAAGTTTTAAAAAACCACTTTTACTTTTCAAACGCCACCGTTCGTTCGCGTCGAATTCGTCATCGTCTTCAAGGTGTAAAAGAAAAGTACCTTGCAGCAGTAGATTTTGGCACGGTAAAACAGATGGCTCGGGCTGCATCTAAAGACTTATTTGCACTCCAACACATGGAAATTCTTCAAACCCAAATCCCACAATTATTAAAATGGGAAGATAAAAATTCAATGGCTCATTCTATTGAAACCCGTCTCCCTTTTTTAGACTATAAAGTAGTTGAATTGGTTCTTTCGCTTAGCAACAATTTCAAGATTGTAGATGGTTGGTCAAAATATTTATTACGAAAAAATATGGAAAAAGTACTACCCGATGAAATTACATGGCGTAAAAAGAAAATTGGCTTTGTCAGTCCAATCAATTTTTGGTTGCCGCAACGAGATCAAATTTATCGTACCATAAACAATTCTTCATTACTCAGGCATTTGTATAAGGGAGAAATTAACCAAACTGACGATCGAATTTTTGAATGGAGGCTCTATAATATAGCTCTTTGGGAAAAATGCTACAATATGCAATTATAAATACAAATTCTCCGATAGAACTTCAATACAGTAGGAGCTTTCAAAAATTATTTCGATTTGATTCAAAATCAAGAAATAGCCCTTTTTATCTTTGACCAAATACTCTTAATAGTCATACATTTCTTTTATCAAAAAACATGAGTAACAAAATTCGATTTGCCGTAATAGGCTGTGGACATATAGGTAAACGTCACGCAGAAATGATACAACGAAACACTGATGCAGCCTTAGTTGCATTGGTAGATATAAAAGACCCTTCACAGTTACAACTCTCAAATTTTAATGTTCCTTTTTTCTCGAGCTTAGAAGAATTAATAGACAATCCATTAATAAACCAAATTGATGTTGTTTCAATTGCAAGCCCTAATGGGTATCATGCTAACCAAGCGATGATGTGTCTTGATGCTCGCAAACATGTTGTTGTTGAAAAACCGCTTGCACTAAAAAAATCAGATGCCGAAAAGGTTATCTTCAAAGCATTGCATGTCCATAAGCATTTGTTTGCTGTTATGCAAAATCGTTATTCACCCCCCAGTGTATGGATAAAAGAATTAGTGGTAAGCGGTAAGCTCGGAAAAATTTTTATGGTTCAATTAAATTGCTATTGGAATCGCGATGAAAGATATTATACCGCAGATAGCTGGCATGGGAAAAAGGCCTTGGACGGAGGAACTCTCTTTACTCAATTCTCCCATTTTATTGACATCATGTACTGGCTTTTTGGCGATGTAGAAAACATTACTGCTCGTTTCAAAGATTTTAATCATCAACAATTAACCGAGTTTGAAGACTCCGGCTTCATTAGTTTTAATTTTTCAAATGGTGGAATGGGCTGTATCAATTTTTCTACTTCCGTATGGGATCAAAACATGGAAAGTTCAATGACCATTATCGCTGAAAACGGATCAGTAAAAATTGGAGGTCAATACATGGAGAAAGTCGAACATTGTCATGTAAAAGATTATACTCTTCCCACTCTTGCTCCCACCAATCCGGGCAATGATTATGGTGCTTACAAAGGATCTGCAGCCAACCATCATTATGTAATCCAAAATGTAATAGATGTTCTTTCCGGTAAAGCTACTATCACTACAAACGCCTTAGAAGGACTGAAAGTGGTAGAAATAATTGAAAAAATTTACGCCGCGGGAAAAGAAAAGGGTTCATAAGCTTTTTGCTAAATAGTTTCGTTTTGCTACAAAGATTCCAAGGTGTATTTCCGTCCAGCATTTTGCTGCTTTAGCCATTCCACCAAGGGCTGAAAATAGTCTAACATTGCTTTAGCGTTCAGTTCATCACCGGTTGATTCTTTTAGTACGGCACGCCAATCTTTTGATGCTCCCGGATACATGATTTTATTCAGAAAATCCCCTATTCCTTTTTGACCAAAATAATTGGTTGAGCGCGGATCTTGATGCAAAATTTCTTTGGCAATATGGTTGTGTAATTGATAAAGAATTACGTAAGACAAAGCATAATCATAATATTGTGCCGGGTCGTCATTAATATGCGTTTTCGTTGCCGCATCACAATACTCTTCACCTCGCATATTAGGTGGTACTATTCCTTGATATTTTTTAGCTAATTCCCACCAGCGTGCATTGAACTGATCCGGTGAAAGATTGTCGGCATACATTTCTTTTTCAAAATTGCTCATCGTGCCGCAAGAGAAAAACATAAAAACAACAGAATTGAGTGCTTCTTTCAACAAGGACTGAATGCTGTCTGTCTGCACATTTGAGGCAATTAATCCACGACCTATCAAATAAGGCTTTTGCATGGCAGCCAATCCCATCATCGTGCCAATAGCTTCATGATATGCACGATTGGCACCTGCACGCAAAAGTGGTGGCACATCTTTATTAGTGTAGGTAAGATAATAGTAAATATGCCCTAGTTCATGGTTGGCTGTTTCCCACCATTCCGCATTGGGTTCTATGCTCATCAGGCTTCGCACATCATGGTTCAAATCCATGTGCCAAGCAGAAGCATGATTATTTTTCTTTACACTGCTGTCAGGTGGATAAGGGTAAAGGCTGGATTTTTGCCAAAATGTTTCCGGTAGAGAAGGGAAACCAATGCTGGTATATAGTTTCTCTCCTTCATGAACAATCCATTCTTTAGATTTTGTACCCAACACCTTGTCAAGGTCAATGCCTTTAACTGTTACAGCACTACTCCAGTCCTGCCCCCAACGATTGGGCAACCAATGTGCCGGAAGATAATCGGGAACTTCTTTTACACCATATCGTTTTGCTAACTCATAGCGCATCCAAGTGTGCAATTCACGATACAAAGGATGGAGTTCTCTCATCAATTTATCCATTGTCTGCATCATGTCGTCCGTCTTCATGTTGTAGTCTGAAACCTGATAACTAAAAAAGTCGTTGTAACCTAATTCACGAACAGTTCTATTGCGAAGATCACGAAGATTTACTAATCCGGGTTTTAGTGTTTTACCTATTTCTTTACTGGCGTTCCAGGCATCTAAACGCTTGCCTACATTATTTTCTTTTTTTAGTAAATCGTCAATTTCATTTGTGCTTACTTTTTTCCCATCCAGCACATATTGATAGCCATACAGTTTTTGTGTTTGTTCCGTTTCAGCTTTGATCCGTTGCTTTACTACATCAGCAATAGTTTGCGGGTTATTGGCAGCAGCATACAAGATAATTTCTAATTGCTTTTTTTGAATCGGAGTTAGATTAGCTGTGTCTGATAGATATTTTTTAGCTTGTGAGATATTGTCTTTACTTCCGGTAAATGCAGCCATAGCTTCATCAGCTTTTTGAGCATTGGTAGCATTGGTGCTATCGCCGGCTTTTATCTCAATATTTGCTTTCCATTGCGCTTCGCTACTTTGTGTATAAAGCTTTACATATTCTGTGGTGTAATGGTCTAAAAAAGTTTGAACATCCGATGATTGATTATTGTTTGAATTGCAAGCGTGTAGAAATAATGATGCAACTATGGTTATGGAAAAAACTTTTTTCATGGTAGAAAAATATCTGAGCGTTTTTAAAAAAACAAGGAAAATAAAAGCACGGTGAAATTATGATATAAGCTTCGGATTGTGATATTAAAGCACCCGACGAAATTAAATGCAAATTGTAAAAAAAAGGCTGGGTATAAATTTTTATTTCTCGCTACTAAACCTGGACAGCTTCTTAATTTTCTTCATAAAAAATGCTTTAATAATTAGTCCATTAATTTTTTAAAGAACATTGACAACTTGTATTTATTGTGTACATTAGTCCAATAAATTTTTGAGTATGAAAAGAATAGTTGGATTCTTGCTCATGCTTGTAGCCTCCGCTATCATGTCGAAGGCTGAAAGGTAACACTACCGGAATTTCTGGAGCATGGAGAAATGATAACCGATGTAGAGAGCATCGGTTATTTTTTTATGAACAGTAGAAAATTGATTCACATAGCTTTGTAACGCTTACAAAAGCACACTATTTTTATACACTACCCAGAGCAAACTTTTATTTGCTGGTGAACTCGTAAATAATAAATTGGCAATCAGCTTTAATCGCCCAACAAAGCACATTCGTCATTTGAGCTAATAAAATGGATTCACAAATCAACAATAACAAGAAAACTTCAAAAACAAGTCGGTTTAAATGGCTTAAACGTTTAGGGGTCGTGGGTTTTCTCTTTTTTCTAATTAAAGGAATTTTATGGCTAACAGTAGGGGCAACTATTTTTCGATATTTGAGTTGCAACAATTAGTGTAAAATAGCTCGTAGCACCGACAAAGATTTGATAGCGCCAAAATGTTGAGTATGCTGTTGTAAAAATAAAATGTACCAATCTAACAAACGGAAACGGACCTCAGACCCTATATGAATTTGAGCGAGTGAGGAAAAGTCATCAACATTTAATATTGACTGTAGTGCACACGCATCAGCTTGACTAACTTCAATATGAGACGGTGGTAAATGAGCTGTAAAGCCCCCTTCTTCTAAATTTAAGTGTGGTGTTTCTACTGTATATTTTCCACTTAAAGAATAGCCTAAATAATTTCCAATTTTGACAATAAAAAAAATGGGGAAATTGGCTACCGCTGCTGCTTCCAGAAAGTCAAGCTGCAAAAAATAGGAAAAGCAAAAGTTAAACAATTCCGGCAAGGGTGCTTGTTCGGGAAGTAAGCGCAACAGTAATTCTACCGAAAAAAGTGCCACACTATTTTTTACAATATCCTCTTGAATGCTCCGATATAAATGTGTCGGATGAAATTCGCGTAATCGCTGTAAAGACATTTGTGGTGATTGGAAGGCTGCTAAATCCAAAAGTATGGAAGGCTGCAACAACCCTGCTTTTCCGGACTTTGATCCGTATTTACGAATACCTTGTACCAAATATCCTTGTACGCCAAATTGTTGTGTAAACAACGTTATGATCAGGCTGGACTCGCCATATTTCACCGACCTCAAAACAATACCTTTCGTTTGATACAACATGGTTATTCCATAAAAACCATTTTGCCAACATGTGTTTGCGAACCGTCTTTATTAGTAATAAAGATCAAATACACACCACTTTGTGGTCGGTGTCCTGTATAATCTCTTCCATTCCAAACGGCTTGTCCACCCAAAGCTTTGGTTCTAAACACTAATTGCCCGGCAATATCGGTAATACGCACATCGCTGTTTTCAGCCAACCCACGAATGGCAATGGTACCACTGTATCCGCTTGGCACAGGATTTGGGAAAGTAGTTACGGACTCATTGCTTGTTCCTCCTTCAGTTGCTGTGCTACGATAGCTTACCAGTCCTGCTATTGTACCCATATATACATCGCCTGTTACCGGATCAACGGCAATCTTTCTTACATCATTTGCCGGGAGCGGACTATTATCTACCGTGAAACGATAAATTATTTTATCACCATCGGGACTGATTAACCAAACACCATTGGTTGTTCCCACCCATTTACGATTTGCACCATCAACAGCAATAGTTCGTACTTTTTCGTTTTGAAACAAATAGCCGGCAAATTTATCAAACTGAACAATGGGTTTTCGAATTTCACAGTTGCCTGCAAACACCTGATCGGGTGAGCAATTGATAACTCCGATACCATCATTGGTGCCGATCCAAATAGCATTTTGCCTATCTTGTGCAATGCAGGTTACATACGAATTAAGATTGTATTGAGAGGCTGAAATTTTTGCCATTCTATCATCTGCGGGATTATCCGGCGTATTGTTATCATCATATACAGCAACTCCATCACCACCACTCGGTAAAAAATACCATTTTAGGTTGTTGTTGTCGGTGAGAATATATGCCGCATTCAATCGAGAGCCTGCTCCACTATATCGGTGAATATTTCCATCTCTTGTTTTTACAGATAATTCATGAACGGCACCGGAATTATTAAGCCATAGGTTTCCATTCAAGTCGAATGTGGCACCGGCTACGCGATAAGAAGTGAAATCAATAAAATGTTTTTCTAACAGCGGCGTGTCTGCAATCAGTTCTTTGGAGCCATCGGGTTTAAAAACGACTAAGCCGCTACGATAAGAACAAGCATAGACTGTGCCATCTATCGGATCTTTGGCTAAAGCTATAAAGTCGGTCAGTTGATTAAAGAAGCCCCAATCGGTCAGTTGATTAAACCAAGTCCATTTACCATCTTTAAAATGCGAAACACCGGCTGTATTATAAGTGTAAGTCCAGTTTTCGTCATAACCGCCATGAGCAACCCATACATCGCCATTGTAAGGTAGTATATCAAAGCTGCCGGCTGCCGCGGGCCCTTCCGGACGAATATAGTCTAATGTGTTGCTACTATTCCGTTGTCCTAAACCATATACTTGATCAGCAACCCAATAAGTATTGTCTGATAATTTGACTACACCTTGCGGATTCCCTTTCACTTTGAATGAGTCGAACACCAAGCCTATGGAATCAAAAAACTTTATATCGCCGTTAAAGTTTGTTGTATTGTATTCATTCAGCAGAACTCCACGGCTATCTGTTGTCAGCTTGGTTATTTGATAGGGGCTATTATAAAGTGGGAAAAGCGTATCGGCACGCAGCACAAAAAGAGAGTCTTTGGTTGTTAGAAACAGCTTGGAAGCAAAGCTTGATGCACTTACAAGAGCAATGTGTTTATTGATCCGTTGCCAAACAGCTATGGATTGAAGATTCGGGTTACTTTTATTTGCACGAAAAATTCCACTGTCTGTAATGGCATAAAAATAGTTTCCTAAAGTTACCAGTTTTTGTACGCCAAACGACTTTCCATTTATTGAAAAGTTATAGGTTTCCTTTGTTTCCCTTTTTTTCAGGTCAAGCACTACAATACCAAAACTTGTAGAGAGATATGCCAATCCATTTTCGGTATAAATATCATTGATGGTTTTAGGGCTAATTGTTTTTAGTTTCAGATCCGGAATATTGAAAAAGGTTTCGTTTTTGAATAAGTCTATATTTCCATTGGTATATCCAATTACCGTCAAACCCGTAACGGCATCATATTCGAGTGCAGCAATGCCTACATCCGACATGCCCTCTACTTTACTATAAGTGGTAAGCTCTTTGGAAGCAGCATTGAACGTAAAAAAGCTTTGATCAGAAGCACTGAAAAGAGTAACACCATCTGTGGCAACAGCTATGGCATTCGTAAACGGCATGTGACTTCGCCAATAGCCGATAGGCATGTTTTGTGCTTGGCTGTTTGCATGGCAAAAGAATAGTAATAATAATAGCAGTCTAAAGTAAATTCGCATAATAGAGTGATCCATCAAATGTAAGCTAAATAAACGCCTAAATATATTGTTCTATTGTATCGTTAATCCAATTTTTCAGGAAATTGACTGAGTAGAAATGCAATAGTGTTTGGATAAAAAAAGTGTTCTAATCGGTGTATTCGATCAGCAAGATTTTCTACAGTATCTTCTGCATTTACGATACAATGTGCCTGCAAAATCAAAGAACCTTCATCGTAAGCCTCATTGACATAATGAATAGAAATTCCACTTTCTCTTTTTCCATCTGCCAACACAGCTTGATGTACATGGTTTCCATACATTCCTTTGCCTCCATACATGGGCAATAGTGCCGGATGAATATTGATGATTTGATTTGAAAAAGCGGTCACCAATGAATTGGGAATTTTCCATAAAAACCCCGCCAACACAATCAATGATGGTTTGTATTGAGCTATTTTTTCCACCAAACTATGGTCATTGAACGCTTGTTTATCAACGATTAAAAAAGGAATATTTTCTGCTCGTGCAATATCAAGTACACCAGCACTTTCTTTATTCGAAACAATCAGGGTTACGTTTGCACCACCTGCTTTTTTGAAATAATCTATTATAGCTTGAGCGTTACTTCCTCTACCTGACGCAAAGATGACTAATGAGTGCATATTGCTTGCAAAATTAGTAGAAGCCGTAAACAATCAATCTTTTGTTGTTTAAAAGCCAATATTTAACCCTACTCTGTATTTACTTTTGCTCATGATTTTTTTACTATGGCAGACAAACTGAGACTCGATAAATATTTATGGGCTATCCGCATCTTTAAGACTCGAACACAAGCTACTTCCGCCATTGAAGATGGCAAAGTAAAGTTTCAAGGTACTTCGGTAAAAGCCTCACGCTTGGTTTGCATTGGCGATCGGTATGAAATCAAAACGCCGGCACGTAAATGGACTATTGAAGTAATGGGAATCATACAAAATCGAGTGAGCTATGAAGAAGCCGTGAAAAACTATGCTGACCTTACTTCGGATGAGGACAAGCAACTAAATAAAAATGTAAGTGCCAGCTTTTTTACCGGAAAGAGGTTAAGTAAAACAGGTCGCCCGAGTAAGAAACAACGACGCGACCTGAACGATCTTTTAAACAATGAATCAGACGAAGACTAATAGAGTGCGCCAAAATCTCCGGTTAGCATTAATGCCCAATTGAAACCTCCGTCTTCACTACGATATACACCTTTGTTGGTAGCTAAATAAATATAGCGTTTGGTAAGCTCATTTTTATAGATGTCAACTTTTCCCGCAATAGCATAAACAGATGTATTGTTTTCCAAGCCGGTATTCGACTGTACAAATACACCATTTTCAAGCCGATAGACACCCATAGAATCGGTTCCTACTAACAACACCATATCCAAAGGAGCATTGGTGCAAAGCAATTTTGCATTGATCGGTGTCCCTGTATATTTTGACCAAGTCTGTCCGTTATCGTTGCTATATTGTACACCGTTTACACCAAGATAATCCGTTAGTAAAAGCGTATTGTTAAATCGGCTAAGATAGCTAGTTCCAGTTGGCATTTGGACACCCGGCATAGCATGAGTCCAATTTGCCGTTTTATTGTCTTTGCGATAAAGGGAATCATTGATATCAGAAAAAGCAAACAAGGTGCCGCTTTTCAATTGGGTGATAGAGGTAATCATTCCGCCGGATACACCTTGATCCCAAGCATCGTTTTTCCATTTTTTACCATCATTTTCACTAAAAACTACTCCATTTGAAGAAGGCTCGGTGCTACATAAATAGACTCTACTTTGGTCTTCGGCTGTCCATATCACGTTTTGCCAATGGGCAGAAGGCGGAACATATCCAACATAGGTTGGGTTGAAATTGTGTCCATTATTTTCACTTAAATGTACATTCGCTTTTACAAACAAAATGTTGTTTCCCGAAGTTGTAATTGCCCTAAAGGGAAAACGATCATTAGGAAATAACATTGTGTAGTTTGTACCATCATTTGTATTGAGCAAAGCACCGTCATTTGATCCTACAAACAAGCCATAAGGCGTTTTGATCACTGAATTATTATCTATGCCATTAGAACGCTTGCAACTTTGTAAAGCCGAAAAGGCTAAGCATGAAACAGCAAGGGTAGCGAGCAGGCTATATCTGCGCATCGAAAAAAATTTCACCAAGTTTACAAAAAAAGTTAACAACTCTAGTTCAAAAAAACATTGAACTGTCGAATATCCTTCGTTTCAAAAATAATACATAAATCGAGAATCCAAACCTTTCCTTCTCAACCTTTCCAAATAGACAGAAAAAATGCACCTCCAGTTTGATGTTTTTTTGTCTGTTCGAACGAACATCATATTCTTGCAAGCTATCTTTTTTTCAAAGATCATGCGTAAAGAAAAGAGGCAGCCTCTTGTATTTGAAGCTACCTCTCGATGTCAAAATTTATCAGAGAAAATCATCTCTTCATTTGCTTATCCTAATTTAGAATGGCAAGCCATCACTACCTTCGGCAGGCATTGCTGAAAAACCAGCAGGAGCAGGTGCCGGATTAGCAGCCGGAGGGAAATTAGGTGTATTCATGTATGCCGGATTGCGTTGTACGGGCTGCGAATTATCTGTCGCTCTTTCTACGCGCCAAGCATCTAAGCTGGTTATGTAGTTCACCTTTCCCTCTTTTTCCCAACGATTTCCACGAATATTGAAAGATACTTTCAAGATATCACCTTCGTTAAATTCATTCAGGGTGTCGCATTTGGCTTGCGTAAGCTGCAATTTTGCAAAGTTGTTATACACCGTTCCGTTTACTTCTTCGGAAATGTCCAACACAAATTCCCGCTTTTTAAACGTGTCTTTGATTTGCTGTGTGTCGTATTTCACGACCAATTTGCCTGTGATTTCTAAACTCATGATATGTCTATTTTTATTGTTGACCTGTTTGTGTGGAAGAAAACTATCATTTCTTTCGGTAAATGTAAAGAAAAAAGCACCTCAAAAATGCAGGTGCTCACAAATTTTATGAAGGGAGACATATGGGGGTCGAACCCACGACCTTCGGAACCACAATCCGACGCTCTAACCAACTGAGCTAATATCTCCGTATTAAGGGAGCGCAAAGATAAAGGTTTTTTTGTGGAAAGCAAGAAAATTGATGCTCTTTGGTGTTTGATTTTGGATTCTCTCCTCAACTGCCTTTCGATTTCAAAAAATTGGTAAGCTGAAATTATGCTATTCATAAACCAATCCCCTTAAATATTCGCATTGTTAAGTTTTAACAATTTTTAGCCTGTATCCCGCTATATTTGCGCTCTTAATTTTACCGTATGAAGCGTGGCATTGCTCTGTTGCTCACTCTATTTTCTACCACTACTATTCTCCATGCTCAAGAGGTGGAAAAAACCAGTGCAAAGGAGTCTATTCTATCTAAACCCTCTCGTGATTTTGTCATGCTCCAGTTTACCTATGAGGGCTGGAACAAGCCAGACAGCATTCGTACAACAGGCTTCGGGCGCGGATTTAACGGATATGTATGTTATGATTTTCCAATTGCCAAATCCAATTTCAGTTTTGCCGCAGGCATAGGTATAGGCACGTCCAATATTTATCTTGACAAGCAAGAAATAGCACTCAACGACACGGGATCTTCCGCTCAAGCACGGTTTATTCCGCAAACAATGGACTATAAGAAATATAAAGTTACGACCGCATATTTGGAAGCTCCTTTCGAACTTCGTTTTTTTGGCAATAAAGAAAACCGAAACCGTGGTTTTAAAGCTGCTATCGGTTTGCGTATAGGTACGCTGGTAGGCGCACATACCAAAGGCCGCCGCTCGGTGGACGGCACCAAAATAATAGACAAAGAAGACACCCGTCGATTTCTAGAAAACTGGCGCTTTGCCGGAACCGTGCGTATCGGATGGGGAAATATTACCTTGCTGGGTACCTACAACCTGAACAATATGTATAAAGCCAACGCCGGTCCGCCCATCACGCCTTATTCATTGGGTATTTGCATTAGCGGATTGTAGTATTGCCGGAGTATTTTCCTCCCGCTTGCACAAAACGATTATTCGTTTCCTTTTTCAGTATTGGCAAACCTGTTAGGTTGGGAATTTTATTACCTTCTTTGGGTATCAAACAGTCAAATTCATGCCTGTATTGCCATTTAGATTTTATTTTGGGGTTCTTAGCACTCCTCTTGGAAGGCATAGCAAAATATTTTTGACTATGCCTTGTTTTTGCACATAGTAACAATTATATTTGACTTTTCTATTCACCTTGTAAAAACAACCAACATGAAAAAGATTATCTTATTAGCAACTTGTGTATTGCTAAGTATGCAGTTGATGGCACAAACACAAATGCGAAAAGTTGAAAACAAGACAAAATGTGATGTAACTGTAACGATGGAGTGCTATGATTTATGCGCATTAGTAACCAGCTTTACACAAACTTTCTTAGCAGGAACATCTGGATTTATTTCAGTATCACCCTGTCCAACCAGTAGTGCGAACTTTATTATTTTTAGAGTTTGTTGGAAAACCCCAAACGGGATCTGTCCGGACAATGTGCCACCTGCCATCCCCTGTACAAGGGTAGATGGTAGCAACCCGCCGGCTTCCGCACCTTGTAGCCCGGGTACCTTTACAGACAAAATCCAGTATTGTAGAGACTGTGCGCCTAATAATGGGTTAGCTACTGTTCAATATGATCCAACAACTGGTATGCTTTCTATTTTTCCTTAAATACAATCATAAACTAACAGACATGAAGACATTAAACCATTTCGCATGGTGCATAGCATCCGTTTTCCTATGCACCCTTTGTATCGCACCTGTTTGGGCACAAATCAACCTTAACCCCGATTGGGCAAAGAGAGGCGGAGCTATTAATAGCCAAAACGTTCAAACGAATACAGTTTTAAGTATAACAACAGACAAGCATGGGAATAGCTATATATTATCTTCCAACATAGGCATAGTCAACATAGATGGCCACACCGTTGCGCCGGACTCGAGTGCGAGTGTTTCGCTCACCAGTTGGGACTGTTTTGGCAATTTTCGTTGGATGAAAACCTTTGGCAGTAAAAAGAATACGAATTCAATAGCAAGGACTGTATTAGCAACCGATACCTTAGAGGGTATTTATGTGGCAGGGCAACTCATATCAGACTCCGTTTATTTAGATGCTGACACTACTATAATAAATAGCCAAAATAGCCTCGTTTTATTTAAGTACAATAGTGCCGGTGTATTTCAATGGTTGAGAATACCCCGCACATCTAATTCAATGGACTCAACAACAAGTGTGTCGCTATCTGTTACGCCCAATGGTGATGCTTATTGGATGGCATATCTAAAGCCCGGAAGCTATGCGGGAAATGCTTTCACACTTACAACACCTAAGTATGGCATCATGCGTTATGATGCTGCCGGAATGTTTCAAAATTTCACACCACTTGCCATAAGCGGTAAAGGCGTAAATTATTACATGGACTTTAGTCGCAACGACAGAAATGGGAAAATATATGTGGTTGGATCTTTAGATACAAGTGTCGGTTCCATAACTATCGGCACTACTAATTTGGCAGCTACAGGATCTGGGAAAATGGGTTTTCTTGCAGCCTTCAACAGTTCTGGAACAAATATATGGGTGAAGCACAGCTTACCCAATAAAAATCTTGGGTTATTAAAGCCAATAATAGACAAAGACGGTATGATTTATCTTGGTGGGAGTATCAATATTGGCAATATTTTTCTTAGCGATACAGTGGTAAATTCTAATGCCAATCAATATTCTATGGGATTACTTTTTGCAATGGCTGCCGACAGTAATGGTAATAAAGCATGGTCAACCTATGCTTCTCCAAGTAACACAATTTATGAGTTAACCGCAATGGCACTTAAAAACAATACTCTTGTTATTACAGGTACTTATGGTGATACGTTAAAATGGGGGTCACTTCTTTTACCAAAGGTAATCAATTCTGCTTCTGTTTTTTATGTCGGGTTGCTTGATGCAAGTTCAGGAATCGCATTAAAAGTGGATACAATAGTTCCCAATATAATTGGATCACTTGCCAATACCACGATTGATAAAAATAGCAATGTATATATTGGCGGCTCATTTGCTAATCAGATAACATTTGGAAGCACAACGCTACAAAAATTAAACACCAATCCAAATCCTAATTACAATGATTTTTTTATTGCCAAATATCAAAATGCTCCATGCAACTGCAACCTGCTTCAACCGGAGTTTACCCTTACCCCATCGCCCGGAGGACAAAACTATAAAGCCACCTATACGGGAGATATGCCCTATACATCCATAAAGTGGACTTTTGGCGATGGCACAACCGTAAATGGTACAAGTAGTCCTTCTCATACTTATCTATCAAAAGGAAGTTTCCCTATTTGTGTTACGGTCGTGAATGGTTGTGGCAGTAATTCTATTTGCCACTGGGTAACTAATACCACATTGGGTATTAACGATCCGAAAAACACAGAAAAAATGGAAATATTTCCCAATCCGGCTTGGGATGAGATAACCCTTAAAAATGCACCTTCTGATGCTACATTGGAAATTTATAACCTTCAGGGTCAGCGGGTTTCTACACTTTGGCTCAACGGGAAAGGGGATAAAATTTCTGTATCAACTTTAGCATCCGGTTTTTATTTTCTTCAGGTAACCGATCAAAACGGAACTCGGCAAATAGCGAAGTTTTTGAAGCAATAATTATCGCATAATCACTATGCAACATAAGAGGCTGTTTCAACTTTAGAAACAGCCTCTTTCTTGTTTTTGCGTGGAGTACAAATAAAGTTGATTAGGAGTAAAATATTGTATATTTATTTTTATAAAATAGTTTAGTCTTATTCATATCGTCAATTGTCTTATATAGATTCACACATGGCTAAACCGGATCCACATCAAAAACAAAAACCACATTACCAAAACTACGTTGACTGATTAACTTTTGTTGAACGGATTGAAGGGTTTGCTTTACCTGAGCAATTATAGATGCGTTCTTTGGGCATTTAATCCAAACTTCAAATATGTATTGATTTCTAATTCGGTTAACTAAGGCTGGAGCCGGGCTTTTAGCACTAAACTCCAAGCGAAGAACCGAACTTCAAACATAGCACAAATTTTCAATCGGAGCCATTCACCCGCTCTCTTGCAAAACTGCTTGTTGTAGGCAGCCCCTTTTTCTGTCGCTTGTTTTTCTGTCAAAATAAAGTTTCAAGTGTTACTTATAGTCTTTGATTTATAGTCAACATATTCTCAATTTTGTCCCGTGAGTGTAAAAGAAAAAATAGGTCAGCGAATTAAGGAACTCCGTGAAGCGAAAGAAATGTCGCAAAAGGATTTGGCTTACACGGCTGATTTGGATAGAAGCTATATCGCAAGTGTTGAAAATGGTCAGCGAAATATTTCCATTGTCAATATTGAGAAAATCGCTGTTGCACTTGGCGTATCACTAAAAGAATTTTTTAACGATGGCGAATTTGATAACACTGCAAAACGCAGTAAACGAAATTAAGAAGTCTATTGAAACAGCAATAAAAAAGTCGGGAACTGAAGGAAAAAACAATCTTATCAGAAGTCAAAAGCCGATTAAATTGTTACACGAAGTTGCAAAAGCTGAACTAATCCGAAATGGTGTAAATCCCGAATGTCTTAATCCGCCTATAGACCAATCGCACGGTGAACTTTCGTTGTCGGGTTTCTTTAAGAAAAAAGACCAAGATATTTGTGCTGTTCCAACAAACGCAAAAGCGAAAAAAGAAACGCTGAATTTTCAAGGAATTTTGGGACAGTGTTATTTTTTGGGGAGAATATTTACTTTGCCATAAAAAAGCCATTGGAAAAAGAAATATTTAAGTTGCTACTCCCAGAGGGATTATTGGAACATTTCAAGTTAGTGGAAGTAAAGGAGTTTTGCCGCCTAACGGATAAGAAGCTATTTTATGAACTTCATTTAGAAGAGAATAATGTATTACACAGTGGCTATGAGAGTAGTCTTTATGAGTCAAAAGACTTTACGGAGATACGGGTTCAGGATTTTCCACTTCGCGGTAAAGATGTTTTTTTGGTTATCCGAAGGAGGCGATGGCGCAACAAAACCAATCCCAAAGAGATAGTACGCAATGATTACACGTATATAGCCGAAGGTTCTAAACTCACTAAAGAACTTGCGGATTTTTTAAAAGGTACAGGTAGATACACGGGAAGATACGATTAGCAATATATGCAGTTATTACGGAGTAAAACCGCAGGTATTGAGGCGTTCGTATAAGAAGTTTAGCAGTGGGTTTAAGGAGTGGGAGCAAAAGATTCATGCCGAAGATTACCTGATTTTTCCGGAAAACATTGGCAAGCACTTGAGTATAGACGAAGTAAGTCTTTCGCAGGGCGAGCTTTATACATTCATCACCAACAAAAGCGGCAGAGGCAAGAAGGGGTCATTGGTAGCTTCGGTAAAAGGTACATTGGCAAAAGACATCGTGTTTGTACTTGAAAAAATCAGTCTTGAAAAGCGTTTACAGGTAGAAGAAATAACATTGGATATGGCAAAGAATATGGAATCGGCATCTAAAACGGCATTTCCCCGCGCAAGGCTTGTTACCGACCGTTTTCATGTAGTAAAACTGGCGATGGAAGCCCTGCAACACATTCGCATCAAGCTCCGATGGGAAGAGTTGGACAAAGAAAACAAAGCCATAGAAGAAGCTAAAAAGAAAACAATAAAATACACCCCAGAAGAACTATCCAATGGCGATACACCTAAGCAACTACTGGCAAGATGCCGCTATATATTATCAAAGAAAACCACCGACTGGACACCCTCACAACAACAAAGAGCCTCATTGTTATTTACAAAATATCCTATACTCAAAACAGCTTACGAGCATACCATGCACTTTAGGCGTATCTACGAACAAAAGCATCTTATTCATGCTAAATCTTTATTCCAACAATGGATAGAGAAAACACACAACAACGAACTCAAAACATTTTATACCGTAGCCAACACCGTAAAACACAACTTAGACAACATCCTAAATTTCTTCATAAATAGAAACACAAATGCCAATGCAGAATCATTCAATTCCAAAATAAAACTCTTCCGAGCCAACCTAAGAGGGGTTGTTGATACCAAATTCTTCCTATTCAGATTACACAAACTTTTTGCGTAGTCCCCAAAAATTAAATGTGACCCGGAATTTTATACGGACAAGAGGATAAATACGGATTTGATTTTACCGAAAAATCTTTGTCTATCAATGTTCGCAGTCAGTTAAGTAGTTCTGCTAAAAACTTTGATACGCTTTACGAAAGAACTTTTGCAGAAGCGTTGAATTTACATTTGCGTTGTCCGAAAATGGTGCTTGGCGAATTTTATATGATTGCTGTAAATGAATACGATAGCAATGCCGCTAACAACAACGAAGTGAAATACAAAAATGTGAAAGGTGTCGCAAAACACGTTGAAAAATATTTGCTTTCGTTTTCGGCTGTTAATGGGCGAAAATCTACAACGGACGACCATTTCAAATACGAAAGAGTTTGTTTGCTGATTGTGGATTTCAGTCAAAAAGTGCCGAAGATTTACAACACAAACGAAGAATTGAAGAAAGACAATTTGTTGCCCGAAAATTCTATTGCAACGATTGAAAATTTGAGTTTCCCAAATTTCATTTCTGACTTGTTGAAAGTTTATTCAACAAGATTTGGAACAGGTAAATTCAAATAACAACAATAAATTCAAAACGAAATGTCTTTAGAACAAAAAAAGAAAAATAGATTTTTATTCCTTGAAAAACTTTACTCAGAGAGTAATGGGGATACAGGTGCAATGTTTAATATGTGGGAAGTAGGAAAGGAATTAAATTTTGAAAGAGAAGCAACAAGACAAATTGTTGATTATCTAATTGGCGAAAATTTAATTGAAGCCATTGCTTTAGGCGGTGGAATAAGTCTGACACATTGGGGCGTAAAAGAGGTTGAACAAGCAATTGAATACCCGAACAGAGCAACAGAACATTTCTTGCCAATAAATATCATAAATGTTGAAACAATGACTAATTCAACAATACAGCAAGCAACGTCTAATTCAACAATCACAAATCATTTTGACAGTAATAAATTAAATCAGTTAAATGATTTGATAAAATCTTTAAAAGATATTAGCGAAAAGATTTCTTTGACTAATGATTTATCAGAGGAACTAAACAGTGAAATACAAACGCTAACTATTCAAAAAGATTCCCCGAAACCAAAACCTACGATTATAACAGAATCCTTAAAATCTGTTAGGACTATTCTTGAAAGTGTTGCTGGGAATGCTTTAACTCCCGTTATAGTTGAGCAAATAACTAAATTCTTGAGTTAAACTTAAACCGTATTTTTCAATTAAAAAATCGTCAATTTCTTGTTTGTCGGATAAGTTGCGAAGCAACTCAATTTCACTTTCCGAAAATTCGGGAATTGTAAATTTTTCAATGAAGTTTTTTTGATAACAAGGATAACCACCTTCAATAGCAACGCTTGTTTTGCTAACGTAGTAGTGCATTACAATAGAATTAAAAATCTTTTGCACCACGTCAATGTTTTCAACTTTTGAAATTGGATTTACACTGTCAGCAAACAAAGTTTCTGTTTCTTGTTCTCTAAAATATGTGCCGTAGCCGTTTGTAAAATAGGCTTCTTCTTCGTTTACTTTCAAAAATCTTGGCGTTTGGCTAAATGTAGGATTTAAAATTTTCATTCCTGTTTTTGCCAAACCTTGCGTTCTGCCCCAAACATAAAACGGCTCAAAATTTACTTTTCCTTTATCTCTGTTTTGCAAAACTTCTTTTTCCGAAAGCAAATATGCGTAGCATTTCGGGAAACGCTTTTTAAATTCCGTTTCGGGAATTGGTGTTGCCGTGTTGCCTTTGATTGTGTAAGGGCAAATTATTCGTCTTGTGTTTTGTTCGGTTTCTTCTTGTATTTTGAAGTCAGAAATTTTGTAAACAGGTTTTGTAATTTCTTTTTCAATTTCAAAAATTCCGTGTTCGGTTGTCTTGATGAAACAGCCATTTTTTGCGTTGCTTCCGTCAATGAAAAATACTTCGTCTTTCAGCGTTGCAATGCCTACGCAAATGTCAAACAGTTTGCTGATTGGCGTTCCGATTGTTTCAATGGTTTTGATATTTTTTTGTTCGTCCGTTTTGAGCAAACGCCATTTTTTTACGTTCAAATCTTTCAAGTAGTTTGGCGAACCGTTTGCTTTTGGCAAAAACTCTTGTGGCGTGTAGCCATTTTTAATTCTGTCAAACGTAATCGCTTCGTTTTCCTGTTTGTTTAAGAAAGTCAGAGCTGTGTAAGTTTGAGCGTCAAACACTTTTTTGTGTGTAAAATCAATAATGCGTGAAACGCATTTTTTCTGTTGAAAAAATCTACGCATTGCTTCGCCTGCAAGCGAAGTAAAATAATTGTTTGGTGTGATGAAACCTAATCGTCCTGTTGGTTTCAGTAATTTGTAACCTAATTCAAAAAAGGCAAAATAAAGATTGAAAGTTCCACCCTCAACGGTTGTCCAATTTTTTACTAAATATTCTCTGTTCTCGTATGAAAGGTCTTGATATTTTACATAAGGCGGATTACCGACAACTGTATCAAACTGCAAATTCCATTCAGCTTTTAAACTGTCTTGGTTGAACAAGTTAAAATCACTTTCTTCCAAAATTTCATTATGATGTAAAGCATAAATTGTCAGCAAAAGTTTGGTGCGATGAATGTTGTAGGCAAGAATGTCCGAACCAAAAATATTTTCTTTTACGATAGATTTTATTGACTTGTCAAAAGTGTTTTTGTAGTAATCAGTCAAGCCGATTAAAAAAGCTCCGCAACCACAACTTGGGTCAAGGTTTTTATCGTTTAGTTGTGGTTTAACTTCGTTAATGATGAAATTAATAATGTAGTCTGGTGTGAAAAATGCACCATTTAGCTTTCTGTCCGTTTGTGGAATAATAAGCTCTAAATGATTTTCAAGGTCTTTGATTGTTTCAATTTCCAATGCCGAAACACCAAAAAACAAATTAGTGTCTTGCTCAAAGTCGTTAAGATATTCGGACAATATTGGGCTTTTCGAAAAGTCAAGGTCTTTGTTGTTCAGATATTGATAAACCAAATGCCTTTCAAGACTTGTAAGGTCTTGATTAGAAATAAGGTCGTTCAATATCTCTTTCTTTACCATTTTTAGTTGTTGACTATAAGCAACAAAGTTAGTGAAAGTTTTTATTTGAGCAAACAGTTTTTAGAAAATGTTTTGAACTGTCAAAAAAATCGGGTGGTGGGTGGGATTAGTTTTCGTTTTTATCTGTAAGCCCAAATTTGTACGGTCGTCCAATGGGGTTGCCTACAACTCGGCAAATAGCGAAGTTTTTGAAGCAATAATTATCGCATAATTACTATGCAACATAAGAGGCTGCTTTCAACTTTAGAAACAGCCTCTTTCTTGTTTTTGCGTGGAGTACAAATAAAGTTGATTACGAGCAAAATATTGTATATTTAATTTTTATAAAATAGTTTAGCCTTATTCTTATCGTCAATTGTCTTATATAGATTCACACATGGCTAAACCGGATCCACATCAAAAACAAAAACCACATTACCAAAACTACGTTGACTGATTAAGTTCTGTTGAACGGATTGAAGGGTTTGCTTTACCTGAGCAATTATAGATGCGTTCTTTGGGCATTTAATCCAAACTTCAAATATGTATTGATTTCTAATTCGGTTAACTAAGGCTGGAGCCGGACCGGCAACGCTTATACCTTCTATTCCTTGCAGTGCTTTTGCTAATTCTGTTGCAGCCTTCTGGGATTTAATTTCGTCCTTATGCTTAACCGCAATTTTAATAAGGCGTGTAAAGGGAGGATAACCTAAATGTGAACGGAAAGCAATTTCATGCTCATATAGTGACCGAATATTATGATTTTTCACCCATTGCAATACAGGATGGTTGATATTGTAAGCTTGAATGAACACCTTTCCTTCTCCATTTGAACGTCCGGCACGTCCGCTTACTTGCTCCATAAGCTGAAAAGCACGTTCATTAACACGAAAATCAGGAAAACTAAGCAGGCTATCAGCATTTAAAATACCTACTAAGACTACATTGGCAAAGTCCAACCCTTTTACAACCATTTGAGTTCCTACCAGAATATCAACCTTTCTTTTTTCTATTTTTTCTAATAAATCATTGATTGTGTTTTTTCCTCGCATACTGTCCACATCCATTCTTGCTACAATAGCTTGTGGAAAAATTTGCTTTACTTCCTCTTCTATTTTTTCAGTACCAAATGTTTTGCTTTGCAGACGATTGCTACCACAAGAAGCACACGTATGTAAGGGAGCTGCTTTCAATCCGCAATAATGGCAATGTAGTTTGTCTGAACTTTTATGGAAAGTTAATGATACAGAGCAATTCTTGCATTGAGGCACCCATCCACATACTAAACACAACTGAAAAGGGGCATATCCACGACGGTTTTGAAAAAGAATGATCTGCTTTTGATGCTGTAATGCTGTAGTCATTGCTTCTATCAACTTAGGGGTTATCATTTTAATCCCTTGAGATTTTAGTATCTCGGCAGATTTTGCCTCAACAATTTCTATAGTAGGCATTTCTACACCCTGAAACCGCTCTAACAACTGCACATAGCCATATTTTTCTTGTTCGGCATTATATAAGCTTTCTACAGAAGGAGTAGCAGAACCCAAAATGACTTTTCCATGATGTAGTGAAGCAAGATAGATAGCTGCATCTCTTGCATGAAATCGAGGAGAAGGGTCTTTTTGTTTGTAAGACGCATCATGTTCTTCATCTACCACGATCAATCCCAAAGAGGAAAATGGCAACCATAATGCTGATCGTGGGCCGACCACAATTTGATATTGTCCCTTCCTTACTTTTTCCCAAATTTCTATCCGTTCATTATTGCTAAATCGCGAATGATAAACGCCCAGCTTATCGCCAAAAAACCCATGTAGCCTTTTCATAAGCTGGGTGGTAAGGGCTATTTCAGGCAATAGAAATAAGGCTTGCTTTCCTTCGCGAAGACACGCTCGAATTTTTTCAACATAAATCAGCGTTTTACCGCTACTTGTTACACCTTCCAACAGCACTACATTTTTATGTTGTAGGCATTCAGATAATGATTCAAAAGCGAGCTTTTGTGCCGGGCTTAAAACAAATTCTTGGATTGAGGTGTTTTGTTTAAAATACAACCGATCAACCTCAATTTCATTCATATCAAAAACACCTTTTTCTATCATTGTTTTTAACACACCTGCACTTATTTGAGTACGCTCCAAAAGCTCTTGTTGTCGAACAAATTGATTGTCATGAGATAGTTGCAAATAGCCAAGCAAAAGAGCTTCTTGTTTAGGTGCTTTGGCAAACGTGTCAAAAAGCTTACTTAAAGCTTCGTCATTTTTATGATAGGCAATTGATAATGAAATAAATTTTTCCTTTTTGGGCTTGTAAGTTGGCTCTAATTCATCTTTTATCAATACGACTTGTTTCTCGATCAATTCCTCGACAACTTGAGCAAATGCTCTGACACCCACTATATTGCGTAACTCACTAAGGGAAATTTCATTTTTTAATTGCAAGGCTGCAACGGCAAGATCTGCTTCAGGCGACCAATTCACTTCATAATCCGGTCTAAGCCAGACCAAACGTGTTTCCGCTGCCAATTTTAAATGTGCAGGTAGAGCAGCCTGCATCACTTCGCCGGGTGAGGCAAGGTAATATTCACCAATCCATTGCCAAAACTGAAGCTGGATTTCTGAAACAGAAGGCTGATTTTCCAGAATACTTTTAATTGGTTTGATTTGAAAAGCATCAGGTTGTTGGTTATGTACAGCAGCTACTACACCAGCATACAGCTTGTTTTTTCCTAAGGCAACTTCCACACGCATTCCGATCTGCAAAACATCTTGCATTTCAAGAGGTATGCCATAGGTGAGCGTTTTGGGTAGATTAAGAGGTATGATAACCTCAGCAAAACGAAACATCTTACAAATGTAACAAGTTGTCAAGGCAAAGCGTACAATAGCTCTTTCTATGAAAAGCTAAAAACACGGCAGGGAAATTGGTAGCTTTGCACTTTCTTTTTAATTTATGTCAGTAACCAACACGCACACGCCGCAAGAAGCTACATTAGAACAAGCTATAAAATTAGGCTTAAGAGAAGAAGAATTTGAGCAGATAAAGCAAATCTTGGGTCGTGTTCCCAATTTTAATGAAGTAGCGATGTATTCGGTTATGTGGAGTGAACATTGCAGCTACAAAAATTCTATCAAATGGTTGAAAACTTTGCCTCGTGATGGGGAAAGGTTATTAGTAAAAGCCGGAGAGGAAAATGCCGGGTTAGTGGATATTGGCGATGGCTGGGGATGTGTATTTAAAATTGAAAGCCACAATCATCCCAGTGCTATAGAACCCTTTCAGGGAGCGGCAACCGGTGTGGGTGGCATTCATCGCGACATCTTTACTATGGGTGCTCGCCCCATAGCGGCACTCAATTCCTTGCGTTTTGGCAAGCTGGATAATCCAAAAACAAAATGGCTGTTGAAAGGCGTTGTGAAAGGGATTGGGCATTATGGCAATTGCTTTGGTGTACCAACTATTGGCGGTGAAATCTATTTTGAGAATTGCTACCAAACCAATCCGCTTGTCAATGCCATGAGCGTGGGCGTGATCGAAGCCGGAAAAATGGTAAGTGCCACCAGTCATGGAGCCGGAAATCCGGTATTTATTGTGGGTGCCAGTACAGGTAAAGATGGAATTGGCGGAGCCTCTTTTGCTTCGGCAGACATTAGTGAAGATAGCGTTAATGACTTACCGGCCGTTCAAGTAGGCGACCCCTTTGAAGAAAAAAAATTATTAGAAGCTTGTTTGGAAGCCGTAGAAACCGGTGCTCTTGTAGGTATGCAAGATATGGGTGCAGCGGGAATCACTTGTTCAACCAGCGAAATGAGTGCTAAGGGTGAACATGGTATGATCATTCATTTAGATCAAGTTCCTATTCGACAAGCCAATATGAAGCCTTGGGAAATGCTACTCAGCGAAAGCCAAGAAAGAATGTTGATTGTGGTGAAAAAAGGTAGAGAAGCAGAAATAGAAAAGGTTTTTGAAAAATGGGATATTCACTGTGTGCAGATAGGAATCGTAACTACAGAAAAAACCTTGAAGTACTTTATGGGCGATACGCTCATTGCTGAAGTGCCCGCAGAAAGTTTAGTTCTTGGAGGTGGTGCGCCAGTCTATGAGCGAGAATATGTAGAGCCAAAATATTTTGAAGAAATCAAACAATTTGATGCTTCCAAAATTCCACAACCGGCAGATTTAGCATCTGTCGCTTTCGATTTGATCAAATTGCCAAACATAGCCAGTAAACGTTGGGTTTATGAACAATATGACAGCATGGTCGGCACTGGAAATACACACACAAATGAGCCAAGCGATGCACCGGTTGTTAGAGTTCATGGAACACAAAAAGCCTTAGCCTGTACTACTGATTGCAATAGCCGTTATGTGTATGCTGATCCTTACAAAGGCGGCATGATGGCGGTAAGTGAAGCAGCCAGAAATATAGTTTGTAGCGGCGGTATTCCTGTTGCCATTACAAACTGTTTGAACTTTGGAAACCCATATAACCCCGAAGTGTATTATCAGTTTGTTCATGCAATAAAAGGAATGGGTGATGCTTGTAAAAAATTGGGCACTCCGGTAACAGGCGGTAACGTAAGCTTTTATAATCAAAGTGAAGATGGTCCGGTATATCCTACTCCAACCATAGGTATGGTGGGTGTTTTAGAAACTATTGACCAAAAAATGACCATGTTCTTCAAAGAAGAGGGGGATTTGATTTATCTGTTAGGAACACATCATAATGACATTAATTGTTCGGAATACTTACACCATATCATCGGCGTAAAGCAAAGCCCCGCGCCACACTTCGACATGGAAGAAGAAGTTCTCCTTCAAGAAACTGTTATTGAATTGTGTAGCAAAAAATTAATTGAATCTGCACATGATCTATCGGAAGGTGGATTGTTTGTGGCTCTGATTGAAAGCTGTATGGCTAAAAATATGGGTTTCGAAATCACCTCAGACCACAATATTCGTAAAGACGCATACTTGTTTGGCGAAGCCCAAAGTCGTGTGATTGTAAGCGTAAATCCAGCTATGCAAAAAGCTTTTGAAGCAGCGTTGGGCACACAACCCTTTGAGAAAATTGGGATTGTAAAAGCCAACGGACAAGTGCATATTGACAGCAGCAATTGGGGACATATCAGCGATTGGAAAAAAGCTTATGATACGGCAATAGAGCAGCTTTTGGCATAATATAAAATGTTCAAGAACAAAGAGAGGCTGCCCGATTTTTTGGACAGCCTCTATCTTTTAATAGCGTTGTTTCTTTTAGGTGATTACAATTTCACAAATTTAATCACTTGTGTTTTGCTGTCTGCGGTGAAAACCATATAATATTCTCCGGTAGGTAAATAGGCTACATCAAGAACGCTTTGTTTTGCGCCGGAAGCTACATTTTGTGTCAAAAGTTTACGCCCGTCTAATCCAATAATGCAAACATTGGCTTGGTCAAAAGTAAATGGATGTTTAACGGTCAATATAGTTGTAGCAGGAATTGGCGAGGCTGAAATAATTTGAGATGAAGGCTGAATGATCGAAACCATTTTACTATATACAAAGTCGCCATTTAGATCCACCATTTTGAGCCTATAAAAGGAAACATTGCTCCGTTGTTTATCCGTATATATATAGCGATATCCACTTAAACTGTTTTGTGCATTGATAGTCGCAATTTTTTCAAACGATTGTGCATCATTGCTGAACTCTAATTCAAAATGACTGGCATTTTGTTCTGTGCCAGTTGTCCATGCCAAATTCACTTTTCCATCTGCCGCCTTTGCATCAAAAGAAACCAAGTGTGTAAACAAAGCTGTACTCCAACTGGTAGCTACTGTTATCGCATCTATATCTACTACCGGCGTAGTTCGGTCAGATTGACGCAAATAAATCTTGCCAATATCAGTTGCGTCTGCCCCTGTATTCGTTACGGTCAATGTTGGCGTAGGCTGCGTACTAAAAGGAGTAGTAGGATTCACCCAAAGCTTGATGACATCATTGCTGGCACCAGATATAAAGTCATAAGACATGACCAATAACATATTGCTCGAAGCTGAAAAGTCGCCCGACCAAGTGATGGTCGTACTACCATAAGATATTCCTAAATTGACATTGCCTGCTGTTGAGCCTTGACGTGCATACAGCCGGTATGTAAATGTGGTACTTCCCGTAAAAGGCGACATTCCTGTAAAGTAATTCGTGGGTGAATTGGACGCATTGGATGGCAGGGATGTCAAGCTATCTGTATTGAACTTTATGACAAAAGCTACGTAAACAGACCCACTATTTTGAGTAGTAGGAAATTGACGGGAAACATCTTCCAGACTTGAAGCCGGAAAATTAATCAGGCTAACTCTTCCACTCGTTGAATTGGGTGACGTAACATAACCGCTATACGAAAGATTGCCAGCAACAACAGGAATACACGAAACACTATTAGAGCCTAACTGTGTCCAATTTCCTCCACTTACATTTGCACCACTATTTGTTGCAGACAACTGGCCGGCAGCATAATTAAAATCTTCTGTAAAAATTTGTGCTTTAGATACAAAACCCAAAAACAGCAAAAAAAGAAGGGTAGTAGTTTTTTTCATAGACATTTCTTTGATGCAAAAGTAACAGCATAATATCGAAAAATGCAAATTCAAAGACTTTCCCTCATGCAAAATTAAAATGAGCAATTTTGCAAGCAGTTTTCTTCATTAAAAGAATACCCGATTTTACATGAAAAAATTACGAGTATCACGGAAAAATTCATTTTTTTCTATTCTTTCTTGCTTGCTGATTGCCCTTAGTTTTATTTCTTATCGAATATGGAGTATTCCTCACAACCGCCCCTTAGTAGTTACTACTTGGGATGCTTTCGGATACTATGTTTATTTGCCTGCATTCTTTATTTATAAAGATGCTAAAACGTTGAACTGGCTTGATTCAACGGATCAAAAATATCACCTTACCGGTGGTAGTGGATGGCAAGCAGAAAAGTTAGAAAATGGAAATTACACCTTCAAATATTTAGGCGGTGTAGCCATCATGCAAATGCCCTTGTATTTTATCGGTCATTTTGTTGCAGGACTATTATCTTTTCCTCAGGATGGATTTTCTCCCCCATATCAATATGCCATCACCTTCGGAGCCCTCTTGTATAGTCTGTTAGGGTTAGTTGTGCTTCGCCGAACCCTACTTCGATATTTTGATGATATTATTGTAGCTGTCACACTTCTCCTCACTGCACTCGCCACCAATTTGATGCAATATGCCGTGGATGATAACGGACAAAGTCATGTGTATATATTCATGCTGTATGCCTTTGTGCTTGCTGCTACCGATTCTTGGCATAGAAAACCCAGAGCCTGGATTGCGTTCACCCTCGGTTACATCATAGGACTGGCAACCATGAGCCGGCCTACAGAGGCAATCATGTTGTTGATTCCTTTGCTTTGGAATACAAACGGGAAATCTGTCGCAAAAGAAAAATGGCGATTAGTTTGGGCAAACAAGTCGCATGTTTATTTGTCAATTATAGGTGGACTTTCGGGTGTTTTGCCACAGCTACTTTATTGGAAATATTCTACCGGATCGTTTATCTATGATGTAGGAAGCAAATGGGTTTTTCTTAACCCCTGGTTTCGTGTCCTTTTGGGCTGGGAAAAAGGTTGGTTTATTTATACACCAGTTACTATCTTCTTTGTAATCGGTTTATTTTTTCTAAAAAAATTTCCATTCAAAAATGCTATCCTTTGGTTTTGCTTAATAAATATTTGGATCATTATTTCTTGGGACGATTGGCGATATGGTGGTTCTTATTCTACACGTGCATTGGTACAGAGTTATCCAATTTTTGCTTTTGGTTTAGCAGCCTTTTTGAAACCTGTTTTTCAAGGCCGCTGGCGATATATTGTGCTACCAACAGGCATTTTACTGGTGTTAATAAATATTTTTCAAACCATGCAATATCATCTCAATATCCTCCACTACAATGACATGAATAGGCGTTACTATGGACGGATATTTTTAAATACAAACCCGCAACCTGAAGACATGAGTTTACTTGATAACAATGAATTTCTTTATGATGAAAAGGATTTTGAAAAGGCTAAAAGCATTCGACTTACAACAGATACAACTATCCTTGTTAAACCTCAATTACCCACTCTCGTTGCCTCTCAACCCATAAAATCAGAAGCCGGAAATTGGATAAAGGTTGAAACCATCATCGAACCAAAAAGCGAGCTGTGGAATTGTTATTTAATTGTCGTTTTAAAAACAAAAGACACTTCAAAAGTAGCACGGGCAAGACTTTTTAATCCATTAGCGCAAGAGAGAAAAAAGAATCGTTATGCTTTATACATGCTGATACCACAGGGTTTTGATCAAGCACAACTGTCTGTTCTCATAACCGCCAATTCGCCGTTTTCAGGACATGTCTATCAAACCAATGCTACCATTTTCAGAAAAAAATAAAGCTAAAAGGCAAGCCCCAAGCCTAATTCGGCAAACTCAGCTTGAGCATTATGAGCTTTTAAAAACACACCCACAGTGGCTTCCTTAATCAATCCTTTTTCACACTGAGATAGATAAATATTTGCACCTAATTTTTCATAGTAAGGAGAATTAGGCAATGCAGAACGGCGCACATACCAACCGAATTGCATTAAAATTCCTATACGCCCAAACAAAAATTCATGTCCTACAAATAAGGCACTTTTCCAACTGTAATTTCTTTCATGCCCTGGTGCTACTTCATTATTTCTCAGAAAAGCATAAATGGACTCGTGATAGGAATAATCAATTCCGACAAATACCTTGTTTAGATTGTGGTATCGTTTACTGGCATAAGCACTGGCAATATAAACCGGATATAAGGCTCCGTCAGGCTCCTTGTCTTCGGTAGCAGAAAAACCAAGACGAACATGAAAAAGCCAGCGATTATTTAAATGTGATAAAGGGCGAAAAGTTCGTGTAGGATTTACACTAACCGGAAAATATCTAAAACCAAGATGAGCACCATATAGATTTACACCCAGATTGGGAGAACGAAAACCGCCGTTACTAATGTGTGAGAAATTGCCTCCAGCTTGGATATCCCAATGCTTGTTGACATGAAATCGAATATCGGAACAAAGAATGGTGTAATTATTCAAGTGGCTTCCAATAGCATTGTTGAGTGTGTCCCAAACGGGTGCCCGCTGATAGCATTTGCTTACATACCCAATGCCAAATCCGGCACGAAAAGTCCATTCAAATTTCTTACCCTTTAGAATGGGCAATTGAATAAAAGGATAAGCAGAAAAGCATTTCCCATAAACAGAATCAATACCGTAATTTGTATAAGCAAAACCAAATCCTACTAAAGGGAAATTTCTACGTTGTTGCCATTCTTTTCGTCCATTTGTTTGAACTATGTAGTTTAGTTCTACTGCGGTTGCTAATGTAGGTAAAGGTGCTTTAAAGTTCTTGGTGTGTTTGAAAATTTTGCCACCACAAAAATTGACTTCAAACCCTTTCCCTTCTCCTTTTGGAGCGGGTTGGGAGCAGACATTTTGAACAAAGCAAAAACTCAATAAGAAGAATAAATACCTAACCATTTCAACGCCGAAAAATACAATAACTAATTAATGCTGTTCGGGTCTTTAAAGACTGTATCTTCGTTTACATAAATCGTATCTATTCATACATGCGACGGCTTGCTGCTCTTTTATTTCGCTCCTTTATACAAGGATTATTGATTCTAAGCCCTATTGCGTTAACGGCTTACGTTATCTATGTGGTTTTTGATGGTGTTGATCGTTTAATTCCTTGGGTGCCTCGAGGGTTAGGATTTATCATCATCATTAGCACCCTTACGATTATCGGCTATACCGGTACTCGATTTTTTTTCGGCAGGCTGTTGTTTGATGCTTTTGATTATTTGATGGATCATATTCCCGGAATTAGATTCATTTACTCATCCATTAAAGATGTGATGGATTCTTTTGTGGGAGATAAAAAACGATTTAATAATCCGGTGTGGGTTTGCACCAATCTAAATCCTGAAGTTTGGCGAATTGGTTTTATGACGCAGAAAGATTTAGCCTATCTTGGCATGAACGGAAAGGTAGCGGTTTATTTACCTCATTCTTATGCCATCTCAGGCTACGTAATAATTGTGGACGCAAAAAATGTGCGACAAGTAACCAAAATGAATGCAGCCGAAGCTATGAAATTTGCAGTGAGTGGGGGCATCACCACAACAGAAGAAGAAAAACATCTGCATCATGAACGAAAGCATAAGCAACCATAAAATTTATTTGGGTGCAGGTCCTGCCGCTTTGCCATCAACGGTTTTACAAGAAGCCAGTGAAGCAATAATAGAATTTCAAAACTCAGGGCTATCCATTTTAGAAATTCCGCATCGAGGTTCACTATTTCAAAACATTTTAGATGAAGCAAAAATTTTAGTTCGTGATTTATGCAATCTGACTGATGAATATGATGTATTGTGGCTTCCGGGCGGTGGAAGAATGCAATTTTGTATGATTCCAATGAATTTTTTGGGAGATGATGAAACAGCAGGATATATTGACAGCGGACACTGGGCGCATGAAGCGATGAAATATGGTAGTCATTTTGGAAAAACATTGTCCGTTTGCAGTTCGAAAAATGTTGATTATAGTGCATTACCCGCTATTCCTACCTCGCTTCCCAACCATTTAGCTTATTTACACCTTACTACTAACAATACCATTTACGGTACACAATGGCATTCTTTGCCCCCACAAAAGTCAACAATGATTGCAGACATGAGTAGTGACCTATTTGGGCTTCCTCGTTCGTTCAGCAATTTTGATTTATTTTATGCCGTAGCACAAAAAAACCTTGGAGCTGCCGGTGTAACTTTAGTTGTGGCGAAAAAAGAAATGCTTGCAAAGACCAAGCGCATTTTGCCACCTATGTTATGCTATGCCGCTCATGCCCAAAAACAATCTGTGCTGAACACGCCTCCTGTTTATGCAATTTACATTTCATGGTTGATGCTGAAATGGACTAAACTTCAATCACTATCTGTTTTGCACGAAGAAAATCTAAAAAAAGCAGCGTTACTATATAATGAATTAGAAAGAAACAACCTCTTTTATCCTCTTGTTGCTAACAAAACAGATCGTAGCATCATGAACGTATGCTTTCGTACAAAAGATGACAATATTGCCACTGAATTTTCGGACTTTTGCTTTCATCATAACATTGTCGGAATTAAAGGACATCGCAGAGTTGGCGGGTTTAGAGCTTCATTGTATAATGCCACGCCATTGCAAAATGTTCAAACTTTAGTTGCTGCAATGCAAGAATTTGAAAGAAAATATAGTTAACTAAACAGGCACTAATTGCACTCAATACAATTTGTAAGCCACTAAATTAAAGCATGACCAAGATTATCCCCTTTAAAGGACTACGACCCCAAAAAAACATTGCACCCCGATTGGCAACACTGCCTTATGATGTAGTGAGTGTAGAGGAAGCGAGGCAATATAAAAAAGAGCCTTTTCATTTTTATCACGTAACCCGATCTGAAATTGATTTAGCTGAAACGGTAGATGTTCATAGCTCGCAAGTGTATGAAAAAGCAAAAGAAAATTTGGATCAATTGATTGCAGATCAGATCATGGTTCAAGATGAAGAACCTTGCTACTATATCTATGAACTGATTATGGATGGCAGATCTCAAACAGGATTGATTTGCGGATCATCGTGCGATGATTACTTTGATGGCATCATCAAAAAACATGAATTTACAAGACCGGAAAAAGAATTAGATCGCATCAATCATATACGCACAACACGTGCTCAAACAGGCATTGTGTTCCTTGCTTATCGAGATAACGAAAATGCACAATCTATCATAAACGACTGGAAGGCAGAACACATCCCAACCTATGACTTTACCGCCGAAGATGGCATCAGACATATTTTTTGGGTGATGGATGATTATGCTAAAGTAGCTAGCGTGACCCGAATTTTTAATGAAGAAGTAGATGCAACCTACATCGCAGACGGACACCATCGTGCTGCTTCTGCCGCCAAAGTATGTACAGAAATGCGAAATGCAGGTATGTCTGTTACTGGTGATGAATCATTCAACTATTTCATTACAGCCATTTTCCCTGAAAGCCAACTAAAGATCATGGACTACAACCGAGTAGCAAAAGATCTGAATGGATTAAGTAATCAAGAATTTCTTACTTCTCTTCAAGAAAACTTTGATATTTCTGAAGTGGGTAAAATAGCTTACAAGCCACAACAGGCACATGAATTCGGCATGTACCTTTCAGGAACTTGGTATAAGCTGACAGCAAAACCAACTGCGATTTCTAACGATCCGATCGGCATCTTAGATGTAACGATCCTACAAGACAAAATCTTATCAAAAGTCCTTGACATTCATGATCCACGCACGGATAAGCGAATTGATTTTGTGGGTGGTATTCGTGGATTGGGCGAATTGGAAAAACGTGTAAACGAAGGAAATATGGCTGTTGCTTTTTCTTGCTTTCCGGTCAGTATTCAGCAACTCTTTAACATTGCAGACAGTGGCAATGTAATGCCCCCAAAAAGCACCTGGTTTGAACCCAAACTCCGTGATGGGCTTGTAGTTTACCTTATTTAATCGAAATAAATATCCTCCTCTTAACCTACGCAAAACTAACTATTATGGAATATAGAAGAATGGGTAAAACAGGACTCCAACTCAGTGCCCTCTCTTTAGGATCTTGGGTAACTTTTGGTAAACAAGTGGACGATAAAATTTCTGATGAATTGATGGGAATAGCTTATGACAACGGCATCAATTTTTTCGACAATGCCGAAGTGTATTCTCGTAGTGAATCAGAAAAAATGATGGGGCGGATTCTGAAAAAGAAAAATTGGAACCGTAGCAGCTATCTTGTTTCCAGCAAAGTATTCTTTGGATGGCATGGACCCGAAAATAAACCCAATGAAAAAGGACTTAGTCGGAAACATATTGTAGAAGCCTGCCACGAGGCATTAGAGCGATTTCAACTTTCTTATCTCGATCTTTATTACTGTCATCGTCCCGATAAAAATACACCTATGGAAGAGATCGTTCGCACCATGAACACGCTCATTCAACAAGGCAAGATTTTATATTGGGGAACCAGCGAATGGAGCGGTGCTGAAATAGTGGAAGCGCACTTGATAGCTCGTCAATTGGGGTTAGAGCCTCCGGCTATGGAACAACCTCAATACAATCTTTTTGAAAGATATAAAATGGAGGTAGATTACTATACTATCTTTCGCAATCTTGGCATGGGTACAACCATTTGGAGTCCACTTGCCTCCGGCTTGTTATCCGGGAAATACAACAACGGAATTCCAGCTGATTCTCGAATGGGATTGGAAGGGTTTAGCTGGCTTCGTGATAAGACCTTGAATGAAGATCGTATAGAGCGAGTAAAAAAACTTAGTGTCTTAGCCCAAGAATTAGAAACAACGCCAGCTTGTTTATCTATTGCTTGGTGTTTGAAAAATCCAAACGTAACCAGTGCCATATTAGGAGCTTCCAAACCTCAACAGCTTAATGATAATTTTAAGTCGCTTGAATTGCTACCAAAATTAACCGTTGATGTGATGGAGCAAATAGAAACCATCATGCAAACCAAACCGGCACATCCTGAATATTAACGCTGGATAACCGTACTATCATTGGAAAGAGTGGCAGATTGTACAAACATACGGTTTGCCATTTTTTTATCGTGTCCATAAATATCATCTCTAAAATTCAGCAACCCATCACTGTCCACCCAAGCCGTGAAATAGGAAACAAAAACAGGTAATGGATTTTTCAACGTTACCCATTTTTCTTTGTGAAGATTCATTGCTGAATCTATTCTTTGCTCAGTCCATTCGGGTTGGTCACGAAGCAAATACTCGGCTAATTTCTTTGGCTCCGACAAGCGCATACAACCGTGGCTAAATGCACGCTTTTCGCGACTGAAAAGGCTTTTAGCCGGCGTGTCGTGGAAATAGATATTATAATTGTTGGGAAACAAAAACTTGACACGACCTAATGAATTTTTACCGCCGGGTTTTTGTCTGATAATCGGTATGCCGCCGGACTTTCCGGTTATCTCCATATTATTTCGTGCAAGGTAATTGGGATTTCTACGCATAGCAGGCATAATCTCCTTTTTTACAATGCTGCTTGGCACATTCCAGTAGGGGCTAAATACAATGTATTTCAGAATATCATTAAAAATAACGGTACCTGTACCTTCTTTACCCACTACTATATTCATGCTAAAAGCCTCTTTGTTATTTTCATAAACATGAAGCTTAAACTCGGGAATATTTGCAACAATCCGATTGGCGGCAGCCGTTTCGGGTAGCCACCTCATCCTTTCCATATTGATCAATATTTGTTCGATACGCAACTTTGCCGGCACATTCAACTCCTTTATCAAGGCTTCATTTACAATGCCGTCTTCACGAAAACCAAAACGTCGCTGTGCTGTTTTTACCGCTTGTTGCAGGGTAGAATCATACAAATTTGTTGAATCATTTTGTGCCAGATCTCCACTAATAAACAGTCGTTGCTTCAACAAAACAATTTCGGCATCTTCTGTTCCGGGTTGAATAATCTTTTTACTTTCCCATAGAATGGGTTGCCAGCCACCTTTGTCTGCTATATTTCTAAACCGGATCAATTCCTTTCTAAGTGCCTGATATTGAGCATTTACGGGTTCCCATTGCTCACTAAACTTGCCGTTGTGGCTCACCATAGAATCCAACAAAGCCAAAGCATCAATTTTTTTTCTTGGAATGAACCATTGTAGCTCTTCAGGATTGACACGACCGGCATACGCTACATTGGCATAGATGAAAAACTGTCGAGTTAATTTTAATTCAGTCTTAGTGAAGTTGTTTTTGTTCAATTGTAAGCCGGAATCTACATTGACAAATTCAGTCATCTCTTTAGCTAACTTTTTATCAAAGAGAAAGCTGTCTTTTGACAAGGAAATAAAACTATTCAACAGATTCCAAAATGATAGTCCTTGTTCGTTGAGTCCGGACTTATTAAACCAAGCAAATTGATAATTACGGCTGTTATAGAAACTGCGAATGTGTTGTGCATCAATAGTATCAAGATGTTCCGATTGGATAAATGTTTCCAATTTCATGCTGTCCAGAAACAAGTCTGTAAAAGCATTTTCGGGTGTAATAGTTTGATCTCTTTGTGTAAAACTTTTTAATTTTTTGATGCTTTTTCCGTTGTCGTTTTTACAAGCAAAGAAAGAGCAACTCACTAAACATAAAAATACAAATGCACGCGGGGTCATGGGAAAAATATTGTTAGATAAATGTAGTGCTTAATCGTTTGTTAAGCATAAAAGTGTTCGTAAGCAGCTAAAAAATTTGAAAGAAAAATTCTCTCGTTAAACACCCATTCGACAATAGGCGAATGTCAAAACGGTTGTCGCTAGGACTGCAATATGTATTCCAGCTATTGCTTCAAAAGCTGCCGAAATCTATCTTCTGAATTTACGCTAATGAGCATAGTTCCAAAATTTGCTTGTGCCGCTATCTTTCGCCCAATTTGCGTTTTAGCTCTTCAAGTTGCTGCAATAGATCAGCATTCAATCGGTTCTTTTCGTCAAGGGCTTTATCCTTTTCGTCAAGGGCTTTATCCTTTTCGTCAAGGGCTTTATCCTTTTCGTCAAGGGCTATATTTTTTTCATGAAGAATTTTATCTTTTTCCTGCAGTGCTTTTAGGAATGCTTCCTCTTTATATCCAAACATTGCATTTATTGTTCTCCATGCTTCTTGTTCATCTTCGATTCGTTTGCGTTCATCGGGGTCTGAGCCGCTGTGGTGTAAAATATCTGTCAGAATCTTAACGTCCTCCGTATCGGTTGGGTGAGGAAATTGTTTGATGATTTTTCGATCGTCAATGAAATTACTTTGCTCAAAAACGCTCAATAGTTTGTCCAAGCGTGTTTGAAAGCGGTTTGTAATTCTATCCACTTGAACGATGTAACTGTCGTGTGTCAGTTTTTCTACAAAGTCTGATTTCTTTTCGATTATGGTTTTATTGATTAGATCTTTATAGTTTCTTTCTACACGGATGCAAGCGGTTTCAATTTCGGGGAGTGTAAAACCGAGAATGTAAATCGTAGTAATTGGCAAAACTGCTTTTTCGTTGCTTATTTGGTCTTCTTTTTTGTATTGCTCGCCCAAATATCTACGGAAACGCATTAAGTCAATTTTATTTTTTGCCTTTTGAATTTCTATTAATACTTTTTTGTATTCGCCTGCTTCTGTTTTTATGGTAGCAATAAAATCAACACGGTAAATATTGATAGACAGGCGCTCTTTTAGTTTTGCGTTGATGTATTGCTGCACTTTCGGGTCGTCTTGGTCTAAATCGTCCATCCAAGTAAATTCTTGCGGTTTTACTTCTACGGCTACAATTTCCTGCTCTAAAAGTGTTCCTATGAAAAACTTGGCTACTCGTTCGTTTTCCATCATTCTTTTAAAAACGGTGTCGTATATAGGGTTTGCAATAATCATTCTTGTGTTGTTTTCACACTACAAATTTACGAAAAAAACCTTTGACCTTGGAACAGTATCCATTAACCCAACAAATAAGGCATAAAAAAAGGAGCTGCCTAAACAGATAGCTCCTGAATTTATTTTTTTAAGGTGGCTTTAATGCTGAATCAGAATTTTACTTGTGATCGGAATCGGGCTTTTGTCAGGATATAATTTAAGAAAATAAATACCATCGGCTAAACCGCTTATCTCCATCTTGTTGGAGTGCGACACCGAGCGGAGCAGCCTGCCATCAGAAGAATAAAGACAAAGTTTTAGTATGTCTTTCTCCGTTAGATTATCAACATATATATGTTGGTTGGCAGGATTGGGTGAAATAGTTATTTTACTTAGCTTGTCCTCAGGAATAGACACACTTATTCCCCCATTTTCACAATCATTGATTACCAATTTTATATCGTAGGCAGCATCTCTAAAGCAGCGCAAAGACCCTGCACCCTGAGCATTATCTGTAGCAAGGGAAACGCAAGAAGCATCGGGAGAGCCAAAAGAACAAGAAGGGATTAGCCCAGTAAAGACGGAACCTATTCTTTCGACATAAGCACCTCTTTGGGGTGTTCCCCAATTTAATTTTATGGTATTTGTTTTAGTGTAGCTCCGCGTATAAAATGTTTTCAGGGTAGCTGTATCATATTTTACCATTCGTATAGAGTCTATTACAAAGCAGAATGTGCTATCGCCCAGAGGCCCGGAATAGGACGTGCCACCTCCTGCCCGAAGCAGAGGTAGGCAAATACTGTCGCCTTCTTGTGCCGTAAAAATGTAGAGCGGAGTAAAGCGATTAAATGTAGGGTTGTAAACAAAGGTTGTATCTGATGCCGTATATACATATAGCGTGGGCAATCCAAATACTTGAAGCCCCAATCCGAAATAAGGTTGCTTAACTAAGGCAATCTGTTTAATTATTTTGGCATGAATGCCTTGTATCACGGTTTCACCTGCCACATAGCAATGAAATGAGCCATAAGTCATTTCAAAATGCCAATTAGAACTGTCTGTGGCAAAAACAGTTTGCGCTAAGGAAAATTTATAGCAGCAGGAGAATAAAAGAATAAGCAGTATTTTTTTCACAATTCAAATTTTTAGAGTGTTAAGGTGATTTATGTTTGCTAAAAAATGTTGAATGGCAGGTTAGGTTTGCGTAAAAGCCCCATGGTATAATAAAAGAGCAGTAGCTACAAACAGAATCTTTTTCATATAGTTTCATTTTTAAGGTGAGAAACGTATAAGGATTAAATTCCTTGCAGGCTATATTTCCTCTATTGTTTTACAAATTTAAATTGTTCACTTAATCCCTTATGGTTGGTGATGCTGATAAAGTAAACACCCGGTGCAAAGGTTGATACGGTTATCGTTACAGACGAGCTTTTAAAATATTGACTTTCCTTGCTTACCAACTTTCTTCCCGTAACATCATACACACAAACATCCACTATCACACCCTGATCGTTCGGGTAAGCAATCGTTAGCCTATCCGTTGCCGGGTTGGGGTGAATGCGGAAAACATTTTGATTAATTTGCATTTCTTCCACACCGGTAGCGTTTTCGTTATACCGCAATAAGACGGCTGTTGAATAATTATTAGGCCATGGGTATTTTTCACCTTCGCCGCAGGCAAGTATTTTACCATCCTGCTGTACGGCTAATCCATTGATTGTATTCTTCTTGTCTAATACCTTTGTCGAAATTTTTCCCTGATTGCCAAAACTGTTGTCCGGGCTGCCATTGGGCAACAGGCGGCATATCAAGAATGCAGTATCTGCACTACTACCCCCGATTAATATTTTTCCCCCTGTTTGTAGTACCAGTGCATTGCCGGAGCCGGGAGACAACCTTGCCATGCCACCACTGCCAAAACTGTTATCTAACTTTCCGGTAGTATCAAAACGCACAACCGTTATACTGTCCGAATGACCCGCTAACAGTATTTTACCATCCGGCTGCAACTGCATTGCCTTGCAATAAGCCAGCCAACCGCCAATATCCGTATATGCCATGCCGCTATGGTTGAAGGATGTGTCTAAACTACCGTTAGGCAGCAGGCGCAGAGCGGTAAAACAATATTTCCCATTCGCATCTATTTGTGTCGTAGCTCCAACTACTATTTTGCCATTAGGCAATACCGAAATGTCATTAGCAGTAGGATAATGGAAAACACCCCAAGTCCAGTCATAATAAACTTCCCCATTATTGCCAAAGCTGCTGTCTAAACTGCCATCCGGCAGATACCTCACAACCTGGATAGCATCTTCGGGGGTTTGCCTTATCCCGACCGATACAATTTTACCATCCGGCTGTAAGGCTATGGAATTAATATATTCATATCCGGGATAGCCGGTAATTTTTATGCCGTTATTGCCAAAACTGCTGTCTAAATTACCGTCTGTCTTGAGTCGGATTAATAGTAAGTCCTTCGCAGTTCCACCCCCTAAAAGTATTCTCCCGTCGGGCTGAAGACAAATAGTATTGAAACTTTGAGCAGAAAATGGCTGTATTATATTCATGGAATTGTTTGTAAATTTTTGATCAATAGTGCCCTTTTCAAAAAGACGCATTATATAATACTTGCCTCCTAGAATAGTGATTCTCTTATCAGACTGAACAACAATGTTATTAAAAACACATGAGTCAATTGTGTAAGCACCATTATTCCCAAAAGTAGGGTCTAAACCAGAATATACTTGTGCAAAAGTGCTAATGGCGAATAGACATAGCACAACAATGAGGAATAGAATCTTTTTCATAGTCTAAATTTTTAAAGTAAAAATTACCCACAGGGAATGGTGTTCCCCGTGGGTGATTCTCAATCTATTGTTTTACAAATTTAAACTGTTCACTTAATCCTTTATTATTGGTGATGCTGATAAAGTAAACACCCGGTGCAAAGGTTGATACGGGTATCGTTACAGACGAGCTTTTAAAATATTGACTTTCCTTGCTTACCAACTTTCTTCCCATAACATCATACACACAAATATCCACCATCACTCCCTGATCGTTCGGGTAAGCAATCGTTAGCTTATCATTTACAGGATTAGGGAAGATGTTGAAATCATTTTTATTAAATGGTATTTCTTTAACGCCAGTAGCTTTAGGAAGGTAGCGCAGTAAAAAAGGGTGTGCATAATAGTTTGTACTATCTAAAGTTCCGCCACTCATTACAATTTTCCCGTCTGATTGAACAACAATTCCATTTACCTGTGTTTCCTTATTCAATATTTTGTTTTGAATATAACCATTTGTTCCAAAACTTGCATCTATACTGCCATCGGGCATTAACCGATAAATAATAAAATCTGTATTTGCTTCTCCCCCTACCAGTGCTTTTCCATCTAGTTGCAATGTAAGCGTGTTGCCACCTTTGCCTTGCGAAAGCTTTACCATACCTCCAGTACCAAAGCTATTATCCAATTTGCCGGTAGTGTCAAAGCGTACTACAGTGATACTGTCTGAATATCCTGCCAATAATATTTTGCCATCCAGCTGCAACTGCATTGCCTTGCAATAAGCCAGCCAACCGCCTATATCCGTATATGCCATGCCGCTATGGTTGAAGGATGTGTCTAAACTACCGTTAGGCAGCAGGCGCAGAGCTGTAAAACAATATTTCCCATTCGCATCTATTTGTGTCGTAGCTCCAACTACTATTTTGCCATTAGACAATACCGCAATGTCATTAGCAGTAGGATAATGGAAAACACCCCAAGTCCAGTCATAATAAACTTCCCCATTATTGCCAAAGCTGCTATCTAAACTGCCATCCGGCAGATACCTCACAACCTGGATAGCATCTTCGGGGGTTTGCCTTATCCCGACCGATACAATTTTACCATCCGGCTGTAAGGCTATGGAATTAATATATTCA
>JAFDXO010000186.1 GCA_018267925.1 Bacteroidota bacterium | reverse complement strand
TTCATATTGCGCCCTTTCAGGGCTTGGTTTTACAACTTCACCATAATAGCGAGAGGCATTACCGATTAACCTTTCACATTAGGCTTTTTTAGCGAGGGGCGTTGCCGCCTCGCCGTTCATGTTGCGCCTTTTCAGGGCTTGGTTTTACAACTTCACCATAATAGCGAGAGACATTACCGATTAACCTTTCACATTAGGCTTTTTTAGCGAGGGGTGTTGCCGCCTCGCTGTTCATGTTGTGCCCTTTCAGGGCTTGGTTTTACAACTTCACCATAATAGCGAGAGGCATTACCGATTAACCTTTCGCATTAGGCTTTTTAGCGAGGGGCGTTACCGCCTCGCTGTTCATATTGCGCCCTTTCAGGGCTTTACCGTTTCGAGATCGCCAACGTTCAAAAAAACAAAATGCTGATAGTCATTAGAAATCGCAAGAGAAAGGATGAGAACGGGGCAAAAAAAAGGGTTCACTTGTTGCGAACCCCTAATTAATGGTTAGTTCTTAAAAACTTCCTTGATTTTTTGAGCAATTCTTTGACGGTCTTCATCGTTCAGATTAGACCCCGAAGGCAGGCAAAGCCCCTGTTCAAACAACCGTTCAGAGGTGCCGTCTCCATAAAAAGGCGCATCGGCAAAAACGGGTTGTAGGTGCATAGGTTTCCATAATGGGCGGCTTTCTATATTATCTTGTTCAAAAGCCAATCGTAAATCTTCCCGAGAAATTCCACCCGTTTCCAACGGATTAACCAAAATAGTAGTGAGCCAACGATTGCTGAAATAACCTTCTGGCTCGTTGACAAGAGACACGCCTGCAATACCAGACAACAGATTCACATACCAAGCATAGTTTTTGCGCCGTTGTGCCACCCGTTCGTTTAAAACCTCCATTTGTCCGCGTCCGATACCCGCACAGATATTACTCATGCGATAGTTGTAACCAATTTGACTATGTTGATAATGTGGTGCTGCATCGCGAGCCTGCGTGGAAAGAAAACGGGCTTCTTTTGCATAATGTTCATTGCTTACCAAGGCACCGCCACCCGAAGTAGTGATGATTTTATTACCATTAAAAGACAAGGCTGCTATTTCACCAAAACTGCCGCACATTTTCCCATTAATATGACTGCCAAGTGCCTCTGCGGCATCTTCCAAAACGGGTATTTCATATTTTCGAGCTATCGTCATTATCTCATCCATTTTTGCAGGCATACCATATAAATGGACAGGAATAATGGCTTTAGGCTTTTTACCTTTCGATATCCCGTCTATTATTGCCGCTTCCATGAGTTGCGGACTCATATTCCAAGTATCGGGTTCGCTATCCACAAAAATGGGGGTTGCACCTACATAAGTAACTGGATTTGCCGAACCGCAAAAAGTGAAACTCTGGCAAATAACTTCATCGCCAAACTTGCAACCCAGCATCACCAAGGCGAGGTGTAGTGCAGCGGTTCCTGTACTTAATGCAGCAACGTGTACATCTTCTTTAATATAATTTGCTAAATCTTTTTCAAAGCCGTCCACATTCGGTCCAAGCGGTGCTACCCAGTTGGTATCAAAAGCTTCGTTTACGTATTGTTGCTCATTCCCACCCATGTGTGGAGAAGAAAGCCAAATTTTAGATGGTTGCATTTTTAATATTTATTTTTTATGTATTTTTATTATTGTTTTTTTATACTGTACTATTAACAATTGCTACTAAAAGCGCCAAAACCACACATCCTGCAATTCGTTTTTATGATACATCAGTTTCACGTATTCCGCTATCATCATATTTTCAAACAAACTGCCTTTTTCGGGGCTGAATTCAAGCTACAAATGCAACACTATGTAAAAGTAGCAATTTGATTGGTGAGATAAATTTATTTTTCTTTCTAGGTCTGTTGTTAAGTTTATTTTGAAATTACACAATAGTAACAAGATATTTTTGATTTAAAGTTTTCTGCTGCAAACCTTTATTTTCCCAATCCGCCTAAAAGCTGCCCAAGAAGTTTTAGCCCATTTGCGACTACATCCTTTTTTAATGGGATATGCAGATAGGTATCTCCGGTGGTTTCATCTTCTTTTATGATAGCATTAAGCAATTGCTCCGTTTTGGAAGCATCGGAAAGGGTGTGCATCAATTTTCCCAGAAAATCAGATCCGCTTTTCAGTAATTCATTTGTTTCATTTTTAATGTTGCTGCTTTTTTGTGCGGAGGTACTTTTCCTTTCTTCTTCAAAGAAATCCAATGTTTGCTGAACGACTTTTGGCTCTTTTGGTTTTTCTATAATGATCTTCGGGTCGGTGTCTGAGGCAGCTTCTAAATCTGTCGCACTTACCATTGCAGGGGATGCAGTAGTTTCGGTAAGTCCTTTTACCTGCTTCATCAGCTCATTGAATTTGCTTTCGCCCAGAAACACTGAACTATCGCCATTATCCAAAATGCCGGCTGCTACGGAAGATTTGAATTTCAGCTTTGTCAGCATTTGCTCCTCAATAGTTTCTTTGGCTATGAGGTTGATGATTTGCACATTTTTCTTCTGCCCCATCCGATGAATACGGGCAATGCGCTGCTCTAACACGGCAGGATTCCACGGCAGGTCAAGATTGACAAGCAGGGATGCAGATTGCAGGTTCAATCCTACACCGCCGGCATCGGTAGATAAAAAAACTCGGCTTTCCGGCTTATTGCGGAAATTATCAAACAGTTTTTCCCTGTCTTTGCTGGCAACGCCGCCGTGCAGACTTTCGTAGCCAATACCCCTGTTGTCCAACTCCTGCGCCACAATACGAGTCATGCGCTCCCACTGGCTGAACACCACTACCTTTTCATCACTGTTTTCCATCACCTCCTCCAGTATGTTCATTAACTCATCTACTTTGGTATCGTGGCGAGTTTCCTGGTCAATAATAAAGGTGCTGTTGCAAGCCATCCTCATCAGGTTTAGGTTGATGAGCAATTTCTGCCTATCGCTTTCACTCAAAAATTTAAACCGAACCCATTTGTTTACTAATTTTATTACATTCTCATTCGCTTCATTATAATAGTCCAATTGCTTGGGAGTCATCGGTACAAAGATGTTCTTGTCCATCCGCTCCGGCAACTGTTTCAGTACATCGCGCTTATGCCTTCGCAGCAAAACGCTTTGCAGGAGAGCCGCAATTTTGTCCAAATCTTTATAGCCGATTACTTTGCCTGTATCCTCAGCCGTAATTTGATGAGCGGAAACAAAGCGAAACAACGCCCCAAGATGCAGCGGACTGACCATCTGTACTACGGAATATAATTCTTCCAGCTTGTTCTCAAGGGGCGTTCCGGTCAATACGATACAGTGCTTAGACTGCACTTTTTTTACGTTTTGTGCAGTCAGGGTTTGCCAGTTTTTGATCCGTTGTGCCTCATCGAGGATGACCAAGTCAAATTCATTTTTATTGATGGCGTTTATATCGCGTCCTACTACATTGTAGGTGCATATTTTATACAAGCTTTCGTCTGCATATTGTTTTTCACGCTCGGCAATATTTCCTTCCACCACACATAAACTGCTATCCGTAAATTTTTCTATTTCCGATTTCCATTGGTATTTTAAAGAGGTAGGGCAGATAATTAGGACTTTAGAAATACCGAACAGTTTTTTCATGCCCTCCGCCGCGCCAATAGCCTGAATGGTTTTGCCCAGCCCCATATCGTCTGCTATCAGGCAGCGACTTTTGCGCAAAGCAAATGTTACGCCCTGCTGCTGATAAGGAAACAGTGATGTTTTGATGATGCCTTTAAAAAATGTGTCGCTTTGCTCTAAAGCTTTGTCAATCGCATTATTCCGTATTTTCTCTTCCCGCTTTTCGAGTATAAAATGTAGCGCATCAGGGTAGCAGCGAAAATCGGGATGCAGCAAAAAAGCTTTTTGAAAGAACAGGTCTATGCTATCGTAAGCTTCGGGCAAAAGGGTATTTTCTGCGTCAAAAAATGCTTTGCTTAGTTCTTGAAATTCAGTGTTCAGCTCTGCCCCTATTCGGATTTTCACTTTCCTTTCCGTGCCATAATCTAAATACACCGAAGTATAGTGTGGCGTATAGCCATGTTTGAGCAGCTTTTTTCTTTGAGCATTTTTGTTGATTTGCAGCAATACATACTCAATATGTTTACAAGTGCGGAGTTGATTGGTCTTAAAATCCATACAGGAGCAAAAATTCCAACCCGGTTCTGCACCTCTGATAGCTACCTTATAGGTATTTTCGCCGTTGCTACCGGAAACGTAGTAATCTGAAAACACCAATCCGCCACCTGTATTTTTTACGGTAAATTGTTGTTGTTCCGCAAACTGTTTGCGTAAAGCCACCTGCCACTGGTCTATGGACATATCATCTGGCTTGCGGTGGTAAGGTATCTTGGGGGTTGATTTATGGGCTTTGGATGTTTTTTTGCGTGGAGGCATGGATGGTGAAAATGGATGGTGTAATTTATTTACAAGAATGTATTGACGAATCTTCTAAAGCCAATATGGTTTTCCCTACATCATTCGAGTGGCTATTCTGCCCGTTAAAGCTTTTGGGTAAAAATCCGTTTCCTTTTCGCATAAAATTATAAATATTGCGCTGTAATGGTACAATTATTTGTTTATTCTACACTATAATGGTGCAAATTCGGGCATTATTATTATGTGGTAATCGTATCTCCCGAACAACCTTTTCGCACTTGCATGTATTATAATCAACAAGAAACAGAACAAAGAAAACGTATTGTTGGAGAGTATAACAATGGTGGCGGAAATTTTAATATAAATTATCCAAGAGCAAGAAATCAGTAAGGTACAGATGCTTTACTCCTTCTATAGAGCCTTTCCAAAACTCATCCATGGTTACTACATATTTAGGAAATTGGTCGTTTATAGTTAACAAATTGCCAAATTCCCTTTGTATTGTTTCTTCGTTTTCCAGCTTATAAGCAACTTGTATATAGATTTTATCTCCTTGCTTTTCAGCTACAAAATCAATTTCGCTCCGGTCTAATTTTCCGATATATACTTTGTAACCCCTTCTTTTCAATTCCAAAAAAACGATGTTTTCCAAAATGCCAGAAATCATTCTATCACGGTTTCCCATGGTGGCATAAATAATCGAAATATCGCTTGCATAATATTTTTCTTGCGTTTTTAAAATCTCTTTCCCTTTAACATCATAACGAGGAACTCGATACAAAATATAGGCACCTTCCAAAGCATTCAGATAGTTATAAACCGTATTCACGTCCATTTTTCGTTGCTGACTTTTGAAATAATCTGCCACGTTCTTACCCGAAAAAGTGTTTCCAATATTATCAAACGCATACTTTATCACCCTTTCGAGCAACTCCACATCACGGATTTTGTAACGTTGCACCGTATCTCGCAGAATCACAGACGAATAAATATCATACACTACTTTATAAGCCGACTCTTCAGGATAGTTTGCTGTATGGATTACAGGGAAACCACCTTTTCGCAAATAATTTAAAAAGAGATTCTCTTTATTTTGTTCTTCGGAGAAATAATGGTTTCTGAAATTTATATATTCTTTATAAGATAGCGTATAGATATTAATTTCAACAAACCTTCCTGCAAGAAAGGTAGCCAATTCCGAAGATAGTAAATGAGAATTAGAACCGGTGAGATAAATGTCCACATCAAAATCTACTAAAAACGAATTGACCACTTTTTCCCAATCTTCCACTTCTTGGATTTCATCTAAAAGCAGATAATACTTTTGTTGGGTTTTGATTTCGCTTTTTACAAATTGATACAATTTCGAAGCTTTCAACAATTCAGAATAAGCAAAACTTTCAAAATTTATGGCTAAAATTTGCTCCTGTTTTACTCCATTTGTCAAAAATTCTTCTTTGAGCAACCGCAAAATCGTAGATTTACCCGAACGCCTGATTCCGGTAATAATCTTTATCTGTGGACTATTGATAAAGGGTCTTATTTCCTCTAAATAGCTTGATCGTAAAATCATTTTTTATGGTTATAGCCACAAAAATAGTACCTTATTCTAAGTTTTTATGCCTGTATGCGTAAAATCTTTCGTTTTCTTAAAACCGTTTTGATGATAATTATTAAATCTAAGATAAAACTCCGCCTGTAGTAATTCTAAGTTCAAAAACCATTTGCAACACGGTCATTTGGTTTGCAAAAAAGGTTTTCTCAGATTGCCTTAGTTTACATCAGAAATAGCCAACTAATCTGTAATGTCAAAATGGGTTTTATCTAGTGCTTTCTCCACCACATAAGGTAATTTGGCTGTGAGAACTGCATTGGTTGGGTTTGTCAATGATATTGTACTTGTCGGCAAGTTTAAAATAGAATAAATTAATAATGACGAGTGAAAGCAGCAATAAAAGTTAGCTTTCAAGAAAAAGATGTGCAGGAATCATCCTTACCGTCATGCCGTCTTTTTGAAAGACATCCTGTTGTTTTAGCGTAATAATACTACCTTCTGATAAGCCAACCTGCCGCATCGCTTCTGTTAGACCATTATATTCCCTCTCAAAATTCTCATCATTTATCTCCCAGCATACCTGTAACGCTTCTTTTATACTATTTTTTTCCATAGTAAGGAAATCACATTCATCCTCTCCCTTATAATAAAATATTTGCTTGTACTTTCGCCTAAGGTGAAGAAAAATAAGATTTTCTAACCTCCTGCCCCAATTAGTGGTCATTGCCATAGTATTTTCTGTATATAAACCCATATCCATTACATACAGTTTTTTAGGGTTTCGTATCTGCACCTTTATAGAATGGCTGAAAATGGGAACAAAATCCAGCAAATAGGTGTTTTTTAGAAACGAAAAATATTCCAGTAAAGTAGCCGGTGATTTAATCCCAAACATTCCCGTTAGCTTATTTGCAGCAATTAGGTTGCCAATATTAGAGATTAGGAAAACGGTAAGCTGGCGAAGCGATGCCACATCTCTAATAGAATGTCTCACTGCTATATCCCTTAGCAATATATCATCTACCAACGTACTCAAAATCAGTGGTATGCCGGTTTCAACATAATCCGGTATGCCTCCTTTCTCAAGATATAGTTTTACTGCATTTTCTTCATTCCTGAGTCCTTTTAACCGTATAAATTCCGAATACGAAAAGGGGAATAACTCCATAGACAAATGACGACCGGTAAGATGTGTGCCTAATTCTGTACTTAGCATGGTGGCATTAGAACCAGTAATGAATACGGCATAGCCCTCACGCAATAACTGATTGATGTATTTTTCCCAACCCGGAACTACCTGTATCTCATCAAAAAAAAGTACTGTCATGTTTCTATCAGCAATTTCCTTGTGAAGACGAACAAAATCAGCAGCTTCAAATCCTGACAGGCGAATGTCATCAAAGTTGAGGTAGAGTACGTTGCTATAATCCCTACGTAGCAACTGTAGTAGCAGCGTGCTTTTCCCGCAACGCCGCAAGCCTGTGATAATGGTAGCAAAAGAACTAACAACAGGTATATCAGAAAGCGCATCCCTTAGCAAGCCGCTATCTCCAGCGATTAAGGCTTTATATTGTGCATCAATTACCCGTGCTATCTCTTCTTGTCTTATCATTCCCATCAATTTCCTTTTGCAAAGTTAAATAATTTTCATTGAAAATGAAAGATATTTTTCATTAACAGTAAAAATAAAGTAGGTGTATTGCGAAATTAATGTTGCTAATTAGGATGCCTCTAAAAAGATACTTACTGACTTGGTTTATTTGGAATAATGGTTATTATAAAACAGCGAAATCATTAATTTTAGTTGAAAGTTTCATCAGCTTATAAATTCATTTATGGGCTTAAAATTTTTTCACCTTCGTATTTGCTATGTTTTCCTTCAACATCAGAACGTGTATTTGTTTTGAATTTTGGAGTTTTGCTAGAAAGTGGTTGATATAGTACATTTTTCACATTAGTACATCAACCCGAAAAGCCAAAGCGGAATTTTGTTTCCGAATCCTATTTCTATATTGTCTGCTGCGACAAAACCATTTTTAATATTTTTAATTTGGTCGAAGTTTTTACCCGAGCCACCAATCTCAAACGTATATGTATGATTGACCTCAAAATCGCCTTGTTTTGATGTGAATAATTGATGCAACACGGTCATTTGGTTTGCAAAAAAAGTTTCTCTGAGATTACCGTCATTTACTACCGAAGTGGCTAAAGCATACTGCAAATTGGTATTATCGAGATAGATTTTGTCGGGCTTATTCATCAGGCTCATTCCTTTTTGGGGAGGCAACAGATTGATAGTCAATCCAGCTTTTTGCAGATAGTGTAGAAAGCGAACTGTACTTGCCCTGTTGGTTTCTATTTCGGCACTGATTTTAGCGATGTTAGGTGAAAAAGGCACTAACGAAGCTACAATCATCAACATTTTTTTTATCTTGTGTATGGTAACATATTCTATACTTTCTACTGCCGGTAGATCATTTTCCAGTATAGTATTGACCACGTTTTGCAGCCGTATCAGATATACTTTTACGCCTTCTTTGTAAAACGGATAATAGCCGTATTCCAAATATTTTTTAAATTCGGGCAGCACCTTTATCCGAGAAATTATCTCTCCTGCAATATTTTGATGGTTTTGCAAAATATCTTCGAGGGTGAACGGTGCTATATTCAGGTTGTTTTCAAAATTAAGAAACTCCCTGAATGACAGTCCATTCAGATGATAGGTTACAGCTCTGCGGGATAGATCGGCATTAGACCGGTAAATTTCCAAAATGGATGACCCCGTAAAAACGACATGCAAGTCGGGGTAGCTGTCATAAATATTTTTCAGTTCCACCGACCAATTGGGATAACGGTGCACTTCGTCTAAAAAAAGATGTGTTCCTCCATGAGCATGGAAATAGTCAACCAACTCTAAAAGAGTATTTTGGGTAAACCAAATATTATCCAAACTGACGTAAAGTGCCTTACTCCTGTTCGGAAAATTTTCAGCAATGTGTTGTAATAACAAGGTGGTTTTCCCCGTTCCTCTTGCTCCTTTAATTCCTATTAGGCGGCTGTTCCAATCAATCTGGTAATATAAATAGCGATGATGCTTTGTTTCTATCACATTAAGCAGTCGCATGTAGCTTCTGAAAAGTGCTTCCATAGCAACTTATTTTTTACAAAGATACAAATGTGTTCCTTTGAAAGTACATTTTTTGATAGAAATCGTTCTGTTAAAAGTACAACTATCTAATTACAGAATTTATATTTTTTTATCGTATGCAAATGAATTTGGGTTACTGACTTGGTTTATTTGGAATAATGGTTATTATAAAACAGCGAAATCATTAATTTTAGTTGAAAGTTTCATCAGCTTATAAATTCAATTATGGGCTTAAAATTTTTCACCTTCAAATTTGCTATGTTTTCCGTCAACAACAGAACGTGTATTTGTTTTGAATTTTGGGAGGAGCTTTGCAAAAAAGCGGTTGACATATTGTATTTTCTTCATTAGTACATCAAGCCAAAGTGCCAAAGCGGAATCGTATTTAGAAAACCATTTTCAATGTTGTCTTTCACGATAAATCCTTTTTCGGAATGGGCGAGTTGTTTTGAACCTTTATTTTTTTCACCGATTTCAAAATCCATGCTGTCTATTTTGAAATCTGCCAATGATGATGAAACAACAGGATGACTAAGTCTTGTTTGATTGAGAAAAAAAGTTTCTCTAATGTTCCCGATATTTTGGCTTTCTCTAACCAAATTATACACCAAATTGGTGTTGTCTAGATATACTTTATCTACTTTTCCCAAACTACGAATTCCTCCTGTTTCATCTCGAAGTTGAGCAATCAACCCCGCCTCTTCAATGTAGAGTAAATAGTCTGCCACATTGTTTCGGCTAATATTGAGCATTTCGGCAATTTTGCTCATATTGGGTTTAAAAGGTACGCTTTCTGCCACAATTGCCAATAATTGTTTGAGCTTTCTTCCCGTTGATATATTCATTCCTGCAAATACCGGAATGTCTGTTTCTAGGGTTTGATTGATCACCTGCATTAATCTCAAATCAAAATCATCTTCTTTGGCAAAAGGATAATAACCTTGTTTGAGATAATCAGCAAACAAAGGTAGAGGACGAGGGATTTGTGGTAAATTGACCTGATGATTGAGTATTTCTTCCAAGGTAAACTGTGGGACATCTATCTGATGAAACATCATTAAATATTCACGAAAAGACAAACCTTGCATGGCATACATCACGGCTCTACGGCTTAAATCGGCAGTCCCTTTTTTGATGTCTAAAACCGAAGATCCTGTGAAAACCACCATTAAATCTTTGTGATAATCATACATCAGTTTCAACTCTTTTGACCAATCAGTATATTTGTGAATTTCATCTATAAATAAGTGAGTTCCTCCTGCTTTTACAAAAACATCCGCCAAATCCACCAAACGGTTTTTGGCAAAATAAAAATCTTCGGCAGTAACATAAAGCGTTTGATGTGGAGATAGGTTTGATTTGATGTATTGCAAAATCATCGTGGTTTTGCCTATTCCACGAGGACCTGTCAAACCGATGAGGCGGTTTTTCCAATTGATACGGTGAAACATATACCGCATAAAATCGGTTTTTGTTTCATGAATCAGTTTATTTGAATATTCAAATAAGGTTTCCATTATTTTACCTTTGGACAAAAATACAAAATATTGCACTGTTGAGGTGCAATATTTTGTATAATTTGCACTGTGATAGTGCAATTATTATTCATTTAGATTTTGAGAATATTGTTTGTTTTCAGGTTTACCTACTAAGATTGATCATGAAATTTTATTGGTTTAGCAGGAATACCCACAGCAGTACAATTGGCAGGTAAGGATTTTGAGACTACTGCACCCGCGCCTATTATTGTATTCTCCCCAATTTCTAATAGATTAATAATTTTAGCTCCAGTTCCTACATAAACACCGCTATGAATTTGAACTTCACCCGAAATATTAACCGAAGGCATAAAAGCACAATAGTCATCAATAAAAGTATCATGACCAACGGTACACATTAAATTCAAAATCACAAAATTCCTAATCTTTATATTACAAGTAATGATAGAACCTTCGCATATAATGCAACCCTCTCCTATTTGCACCTCATCTTTTGAAACAGAAGCTTTTGGATGAATAATTGTTGGATAGTCAATTTTATTATTAGATATTTTATTGATTATTTTTTGTTTTAATTTTGGATCACCAATTGATATAACCAATGCTAATTCTTCTTCTATTTGATTGATATCATTGATTCCTCCTAAAATTGGAAAGCCATTTACAATTTTTCCTTTTTCTATTCCATCATCAAAAAAACCAATAAAATCAAAAGTATTGGGTTTATCAATATTTATCGAATCAATGATTGTTTTTACTTCAGGACCAAAGCCACCTGCACCAAAAATTGCAACTCTTTTAGGCAAACTTAAACTGTTTGCCTGTGTATTAGTAATAGCCATATTGCTGAATTATTGGGTTAATAATTGTACAATCGACTTTTACTGACTGTCTTTCTAGCTGATTATTTACAGCATAAAAAGAGTAGGAGTTATAACAAACTATCCCCCCCCCCCATTTTTTCTTTTAAACTATTCATTTTTATTACTTTAGCTGGATTTCCAACAACTACTGCAAAATCAGGAACATGATTGATAATAACTGCCCCAGCACCAATAGTTGCCCATTTTCCTATTTTTATTCCTGGTATGACGCAAGCTCCTATTCCGATGTGTGTACCCTCTCCCACTTCGACATTTCCTGCCAAAGCAACATTGGGAGAAATATGCACAAAATTTCCAATAACGCAATCGTGATCGATAGACGAATTGGTATTGAGAATACAATGTTTCCCAATTTTTACCTCTGAATTAATCGAAACCCCTGACATCACTACCGTCCCTTCACCTATAATAGCTCTTTTAGAAAGGACAGCTTTTGGATGAATTAGTTTTGAATAATAAAATTTAGGATTTTCTTCAACTATCTTTTTTCGAATCTGATTATTTCCTATTGAAATCACTACTTCAATATTCTTATCTGGCACTTCATTTATTATTGAGTAATTCAATAATTGGCTCTTGGATAAATCTTTATCAAGAAATGCTTGAATAGTGATATTATTCTCTTCTGCAATTTCTACAATTACTTTTCCATGCCCGCTTGCTCCGTATAGATACATGTCTTAATTTTTTCCGTTAAAAGCTTCTATGGTTACATGTCCATCGGCTGAAATCCCTTCAGACTTAAAAACTTTTTTAAAAGTTGTCAAAAACACCTTTAAATCGGTCGTAAATGAAACATGATCCACATACCACACATCCAATTCAAACTTCTTGGTCCACGAAATCGCATTTCGACCATTGACTTGTGCCCAACCGGTAATCCCCGGTCGCACCCAATGTCGTTTTTTTTGGGTTTCGTTGTACAAAGGTAAGTATTCTGGTAACAACGGACGAGGTCCAATCAAACTCATATCTCCTTTCAAAACATTGATGAGTTGAGGGATTTCGTCCAATGATGTTTTACGCACAAAAGCACCAATGGGTGTTAATCGTTCCGCATCGGACAACAGATTTCCGTCTTTATCCTTTTTATCGTTCATGGTTTTGAATTTGATAATCTTAAAGATTTTCTCGTTCAACCCTGGACGAGCCTGAAAGAAAAAAGGTTTCCCTTGGTTGGCGAAATAAAGACCCACCATCACAAGGAGAAAGATAGGACTTAGCAATAGCAACCCGAAGAAAGCAGCTAAGAAGTCGAAAATGCGTTTGAGGTAGTTTTTGTACATGTTATTTTATCAAGGTTTAGGGTTTCAAGTTCGTCGTTGCGAGGCACGAAGTAATCTCTATTTTCACTTTCTACTTTTAACACCTTTTTTCGTCAATCGGTAGCGTTGCAATCTGCTGTTTGGTTTATCAGGAATTGTCATTTCTATCAATCCTTGTTCTAATGCAGGTTTCAGATAGTTTAGTCGAAAATTCTCTCTATCTTTCAATTCCAATATGTCCTGTAACTCATCTCTACTGTAACTTTCTCCCAGTTTTATACATTTAATTAAATCATCAACTTGCGGGGTGACTTGCGGGGTGACTTGCGGGGTGACTGGGTCAGTAATTTTCAAATATTCTTTTGAAGACTTGACTGTTACTTCAAAAACTGTAATCAAATCGAAATTGAAAATAGCTTTTCCGTTGTCGTTATCTTGCAATTCTTCATTAACCCTTGAAACACCACGGCTGAAACGATTGACATAGCCCAATACTTTCATTGTTTCGGCAATTACGGGATTTCGGTAATCGTTTACGTTAGGAAAATTTTCTGGACGGGCATTACCGTACAATCCTCCAGCATTCATTATCTCAATACGGTCATCAAACTGATATAGACGGATAGGCATATTCGACTGATAATCTCTGTGCATAACGGCATTCATTATCAATTCTCGCAATGCCCAATACGGATAATTCAACACTTGTTCTTCCCGAAGTACGGAAACGGGAACAGGCTTTTTTTCTACCAATGATTTGTAACAAAATAAAGGGTGTTTTTGTTGATTTCATGTAACAAAATAAGGGGTGCTAAGTTCATGGTTTTGAATTTGATGATTTTGAAAATCTTTACATTTAATCCCTGTCTTGCTTGGAAGAAAAACGGTTTCCCTTGATTGGCAAAATATAAACCCATCATCACAAGGAGAAAGATAGGTCTTTACATTAGCAATCCGAAGAATACGGCTAAGAAGTCGAAAACGCCTTTGAGATGATTTTTGTACATTGGGGGGATTAGAGATTAGGGGTTCACTTGATATTCATTAAAAATTTTTTAAGGTCTATGGCAACAATACCTTCCACCGTATTGCCAGAAAAAGAATCTAGAGTAACTACCATTTTGGGATAATTGTCTTTTATTTTTTGTAAATTGCCAAATTCTCTTTGGATGGTCTTCTCTTCTAATAAAGATAAAGCTACTTGAATATATATTTTTTCGCCAGCTTTCTCGGCTATAAAATCTATTTCATTGCCCCCTAAAATCCCAACATTGACGGTATAATTATGCGCTACTAAATGATTATACACCACATTCTCCATCATTTTACCCATATCCTGTGGACGATACCCCCAAAGGGAATTACGAATCCCTAAGTTTTCAAAAAAATATTTTTCCCCTATTTCAAACAAGCGTTTACCCTCCAAATCATAACGCTTTACCTGATGAATTAAGAATGCGTTTACAAGGTGACTCACATATATTTGCACCTGATTGGGTGCCATATTTACTTTTTGAGCTTTTAGAAAATCACTTATTTTTTTAGCTGAAAAAATACTACCAATTGTGGAGGCTAAGAAAAATACCAATTGTTCTAGAAAAGGAGTATTTCGAATGGCATATCTATTAATAACATCTCTAAAAACAATAGTTGAATAAATATTTTTAAGATATTCAAAAACAATAGTGTCTTCTAAAGGTAAATGTTTCAAATAGGGTAAGCCGCCATATTTTATATATTTCTGTAAGGAATTATTCTCGTCATCCATTTGATGAAAAGTTAGAAACTCTTGATAAGTCAAACTATATACTTTAACCTCAATGAATCGGCCACTCAATTTTCCTGCAATATCTCCGGAAAGTAACTCTGCATTACTTCCTGTACAATATAAATCAATCGAACTGTCTAACAATAATGAGCGTAAAGCATCTTCAAAGTTTTCTATTTCTTGAATTTCATCAATGAAAACATAATTATCCTGTCCTTTTATCTGATGTTCTACAACATAAGCACTTAAATCTTCCGCGTTTTGTATGGTTCTAAACGCTAAATCTTCCTTGTTAATATAGATAATGTTGCTGTGTATATTTTTTTCTTTTATGATGGCTATTATTTGAAACAATAAGTGACTTTTACCTACTCTACGCTGACCTGTAAATACCTTTATTAAGTTTTTCCCAATAAAAGGAAGTACCCTATCGGTATATAGAGGGCGTGGCACGCTATTCGGATAAGTTGCATTCAATGTTATCACATTTATAATTTGCCACAAAAATAGGAAAATTATAGACACAACTAAAACTTTTTGCGGAAATGCAAAATACTTAAATCATGGTTACAATAAATTAAACGTTATTAAACGCTCGGCATCGTTTCTATATCTTAGGTTCATGGTTTTAAACTTAACGATTTTATAAATTTTTTCATCTAATCCCGGTCTTGCTTGGAAGAAAAACGGCTTCCCTTGATTGACAAAATATAAACCCACCATCACAAGGAGAAAGATAGGACTTAGCAATAGCCATCCGAAGAATGTGGCTAAGAAGTCGAAAAGGCGTTTGAGGTAGCTTTTATACATTATATAGAATCGTTTCAAGTATTTTTTATGTAAGGAACGGGAACATCTTCAACCCAAAATTTCACGAAAAATACCCGTATTTCGTTTTAACCTTATTTCATTTTAATGAGTAAGTACCTCTGATATAAGCTCTTGGGATAAAATTCTTCATTTATTTAGCACAAAGATATTTGTTTATTTTATACTAACAAAGATATTGTTTGACGATAATGAATAAATTTTCAATTTTGTCCAATAAAGCCAATTCGTTTTCTCTATTATAGAACCTCATTTATCGCAATTGCAGTTACAGTAACTCGGGCTACGAAAACAAATATACTGATTAATTCTTCATCTTCACAGGTGATGGTTCAATTTT
>JAFDXO010000185.1 GCA_018267925.1 Bacteroidota bacterium | reverse complement strand
TTAAATTTAATAGGCTGAATATCAATGATGTAGCATTTAACACAAAAACATAGAGCAATTGTACTCGCTTTTTTTAACTGAGTAAAAAATAATCAGAAAAGAAAATGGGGTTTTAAGAGGTGCCCATAAAGAATATCACGAGGAAAAATTCAGTAAACAAGGTGGAGAATTTCACATGGTTCAATTATGGACTAATCTACCTGCAAAAGACAAAATGAGTGCTCCTCGATATCAAGCAATCAGTAAAGATAAAATGGAACGCATCCCATTGTTACAAGGAGGTGAAATAGAAATCATAGCCGGAAAATATCAAAACAAAACTGGCCCTGCATTTACGGTTACGCCAATTAATTTATTTAACGTAAAACTACCTAAAAATACATCAACAACCCTTTCTTTTCCCGCTACATACAACACGGCACTTTTACTGATCGAAGGTTCAATAAAAGTAAACGATCTAATTATAGCTCATACTGATCATTTTGTCCTGTTCGAGAACAATAGTGAAGAATTTAGCGTAGAAGCATTGGAAGATGCTGTCATTTTGTTAATGAGCGGAGAGCCTTTAGATGAGCCTATTGCTTCTTATGGACCATTTGTAATGAACACGCAAGCAGAGCTTGTACAAGCCATACACGATTTTCAAGATGGAAAATTTGGGTATTTAGCGGAATAAAATTTAACGGAGAAGCTTTGTTATTTTGTGCGAATTATGTCATTTCGAGATCGTCCGTTAATTGTTCTAAAAATTGAAAAAACTGATCGGCTATTATTTTTAGCATCCGCCTTGATAGTTATTATTATTTGGGTAATTGCTTTTCGCGCCTATACTATGTTTCCGGAAACAATACCTACTCGATTCGATGCAAATGGTAAAGTGCAAACATGGGGAAGTCGCAAATCACTATTTATGCTTCCCAGCGTATGTACGGGCATGACTTTATTGTTGGCATGGCTTAGTAGGTTTCCTCAATTTTTCAACTATCCGACTACTATCACCAAGGACAATGCTGCGTTTTATTATCAGCTTGCATCGCGTGCCATTCGTTGGCTATGTGTTACTATTCCTTTTGTTTTTGGTTTAGAGCTTTGGCAATCTATTCGATCTGTAAAAAACAATTTTGTTGAAACTGCCGGCTGGCTTTGGGTTGCAGAGCCATTGTTAGTGTTAACACCGGTTGTAATTGCCATTTTCAAAATGGTCAATAAGCAAAAGAAATAGCTTCTATTTTTCTAAGAAATTTAGGTCTTTACCAAATGTTTCTTCCGTAAATAAAGCAGCTATAATAGCAATCAACATCACTATAAATCCGGTTGTTGCCGCTGCATTCAAATAGCTTTGAAAATTCTGTAACCATTGAAAAAGTAAAGTGATTAAGGGTAACGATCCGCGTACCATATTAGGAACGGTAGTTGCTGCCGTAGCTCGAAGGTTAGTACCAAAATGTTCGGCAGCCATCGTAACAAAAATTGCCCAAAAGCCGGTTCCAAAACCTAATAGAGCGCATACTGCATACATTTTGCTTGCGGATGAATGATGCAAATTGAAGAATAAAACGATAGCGACTATGGTTATACCATAAAATATAAATAAAGCCTTTTTCCGACTTTTCAACCATTGGCTTAATAGTCCAATTAACACATCACCTATTGAAATGGCGACATAAGCGACCATCACTGCTTTGCCGGGATTTATTTCTTCTTCAATACCAAATGCTTTACCAAACTCACGTGAAAAAGAAACCAAAATACCAATGGCATACCATGTAGGCAAACCAATCAATATACTCAATATATACTTCTTAAAACGAGCTGCATTGGTAAAGAACATTAGAAAATTGCCCCGGTTTATTCCACTTTTTTGAAGCTGTTTGAACATGCCTGATTCAAAGACACGGACTCTAAGAAACAACAACAAAAGACCAAGTCCGCCACCAATGAAATAGCAAACGCGCCAATCAAAACTACGAGCAATAAAATAGGCTAACACCGCACCTGTAAGCCCGATGCCTGCCACCAAAGAAGTAGCAATTCCGCGCTTTTCTTTTGCTATCATTTCACTTACTAAGGTGATACCGGCACCTAATTCGCCTGCCAATCCAACTCCGGCTATAAAACGGGCTACACTATACTGTTGTGCAGTTTGCACCAATCCATTTGCCAAATTTGCCAATGAATACAGCAAGATGGAACCAAAAAGCACTGAAAGTCGTCCTTTTTTATCACCCATTATGCCCCAAATAATTCCACCCAATAATAAGCCTAACATTTGATGCCCAATAATAGCAAGACCCTGGTCGCGAATCAGATTATCTGAAAGTCCAAGACTTTTCAAACTTTCTACACGGACAATGCTGAATAGTAACAAATCGTAGATATCAACAAAATAGCCTAAAGCTGCCACCACAACGGGTATGCTAAGTAATGCCGAATTATTTTTTACTTGCATAAAATTTGCTCCCCCGACAATAGGTGTATCATGGCATAAAAACAAGTGTTCTTTTACACTGTTTCAATATTTACATTTCTTCCTCAACAATATCCTTGCCCACCTCAATAATCGGGTTCTTCTTTTTCGAAAAAAACATTTTAAAAAGCACAGGGAACGTAGTTACGACGATAAGCCCAATAACAATTTTTTCAAAGTTGTGTTTCACCCATTCGTTTTCTCCTAAAAAGTATCCCGACAAGGTCATACTGGCAACCCAAGCAATGCACCCAATTACATTAAACAAGAAAAACTTCTTTCGATCCATTTCTACAACCCCGGCAACAATGGGAGCAAAGGTGCGAACAATGGGTAAAAAGCGAGCAAGAATAATAGCACTGCCACCCCGTTTTTCATAAAAATGTTTTGCTTGAATCACGTGTTTCTTTTTAAATAATAGTGTATCTCTTTTTTCAAAAAGCACAGGTCCTGTTTTTTTTCCAAACCAATAGCCAATCATGTTTCCAATTACGCCAGCAAAAGTTATCAACAGTATCCAGTAAAGAAGGTTGGCAAAATCGTTTGGAAATGGATGTTTGGAGTTTGCAATCATTAATCCTGTAACAAACAATAGGGAGTCTCCCGGAAGAAAAAAACCAATAAAAAGTCCGGTTTCAGCAAAGATGATTAGTGCAACTAAATATAATCCGCCATAAAGTGTAACTAATGCGGCAAGCTTTTCCGCATTCATCAATTCCTTAACCAATTCAATAATATCTTGCATAATCGTGAATGACGGGCGAAAATAGGGAAAATGAGATTGATAAACGTTTTTACGGTAAGATACTTTCTGCAACTATCATAAGTTAAACTGCTCACTATTACAGTATAGCTAAGGGCTTTGCTACATCGTGATAAAATGCAAATTGCCAACCTTCATTTTTTCCTATTGCTGCATATTGTTCTCTGAGTTGCATTGCCTTTTTGCCATCATAATCATATTTGGCAACGTAGCGTATTTTCATCTGTTTGAGCTGAGGTGCTTCATCTCCACCAAAAAATATTTTTGAACTGTTATCTTCAATCAAATAGACAATGTGACCAGGGCAATGTCCACCAGAATGCCAAAATTTTATGTAACCATCTATGTCGCCTTGCTCACCATCCAAAAAATGCACTTGACCGGATTGCAACAGAGGTTCTATATCTTCTAAAATGTAGGATGGGAAGCCCTTTTGAAGGGCATCATTAGCTTCTTGACGATAAATATAATACACTGCATTGGGAAAAGATGTCCTCATAATTCCGGACGAATTTTGATGAATGGCACCGCCGGAATGATCTTTATGCAAATGGCTTAACAGCACTTTTGTTACCTGTTCCGGAGTATAACCGCAATTGCGAATGTTATGATGAATTTGCAATGTTCCATCATTTTCATCGAATCCAAGTCCAGTATCTAAAAGGATAATATCATTTTCAGTCACCACCAGAAAGGGTTGAATTTCCACAAGCAATGATCCGGTAGGGCGATCATTCAATTCATCTTTTAAAGGATTAAAAGGGTGAAAAACCTTGTCATGTCCGATTGTAAACTCGCCTTCGGAAAGGGGAAAAATGATTGCCATAGCAAGTGCAAAGTTATCGTATCATCACCTGCCTATCTACATCTAATCTCAAGAGAATAAAAATCAAAACGCTGAAGGACAATAAAGAGGATCCTCCATAGCTCAACAATGGCAAAGTAATACCAATTACCGGAGCCAATCCAATAGTCATGGAAAGATTAATTGCGAAATGAAAAAACAAAATAGAAGCCACACAATAGGCATAAATACGACTAAAGGGAGATCGTTGTCGCTCGGCAATCCACACAATACGTAGCATTAATGACACATAAATTGCAACAAGAATAAAACTGCCTAAAAAACCAAATTGCTCACCCACTGCACAAAAGATAAAATCCGTGTTTTGCTCCGGTACAAAATCATTCTTAGTAGATGTTCCGTTCAGGAATCCCTTTCCCATCAAGCCTCCTGACCCAATTGCAATTTTAGATTGCATCACATTGTAGTCTGATGTGTTTGATTTTTTAGCAGAACCTTCATCACTTAATTGTGTAGCTTGATACTCTTCAGGAACATCTTTACCCAACATGGAATAAATCCGGTCAATTTGATAACCTTTTAAAACATGTTTAAAAGCAAAAGGAACTAAAAATTGAGAAAAGCCCACAGCAATACCCCAACAACCTATAATGATAGCCAACAACAAGATATTTCTTCGAATGGCAAAGCGCATCAAAACGCCGATCAATATAGCTATTCCGGTTAAAATAAATAATAGAATTAACCGATCTACCAACAAAGAGGCAAGCCCCAATGCCACACTTGAAAAACCAATGATCAGTACAGCATTTGGTAGTCCCTCACGATACATTACCAGAAAAAACGAAAAATAAACTAAGGCTAATCCGGTTTCATCTTGAAGAATAATAGTGAATGCAGGAACCAATGCAATAGCTACGCCAATGAAACGATCTTTTAAAGTTTGGAAGTTTGTTTCAGGCAATGAAAGAAATCGGGCAAGTGCCAATGAAGTAAATATCTTACACACCTCACCGGGCTGAAAAGCAAAACTACCAACACCCAACCAAGAATGTGACCCTTTTACATTTTTACCTGCAAAAATGGTTATCACAAGTAGGAAAATACCGATAGTATAAAATAGGAAGGCGAAGCTGCTGAAAAATTTACTTTCTGTCCAAAGAATAATTAAACCGACAAACAATGAAATACCAAAGAACATCAGTTGCTTTACAAAACTTTTGTTCATCATAAAAATAGAAGGATCAGTGCTTTTGTATTCAACCGAGAATATTGCTGTCAGTCCGATTAGAACTAAAGCAAAATATAGCAAAACGATGACGCTATCTATCTTTCCAAAAATGGATCGTTGTTCCTTGCTCATATTATTTATGGGTACTAAGCACAGTGGGTAATTTTCTTCCTAATTGTTTTTCAAACCAATTCCGAATCATGATTGAATCGTTTGCTCGAGCCGTGCTATCGTTTATTCTTTTAATTTCTTGACGTGATTGCCATCTTTGTAAATCCTTTCTTTTTTGTGCGGAATCTATTGCATAGATATAGGGGTTTATGAGGTGCGCATTCACTAATTTATCTTCTAAATATTTTCGTTTAGGAGCAATACTGTCTGTAAGATATTTTTCAATTAAAAGACTTGCTACCGGACCTGCCCAAGTAGCACCAAAGCCTGCATTTTCAACTATAACGGCAACTGCAATTTTTGGATTTTCACGCGGAGCAAATGCAACAAAAACAGAATGGTCCTTCATCTTCATAGCCTGACCATGTACTACTGCTTTATTCTCAACAGTTCCTGTTTTAGCACAAATTTCTATTCCGGGTAGTTGGGCTACTTTGCCGGTTCCTTTGTCCACAACATCTTGCATTCCTTTGCCAATAATGACAAAAACGGAATCGTCCGTATGCGGCAATGGCGAATGTTTTATTTTAAACTTTTTGAGTAATGAATCATTCGGATTATTATCAATTGCTCGAACAAAATGGGGTGTATAATAATACCCTTTGTTAGCAATGATACACATAGCATTGGCAAGCTGAAGTGGAGTAAGTGCTACTTCTCCTTGCCCCATTCCGACAAAAAGATTGGTACAAGAATTCCACGATCCATTATACATTTTGTTGTAAAGAGCACTATCCGGCACCAACCCTTTACCTTCAAATGGAATATCTATACCGGTTGGATGCCCTAAGCCAATATTATACATATATTCTGTCCAAGCTTGCAACCCCTTTTTTACACCGCCAAATTTTCGAGCATCTTCTATTAAACGAAAGATGTGAACAAAATAGGAATTGCAAGAATTGGCTAAAGCTAAACGAAGATTGGCGGCATGTCCGGGGTTTGAGTGTGTACATGCAATTCTTCTACCACAAGCATAATAACCTCCACGACAAGGATAACCAAAAGCCGGAGTGATGGCTCCAACATCCAAAGCTACTAATCCTGTTATAGGCTTCATGGCAGATCCGGGATTGTATGCAGCTTGAGTGGCTCTATTAAATAAAGGATGACGAGCATCGGCAAAAAGCATTGAAAAATTTCGAGTACGCTCTCTACCCTTCAACAGATTTGGATCAAAACTGGGACTGCTAACCATTGTTAATATTCCTCCGGTTGTAGGATCAATAGCCACCACACTACCAATTTTATTAACCATCAACTTCTCAGCATATTCTTGCATTTGCGCATCTATGGATAATTGAAGCGTTCTACCCGCAATGGCGGGCGTATCTAAAGCACCTTTTTTATACGCATCACGTGGGCGATTAAAATTATCTCGCTCGAAATAGTAAACACCTCTCTGTCCGCGCAAAACCTCTTCATAGCTTGATTCCAGCCCATTCATACCTACGTAATCCCCTTGCCTGTATGATGAATAACGAGGGCGTTCCAGCATCTTGGGCGATACCTCACCGATATAACCAAGAAAAATGCCGGAACTTGAATTGGGATATGAACGAATTGATCGTTCTATGAGTTCAAATCCGTCAAACAAGTACATGTTTTCTTTGAAACGTGCTGTTTGTTCAGCTGACAATTGTTCAATGAAAACACCTTGGCGCATGGATCCTGTTTTAACCCGTGTTTTCAACAAGTTTTTTTCAAACGTAGCTTTATCAAATCCCAATACATTACATAGCGTAGCGGTGTCTAAATGAGATGAGACCCTGGAAGGTGTTACCATCAAATCGTACACTACTTCATTGTAGCACATCGTTCTTCCTTTTCTATCTACAATTACACCACGAGGAGGGTAAACCACTTTTCTGAATATGGCAATATCATTAGCCATAATCTTGTACTTATCTTCAAACAATTGCAGAAATAGCAATCGCATTAGGATCACAAGACCCATGCCTATGAAAATAAAACGAACAATTATCTGACGGGGATTGGTGGCAACAGACACGCAAATACAAATTAATACAGCAACAACCTAAACACAAACCTAACGTAAAAATGTGGCTTTGCAGAAATGATATTGCACTGAATTATTTTTCTAAGTACAAACAGAAAAAGATGTGCGTTTAGAATTTTTTTTTGTTTTAGAGTTGGTGATTAAAAAACTTCGTATTACCTTTGCAGCCCGCAAGACAGATAGTCCGATGGTGTAAAGGTAGCACAACTGATTTTGGTTCAGTTAGCCCAGGTTCGAATCCTGGTCGGACTACCCACAAAGCCGCAAAATGTTTCATCATTTTGCGGCTTTTCAATTTTTATTCGTTGTCGGTTTTGTTGTCAAAATAATTTTCAAACTCTCTTATTGTTTTGTCTTGTTTAAAGTTTACTTTTTTGTGGAAGGAATTTTCAAAAGCATTCCTAAGTTCAATTATTTTAATCAGTGTATTGAATAAAAAGCATTATACTATTGCTTTTATTAACTAAAAAAATCCGGCGAACCGGATTTTTTCTAAACAAAACAATAAGTGCATTAAAGCTTTTCAATAACCACAGCACTACCTCCTCCACCGCCGTTACAAATTCCTGCTGCTCCAATTTTTGCATTTTTTTGGTTCAAAACATGAATCAGAGTAACAAGAATGCGAGCTCCACTTGCACCTAAGGGATGCCCTAACGAGACGGCTCCACCATTCACATTTACTTGTTCAGGCTTCAATCCCATTCTTTGCATATTCACTAACCCTACAACACTAAACGCTTCATTTAATTCAAAATAATCTACGTCACTCATTTTCAACCCTGCTTTTGCAACTGCTTTAGGCACCACAATAGAAGGGGTAGTAGTAAACCATTCAGGAGCTTGTTCGGCATCTGCATAAGCACGAATTTTAGCAATTGGTTTTAAGCCCAAGGCATCTGCTTTTTCTTTGCTCATCAACACTAAGGCAGCTGCACCATCGTTCATGGTAGAGGAATTGGCAGCTGTCACAGAGCCATCTTTAATAAAAGCCGATTTAAGAGAAGGAATTTTATCAAACTTCACATTCCATGGTTCTTCATCTTTTGCAAACAGGATAGGCTCACCTTTTTTTTGGGGGATAGCAACCGGTACAATTTCAGCATCGAACAAACCATTTGTTTGTGCTGCTTGGCTCCTTTTGTAGCTTTCAATTGCAAAAGCATCTTGCTCATCTCTACTGATATTACATTCCGCAGCACACAATTCGGCAGCATTTCCCATTGGATAGTTGTGATACACATCGGTTAGTCCATCTTTGGCAATACCATCTATCAATGTTGTGTTACCATATTTGTTCCCCCATCGCATAGTTTCACTATAAAAAGGCACATTGCTCATACTTTCCATTCCACCGGCTATCACCACATCATTGTCGCCAAGCATAATGGATTGTGCGCCTTGCATAACGGCTTTCATACCCGATGCACAAACCTTATTAACCGTAGTACAAGAAACATGATTCGGCACTCCGGCAAAACGAGCAGCTTGACGTGCGGGAGCTTGACCCAAATTTGCTTGCATCACGCAGCCCATCAATACTTCATTAATTTCACTGGAATCAATACCGGCTCGTTCTATTGCTGCCTTTATTGCAAAAGACCCAAGCTTGGTAGCGGAAAAATCTTTTAGGGAACCGCCCCAACTTCCCATTGGTGTTCGTACAGCCGAGATGATATATACTTCTCTCATGTTGGCAAAAATGTTTTTAATTTTTTTTATTAAAAAAATGACCGCCAAAGCTACTGAAATAACCGCATCGTAACACTTATCAGAAAAGCATTACTATCTAATCGGAAATAGGTTTGTGAAAAGGAATAAATCTAAAAAGCAAGCCCCACTATAAAAAACGATATTCAAATTTAGAATCCAACAACCTTCCCTATTTGCGACAACGTCTTTTGACCCTTACTTTTGAGGAGAATATGATTGTCCCTGCATTTCACCCATTTCTTGCGTACGAACCACTTACCGTTCAACAACAATGGCAGGAAAATAAATTGCAAGAGCTTCTTGTATATCTCAGCGAGCATTCTGCATTCTATAGAAAGATGTTTTCGCAAAACCATATTGCTTTATCCAACATTCGCACCATTGACGACTTAAAATTTCTGCCGACTACTTCGAAAAACGATATACAGAACCATAATTGGGAGTTTTTGTGTGTTGCCAGTAATGAAGTAAGAGAATATACGGCCACATCAGGCACATTGGGGAGTCCAGTAACCATTGCCCTCACCGAAAGCGATTTACAACGGCTGGCATACAACGAACAACAATCTTTTTTGTGTGCCAATGCAAAAGCACAAGATATTTTCCAACTCATGCTAACGCTTGATAGGCAATTCATGGCCGGCATGGCTTACTATTCTGGGCTTCGTCAAATCGGAGCAGCTGTGATTCGCACCGGACCGGGCTTGCCTGCTATGCAATGGGATGTATTGAAAAGACTACAAGCAAATAGCTTGGTAGCTGTGCCTTCTTTTTTACTCAAAATGATAAGCTATGCCCTTGAAAATAACATTTCTCTAAACCAAACTTCGGTAGAAAAAGTTGTGTGTATAGGCGAAGGACTACGTAAAGCAGACTTCGAATTAAATGCACTGGGAACCCGTATTCAAAGCCAATGGAACATTGCGCTACATAGCACCTATGCTTCAACAGAAATGCAAACTGCCTTTACAGAATGTAGCGAAGGAAAAGGTGGACATCATTTACCCGACTTACTGATTTTAGAAATTTTGGATGATGAAGGAAATGCACTTCAAGAAGGAGAATATGGCGAAGTTGCCATTACTACCTTGGGTGTGACCGGAATGCCTCTTTTGCGATACCGTACCGGAGATATTTGTTGCTACTACGAAAACCCTTGTGGTTGCGGCAGAAAATCAAAACGTCTAAGCCCCGTTGTCGGTAGAAAAAAGCAAATGATAAAGTATAAAGGAACAACCCTTTACCCGCCTGCCATATTTGAACTACTCAACCAGCAATCCATTATCTCGGAATATTTAATTGAAGTAAGAAACGATGATTATGGAATGGATGAAATCATCCTTCACATCGAAGCACCCACAGATGAAAACACTTTCATGGCAATACTAAAACCATTACTGCAAACACATTTGAGGGTGATTCCTAAAATCGTTTTCCACTCATCGGAAGTAATGCGACAAATGCAATTTCCACTTGCAGCCAGAAAACAAATTCGATTTGTTGACAATCGCGACAATTCGTTTTAAGCTTCTCTTCTTTCAAAAAATCAAAGTCAAGACTTGCTATATCAAACGAGGTTCTGATAAAGCTCTGATCTGCTTAATAAAATAAAGGGTTTGTTGTTGGTGTAAAAATTAGGTATATTACAACATGATCACACGCCTTTTTGATATCGTAGCGCAGCGGTACGAAACGGAACCCAACCAAGTGATGCTCGCTGCAAAAGAAAACGGAAATTGGAAAAATTATTCTTGTGCAGAAGTATGGGAAACGGCACAAAGCCTTGCAGGAGGATTGCTTTCTTTAGGTATTAGTGAAGAAATTGAGAAGGTTGATACGCAAGAAAAGATAGCCATAGTTTCGCCCAATCGCCCAGAATGGATTATTACCGATTTGGCTACGCAGCTTTGTGGTGCGGCTCTCACCCCTATTTATCCTACCATCAGCCCAGAAGAATTTGCCTATATTTTAAATGAAGCATCAGTAAAGATCCTGTTTGTTTCCGGTAAAGAATTGTATGATCGGTTTTCCGGTGTTTTTTCTACAGTACCTTCTTTAAAATTTATTTTTTCTTTTGATGAAGTATCCGGAATTGAAACCTACCAAACCTTAATCAGAAAAGGTTTAAACCCTGATAAAAAACGGATTGAACGTATCAACAGTAATACATTAGCAACCATCATTTACACTTCCGGCACCACAGGCAGCCCCAAAGGTGTAATGCTTAGTCATAAAAATATTGTCAGCAACGTACAAGACAGCATTCCTGAATTTTGGTTTGCTGAAAATGGCGATCGGGCATTAAGCTTTCTTCCGCTCAACCACATTTTTGAACGGATGGTATCCTACATCTATCTTCAATCGGGTGTAAGCATTTTCTATGCAGAAAGTATGGATACTATTGGCGACAATTTAAAAGAAGTAAAACCAATTGTGTTTACAACGGTACCTCGATTATTAGAAAAGGTTTACGAAAAAATTTTGGCAAAAGGAATGGATTTGAAGGGTATCAAACGCGCCTTGTTTTTTTGGGCATTAGATGTCGGTTTTAGGTTTGACAATATAGATCATGGAAGCTGGTGGTATCGCCTACAATTATCACTTGCCAATAAGCTCATCTTTTCAAAATGGAGAGAAGCCTTAGGCGGACAAGTGAAAGCCATCGTTACCGGTGCTGCTCCCTGTCAGGAAAGACTGATCAGAATATTTACCGCTGCCGGAATAATCATTATGGAGGGATATGGACTAACAGAAACTTCTCCTGTTATTTCAGTGAACAAATTTAAAAGTTCGGGCAGAAGAGTGGGTACTATTGGACCATTAATTCAAAATGTTGAGGTGAAAATTGCAGCAGATGGAGAAATATTAACTCGAGGAAACAATGTGATGGTAGGCTATTACAAACGTCCCGATCTGACAGCCGAAGTGATGGAAGATGGTTGGTTTAAAACGGGGGATATTGGCGAATGGGTTGAAGGAAAATTTTTAAAAATTACGGACAGAAAAAAAGAAATTTTTAAGACCTCAGGTGGAAAATATGTTGCACCACAAGCAGTAGAAAACAAAATGCGTGAAAGTGCCTTTATTGAACAAATTATGGTTATTGGCAACAACAGAAAATTTGTAAGTGCCTTGATAGTTCCTTCGTTTAATAATCTTAGAAAATACTTGTCTGACAAAGGAATAACGCCATCAGCAAGCAATGAAGAATTGCTGAAAACAAAAACTGTCCTGGATTTGATACAAAAACAAGTAGATAAATACAATTTAGATTTGGGACATGTAGAGCAGATCAAAAAGTTCACCTTATTATCCTCAGAATGGACGGTAGATTCCGGCGAGCTAACACCTTCACTTAAAACACGACGCAAGATAATTGAAAAGAAGTTTGCCCAACAAATTGAAGTCATGTACAATTAGAACAAAACATTTGATTTGCTGACCCAATATTTTTAACTCTATTTTCGTCTTCATAAATGATCGTGCAAGCTTGCACGATCTAACTAACAAAAAATCTTTATGAAATTCATTTTTCCTTTTTTCCTCGTAAGCACATTGGTATTATCTAATTACTCTTTTGCTCAAGATCGAATCTATACCCGATCTGGAGGCGAGTTTGAGGTTAAGATTAAAGAAGTAAACCCTCGATCTGTGATCTACAAAAAGTGGAAAAGCCAAGACGGACCTGATTATGTGATGACCAAAAATGAAATTGATCGAATTAAATATAGCAATGGTGATGAAGAAATAATTAGCACTCGATCTTTTAGCACAAAACAGCGAGTAAATGCAAATAATGCTCGTTATCCAGTCAACATCTTTAGTATTCTTCCTTTAGCCATGAATAATTTCAGTGCGGTTGGTGTAGGATTATCTTATGAACGTTTTTTGGACAAAGGCAATTTTGTAAGCCTTTACCTACCCATAGTTTTTTCATTTAACAATCGCACCAATTATTACAACAATAACACTGGGCTTTATGAAAAGACGAATGATTACATGACCTGGTTCATGCCCGGCTGTAAATTTTACCCAACCTCAAGTAATGGCATCGTACGTTACGCAGTTGGCGGGTCTTTAGCCTTTGCAACAGGCCAAAAAACTTACACAAAAAACACTTGGGATCCCGCAATAAATGGGTATCGCACCGACCGCACACAAGGGAGCTTAACGATGTTAGGGTTTATGGTCAATAACTCACTTAATATTCAGCCTACCCAACATTTACATTTAGGTTTAGAAATGGGTTTAGGGATTCCATATTATGTTTCAGACAAAACATCTAATAACGGAACTTATGCTAATGATAACATTTTCAGCAATTCACCGTTAATACAATTCAACTTTAATGTTGGTTATCGTTTTTAATTTTAGGTACGTCAACCGATAGCAAGCTATCATTTATACGTATTTGCTTTCAGCTTGTCTTTAAACACTTTCCTGAATTTATCCAATTTAGGCTGAACTACCCACACACAATAAGGTTGAGAACTATTGTCGTTATAATAATTTTGATGATAGTTCTCAGCCTTAAAAAATTTAGTAAATGGAGAAATTTCTGTCACTACTTCTCCATTAAAGGCATGTTCTTGATTTAGTTTTTGTTTATAGCTTTCCGCCTTTTTTCTTTGCTCTTCATTGTGATAAAAAATCACGCTTCTATATTGTGTACCCACATCATTTCCTTGCCTGTTCAGTTGTGTAGGGTCGTGTGCAACCCAAAAAGCAGCGAGCAGTTCATCATAGCTAATTTTTGATGGATCAAAATAAATGTTAGATACTTCAGCATGTCCAGTATTTCCTGAGCAAACTTGCTTGTAAGTAGGATTTTCAATAGCCCCACCACTATACCCCGACTCTACTTTAACTACCCCATCTAACTGTTGAAACTGTGCTTCTGTACACCAAAAACAACCGGCTCCAAATGTTGCAGTATCTATTTTCTGTTCTTGTTTTGTCTCGTTTTTTTCATTCATAGTCTGAAAGGTTTTAGACTGTTCTACATGCTTTTGTGCACAAGCGGTTAGTTGCAAAACAACAAGAACTGCTCCAAAAAGCCATTTTATTTTTTGCTCCATAATTTTCAAATCTATCAAAGAAAGTGCTGAAACGCTTACCAATAGCGGCTTTTAGAGGTTAGTTTAACATGACCTTAGAAAATATCTCAAGGAAAATGGCAAATTTCTTTTGTAAATCGGATTGCCCGTTTAATTTTGGCCTCGGAGAGATGGCAGAGCGGTCGAATGCGGCGGTCTTGAAAACCGTTGACTGTAAAAGGTCCGGGGGTTCGAATCCCTCTCTCTCCGCCCACCCAAAAAGAGCTATTAATAAATAGCTCTTTTTTTTATTTATTTGCAAAAAGGAAAATAATCATTTCTCTTTACCCGAATACAGATTCGCTCATACTTCCTTTACAACAATTGTTATTTGCACAAAAAAAAGGATGTAGCAAACATACATCCTTTAAAAACGCTGAAAAGTATTTAGTGTTCTATATTTTCTTGACATTTACGGCATTTTTCCCTTTTTTCCCATCTTGAACTTCGTATGATACACGATCGTTTTGGGCAATCTTGTCCACTAAACCTGTTACATGCACAAATACTTCAGCCCCGCCATCAGCAGGCATAATGAAGCCAAAACCCTTTGTTTCGTTGAAAAATTTTACGGTACCTTCTTGCATAAAAAAAAATAAGTAATGAAATAATGCAGTCAAGTTAAAGCTTTTTTCTTAAAATACAGAATCTTTTTTATTCCTGTAAAGAAAAGAGGTTGTTTAGGATAAAAAAAAGAGGTTGTGAAACACAACCCCTCAAAGTTCTTAGTATGATGATTTCAAACTTAGATAACTTTCACGTTTACGGCGTTCAAACCTTTCTTTCCGTTTTGAACTTCGAAACTTACATGATCGTTTTCGCGGATTTCATCAATTAATCCTGAAACATGAACGAAAATGTCTTGTCCACCATTGTTTGGTTTAATAAAACCAAAGCCCTTCGTTTCGTTGAAGAACTTTACTGTACCTTCTTGCATTGTAAATGAATAAAAAAAATGAATTGCAAAGGTACTAGTAAAATCAATATTTCAATCAAATATTTTGTTAGAGCTTGTTAATTTCTATTTATTTCGAGCTTCGATGCTTTCCTAAAGCAATGTCATAGCCTATCAGTCCTATACATTCTACATAGCCAAAATGGTGGTTAGCCTTGCCTCCTTCACTAGCAAGTGAGTTGATATAGTTTGCATAACCTCCTTTTACGGTAGCTTCCAAAAAGAGATTTCTTAGTGGATAGACTCTTGCCCCCAATTCTGCACTGGCAACATAGCCGGCAATATGAAATTTGTTATTAAGTCGAGCACCTTTGTATGTTACATCGGTGCGAGGAATCACAAAACCTGCTCCCAGCTTGACAATTGCAGCAAGAATGGTTCTTTTTTTGGGTGTTTCATACAAAGGTTGAATGCCCACATAATTGAAATGAACAAAATTGGCTCCATCCGTGTGTTCAAAGTGCAAAAAGGCAGGATCTACAACTGTATCTTTATTCATATACTGACCATCTATGAAACCCTCGATGTGATATTTTTGATAATCGGTAACAACATACTTTGCATGATCGAAACTTAGCTCGAAAGCATGTGTATGTTGGGGGTTTAAATAAAAACCGATTCGATAGTTGTATTGTGGGATAGAGATATCTAAAGGCGAACTGATGATGGATCCAAAGTCAGGCTTGTCGTGTGCTACCGCATTCACCAAACGAAAATCATACTCTCCTTCTTTTTGAAAATGAATAGTGCTTCGAGTAAACCATTCTCGATTGTATCCCCATTGTAAATAGATGCCTTCCAGCGATTTATTTTTAAGGAGCCGTGCAGAAGCTGTTTGCACAACAAAAAGAGAAAGAAGAAAAACTATAAAAAAACGCATAGTTGCCTATTTTAGAAGGTGCGCAAAATTAATTTCTTCACTCAACTATTTAACGAAAAAAAATAGCCTCTGAAGCACATCTATACGCAAAATCAGAAAATGCGTTCAACGATGCCGGCAATACCTTGTCCTCCTCCGACACAAGCAGTGACCATACCAAACTTTTTATTTAGCCTTCTTAAGTCATGTATATTTTGAATTGTCAGTTTTGCTCCGCTACAACCTAATGGATGTCCTAATGATATTGCTCCGCCGTTGATGTTGACTATTTCATCATTCATTCCCAACTCACGAATGACGGCGAGAGATTGTGAGGCAAAAGCCTCGTTCAACTCTATCAAATCAATATCAGACAATTTCAGACCTGCTTGTTTCAATACTTTAGGCACAGCGGCAATAGGACCGATCCCCATTACGCGAGGATCAACACCAGCTACTGCACAAGCTTTTAAGTGAGCCCAGGGTTTTAAATTGCATTGCATCATCAGCTTTTCGCTCATTACGATAACAAAGGCTGCCCCATCAGACGTTTGAGAAGAATTTCCAGCGGTTACAGTTCCTCCTTGTGCAAACACTGGGGGAAGCTTTGCTAATACGTCAAGAGATGTATCGGCACGTGGCCCTTCATCAGTATCAACAACTTGTTCACGCTCTGCTCTTTTTCCATTTTCATTTACATACACTTCCTTCACCTTAATAGGCAAAATTCCTTCTTTAAAAAAACCTTCTTTGATAGCATGGATAGCTCGTTGATGCGATCGAAAAGAAAAAGCATCTTGATCTTCTCTACTTACTTTAAAATCCATGGCAACTTGCTCTGCCGTCAACCCCATGCCCAGAAAATAGTCGGGGGTATCTGTTGCAAAAGTATAATTGGGCATTGTTCGCCATCCTGCCGTAGGCACCAAACTCATGCTTTCTGTTCCGCCGGCAATGATACAATCTGCCATCCCACTTTGGATTTTGGCTGTTGCAATGGCAATGGTTTCTAATCCTGATGCACAATATCTATTGACCGTTGCACCTGGCACCCATTCACCCACAGCGCGGTTTGCGATAATTCGACCTACTTGAAGACCTTGTTCTGCTTCGGGTACAGCGTTTCCAACAATCACATCGTCAATCAACTTTCTATCTAATTGTGGAACGGTGTTCAGCAATCCTTTGATAACTTCTACGGCTAAATCATCTGAGCGATAGAATCTAAATCCTCCTTTTTTTGCTTTTCCAACGGCAGTACGGAAACCGGCAACGATATAGGCTGTTTGCATGATACACTTTGATTTATTCTAAAGGTAAGAAATTTCGGCTCAGGAAATAACGAGTGAATAAACCTTTTGTTGTTGCATTTTAGCAAAACCAAAAGAAAGTTTCAAGCCGAGCTTGCGTAGTTTTGAGTTTAAAGAAAAACATTTTCACCTCATGAACAAAAATGGAAAAACATTAGTATTGGGTGCTTCTGAAAACCCTGATCGTTATAGCAATAAAGCTATTAAACAACTTAGGGCACATGGTTTCGAGGTAGTAGCTATCGGGCATAAAATCGGCAAAGTTGCAGATGTTGAAATCGGGATAGAGCCAATTGCCTTTTCTAATATAGACACGGTAACACTATACCTAAACCCAACTAACCAAAAGCCTTACTATGACTACATCAAAGCCTTAAAGCCAAGAAGAATTATTTTCAATCCCGGAACGGAAAACGAAGAATTAGAGCGCATTTTAGCTCAAACCGGTGTCAATACGATGGAGGCTTGCACCCTTGTTTTGCTTAGTACAGGGCAATATTAAAAAGCATAAAAAAATACAGTGTTGAGCCACTAAACGATGCTTTATAATAGCAGTCAGCCTGAGAAAACATCTCTCAGGCTGACTAAAAAAACTACTTGTTTGCAAATCGTGTTATTTTTTCTCTGGAGCTACTTCTGCTGATTTTGCTTTGACTGTACCGCGAATATGCAATACCATAGGAGAGGGTTGTCCATTAGACGTGATATAAACATCCTTAGTGATTGGTCCGGGACGACCTGCCGTGCTGTAAGACACATGTATTTTGGCTTTCTTTCCGGGCATGATTGGTTCTTTCGGCCATTGCGGAACTGTACATCCGCAGGAGCCATGTGCTTCAGTAATAATGATTGGTTCTTTACCTACATTTTTAAATTCGAAATCACATTCAGCATTAGGACCCTCTGCCACCTCGCCAAAATCATGGGTTTCGCTTTTGAATTTGAATTTACCCACGTTTGTGTTTTGTTGTACATCAGTAGCATTTGCTTTTTGATCTTGTGCTTGAGCAGCGCCATAGCAGGAAAGACATACCAGCGCGATAAAAAGTTTCTTCATTTTTCTTTAGATATTTTGTTTTGTAGTCGAATAAACGTTTGTGCAAATTAGGTTTTTTCAGAAAAGTAGAACATTAAAAATTTCGAAAAGAGTTTACCATTCACCACCACTATTAGAAGTAACAATTTTCACCGGATAATTTGGCGAAAAACCGATGCGTAAGGCAGATGTTTCAGGCAAAAAACTACTCCAAGCATGAACAAAATCAAGTCGAAACAATCGAAACTGTTCAAACCCAAAGTTATCAATCCCTACAAAAGCTTCGGAATGCCAAAATTGATCATTTACATAATAGGCGTTTCCACCTGTTACCAAATACCATCTAAGTTGTCGCAATAAAGGTATTTTATTCGTAAGAAAACCATTCAAATGCCACTCTGCATGGGTTTCACCATATAGGGGAGCATGATTACTATACAAATAATAAGGTGCTAATTGAAAACTTTCTAAATAAGGTGAGGCTACCACAACTTGATTTCCATTTAATTGATTTAGATCTGGAATACCCACCCAACGATCATTTAAAAATCCACCGATAGCTATATTGTAATTAAGTGTCCCGACAAGTTTCAATGATAGTTCATGTCGCAAATCCAAACGCCATTTATCAAAATCAATTTGGCTGTTGAATATATCAGGTATTCCTTTTTCATAACTCAGCGTAAACACCGGATACTTACTACTTCTTGGCAACATGTAATTCGGATATTTGATGTAGGTAAATCCCGGTTGATAAGAAATAGAAGCTTTGACAAGAAAGGCATTATGCTGAAGCCAATTAAGGGAACTGAATTCTTTTGGGATGTTGGGTGTAAAACCTCCTCTACTCTCTTTTGCATAGCTAAAATAAGTAGAATTTTGAAGTGGTAATCTTTGCTGAAAACCTGTTGTCAATTTCCAACTTAAACCATTTCCATGGTTCATTCCAAAGTATAAGTTAGCATTCCAACGTTCATAAATTTTCAGGTAGTTTTCTCTATAGAAAAGCGTGCTGATAGTGTTATATAATTCATCTAAAGGATTGTGTGGATTAAACTGAAAAATGTATTTACCTCCTTCTGCTCCCAGAGACCACTTCCGCCCTATCCATGAACGATATTGATGGTTAAAATTGACTCTTGCAATGGCATTAAAATGAGTGTTTTCAAAACCATAACGCAAGGCAAAAGCACCGGAGAAATAGTTTGAACTATCTGCTCGAAGGGTAGTAAAAATGCGAGGTGCAATGTTTAAACCCTCAACTGTATTATAATTTATTAAACCAGTTAATAGCGCATTTGTTTGTAAGGATAAACGGTCTGCCTTACCTCGATATACATAGCCATTCAACAATAATGATCCGGGCTTAAATCGGTTAGATCGGCGACGCATTGAATCTAAATAATTCGGATTTTCAAAGATCAAACGTAAACTGTCTTTTTGTTTATAGTCATTCAACTCTTCGCCTAAAAGCGGTACAGGACGCTCTTTTGTCCAATATAAACTATCTTTTTCAGTTGCATTCTTATCGTATTCACTGGTTATATTTTTGGCAAATACAGAGTCCGGCATGGGTTCATTTATCTTTTGATTATCATACACGGTAACAAAATTTCCGGCTATATCAAATCCTAAAATTTTAAGTGAAAGCCCGATAATTTGTTGTTTGATTACGGGCTTATCCTTTTCCAAAGGCAAATACAGTTGTTTGATATGCAGTGTGTCAAGCAAATCCATATTTGATTGCTTATTCGCCATTACATCTAAACTATGTATTGACCATTCATTGTCCACAATATAAATATCGCCTTGAAATAGCGGCTCATAAAGTCTTTTGGGAGAAAATCTAATTTTAAAAATGGTTCGCCCATTCTCTTCAAAATCGCCCATCAATGTAAACTTGTAAAAGTTAAATGCACCATTGCTAATAGGAGAAATAAATCCACGAGGACTTATTTGCTTGGAGATTTGGATATTGTTTTCATAAAAGTTAATGACAGAAGGAAATGTTGCAGCACCTAAGGCACCCGGAGAGCCACTCTGTTTTACGGAATGAATAATTGTCTTCTGCTGATCTCCTTTTTGATAAAAAGTAGCAAACTCTTCCAGTAACAACAACATTCCTTTACCTGCACTATCCAGCCCCGATTCAGCTTTTTCAACTTTTTGTCCTAATACCTTATCCGGTGCAGTTCGAGTTTTCATTACTGCTTTCAGATACATATCCGTTTGAAATGAACGAATTTGTTCAAGAAAATAAGATCGTTTTGCTATGACATGGCGCATGATGTATAGAGCCGGATCTTCCGACGATTTCACAACCTGCTCATTCATTTGTAGGCTTTGCTCTACTAACGAAAAATGGTGTGTCTGTATTTCATCGTTTCGGCTAATGGTAACTTGAACAACAAGCTGATGAAAGCCTATATATTGACAGGCAATAGTATAAACACCTTGAGATAAAATAAGCTGATAATCTCCCTCGGCATTTGCGCTTGTGCCTATTGTTGTACCGGCAACAAATACAGATGCAAATGGAAGTGCTTGCCCTTTTTCATCCGTTATTTTACCTTTTAAGATTGCCGAAAAAGTAGATGAAGTAAAAAGTAAGAAAATTGCTGTAAGTAATAAACGCATGGAAATTGTAGATCCTCAAAAATATTGGTTTGAAACCACAAATTAGTTGTGCAAAAAATGTACAAACCAAGATTATATTTTGATTCCAATTTTTAAATTTTTAAAACCAAATAACTATTTGCGGAAAACTTACCTCTTCGCTTTCTTTTACCTAAAAAGGAGATGAGGATTGATAATTCTAAGCGAGTCAATTTCAGATTGGTTTTGTGTTGTAGTTGTTCATTTTTCACTGATGACTTTATGCGCTCACCATATTCGTTTTTAAAATCTGCTCTTGTCAATAATAGCTTCATAGTTTATTCTTGTGTAAATTTCATTTTTCCGATTTATTTTATCTTCAATACAAACAATCAAATTCTTGAGTTTATATGCTTTTAGAACAGATCAAAAAAAGTCCCTTTGCATTTCTACAAAGGGACTTTTGCTAAAATAGCATTTATGATTATTTGACTATTGTTGGAATGCTCGCATATCCATTTTTCCACTTACGGTTTGAGCCATCGTTTGAAAGCGTTGCCCCAAGGTGTTTCCGGTAGTTGAGTCACCGGATTGTTTAGCAACAGCAGAAAGGATATTCAAGATGGTAAGATCGTTCTGAACATCTCGAGCCAAGCTATTTCGCTGATCTTCGCTGCCCAAATCGAGAGCATACTTCAAGTCATCTTCCATGTTTTTAGCCAATGCCATGGCTAATTTTCCACCTTTTTCATTAGCTCCAGCACGATAATAGGACATTACCATATAATAGATAGGGGCATCGTAAGCATACGATTGTGGCGTAATGCCTTTCACCACTGCATCCAAGACTTCTACCGCTTGTTTTTGCATTCCGCGTGCAGTTAATTCATCCGCTACTCTGGCTGCATTAATGCGATAGGTCGTCAACATTTGTCTATTTTTTTCATCAAAATAAACATTTGTTTTATCGGCACCACCCCAAATATAAGTTTTCGTAAACAAGTTGTAACCTTTTTCGGCATCTACAAATCCCATATCTCCGGGATTAGTTTGTCGTACTACATTGTTTTTAAAAGGCACTAAGTGAAATACGGTTCCTTCCAGACGCATATAGTCGTTCATACCTTGATAATTGTCGCCCATACCCGATCCGAAGTAAATAGGACGCTTCCATCCGTCTGCAGCAATAGCAGCTACAATTTGCAAAACTGCTATGTCGTCTTTGTAAGCTACGTCTTTGCTAAAACTGAATCGGAACGTAGAATCAATCGGTGTGCTATCTGCGGGATTGATCATGCCAAGTGCAATCAGTTGTTGGCGACTTGGTGTAGGCATCATAAAGTTTTTGGTTGGGAAATAGTTTTCCATGTCCCCTCCCATCGTGCGAAGTTTATCTTTATCATCCTTGCTAAGCATAAACTGACAAACTTCTTTCAGATTAAAATATTGCCCTTTGGGAATTTGTGGACTTTCATAGTACCGCACATAGTTTTTTCGATCACCGATATAATCTTCTTTTTTCCAAATCATAGGGACGGCATCTGCATCATTTATCTTGTAATTCAATTGGTCTATATACCAATCAATGCCTAACAAACTTGTATTGATAATTCTGATATCCGGTCTAAAGTGTTCTACTTCTTGCAGATACCATAGTGGATAAGTGTCGTTATCGCCAAAGGTGAAAAGAATGGCATTAGGCGCACAAGACATAAGTGTGTTATAGGCTGTGGATCGAGCTACCGTTTTTTGTGAACGATCGTGATCATCCCATTCTTCTTTTGCCATTAAAGTAGGCACCGCAACAAGGCAAAGAGCAATACTGGCAAAGGCTCCGGGAGACCCTTTAATGACACGCTGCAACCATTCGTTTACCATCAACACACCCAGACCTATCCAAATAGCAAAGGCATACGTAGAGCCGGCAAAGGCATAGTCTCGTTCGCGAGGTTGAAGCGGAGGCATATTGAGATATATGCCAATTGCAATTCCGGTAAAGAAGAAAAGCATAAACGTAATAATGCCATCTTTCTTATTATTATTGAACTGAAATACAAGTCCGAGAATACCTAAAATGAGTGGTAGGAAATAAAGTTGGTTTCTGGCTTTATTATTTCGATACCCGTCAGCCATTTTATCCATATCACCCACTCTACCTTTGTCTAAGAATTTAATACCTGAAACCCAATTACCGTTTTTCACTTCACCTTGCCCTTCAAAATCATTTTGACGACCGGCATAGTTCCACATAAAATATCGCCACCACATCCAATTCATTTGATAGCCAAAGAAATATTTCATATTGTCGGCAGAGGTAGGGGAATCGCCGTCTGTCAATCCTAAATATTCACGATAAAAGCGAACGTGCTGCTGATCATTTGCATCCCAAATCCGTGGAAAAAAGCGCGTTTCGCCATATTTATATTCCTGCTTTTTACCTACGATTTCATAAAAATCTTTTCCGTTCTTTTTGGTTTGATCATAAGCGTACCCTTTCGTTTCAACACTTTCAATTGGGCTGTCAAAATCAGGCCCAAATAATAAGGGTTGTGAACCAAACTGTTCGCGGTTTACATAAGACAGAAAACGATTAGCGTTATCCGGATTAGTCATGTCAATAGGCACATCTGCTCGAGAACGAATTACCGGAACCAAATAGCTTAGAAAACCAATTACAACAAAAATGAGGCACAACATTCCGGTGTGCATAAGATAATAGCTTTTCTTCTTTGCATAAATCAAAAGCCAAATTAATAAAGCACCAAATGCTAAAAGGAAAGAGATGGCTCCTGAATCAAAAGGTAATCCAAAGCTATTGACAAACAACAATTCAAATTTGAATGCTAACCAAGGAACACCCTGAATCACACCAAACTGAATAAAAGCAAGAGCCACACAACCGATTATGAAAGCAATGACAGCTCCCATATTGGTTGTTTCATACCGCTTGTAATAATAGATTAAGGCAATAGCCGGAATGGTCAATAAGTTCAACAAGTGAATGCCAACAGACAAGCCCATTAAATAGAAAATCAAGATCAACCAACGATCTGCATATTTTTGATCTGCTACATGTTCCCATTTCAACATTGCCCAAAACACAATGGCCGTAAACATAGACGAGGTTGCATAGACTTCACCTTCAACGGCTGAAAACCAAAACGTGTCGGAGAATGTATAAGCTAACCCGCCTACTAATCCGGCACCCATAATAAGTGCTAATTGTTTTCCATCTATTTCTTCGTCTTTGGGTGCAATGATGCGTTTAGCAAAATGTGTAATTGTCCAAAACAAAAATAAAATCGTAAAGGCACTTGCTAAGGCAGACCACGCATTGATCATTTTAGCCACCGCTTGTAAATTACCGCCGGCTAACATTCCAAACATCCGTTGAATCAACATGAAAAATGGTGCACCCGGTGAGTGTCCTACTTCTAATTTGTAGCCACAAGAAATAAACTCACCACAATCCCAAAAACTAACAGTGGGTTCAATGGTACTGAGGTACACAAAAGCGGCTATGGCAAATGTGATCCACCCAACAAGATTGTTGACTTTGCGATAATTCATTTGAATGATATTTGGATTTTGTTGTTTTTAAAATTGTAGGTTGCTCATACTTACGCTTAGTAAAGCAAGCACATCTCTATCCTATTTTAAAGACGGCAACAAAAATAGAAAAATAGAGGAAGCAGCCAAGACTGTCAAACTATTTAACAAATTATCTGCTACTGAACTTGACGGTTTGACAATGCTTGAATCGTAACAATAAAGTCTTCGACATCTTTTGACGTTGTATCCCAAGCACACATCAAACGAACTTCATTAGTTTCTACATTCCAAACATAAAATGGAAATTTTTGTTGCAAAAAACTAATCCATGCTAATGGGAAAATAGCAAAAACTGCATTGGCTTCTACGGGCTTGGTGATGGTAATTTGTTTAAATTGAGATAATTTAATACTCAGTAATCGAGCCATATCATTGGCATGATTTGCTGTCTTTTTCCAAAGATTATTAGACAATAGTGCTTCAAATTGAGCAGCTATAAATCGTGTTTTTGATGCCAATTGCATTGATTGCTTTTGTTTGAAGAGTATGTTTTCAGTTAGTTTTTTATTAAAAATTACTACTGCTTCACCATACATCAAACCCATTTTTGTCCCTCCTAAGGAAAGAATATCAAGCCCTAAATCAGTACTCATTTCTTTTATCGAACAATTCAAACTTGTAACAGCATTAAAGAAACGAGAGCCATCCATGTGCACATACAAATCATGCTTATGAGCTAATTGGCTGATTTCTTGAAGTTGCGATAAAGAATAGACTGTTCCATATTCTGTTGATTGGGTAATTGATAATAATCGAGGTTGCGCAAAATGAATATCACCCTTCCGAATGATATGACGAGCAATAGTTTGGGGTTCTAATTGACCTTTTTGATTGGTCGCAACAGGAATAAAGCGACAACCGGTAAGGGTTTCAGGTGCCGAAGATTCATCCGTGTAAATGTGAGAAGTATCTGCACAAAGAACCGAATGAAAAGACTGAGTGGCAGCACTGATGCTAAATACATTAGCACCCGTTCCGTTAAAGACAAAAAGCACCTCTACTTCTGCTTCAAACAATTCACCAAATAACTTTTTGGTTCTTATCGTAATCTCATCGGCACCATAAGATATAGCATGTTGTTCATTAGCCAATTGAAGGGCAATCATGACTTCAGGTAAAACTCCTGCGTAATTATCACTGGCAAAACTTTTCACTATAAAGCATTTGAATCAAACGTATTCCCATCATTCAAATTTCCACTTTCAAATCCCTTTTTAAACCAGTACATTCTTTGCTTAGAAGTGCCATGCGTAAAGCTTTCAGGCACTGCATATCCTTGTGCTTCTTGTTGCAACCGATCATCACCGATAGCATTAGCGGCTGCCAATGCATCATCAATATCGTTAGGGTCAAGAATGTTTTTCATTTGTTGTGCATGATGCGCCCACATGCCGGCTAAAAAATCTGCTTGTAGCTCTAATCGAACTGAAAGTGCATTCGCTTGCTCCTGAGATCCTTGCTGTTGCAGTTGATGTACTTTGTCAGAAATACCTAATAAGTGTTGTACATGATGCCCTACTTCATGTGCAATGACATAAGCCATGGCAAACTCGCCCGGAGCATGAAATCGGTTTTTTAGTTCATCGTAAAATGAAAGGTCTATATACACTTTTTCATCAGAAGGGCAGTAAAATGGACCAGTGGATGCGCTTGCTCCTCCACAGCCACTTTGAGTGGACATGGTGAACAAAACCAACTTAGGTCGTTGATATGTTTCACCCATTTTTGTAAACTGGTCTGTCCAAACATCTTCGGTGTTGGCTAATACAACTCGAACAAAACTTTTTGCCACAGAGTCGGCTGCTGTTTCATGATAAGTATTTTGTTGAGGCACATTGACACTACTATTTTGCAACACTTGTGAGGGGTCTCCGCCTAACAAGTAAATTACAATAGCGATGAGGGTTACGCCAATACCACCGCCAACAATTTTTCCACCGCTCATTCCTCTGCGGTCTTCTACATTATCGCTTTCGCGTTGTCCCATCCAGCGCATAAATAAAATCGTGTTTGATGTGCCAAAATAAATAAAACCCCGTTATTAAGACAGGGTTTTATGATTATTGCGAATGAAAAACTTATTGTTGCGTAGCAGTATAAACTACATCAGTAGAATATACACCGGCAGGATAAGCAAAGCCGGGTGTTGCTTTATATTTCACAGTAAAGTTTTGGTTGCCGCCATAAGTAGCTCCGGTAATCAGGTTTGCTGCTGTTGCACCAAGAGATTTGTAGAGAGAGGCTGAAAATCCTGTTCCTAAAGATCCGCCTGTGTTGTTGTTGGTAACAATTAATCCGAGAACTGAAGCAGGCATCGTAGAAGCTGTAGTAACACCGCCGTTGGTTACGTTGAAATTGGCAGTGCTGGTTTTAACAGTTACGCCAAATGCTTTGTTGGAGCGTACTTTGATTTGTTGTGTGCTGCTTTCTACACCATTTTGATAGTCGTCGGCAGTAGTGAAAGGAATACTTACGGTTGCTCCAGTAGCTGAGTTGTTGGCTACGAAGGTGATTTCAAGCGCGTTGCTCAAAGCAAGTTGAACGGTTTGTGTAGCTGTTCCCGATGCGTTGGCTGTACTGGGTGCTTGTGCGTTGGCTGCTGTTGCGAATCCGATGATGGCTGCTGTTGCGATGATGATCTTTTTCATGACTTGTTGTTTGTTTGTTTTTTAAAGGTGTCATGTTCGTCGCTTCGCTCGGTTCATGACTTGTTTGTTTTGTTTGTTTTGTTTGTTTTTGTTTAAAAAAATGGTTGTCGTTTGTTTTGTTTGACGATGCAAAGATTAGACGGCGGTTAAAATGCTGCAACCTTTAGACCCCTGCTTAACCACAGATTTACAAGCAGTTAACAAGCCGTTTACAATTTTCAATTCCCTTTTGGGGCACTAAAAAAGCCGCTCCTCATTGCTGGGAGCGGCTTTTAGCAGTTTGGTGATTTAGCTTACTGCTTGTTCACCTTGATTACTTCGGTGTGTTGATCGTCTGCATATTTCAACAAGTACATGCCTTGTGCTAATCCTTCCATGTTGATTTGCACTTGACCGTTGTCCATGTTGACTACACGAACCAATTTGCCCGTTGCATCGGTGATGGTTACGCTTCCGTTGCCGGTTGCGCCATAAGCTTTCACGGTTAGTAATTGGCTCACCGGATTCGGATAGGCTTCTACCGTAAAGCTGCCGCTCTTCACCGTTGCTGTTACCACATTGGAATAGCTGTTTACACCACTTACATTCACCAATTTCAAACGATAATAGTTCACGCCTGTTACTGGGCTTTGATCCCAATAGCTGTACGTGCTTGCTTCGCCCTTGCCTTTGATGCTTGCTAAGTAGGTGAAGTTGCGTCCATCCACACTACGCTCTACTTCAAACGCATCGCCTGCTTTCTCTGTGCCCGTTGTCCAGTCCACACGGTTGCGTGTGCCGACATTGGTGGCGGTGATGGTTTTCAGGTCTATGGCAAGTGGTGTCGTACCACTGTGGATAAAGAAGCCTGAGAAACCGGTTACAGGGAAAGTCAATTTCCAATAGTTGCTCATCGGTGTTACCGTAATAGAACTGTTCGGAATGAAGTCAATATTCGTGTTCGCATACAAGCCCAATGGTCCTTTGTTACCCGCAGATGCTGATCCATGATATTGCGTTACCACAATGTTTGGAATCTTCGTTACATCCGTAGCACTATTCGGCAACAACGGCATGGTGGGCGCATTAGCTGTTACCCACGCATTATACGCATTGAACTCTGATTGCAGCACATACAACGTTACCGTTGCTGGTCCGTTCGTCGTTGGTGTGATGTCATAAGCACGAGGAACAAAAGGTTTGTTGCCCAAGGTTTGAACCGTTGGTGAGGTCAGCACAATTGCAGATGTATTTCCAATATTGGTAGCACCTGAGTTGATCACGGCTACCGTATCGTTACATGAGCTGGTGTAGGCCACTGTAGTACCATTAGTTTGTGCATTGCCCACCGTAGTTCCGCCGGCTGCCAAGCCTGTGCCCGTTGCAGCCGCATTTACTGTGGCTGTTACAGGAACACGTGTGCCTTCGCAACCAACAGAGATGTTCCAAGCATAAAACCAATAGTACGCAGACGTAGTTTGTGCTGTACCAGCCCCATTTGCTCCTGCTGTGATGGATATTGCATTTGACAATGCTGTGTAAGGAAATGTCACGCCTCCACTTTCACGAACTAAATTACCAACCCCTGTTGCACTCATCACCATTTTATAGTTACCTGGAGGAACTGTAATATTTACGGGTACCGTAACTGCCGCCGAAGTTGTACCTACGTTGAAACTATAAACCGGACCTGAAAAAAGAACTACATCTGATAAATCTGTAACCTTCACTTGAAGAGTAGCAGCACCAGCCGTAGTATTAGACGGATACATGACTACTGAATTGATCGTGGCTGGATTGTTTACCGTGAAGCGCAATCCCCAACCTACAGTTGACGTGTAGAATGTACTTGTTCCAGCTGTTGGAGTAGGCATATTTTCCATTCCACTACCGGTATTAGCTGCTGCATAATACGTAGTTGTCGTACTCAATGACGGCGTAGTAAAAGCATTGCCATTCCCTTGTAACGTACCCGCAGTTGCTGCATCATACCATTTGATGTTTGCTCCATTCGCTCCCACTGCAAGCAAGGTTACATTTCCTGTTCCGCAGCGTGATCCCGGAATCGTCTGGGCAACACTCGGATTCTTTACAATGATTGTCTTTATATTTGAGTATGCCGTTCCTCCACCATTTGTACAAGTTACACGCAAGCGGTAATCAGTGTTTGATGTAATGTTTGCAGCAGTCATTGTATCAAAAGTTGCATTTAATATATCGGTAAAGCTGTTTGCACCCGCTGGTGAGGATTGCCAATTCAGCTGAATACCCGCGTTTCCACTCGAATAGCCAGTTGCTGCCAATTTCACATTGCCAGAAACGCAAAGGGTATCCATATTGACCGTTGCTGTACCGGCAACCGGTGTTCCTGAACATGGGGTTGGCATGGCAATAGAAATGGAATAATCTTGATAGTCTCCATTTCCACTATTGCTACATGGGTTTGTTGGATTACCTGGTGTAAATGCAGCTAAGATTCTCATTCTGGTTGTTCCTATTCTCGCACTCAATGGAATAGAAATACTGCCCGTTACTGGTGGATAGACATAGGTTGAAGTAGTTAAAAACTGTTCTGTTGCTTGAAAAGTACCATCCATATTGGTATCAATCCAAATGCCCATTCCATAATTAGAGCTACCTGCAATGTTGATTGAGTAATTAAATGAAGTGCCCGGAAATACGACTATGGGGACATTGCCCGAATAATCATGATAGCCGGAGGCGTTGCCACTTGATGTACTGTTGTTGATATTTGTAGCAGCACCGGTAGTCGTTACGTTGGTAATATAGTATGTCGTGCCATCGGTGGTAGAAGGGATACAATAGCAACTTGACCAAGTGGAAACCCCAACTGCTACTATGTTTGAAGTGTCTCCGCCACCTGATGCGCAACTAATATAAAACCGATAGCTTGTAGGAATCGTAATGCCGGTATTAGCTGCATAAGTTGTGTTCGTAGCACCGGAAATAGACTGCCATCCCGAACCGGTATTGGATTGCCACTGATAACTCAAACCGGTAGCCCCGGATGAAAAACCCGATGCACTAATAGCAAAGGATAGCGAAGGGCAAATGGTAGATGGACCGGAAACAGTTCCCGCAGTCGGTGTACCTGCACATGGAGTACCAGCACCAATCGTAATCAAATAATCTTCGTACTCACCATACACACCTGAGTTTGTACAAGCCGATGTTTTTGCCACACCGCCACCATTCGACTCCCGAACACGCATCCCCGTAACACCCAAAGTAGCAGTTGGGGGAACAGCAATAGAACCCGAATAGGTATAGGTTGCCGGATAGGTCATGTTAGGTGCTACACCAAGTAAAGTAAATTCAGTAGTATCAAATACTCCATTGCCATCATAGTCTATCCAAACACCCAATGCCGAATTATTATCATTGATGCGTGCCGTAACAGAAATAGGCGTTGATGTCCCTTGACTAATCGTTGTCAAAGAGCCTAATCCCTTATAGTCAGAAAAACCGGAAGTTGATGCACAGTAACCGGAAGTATTGTTCAACGTTCCCATCGTTACATTAGTAATGCCTTCGTTTGTACAAGCACTTGCAGGAATGCAATAGCAATTGTAAAAAGGATTCACACCGATAGATATTACATTAGAAATATCTTGTCCACCACCATTGGAACAAGTTACCACAAATCGGTAGTCTGTGGCTGTAGTTATACCCGCAGTAACTATATAGTTTGCGGTAGTGGCATTTGAAATTGGGCTCCAAGTTCCCGCTCCCGCTGGAGATGACTGCCATTGATAGGATATAGATCCGGCTATGGTAAATGCCGTATCTTTTATAGTAAAGGAGCTATTTGCACAAACTGCAGCAGGACCATACGCCGTGCCGGCTGTTGGAGTGCCTGAGCACGCAGGAGGAGCATAAATATTGATTGAAAAGTCATTGTATTCGCCAGAACCGGAGTTCACACAAGGATCTGTTGGATTACTTGGTGTATATGCAGCCAATACTCTCATTCTGGTAATTCCAGTTCGAGCAGTTGCAGGAATAGAAACAGCACCTGTAATGGGTGGTGATAAATATCCGGTAGAAGCAAACTGTTCCGTAGTTTGGAAAGTACCATCCATGTTTGTATCAATCCATACACCTAAACCATAAGTAGAACCTCCTGCAACGTTTATGGAATAGTTAAATGGTGATCCCGGGATTACCACTAATGCAGGTTGAGTAACCGTTAAATCTTTATAGCCCGCAGAACCGCTTGATGAGGTATAGGATAAATTGGTAGCTGCATTTGTTGTTGAAACGCCGGTTATATAATAACTTGTACCTCCGGTTGTTGTAGGTGTACAATAACAGGCAGATACCGGATTAATGGTAATTTGCTTTGACGCTGTTGTATCAGCAAGGCTGCTATTTGAACATATCATGTAGCGACGATAATACGTAGTTGCCGTTTGTGAACCCGAATAAGCGGATCCTGTTTTGCCTGTAATATTCGTCCAACTGCCTGCTGCACCAGTAGGGGATGATTGCCATTGATAAGTCATACCACTTCCAATAGAACTCCCAGTTGTGGTTAAATTAAAAGTAATGTTGGGACAAACTGATGTTGGACCGTTCAAAGTTCCCGAAGTGGGTTGACCAGCACATGCTGAACCAGGAGTAGATGTTAACTGTGTATTAGGGCGAAGTGTTCCGCCATAGGTTACCGCTACTAAAGCTGATGATCCATTTAGAGCCGTACTACTTGCCGTACCTAATGTTAAGTTTGTGCTATATCCACTAGCATATAACCAATTAAATGCGCCACCTGAATATGGTGATGCCGTAGGAGAAAGAGCCCAATCAACATAAACTTCTAAGGCACCACCAGTATAAGTAATGGGTGAAGTGAAGTTGTAGGTAATCCAACCAACAGATCCTGGAATATTTGATGTAGAATTGTAAACAATAGAATCAACCAAAGTCGCAGTACCCACAAAAGCACCCCATGTAGTGCCGGTGGTTAAAGCTGTATTGGTTGTGTTGTTTGCATAAATCTTCATGGTGCCAGAATTTGTTCCACTCAATTGAAAAGTAGAATTCTTGTAAAAACTTATAGCAGAAATCTGATCTCCATTGTTAATTCCCGCAGCGGCTATTTCTGTAGCCGTGTACAAATAAGCATACTTACTGTATTGAAATGCACTTGAGGTGGATGATCGGTAAATCGGACCAAAATAATAACTGGACAATGTACCAGTTGTTCCAATAGATACTTGTGCTCGCACTTGCTGATTGGGCAACAAAAAAAGCAAGCCCGCCAGCACAAACAAACATCGTTGAATGTGTAAATAGATTTTGTTCATGTTATTTTAGTTAAATTAATGCCTACTCTTTACAGGATTTTCGGCTTCCTCCTATTGTTTCATTTAATCTGGTTCCAAGACTATTAAGTCGCATTTTAAATCATGGTATTTTCAGGTCGCTTCATGCTCATACCTGATCATAAAACCTGGTATGAACGAATAACAATTAACAGTAGTTCTATCAAAATATTACAATGATAGATTTGCTAAGTTAACTAATGAACCTATATAATATTTCATTTCTCATAGATTTTAATTGTTTTTTAATTTAATAAACTATATTATTATTTCATATACACATGCTCATCTACCAGCAGGCTAACTAAAATAGCTAAATGCTAACATGTTCGTAAGTTTACATAAGGTATGCAAATATGAAAACACTAAATTCAGCACAATAAAACCGAAAAATGTATATGTTTTTGAAAACCAGCCTTAACCCATCCTAAACCAAAAAAAACCCCGCTAAAGCGGGGGGCAAGTTTTTATTTTGAATGTGATTGTTTATTGCTGTGTAGCAGTATAAACTACATCGGTAGAATATACACCGGCAGGGTAAGCAAAGCCGGGTGTTGCTTTATATTTCACGGTAAAGTTTTGGTTGCCGCCATAAGTAGCTCCGGTAATCAGGTTGGCTGCTGTTGCGCTTAAAGAGTTGTAAGCTGATGCAGAAAAACCGGTTCCTAAGTTACCGCCTGTGCTGTTGTTGGTAACAATTAACCCGAGAACAGAAGCAGGCATTGTAGAAGCTGTAGTAACACCACCGTTGGTTACATTGAAGTTGGCAGTGCTGGTTTTTACGGTTACGCCAAATGCTTTGTTGGAGCGTACTTTGATTTGTTGTGTGCTGCTTTCTACACCGTTTTGATAGTCGTCGGCAGTAGTGA
>JAFDXO010000184.1 GCA_018267925.1 Bacteroidota bacterium | reverse complement strand
TGGCTCGGTTTGGTGGTAAAAATAAAAATTCGTTCCTTTAATGAGCATCTGCACCCGGCGGACACAGTAACAAATGCCCCAACTGACGCAAATGCTTGAACGTTGTACGTCACCCTAAACAGCATCCTACAAACATTAAAACATCCATGACTTTGCCGACACGAACCCACGCTATTTTTAGCACATTGCAGGGCACACAAAACCTCGACACAAAGCCAACCATGCAAAGAGCTAAAAATGCCAACGCACAGCCCACCCACCCCGGCTGACGAATATCTATCATCATTAACTCAACACATCGGCAATAAATCATTTCTCAACAAGACCGTAATCGACAATTTTCTAATTAACTCATTTCAATTATCTTCATTAATATTCAATTAGTATAATGCAAGACCAGCAACAAAATATTTCCTCTTTAAATTTGGATATTTTAAATAAACAAATTTCATATCAGGCAAATACTTGGTCATCATTATCTAAAGAAATGACGATTAAAGATGCATTATTAGAAATACAATCAAATAAGCACAAGCAACAAGTTTCTAAACTTCGAAGTATTTTACAGGCAGGACAAAAAGATGAATATACCAGTCACAAAAGAACACTACCAGCTGTAACTTTTTGTGGGACATTTGATGGAGTGCGAAAAAAGGCAAAGCTAAAAACTTACAACTCTGTTATTGTACTAGATATTGACAAACTTGACAAGTCCGAATTAGAGAGATGCAAAAAATGCCTTCTTAATGACCAAACGGTATTCTCATTCTGGGAGTCACCATCAAAAGAAGGCTTGAAAGGATTGGTATTACTCCAATTCAATTTCGAACTAAATGCAACCAATATTGATTTAGGACATAAAAGTGCATTTCAAAAACTTGCAAAACATTTCAACGAGAGCTATAATATTGAACTAGATGTAAGTGGTAGCGACACAACTCGCCTTTGTTTTTTTTCATATGACCCTAATATAGTCATAAAGGAAAATATTGTACCATTTGAAATTAGTGAATCTGATTTATTAGTTGTTACAGGAACAGAAAATCAAGAGAAAATAAACAATGAAACAATTACTATTTCGAGTAGTCGGGATGCACTTTATAATCCTAAAGACAGGAACAAGCCAAATGATAGATATACAATAGCAGCAATAATAAAATGCTTAGAAAAAAAGAAAAGTTCAATTACCTATTCATATGAAGAATGGTATAAAGTTGCTATGGCGATTGCAAATTCATTTACTTATGATGTCGGAGAAAAGTATTTTCTTAAACTTAGCTCCTTGGATAAAGGAAAATATAATGAAATAAACTGCAAGAATTTTTTGCTCAATTGCTATGAAACAAGAAGTGGAGCAGTAAATTTTAGCACAATAGTATATTTTGCAAACGCAAAAAATTATCAAACAAAAAAACAGAGGGAAAGGGGTTCCGAGGTGGTAGATGAAAGTCTATCGCAAGTTTCATCCTCAAATACGGTTACAAAAGTTCACTTGCCGGAGGACTTAAAAGAGTGAACGGCATAATATGTCAGTATCTTTGCCAATATGGGCCGAAAGGCTTTTTACAGGAACCCCTTCTCTCTTTTTAAGACGATGAAACAATTTGAATCATATTTTACAAGAGAGGCGATAATCTCATATCTATGTAAGTTAAGGTCGAAAGTTGCAAAAAGTCGTAACAAGAAACACCTTATCCACTTATTGACAGATTCAGAAAAGTTCAATTATCATGTTAATGATTCAAAGAAGTATCATGACGCCAAAGAAGATACATCAAATGAATTTGTAAAATACGAAAGTCAGTTTTTGGCTGAGTTGAATAGAATTTTGCCACCCAGAAAAAAATGGATTTCCCTTGGAAGCAAATCCAGGATAAGTAAAGCCAACAATCAGCCACTTTCATCCAATGATAGAAATTATTATTCCCTTATAAAAACTATCAAATCCTATGGACAAAAATCGTCGAAAGAAACATGGTTAATAGAATTAGACAATTTCATTCTTGATATTCAAAACACCGTTTTAAGTGGCTCATACAAAATATCCCACCCAATTGTATTTCCTAAATTAAAAAATGATAAGACACTAAAAGGGCCTAATGGTTGTCGACCGCTATCATTATTTGCTCTTAAAGACCGAATTATTCTAAGCCTGACCAATAAATATTTAACAAGGCTATTTGACAACTATTTTAGAGATTGCTCATATGCTTTTCGTTCCAAAAAAAACAAGGAAAATACTAAAATCGTAAATCATCATGACTGCATCAAGGATATTTTGGAGTATCGAAAAAAACATCAAGACAATGCTTTGTGGATGGTTGAATGTGATATGGAAAAATTCTTTGATTCTGTAAACCATGGAATTATTAAAGTGCTTTTTAGCGAATTAATTGAAAAAGCAAAAATTGATAATATAGGCTTGGAATTTAAAAATGTATCAATCATTTTTAATGAATTTCTTGAGTGTTATTCGTTTAATAAAAATGTCCTTCCCTTAAATGCAAGTGAGACTTATTGGGAAAGCTATAAAATACCAAACGGCGAATTTGAGTGGGTCGCCAAAAGATTTACTGAATTAAAGTACTATGAAAATATAGAAGATGAACGAATAGGTGTTCCGCAAGGTGGAGCTTTATCAGGTTTAATTGCCAATATGGTTTTGAACAATGCAGATAAAGAAGTAATGAAAACTGATGCATTCTATGTTCGCTTTTGCGACGATATGCTTATTATCCATCCAGAATATGATGTTTGCCTTAAGGCAAAAGAAAATTACACTAATGCACTTAAAGAATTAAAATTAGTTCCACATAATTTTAATTCAAAACTCTTTGAAAAGAGAAAAAAGCAAAAAAAGAATTTACCTGAAATTACTTATGCCCCCTTTTGGAAAGGAAAATCAAAAGGTCCATACAAATGGGCTTCAATTAGTGATAATGGATTCCCTTGGATTAGTTTTGTTGGTTATGAATTACACCATGAAGGACATGTTAGAGTTAGAAAAAAATCATTCGAAAAAGAAATAAATAAACAAAAAGAAGTTGTTGATGAAATAAGGAAAGCTGTAAAAAGTGGTATGAGAAAAAGTAAGGGTTCTGTTTCTGAATCAGCAATTCACAGGCTTGTGGGAATGTCTGTGGGTCGTGTAACAATAAAGAACTATGAAACTGTATCTAATGATTTGTGCTGGAAAAATGGCTTTAAGGAATTAGCTTCAAACAAATATTCGATTCAACAAATTAAACAACTTGACAGAAATAGAAGTAGACTTTACTATGACCTTGTAAAAGATATGAAGGAGCCGGATGCTGAAGAAAAATTAGAATCAAAACCTAGACAAATAATTCATTTCAACAAACCATTCAGCTACTACTATCAGGTTTTAGAGAGAAAAGACAAAGGACTAGAGTAATCATAGCCAACGCACCAAGTCAGGCACATTTGCAAGGCACACAAAGCCGACACACAAAAGCCAACCTTGTAAAAGATCCTGCCTTGTGCCAACGCACAGGCAACACTCTACGGTTGGACACAGCCCCACATTACAGATTACAGCGGAGATAGGGCGAACGTACAACAGGGGGTTTTATGCTATGCTGGCAGACATAGTAACAATGAGCTGCATATCGCTATCAGCTAATATCCGGCAGACGAATTACTATTTAGCTTTTTGTTGTTAACTTCAACTTCAGTTTTTCAAATCGGCAGCGGTTCCCGGGCTGGACGTTCCCTGAATACCAGCACAGCATAAAGCCCTGTCCGTTATACGCAAACCGTATTTTACTTGCACGAGCAGTTAACTTTCCATTCATCTCGAAGATTATGCTTTGGCAAATAACTTCTTTGGCGCAATAGTTTATGCAAGTAAAATATTTAATCATCTCGAACTATTTTCCGGCTTGACAGGTTATCTGCCTTTTATCAGCGGACACGACCTGCCAGTACTTACTTTGAAATTTCTTCTCTCCATCCCTTGCCCAGTTTCTCACTTGATATGGTGTTTTGCTTGACAATGTAATTGGTTGCTTCGTTCGGCTCGACAGAGTAATCGGGTAAGGCTTTATAACCGCCTTTATCCTGACAGTCATTTTCTGGCTGGCAGGCTCTATGTACTTTGACCGCCTTGTGCGGTTCCTTTCCATTTTCTACCTTGACAGTTCATTCAAATGGAATCCAATATTTTACTATATGGGAGCACAAGGCTTCATTATCCAAGCAAGCCTGCATTTATATATAGTTGGGCTACAGTTTCCATTTAGTATTCACAGCCGGTCTGCGTATAACATGGTATTTACGTCATGGCTGCCTGACATTCAAGGCTCAGCAATTGTACTACTATAAATCTTTTGTACTAAATTCGACTGACGGATCGGTATTGCCGCCACCACGTAAATACCCGATCCGTTATAGGCTAGCCGCTTTTCGCTGCACACATGGACTTTTATCCTTTTGTACTTTTCT
>JAFDXO010000183.1 GCA_018267925.1 Bacteroidota bacterium | reverse complement strand
CTTGCTGAATATGGTAATCCTGACATAACCCACAATGTTGAATACTCTTTGCATCCTATTGTTCGGAGTTCCATTGTTACAGTTGACAAATCCGAAAAATCAATAACAGCAAATATAATTTTAAAAGCTCTCACAGCAAGCGGATTTGACCTGACAGGTTTTGAACGAAAAAACAATCAACTATTAAGCAATAATATACTTCGTAACGCTTGCACAATCGCAACATCTGACAATTCATTTCTTCTTTGTAGCATCAAATCAGACCTTGGAGAAAAACTTGAATTGCATATCTACGAGCAAAACAAGAAGCCTTATGCAATGTTTGAGTGTAAGCGGGTTGGCGTTGAAGAAGGAATGACAAAAGGTCCGCAGACCATTGAAAAAGCAAAGCAAGGTGCTTATGTAGCACGGACAGCATCATCTTTACAAAAAATCCGTTCTGAAAGTGGAGAAATGCAAGGCATCATCTACAAAAGTGATGGCTCTTATATCATCAAACCGTACGTAAATCTGATGGAAGAAGTAATATTTTCTTCTGACAAAGAGTTATTGAGAAAATTCATTTTGACAATTGGCGTTGTAAGTAATCATGGGAATTGGATTAAAAAAACCGCAGACGGAGATTTAAGTTTTAGCGAAGAGAACTTTCAAAAGGAACTTATGGTATTGGCTCAATCTTACGATTGGCTACTTTTCTTGACAGACAAAGGGCTTTCAGATTTCATTGACAAACTTTTACTTCATCCAATTCCAGAACTTCAATTTTTAAGAGATACATTCCTATCAAGTTATACCGAAGGCAAAAAGAAAAATCAGTTTACCAAAGTTCAAATGAACATTGAAGCTGATAGAATATTGTTGAAATATTTTAGTGACAACCTTGCAACAGTTGAAAGTTGGTTCAATGTTATCTCACCAAGTCAAAAAAGTCTTACAATACTGAAAGACGAATTGGAAGAACTGAAAAATAAGAATTGGCAAAACATACTAATATGAGTGCAGGAAGAAACATCAATACACTAAGTCAAAGTTGGGGAACACCCCATAAATACGTTAATGCTGTCAAAGAAGTATTTGGCGGACATATTGACTTAGACCCATGTTCAAACGAGTATTCAGTAGTAAATGCTCAAACTGAATATCGTTTGCCTAAGCAAGACGGACTAAAAGAAAGTTGGAATTATCCGACCATTTACGTTAATCCACCTTATGGGATTGACAAAGAACGTGGGACAACAATAAAAAATTGGCTTGCTAAATGTGCTTATGCAAACGAAGAATACAACTCGGAAGTTTTAGCACTTGTTCCGATTGCTGCAAATACAGCCCATTGGAAAAAATATGTATTTACCAAAGCTAAGTCTATCTGTTTTTTATATGACACAAGACTACGTTTTTTAGAGAACGGACAAGATACAGGCAAAGGAGCACCAATGGCTTGTGCTATGATTTACTGGGGTAACAATCAAAGTAAATTTTACGAAGTTTTTATTGAACATGGAGCAGTTGTGGACATATCAAATCTAATTGGAGAAAGAATTGGTGCAGACAGAAAAAAGTATGAACTATTCCACTAACGACAGAAAACAAGAACTGCCTACAACAAGGTATTGCCAAAAGCGGGGTTGAACGGCTTCGATTGAACATTTGTGCAAGGTTCAACATTCGTTCTTCGATTGAACTTTTGTGCTAAAAATCCCCGCCTTCGCCAATACCCAAAACGTTAGTGGCAAGGCTATGACGAACACCGTAAACAGACATACAGACAACAAAATAATCAAATTATGAATAATACAATAACAGTTTTACCAATCGAAGAAATGAGAATAGTTAAGAGAATTGACCTCTTGACCCAAAACAAAAACAATATTGAAATCCGAATTGGCTTTATTGTTTATGAAAGAGAATTTAGTCCCGACTACAAGTTTGTCGAAAAGAAAAAAGATGAGAAAGACTTTTTGTATTTATCAACATACCCAAAACAAGAAGATTACCCGAGCGATGAAATTGACGAATTAATTTTATCAAGCATTAAAAATACATTTTCAAATGCTCGAATACATAGCGAACTTTTGTTTTCATCTTTTGACACCGATAATTTAAAGCGACTTATAGAAAGACCAAATGAAAAAGCCAATTTCATTGTAAGACCTGAGTTTTATGGACAAGATTTGGCATTTCTTGTAGGCAAGTCTTTTAATGCTTTTTTCAAAAATATAAATGTTTATGTTGACGGTTCTTCAGAATTGATAAAACATTTAACCTTTAACGGTTATTGCAAATTTGAAAACCACGAAGAAGTATATTCAAGGCTTGACAAAATAAAATTCTTATAATCTGAACAATGGGATTTTTAGATTGGCTATTTGGAACAGAAGAAACAAAAAAGGAAACTCGAAAAAGGGTGTTTATTAGTTTTGCGATAGAAGACGTTGAATATCGTGACTATTTGGTTGACCAAGCAAGAAAAAAACACTCACCGTTTGATTTTATTGATATGTCAGTCAAAAAGGAATGGAACCAAAATGAATGGAAGGACAGATGCAGAACAAAAATTAAAAGATGTGATGGTGTAATTGCTTTGTTGAGCAAAAACACTCATAAGGCAGGCGGAGCAAGATGGGAAATGAAATGTGCAAGAGAAGAAGGAGTTAAAATAATAGGTATGCACATAAAGAAAAATGACAGGGGAGCAATTCCGCCAGAGTTACAAGGTAAAAGAGTAATTCTATGGAGTTGGGACAATTTAGAAAAATTCATTAATCAATTATAAAATATGGCAAATCCAAGAGCATTTATCAGTTTTGACTTTGACAACAATAGTGGCGAAAAACTATATTTTGCAGGTCAAGCAAAAAATTCAAGAACACCTTTCAACATTGAAGACTGGTCTTCAAAAACGGCATTACCACAAAAAGAGTGGGAAGCACTAATTGAAGAGAAAATAAACAAGTGTAATTTTCTAATTGTCCTTGTTGGTAAAAAAACTTCTACCGCTACAGGTGTAGTAAAGGAAATTGCATTCGCAAAAAGTCAAAATGTTCCGGTTTTTGGCGTTTATGTTGGCGGGGCTGACGAAACAACAACTTTGCCTACTGGTTTGCAGAG
>JAFDXO010000182.1 GCA_018267925.1 Bacteroidota bacterium | reverse complement strand
GTAGTGAAAGGAATACTTACGGTTGCTCCAGTAGCTGAGTTGTTGGCTACGAAGGTGATTTCAAGCGCGTTGCTCAAAGCAAGTTGAACGGTTTGTGTAGCAGTTCCCGTTGCGTTGGCTGTGCTGGGTGCTTGTGCGTTAGCTGCTGTTGCGAATCCGATGATAGCTGCTGTTGCGATGATGATTTTTTTCATGAGGTTTTGTTTTTGGTGTTTTGGTTTTTGTTTAAAAAGTTTTTTGATTTTGGTGATTGTCATTTGTTTTGTTTGACGATGCAAAGATTGAACGGCGGCTCGGATGTGGCAAGAAACTACATACCCGTTAACGACGACTTTGCAAGCGGTTAACAAGTTGTTTACAATTCATAGGTCTATTATTTTTCGATTTCGAGAAGTAAAAACACATACTTATTTTTGAGGTCAAATTCTTCCAAGCAATTGAAGACACTGTTAGATTACGATCAACTGAACATTACTATTCAACGATTGGCACATCAGATCACTGAAAGCCATTATTCTTTTGCTGACATTGCTATTATTGGCTTGCAGCCACGTGGTGTTCGTTTTGCTAATCGAATTACTCAATTGGTTGAAAGTATATCCGGACAGCATGTGCCACATGGTGCTTTAGATATTACCTTCTATCGAGATGATGTACATACCGGCGATATTTTGGTTCCTTCAGAAACGGATATTTCATTTAGTGTATCAGACCGCACGGTTATTTTAGTAGATGATGTATTGCATACAGGGCGAACAGTTCGCGCTGCCATGGATGCATTGCTTGATTTTGGTCGCCCTCAAAATGTAGAATTGATGGTGTTGATAGATCGGCATTACAGCAGGGAGTTGCCTATACAACCAGATTATGTTGGGCGAACAGTGGATACCATTATTACCCAAAAAGTAGTGGTTCATTGGGCTGAAAAGGATGGAAAAGATGAGGTTATTTTAATTGACTAAGTTCAAGTTTTTTTTAAAAAATAGAAGCAATTAAGCATGTCGCTGTCGGTAAAACACCTGTTAGGAATAAAAGAATTAAACCAGCAAGATATTCAAACGGTCTTTCGAACTGCCGATAACTTTAAGCAAGTTTTACAGCGACCGATAAAAAAGGTTCCTACGCTTAGAGATACCACTATCGCCAATATTTTCTTTGAAAATTCAACCCGTACCAGAATATCTTTTGAATTAGCTGAAAAAAGATTGAGTGCGGACGTTATAAATTTTTCTGCTTCTGGCTCTTCGGTATCAAAAGGAGAAACATTAATTGATACTGTGAATAATATTTTGGCCATGAAAGTGGATATGGTAGTTATGCGCCATTCGGCCAGTGGAGCACCTTGGTTCTTATCTCGTCACATAGATGCCAGCATTATCAATGCCGGTGATGGAACTAATGAACACCCTACACAAGCATTGCTTGATGCGTATTCAATGCGGGAAAAATTGGGCAACTTAAAAGGGAAGCGAGTTGCCATTATTGGTGATATCATGCACTCTCGAGTAGCGTTGAGTAATATTTTTTGTTTACAAAAATTAGGAGCAGAAGTAATGGTTGCAGGACCACCTACTTTGATTCCAAAGCATATCGAATCTCTTGGTGTAAAGCCAGAGTATGATGTGAAGAAAGCCTTAGCTTGGTGTGATGTAGCCAATGTATTGCGCATTCAATTAGAGCGGCAACACAAGCCCTTATTCTCTACTTTGCGAGAATATGCACTTTATTACGGTATCAATAGCGATATGTTGCGATCCTTAGAAAAAGAAATCGTGATTATGCACCCGGGTCCCATAAATAGAGGTGTGGAAATCAATTCTGATGTTGCGGATTCCGGACAATCCATAATTCTTGATCAGGTGCAAAATGGGGTTGCCATAAGAATGGCTGTTATTTACTTGCTTTCGGGAAAGCCCACTGAATTAGGAGAATAAGATGGTTGAATAAAATCACAACAGTTGTTCTAAACTCTGCTTGACAATTTCACCCATTGAGCGGCAGTTTCTAAACTCTCTTATTTGATAATGATCAGCTAATTCTTCACCCAATTGCAACACTTTTTCGACAGTGGAAATAGTATCATTGCTCATGCAGTCAAGCAAGGCGTATAATTGTTTCCGCGCAGCCTTACTTCTTCTTATTAATAGAGCTTTTTCTTCTTGCTGATATTGTTCGATGTTTTCTTTTGAAAGAAATTGTTGCGCTAATTGAACTAAAGAATAATTTTCTTTAAAAAATTGAGGTAAATACAAACTCTTTCTACCTTCAAAACTTTGTTGATCAAAATCAATAGCACGTATCCTAAACTGAACCTCATCAAAATCGGGGGTGATATCGAAAACGTAATTGTATGAGCGCATATCACCTAATAGACGTATAAAACAGCGATAGTTAAACTTGACAAGCTCCTTAGCTATTCGAACCTTATTAAACTCAGGGTTATTCAAGTAATTGTTGATAAATTGATCGCCAGGAATTCCCGGAATATGCTCTTCAACTAAGGTGGCAGAATTTACAAAATAGTTTATCCTCGAAGGAGATAAGATATGCTCTAATTCAAGTCCATAAATCCGAGAAGCATCTATTCTTTTAATGTAGAAATAGTCGTAGTTGTCGTTAAAGTTATTGACTATCTTGATTCGAAAAGGATGAGAGTTTCCAAAAGTGCAGTAGTCAACCTTTTCTACGTGAAGATGGCGATGGACTCGGCTTTGCCCTTCTGTTTTTAAAATTGAATAAATTTCTTTTAGTCCGTTGTGTAAATGAACCGTTTCTTCAGGGGAATAAATAGCCGTTTCCCAAAGCGTATCTTTTCCTTGGTTGTCATAAGCCGGAATGGCAGTTGAAAAACGAGTTAAATCCGCATATTTTATGGGCAATTCAATGTCGCGACCATAATAACGGAGATAGCTTCGTAATGTTTCATGAATTGGGAAGAAAGGTTTCTTTTTAGAAATAGCTTGATTTTGTGGGCTTTCCGGTCCGTACATAAAGGTTGTTTAAATTAGTGATTAAACATCAAAAGGGGGCGAGTTTGTGGGCTTTTCCTGAAGTCCCGCCTTATGCCCTGAAACGGCAAAATAGAGAATATAGAGATAGCATGGAATCAAAATTAGATATGCCGATTGCTTTGAATGAACCAACTCACCAATCTTACCATAAAACGGTGGAAGTAAAGCCCCGCCTACAATTCCCATGATGAGAAGAGCACTGCCAATTTTAGTGAATTTACCCAATCCTTCTAATGCCAATGGCCATATTGCAGGCCACATCACTGAATTAGAAAAGCCTAATAAAGCAAAACAAATTACAGCTAAATATCCGTTTGTTGTTGTGGCTAATACCACTAAAAAAATACTAAGCACGTTTGCAACAATCAATGCTGTGCGTTGAGAAATAAATTTCGGAATGGCAATTATGCTTAAAATATATCCGGCTAATAAACCATATCCGGTATAGGATGCAAAAGATTTTGACTGCTGCAAAGGAAAGCCTAAATATTCTCCAAAACTGGCAAAAGTATCATAGCTAATCACTTCTACACCAACATAAAAGAATATGGCAAGTGCTCCTAATAAAAGATGAGGGTATTGCATTACGCTTGTTTTTGGACTGCCTTTGCTTGTTACATTTTCTTCCTGAATTTCAGGTAAATTCATAAAATAAAAAATGACAGCCAAGAGGATCAATACGGCTGCTATGATCAGGTAAGGAACAATGACCTTTGAGGCAAGCATATTTAATTCAATCGTTTTTTCCTCTACTCCTAATGTCGTCAATTTGATTTTTAGCTCATCTACATTTTTCAGGGTTATGTTACCTAAAATATACACGGAAAGAATGCCTGCTATTTTATTGCAAATGCCCATTATGCTAATTCGCTTGGCGGCACTATCAATAGGCCCAAGTGCTGCCACGTAAGGGTTTGAAGCAGTTTGCAATAAGGCTAAACCGGTTCCGATGATGAACAAACCAGCCAAGAACAACGAATAGTTTCTTGTCTTTGCAGCAGGTACAAACAATAAAGCCCCCAACGCCATGATGATTAGTCCTACACTCATTCCATTCTTAAAGCCCGTTTTTTTAAGTACTAATGAGGAGGGAATAGCCATGAAAAAATAGGCAGCAAAAAAGGCTGTTGCCACTAAATAAGACTGCGTATCGGTTAGTTCGCAAGCAATTTTTAAATAGGGAATGAGCTGGCTGTTTGCCCAAGTGATAAAGCCAAAAATGAAAAACAAAATGCCAATAAAAAAAATGGCGGAAGTGTAATTTTTGTTGTTTTGTGTCATGCAGGTGGTATTATTGCGAAAGCACTAATTTACATTTCTAATCAACAATTACGCTACTAAGTTTAATGAGATGAAGCACGATAGTTTTGCAATCGGTATAGATATAGGTGGAACCAATACAGTTTTTGGCTTGGTAAATAAGCATGGCGATATTATGGCACGTGGACATGTTCCTACTTTGGGGTTTAATACGCCTCATGAATTTCTACAAGCTATTTCTCAAAACATTCAAACTAAATTGAGTAATTATCCCGAAGCTGTAATTCAAGGAATTGGAGTTGGTGCTCCCAATGGTAATTTTTATACAGGTGAAATTTTAAACGCTGCCAATCTTCCTTGGAAGGGGGTTATTCCATTAGCTACAGTTTTAAATGATATGCTGGGTATGAAAGTAAGGGTAACGAATGATGCAAATGCGGCTGCACTGGGAGAAATGATTTATGGCATAGCAAAAGGAATGAAAGATTTTATCATGGTAACACTTGGAACCGGTGTCGGGAGTGGATTTGTTTCTAATGGGCAGCTAATTTATGGGCATGATGGATTTGCCGGAGAATTGGGTCATGTCATTGCTGTTCGAGGGGGACGAGATTGTGGCTGCGGTAGAAAAGGGTGCCTTGAAACGTATGCTTCTGCTACCGGCATTGTTCGAACCGCAAAAGAAAAATTAGAAAGGTATCCCAAAGGCTCTTCTTCTCTTCAATTATACAATAAACTCACAGCAGAATCTATATTTCAGGCTGCTGAACAGGGAGACAAGCTTGCTCAAGATTTATTTGAATTTACCGGAAAAATTTTAGGTCAAACATTGGCAGATGTAGTGGCCATCACTTCGCCCGAAGCCATTATTTTTTTTGGAGGATTAGCTCATGCCGGTAAATGGATTTTACATCCAACCCAACAGTACATGGAGGTAAATTTGCTCAGTATTTATAAAAATAAGGTAAAGTTGTTACCTTCTGCCTTGCCCGATGCTGATGTTGCCATTTTGGGAGCCAGTGCTTTAGTTTGGCAAACAAACAACCATTAATATTCAAATCGTAATAAGCGAGCGTCAGACATACAAGAAGAAATAAATTGAGCATGATCCTTTTCATGTCCGATGGCTTCCCATGTTACTTGAAGAAGATTACCTTCTTTCAATTCACTAATAACTTTTCGTTTTAGATTGTTTTGATCAAATAAGGTTTCATAATCTACTTTTAATAAATTTTCAGCATTATAGGAAATCGTGTATTCCCGAATTTGATTAAACCGAACAACATATCGTTCTACAGCCGGCAAGATGGTTAAGACTAAAAGAATGATGGATGATGCAATGGCAGAATTGGTATAATGACCTCCACCTATGCCCATTCCAACAGCAGCCACTGCCCAAATGGTAGCAGCCGTAGTAATGCCACTTGCATGATTTGCTTGACGGAAAATAACTCCTGCACCTAAAAAACCAATACCTGTAACTATATTTGAAGCTATTCTGTCAGGGCTATTGGGTGCGCCCAATAAAAGGCTCATTTTAGTGAAAAAGCAAGAGCCTATAGATATCATAATCATGGTGCGAAAACCCGCCGCCTTGCTACGATATTCCCTTTCTAAACCTATAATACCACCCCAAAGAGCAGCAAGCAAAAATTGCATTAGAATTTCAAAATTCATATCGTTTGATTTGCTCTGCAAATTAACGTAAACTAAATGGGGTAAGCGTTTTTAGATAGCCTATGTTTTACTCGAACGAATAAAACACCAAAAAAAAGGCTGCCTTTTCAAGCAGCCTACAGAATTAATTTCCAAACTCACTTAAGAATTTGATGCGCATCATTTGCAATTGTTCAATACTCACATCGCGGTCGCGAAATTCACTAAAAGCATTTTCTAAATTGTCGTCATGGCTGCTACGGAAGTAGTCAAAAATATCTTCCTGCTCATATTCGTCTAACTCTTGTTCTAAGCAATAGTCTAAGTTTAGTTTAGTGCCACTTGCAACAATAGTTTCCATTTCATTCAACAAATCGGGTAATGACAGTCCTTTATTTTTGGCTATAGTGTCAAGCGGAATTTTTTTATCAATATTTTGAATGATAAACACTTTCATGCCGCTTTTATTGACAATGCTTTTCATTACAAAATCATCGGGCTTGGTGATGTCGTTTTCTTCAACATACTTAGCAATCAGGTCAATAAATTTTCGCCCAAATTTTAGTGCTTTTCCTTTACTTACACCTTGAATTCGCTCCATTTCTTCCATAGAAGTGGGGTAGTTGACCGCCATGTCTTCTAAAGAATTTTCAAGAAAAATAACAAAAGGAGGAAGGTTTTTTTCCTTTGCAACTTGTTTACGCAAATCTTTCAGCATTTCAAAAAGCACCGGATCTGTGGACATTGCACCGCCGCCTGTTGTTACTTCTTCATCATCGCCATCTGCATCTTCATAATTATGGTTAAGTACCACCATTATAGAAAAAGGCTTTTTAAGAAATTTATGACCTTTTTCAGTGATTTTCAGTAAACCGTATTCTTCAATATCCTTACGTATCAATCCTTCCAGCATCATTTGTCTGATTAGTGAATACCAAAAGTTGGTATCCATTTTCATGACTAATCCGGCACCAAATGTCTTGAGTTTATCATGGCGGAAGGTTTGTATTTGTGGCGTGGCATTCCCAAGAATGACATTCACCACATACTCAATATTAAATCGCTCGTCTAATTCATTTATGGCATCCAACACTATTTTCGAGCTGTCTCGAACTTCCAATTTTTCTTTTGGATGCAGGCAATTGTCGCAATTGCCACAATTATCTTGGTGCAGCGTTTCTCCGAAATAATGCAATAACAATTTTCTTCTACACACACCACTTTCTGCATAAGCCACTGTTTCTGCAATCAATTGAGCTCCCATTTCACGCTCACTGAGTGGTTTATCTCGCATCAGATGTTCAAGCTTTTGAACATCTTTATGAGAATAGTAAAGGATACATTTACCCTCTAATCCATCACGTCCTCCACGTCCTGTTTCTTGATAGTAGTTTTCAAGAGATTTAGGAATATTGAAGTGCATCACAAATCGAACATCCGGCTTGTCAATGCCCATACCGAAAGCAATGGTTGCTACTATGACATCTACTTTTTCCATCAGAAAATGATCCTGACGTTCCGCTCTGATGGCTGCTTCCAAACCTGCATGATAAGCTACGGCAGAAATGCCGTTTGCATTTAAGGTGCTTGCTAATTCCTCGGTGGTTTTACGATTGAGTGTATAAATAATGCCGCTTTTCCCTTTCATGCTGTGGATAAACTTTACCATGTGTTTCAGCACATTTTCCTTTTTACCTTTGGGCACTATTTCATAATATAGATTGGGGCGATTAAAGGAAGAAATAAACACAGAAGGATTCCGTAAACACAGGTTTTTTACTATATCATCTTGCACTTTGGGTGTGGCAGTGGCTGTGAGAGCAATGATCGGAATTTTAGCATCAATTTGGTTGATCATATCAGAGAGTTTTCGATATTCTGGACGAAAATCGTGCCCCCATTCTGAGATACAGTGTGCTTCATCAACAGCTACGAATGATATTTTGAGGTCGGAAAAGAAATCAATATTTTCTTGTTTGGTCAATGTTTCGGGAGCGACATAAAGCATTTTTGTTTCACCCGACAATAAGTCTGATTTAACCTTTTTTTGCTGCGTTTTACTCAGTGTAGAGTTCAAAAAATGAGCTACATTTTCTTTATCACTATAGCTTCTAATTAGATCCACTTGGTTTTTCATCAAGGCGATCAAGGGGGAAACAATCAATGCCACGCCTTCGCTAATTAGTGCCGGAAGTTGATAGCATAAAGACTTTCCGCCTCCGGTGGGCATAATCACAAAAGTATCCTGACCTTGAAGGATACTTTGAATAATTTTTTCTTGATCTCCTTTAAAGTGTTCAAATCCAAAATGCTCGCTAAGTGCTTTTTTAAGATCTACGTTTGATTTTGAGGTAATAGTACCTGCATCCATAATTTCAAAAATTTACTTTGGGTAAATATCAATTCATCGTTTACTACGAAAGGTGTTTTTTCCGACAAAAATTAGAAGTCGGTAAAAGGACTGCGAATTTACGGTATGAAAGTTAAATAATCTAAACCTAATTGACAAGTTTTTGCCAATATTTTAATGCAGGGAAAGAAAATGTGTTTGAAAGTCATAATCTTTCTCGATAAAAGTGATAAGGTTAGCTAAATCCTCCGGGTTTTCAACAAAATTAACCTTAGTCATATCAATTATGAGTGTTTTGTGTTGCTCTGCTTTAAGAAATTGTTGATAAACTGCCTGAACACGTTCTAAATATTCGTCTGCTATGTCTTGTTCATAACTTCGTCCACGATTTTCAATATTTATTTTTAGTTTTTGTATGGGACAATGTAGGTAGATGAGTAAATCAGGCGGTGGCAGGTGTAGGTCAATAATGTCAAAAAGTCGTTGAAACAGTTCATACTCTTCCTCTCGAAGATTGATGCGTGCAAAAAGTTTACTTTTAGTAAAAAGATAGTCTGACACCACTTTTTGCTGGAAAAGATCAGGATGAGTAAGTGAATGTTTTAATTGCTTATATCTGTCTGCCAAAAAAGAAAGCTCTAAGGGAAAAGCGTAGCGATCTGGCTCCGCATAAAATTTTGGTAAAAAAGTGTTGTCTGCGAACTCTTCCAAGATCAATTTAGCATCATAGTTTTTGGCAAGCAGATTGGCGAGGGTACTTTTTCCCGATCCGATGTTTCCCTCAATGGCAATAAAGCGATAATTCATGTATAACTTAGGCTGTAAAGATACGGGACGATGAATAACATCGGTAAATGAAAGAAATTTTTTGAAAAAAAGTTGACGTTTGTTTTTTTAAGTATATTTGTGTTACAACATAGAAGTGTTTATTTTTTTATTCAATTCATACATGTAAAATATATTTTCAAAATGAAAACTACAATCATTTCACTGCCCTTTTTGTTTTTTCAGTTGATAGGACTGTCTCAAACTTGGCAGCCTATGGGTGTTGATCCTAAGGACGAGTTAGGTTGGGGTATGGATTACAGTAATGGCATGTTTCAATTAGGTAATAAGGATAGCATTTTTGTTGGATTTTCTTTACTCAAAGCAAATCAAAGCACCAATGTCAACTATGTTGGTGCACTTGTAAAGAAATATGATGGAACTCGTTGGGTTAACACAACAACTCAATATAATGATTCTTTTATAAATAATAACAATACGTTTTATTATTCAACCAGTATGGTCATGAATCGTGCGAAAGAAGTGTTTTTCACTTCCACAAAGACGTCGAATCCCCTATTACCGAAAGTCAAAGTGGTAAAGTATAGTAATGGCGTGTGGTCAACGGTAGGTCTTCCTAATTTTGACAGTATGACTACACCAACGTCAACTTTCCCTAACACACCCCGTTTGGGATTAGGGAAAGGAGATACGCTGCATGTGCTTTATACAAACCCAATGGGGCGACTTACCATGATGAAATTTAATGGTAACAATTGGGATAGCGTAGGGCAAAGGGGGTTTGCCAATGGAATAGCCTACGTGGGTTGGTGTTTTGACACAACGGGAACGCCTTATATAGCGACAAATGACCCAGTTTTTTTTAATCGTTTAGTTGTGTTGAAATATGCTTCCGGAAATTGGGTGACAGTCAGTCCGGCAGGCGGATTGTCTAATCTATCTGCGAGCAATATAGTTATGACTTGCAATCAAAACACCAATCAACTGTATGTATCTTATATAGATCAGGCTTACCCTAACAATACTTGGCTTATGAAATATGACGGCACTAACTGGACAACGTTGATGAGCAATACCGTTTTACCTTCCACGTTAAGAATTGGTGCCTTAAAGTTTTCAAAACAAGATACACTATTAGGTTTGCAGGTTTCACCTTCGGGTAATAATAATATTGTTTCCAAATTTATACCGAACTCCGGTTGGGTACAGATGTTGCCCAATTTTCCTTCGAAATTATTGCCGGGTACATTCCCTATGTTTTTAAAGGACTCTATTCCTGTATTTCTTGAATACTTGTCGAACGTTGGACCCTATGTTTTTACATTTCAAAACGGTAGCTACTCTAATCCGGTTGGCACTTATGGTATTGTAAACACCACAGTACCCTATTACTCCAGTGTGACTCCTTATGGACCTTATCCTGTAGGGTATTTTATGTCACTTGCGGTTTCTGATGCCGGCACTCCCTATCTTGCATTCGCCGACTCATCATTTAATGGTCGAGTTTCACTTCTTAAATACAATGGAGCTTCTTGGCAATATGTTGGTACGCCGGGGTTCTCTACCTATCGTACAGATTACGTGCGTTTGATAAAAGGCATAAAAGATACGGTTTATATTTTCTATAAACAGGGATATTATTGGCAATTAGCACATTTTGACGGCAACTCCTTTGTTACTCTTCCTTCCGGACTTTCTAATACTTTTCCTTCGGGGGCATATCTTGATAAGACAAATTTTGCATTTGATACATCAGGCGTACCTTATGTTTGTTATCCGGATCCTGCCAACTTTAATCTTGTTACCGTTAAAAAATATGTAGGAGGCAGTTGGGTTTCAGTTAATTCCATACCAACTGCAAGTGAGGCCACCATTGCCTTTAGCAAAAGCAATCAATTATATGCTTTTTACAAGCCTAATTCTATCAATGGACAACTTGCGGTTTGGCAAAACAACACTTGGAATTTATTAGGAGGATTGGTAGATACCGGAGCGTTTCTGCTTGACAGAAATGATACCCCCAGTTTACTTGCAATACATTATACATATATTGGCGGTTTGGGATCAAAAATAATTTATGGTACCGTCATAAAGTTTATTAACGGAGCTTGGACTCCCTCTCATATTGATAGTTTTGGTATTGGATCTTGGGCGGGGCAACAACAAGTAAATTTTGGATTTCGTCTTGCTTTTGATACCTCGAATCAGCCTTACGTTTTAAGTTCGGCATATTATTCTGCTACCATTTGGGGACGCTCGCAAGGAAAATGGAAAACTGTCAGTAATGTATCTGACGGGTGGACACCAAGTACTTTCATTGCTAACGTTGATCTTGCTTGCGACAAAAACAATAATTTGATTTCAGCTTATGGTGCTTTTCGAACATACGCATTGTCCTATCAAATTCCTTCTAAACCACAACCCCCTTCTATTGCCAATCACTTCATCAAATATTGCCAAAAAGATACAGCCTTAGCTTTAGTGGCATCGGGTCAAAATCTGCTATGGTATTATGATACGGCAAAAGTGGGCGTAACAATCCCACCGATACCCTCCACCCAAAAAGCAGGAACATTCAAATGTTATGTTACTCAATCGTCCGGCATTTACGAAAGCGATCGAGATTCAATAACGATTGTAGTGTATCCCAATCCTAAACCTAAAATAAGCTCGAACGGCACCATACTTAGTGTGTCCAATATTTATCTCTCATACCAGTGGAAATATAACAACAATGATATTGCCGGTGGCACTACCAATTCGCTACAACCTGCGGTAGATGGCTATTACAGTGTGTGGGTAACGGATTCTAATGGATGTAAAGGGGTGTCTGATACTATTCTGATTTCTGGCTTGGCAACGATTCAGACTGATGGAAGCATTCGCGCTTATCCTAATCCACTTTCAGGAAACACCGTAACAATTGAAGCTGATTATTTACCACAAGGCGACTATCAAGTCCAAGTGTTTGATGCGGTTGGACAAAGGGTTTGGGTGTCAAGTATATCGCATCAAGGAGGTTTTGGAAAATGGAAAATCTCATTGAAGGAAAGCTTAGCACAAGGAGCTTATTTGTTAATATTGGATAGTAACGGGAAAAAATATCGAACTATCTTGTTGAAACAATAGCATTAATCATTCCTAATCTTTTTGTTTCCAAATGGTCGGTGCAATAATCAAGCAATTGTTGCACCGTTTTTCCATAGGAAGGATGAAGAAAATGAGGGGCGATTTCACATAAAGGCTCTAAGGTGAATCTCCTTACCGGAATACCGGGATGCGGTACAATCAGATGGTCTGTTTGAATGACTTCATCGTTGAAGAAAAGGATGTCTATATCAAGTGTGCGTGGTCCCCAAACTATTGTTCGCTGTCGTTCTAATTCAGTTTCCAATTGTTGAATTTCTACCAATAATTCTGGTGCAGAAAGAGAGGTCTTTATCTCAATAACCATGTTAAGAAAATCGGGTTGGCTTTCAAGCCCCCAAGCTGCTGTTTCATATACAGCTGATTGTTTTTCAAGAGTAGCAAAGCGATGTAGCCCATCTAAAGCACTTTGTAGCCATTGAACACGATTTCCTTCATTGCTACCCAAAAGCAAATACACGTGGTTCATGCCGCGAAACTAAAACGGCTTCTTGCATCAAACAAATAGCAGGCAAGAAATTCCGTTTGCTGAAAGTGTTCATTATTTTTGCTTACCCACGTTTAAATAAGCACGTGTTTTTGACTTATGAAGCAGTTTTTTAAAATGTTTTTTGCCTCCTTTCTTGCACTAATTGTAATGGGCATTATTGTATTCGGGCTTACTATTGGATTAGTTGCCGGACTTGCTAAAAACGCAGAAGAGGAAGCAAAGGAAGCTAATGCCAATTCCGTATTGGTTTTGGATATGGGCAATGCCATACACGAAAATGGTGAAGTGAATCCTATGGCTGCATTTATAGGCGGTGCAGCGTCAACTCCCGGGTTGTATGATCTGTCTATGGCTCTTGAAAATGCCAAAAGCGACAAAAATATTAAGGGCATCTATATCAAGCTGTCTGAAAGCCCTAATGGGTGGGCAACCTTGCAACAACTTCGACAATCACTATTGGACTTCAAATCGTCAGGCAAATTTATTTATGCCTATGGTGAAATGGTGCCACAAAAATCTTATTTCTTGGCAAGCACGGCAGATAGCATTTTCATAAACCCTGTAGGCTTTACAGAGTTTAAAGGCATGGCAACTCAGTTGGCTTTTTTTAAGGGAACTCTTGAAAAGTTAGAAATCCAACCGGAGATTTTTTATGCCGGTAAATTTAAAAGTGCGACAGAACCTTTTCGGGCAGATAAAATGAGCGAGCCTAATCGTGAACAAATTACCGCCTTACAAAATGGTATTTGGAATGAATTGACAAATGCGGTAGCCAAACATGCTTCTGTAAATGCAACAGAAGTGGATAGCTGGGCAAAATCAGGCCGGATACAGTTTCCGGAAGATGCCGTTAAAGCAAAATTAGCAGATAGGCTTGCTTACATTGATGAAGTAGAAGCAACCATGAGAAAAAAATTGAATAAAAAGGCAGACGAAAAAATTGATTTCATTTCTATTGAAGACTATTCTGTTACAGCCAGAAAAGCACGAAAAACAAATGATCAGCGCATAGCCGTATTGTTTGCTGAAGGCAATATTACTGATGGAAAAACGAACGATGATCCTCAGATTGCATCGGAAGATATGATTGAGCAAATTAGAAAAATTGCTAAAAATGAAAAGGTGAAAGCCGTTGTTTTACGGGTTAATTCACCCGGAGGAAGTGCCTTAGCTTCTGACGTGATTTTGAGGGAATTAAATTTATTAAAACAAAAGAAGCCTTTGATTGTGTCTATGGGAGATTTGGCAGCATCCGGCGGATATTATATTTCTTGTCAGGCTGATAGTATTTTTGCCATGCCTACAACCATCACCGGCAGCATTGGTGTGTTCAGCATGATGTTTAGTGCCGAGAAACTTTTGAAAAACAAGTTAGGAGTAACCTTTGACGAAGTGAAAAATGCACCTTATGCCGATTTTCCAACGGCGACACGCACGTTCACTCCTGAAGAAGCAACTCGAATGCAGACATTCGTGGACACTATTTATTCGGTGTTTAAACATCGTGTTGTAAGTGGAAGAAAATTATCTGATACCGTAGTTGACAGTATTGCACAAGGACGGGTATGGACGGGTGTTGATGCGCTACGAATTGGCTTGATTGACGGTTTGGGTGGGATTGACAGAGCTATACTCAGTGCAGCGAAAAAGGCTGGACTAAAAGAGTATCAGGTTTCTACATATCCGCAACCTTTGGATAAATTTGAAAGCATGATGCGTAGATTTAAAATGACGAATGCAAGTGCCACAGCAGCTTTTAAGTCTGTCATTGAAAACGAAATTTCGGCTGATTATCCTTGGTTAAAGCAAATTAAAAACTTGAAAAACCTAAACGGAAAAGTGCAAATGGCTCTTCCATTTGACATGCAAATGAAGTAACTTAGTGGAGTTAAGTAAGAATAAATAATTTCCATTCAACTAAGACGAAAAAATATTTTTAGATGAAACTTTCATTCCACGGTGCAGCTCGCACAGTTACCGGCTCAAAGCATATTGTTCACATAGGTGCAGAAAAGAAGTTATTGCTTGACTGTGGCATGTTTCAAGGCATGGGAAAGGATACATTAAGGCTAAATAGTGAATGGGGTTTTGAACCTTCTGAGCTTACACATGTCATCATCTCTCATGCCCATGTAGATCACATAGGTCTGTTACCCAAATTAGTAAAAGATGGCTATCATGGAAAGATATTTTGTACTGTTGCCAGTGAACCGTTAATTCGAGTATTGTTGTTAGATAGTGCTAAGATTCAACAAGACGATGTTCGTTATCATTCTCGACATGTTGCTACCGAATCTAATCCTTCTCAAGGACCGCTATATACAGAAGCCGATGCTATGGAAGTGTTTCCTATGCTGATTCCTATTGACTACAATGTAGATTATGAGATAGAAAAGGGAATCAATCTACGATATACAGATGCAGGGCATATTTTAGGTAGTGCGGTTGTCAATCTAACCTTAGAAGAAGATGGAAAAATTGTTCGACTTTGTTTTAGCGGTGATGTAGGTCGCTATGGCGACACTATATTAAGTTCACCCGAAGTTTTTCCACAAGCAGATTTCATCATAATGGAATCTACTTACGGAGATAGGCTTCATCATTTGACCACGGTAGCTTATGATAAAATTTTGCATCAAATTCAGCATACCTGTATCGAGAAAAAAGGCAAGCTTATTATTCCAGCATTTAGCCTTGGGCGTACACAAGAGCTTCTGTATATTCTAAATCGGTTTGAATTAGAAAATAGATTGCCTCCAGTACACTATTATGTTGATAGTCCTTTGTCTTTACAAATCACCGAAATCACCAAACAGTTTCCTCAATGCTTTAATAAGCATGTGCGAAAACAATTAGAAGCAGATGAAGATGTGTTTGATTTTAAAGGGCTGAAAACAATAAAATCTGCTGAGCAATCTATTTCATTGAACACTACGCCCGAACCGTGTGTCATCATTTCGGCATCGGGTATGGCAGAAGCCGGAAGGGTGAAACACCATATCAAACACGCCATAAGTAATGCACGAAATACCATTTTATTCTCAGGCTATTGCGAGCCACATTCTTTAGGTGGAAGAATTAGAAGTGGGGCAAGGCAAGTGCGTATTTACGGCGAATTGTTTGATGTAAATGCAGAAATAGATGCTTTGGAGTCATTAAGTGCACATGGTGATTATGAAGATTTAAGTCAATGGCTTGCTTGTCAGGATAAGCAACAAGTACGAAAAATATTTTTGGTACATGGAGAGTATGAAACACAATTAAACTTCAAAGACCGCTTGATTAGAAAGGGCTTTACAGATATAGCCATTCCGGCACAGCATGAAGTGATTGGTTTGGGTGTTTAAGAGATGCTTATTCATTTGCCAAACACTGCATATTTAAGTTGCACTTGAAAATAACGACGATCAAAATAGCCGGTACTACTGTTCATTAAATTGTTGATTCCACTACGATATTGTAAGCCTGCTTTAAATTTGGGTGATATACTGACTTCTGTTTTTCCGGTTAGCCCTAAGTCGGTTGCAGGTATAGTTCTTATTTCATCATTAACGTTTACTAAAGTGTTTTCTCCATTTACCATTTGTTGCAAATCAGCCCCCAATCCAACAGAAATGTTTTTGAAAACCTGATATCCAACGGCAGGATTAATTTGAACATACATCAGATTAGCATTACGATAATCAATCGGCATTTTATTTAGAGCAGCAGTTTGTTGTGCTTGGGGCGAAAATGTTTGTCCGGCGCGGTTATTAACAAATGCAAGGTCGCTTTCTACAAAAAAATGTTCACCCAATTTTTGACGAGCATTTATACCTGCTGAAAAACCAGTGTTCAGGGTTCCATAATTCATTCCTCCGGCTAAATTTATCGTTGTGCTTTTTTGCTTTTGATCGGATTTAGGAGGATTGGAGAAATTGGAAACGGATGCAGATCCTTTTGAAAGCTGGCTTTGTTTGGGTAAATAAACAACATCAACATTTGAAGGTTGGTTTGATTCCGGTAATATTTCCTTAGCGTGATCAGTTTGGGAATTGGGTTGAACAGTTGATGTAGGCGAATTGAAATTTTTCTGTTGAATTCGATTCGATATTTGTTGAACTTTTATTGTAGTTTTCTGTTGGGTTAAGGAAGCAATTTGTTTAGTCTGTTTTGGGTATATTACAGTTGATTGTGTTTCCTGCTGAGGTTTTATTGAGGGGGTAGCGTGGGTAGAAATTTGATTTTGAGCAACCTGCACTATTTGAATTTTATTTTTTGAAAAGAACCAAGCTATTCCACCTATGAATAACATTAACCCTGCTGCTATTCCTCCGGTTTTTATCCAACCAATAGGAATGTATTTCTTTTTGTTGGGTAATTGTTGTGCCAAAACATCCCACTTCTCAGCAGAATATTCGAATGAATGTTCCTCGAATTTGGATTTAATCAGTTTGTCAAATTCGCTTGGTGTCATTTAACTTTTTTTTCAGGCATTGTAGCAATCAATTTCTTTTGAAGCAAGTGTCGAGCATTATGCAAATGCCATGACGAAGTACTTTCACTAATATCCAGCATCTGAGCAATGTTTTTGTGGCTAAAGCCTTCAAAGACATACAAGTTAAATACTGTTTTTGACATAGTTGGAAGAGTTTGAATAGTCTTTAAAAGTTCTTTAAAATGTAAATTTTGAATAGCTTCGGCACTGATCATTTTTTGACTAAAAATCTGTTCATCGCCTATTGAATTGGTTTGCATTCTATCGCGTAGTTGTCTGCTTTTTAAATAGTCTAAACAAACATTAACAACGATTCGTTTCATCCAACCCTCAAAAGAACCATTATGATTAAATTGAGAAATTGAAGCAAATATTTTAAGGAAGCTGTCATTTAGTAATTGTTCGGCATCCTCCATACATTTTGCATAACGAGCGCAAATTTTTAGAAATAAATCAAAGTAACATCCATAAAGATGTTGTTGATACACACGATCGCCTCGCAGGCATCCTTGAATTATTTCTTGTTCAGAATATGGGGGCATTTTTGGGCAATCTATATGCAGCTTAACGCCATTTGCTCAAAGTTATTACTCTTTGAAAGTAAAATGTAAAGCTGTTGCTTAAAATAATGCCACCATTACTATCAACATGATCAAAGAACTAAGATATAAAGCTATTTTTATGGCTGCCTCTTCAGCATAGTTTGTTTTACTAAGATTGCCTATTGTTATCATTTCTTGGAAATATTGAATAGACGTGAATGTCACACCTTGAATGATTAGACGATAGAAAGGCATGTAATCTTTGGATGCTTCAAAATTTTTTTTCCAGCTAAATTCAATTTGTAAACGATTTTGAGGGGCAATTACGTTTAATAAAAACTAATTTTCGAGCTATCGGCGTGTTGAATCACATACAATTATTGAGGTATCGGTTGTTTTTAATTCTCTTGATAGGGCTTAATGCTTCGATAGTTTATTGTCAAAATTTTGACTCCAATTATCATGTCAAAACTATTACTACGGCAGATTCTGTTCGATTGGACTCTCTTTCCGTAGTTCCTTTTTCCGTGTTTATAGATGGAGTAAATGATAGTGATTTTTTGGTGTTGCCTGCACATAGCTTACTCGTATGGAAACATAAGCCTAAGCAGGATTCGGTAAGAGTTCATTTTCGTACTATGCCGCTTCGTTTTGATCAAGTTTATCAACACAAGAGCCGAAAATATGATTCATCTTCTTCTATCTCACTGATTTATCGTTTTGAAGATAGAAACACAAATAATTTCGGCAACTTTAATGAACTGGAATATAACGGCAGCTATGGAAGAAGCATTTCGATGGGAAACAATCAAGATGTAGTGCTAAACTCACAGTTTAATTTGCAAGCAAATGGATACATTTTAGATAGCATAAAATTAGAAGCTGCCCTGAGCGATAACACAATCCCTGTTCAACCTGATGGCAATACACAAAGGCTTCAGGAGTTTGACCAAGTGTATATACGCCTTTCTAAAAAGCAGCATTTATTGCAATTAGGCGACTATAATTTAGAAAGTCCACCGGGATATTTTTTAAAATTTTACAAACGAGTACAAGGTATTTATTACCAAACCGGTTTTAGAATAAACAAGTCCGTGCAAAACAAATTAGGGCTAAGTGGTTCTATGCCTAAAGGGCAGTTTGCCAGAAATATTTTTCAGGGGTTGGAAGGAAATCAAGGTCCCTATAAACTTTCGGGCAACAATAGCGAGCAGTTTTTTATTGTGTTAGCCGGAACAGAACGGGTGTATGTTGATGATGTACCCATGTCAAGAGGTGAGAATGCAGATTATATTATCAATTATAACACGGCTGAAATCAAGTTTATGCCTCGCAAAATGATTACGAAAGATTCTCGTATTCAGGTTGAATTTGAATATCAAGCTCGCAATTATCTCAATTCCTTAATTTATGCTTGGGATGAAGTGCAAGTTGGAAAAAAGTTGACACTTAGAGTAAATGCCTATTCGAATCAAGATGCCAAAAATCAGCCCTATTTACAAAGCCTTTCTACGGAACAAAAATATTTTTTATCTACCATCGGAGATTCAATTCAAAATGCTTTGTACCCCAATATTGTACGCGATACTTTTTCTCTAAAAAAAATTCTGTATAAACGTATTGATTCGCTTGTTAATGGCACTCATTATGACTCTGTTTATGTTTATTCTGTGAGCCCGGATAGTGCCATTTATTCTTTGACTTTTTCTTTTGTAGGGCAGGGGAAAGGTGATTATGTTATTTCGCCAATCAATGCTAATGGACGAGTGTATGTTTGGGTAGCACCTGTAAATGGTGTACACCAAGGAAGTTATGCCCCTGTACAATTGCTAATTACCCCCAAAAAGCAACAAGTATTTGTATTGAATGGGAAATATGATATAGATAGCTTGAAAACCATTCATGTTGAAGTGAGTGCAAGTAACGTGGATCCGAATTTGTTTTCAAAAATTGACAACAACTCGCATTGGGGTGGTGCCACTAAAATTTCTTACAATGAAAAGCGAAAATTAGGTAAAGTTGATAGTAATGGAAAACAAGCTTGGGTTATGCAAAATACTTTGTCTTATGAATTTATTCAAGATCGCTATCAAGCCATTGCTCCTTATCGAAATGTTGAGTTTGCCCGCGATTGGAATATTCCTTATTCCTCAAACAATAAACCAGATGAACATTTAATTCATGCCGGAGCACAACTGTCAAATCGTCAATTAGGAAGAGGTCAGTATGATTTTACTTATTATGGAAAGGGTTCTTTTTACAAAGGCTTTAGGCATATTATTGCTTATGAATTAACGCGAAAGGCAATATCAGCAGGCTTTTCGGGAAATTTAATGACAAATAGAGACTCCTCCCTTCAATCTGTATTTTTTCGCCCCAATGCTTTTATGACCTATACTTTGCCTAAAAGACTTTCGGCAATTGTAGGTGCAAAATATGAATTGCAACACAATGCCATTCGGGATATGAATAGTGATACCCTTACGTTTTCTGCCTTCTCTTTTGATGTTATTTCAGGCTTTATTCGCAATGCAGACTTAAGCAAAAACAAATGGAGCCTAACCTATTTTACTCGTCGAGATCGAATTCCGGTTGTCCATACGTGGAAACAACAAAGCCATAGTAATAATGTGGATCTTAGATTTGGATTATATCATTGGCGCAATCAGCAAATTAATTTTACGGGATCCTACCGACATTTGTTGCTGGATGACACCTCACATGTTTCATCAATAAAGCCGGAAGAAACACTATTAGGTAGGTTAGAATATTCCGGAAACTTTTTTCAGCACGCATTGTCTGCTAACAGCCTTTATGAATTTGGTTCGGGACAAGAACAAAAACGCTCTTATACTTTTGTGGAAGTGCCTGCCGGGCAAGGCTTGTATATGTGGGTTGACTATAACCACGATGGTGTTCAACAAGCTAATGAATTTGAAATTGCTATTTACCCCGATCAAAAAAAGTATATCAAAGTATTTACGCCAACCAATGAGTATGTAAAAGTGAATTATGTCAATTTTAATGGCACGATTTCATTAGAGCCTTCCTATTTATGGCAGGGAAAAAAACTGAGCAGCCTACAAAAAATTATTTCTCGTTTTTCATCTCAAACATCCTTACAAATAAGCAATAAATTATTAGCTGCTGAAGGAATAAGAGCCTATAATCCTTTACTGCCTACTCAAAATGATACGACCATCATATTGACCAATAGCTCACTAAGTAGCAGTGCCTATTTTAATCGGAGTAGTGCAGTTTGGGGCATTGACTATAATTTGATCAGCAACAGCGGAAAGCAACTGTTAATCTATGGTGTTGAAGGAAACCGCTCCATTCAGCATTTATATAGAATTAGGTGGAACATTATTCGACCACTTACTGCAACCCTAACGGCTAAAAATGGATTGCGTTCCTATCGTTCAGCTTTGCAAGACAATCGGACTTACGATGTACGACAACTATCAGGCGAGCCTTCGTTGACCTGGATTCTCAAATCTGTTTTTCGACTGACTGGAAGCCTAAAATGGGAAGAAAGAAATAACGCCTCTCAATATGGTGGTGAAAAAGCTACCATACAATCATGCAACCTTGATCTTAGATTCAGCAAACCTAACTTAGGCGTGATTCAAATAAGGGGTACATATTCGGGTATAGTTTTTTCCGGGCAAATGTCCGCTCCTGTTGCCTTTATCATGTTAGATGCCTTGCAACCCGGAAACAATTTTCTTTGGTTTATGAATTGGGAACGAAGAGTGGGCAAGGGAATTGAGCTTTCGCTGGAATATGAAGGGCGCAAGCCGGGTACAGGAAATGTTGTGCATACAGGAAGAATGAGCATCAGAGCAATTCTATAACGTATCTTCAACATTCGAGTAAGATCAGATAAATTCAATTTCGCTTAGTAAACAGAACTATTATTTTTGTTTCTCCAATAATAATCTATGCAGTCTTTCGATTTTAAAAAGCTACTTCCGCATGTTTATATCATCATCGGTTTTGCAGCTTTAGCACTTTTGTATTGTTATCCCGCCCTTCAAGGAAAGGTTCTGAATCAACACGATAACATTTCGTGGAAGGCTATGTATCATGAAACAGAAGCCTACCATGACAGTACAGGTATCAACCCACTTTGGACAAATAGCATGTTTGGAGGAATGCCTAACTACACCATTGGTATTCCTGAAAACAAAAATTATGTAGGACACTTGCAAACAGTGCTGATCGGCTTCTTAGCTAAGCCTGCCCATTTTCTATTTCTGGCCATGCTTTGTTTTTATGTGCTGATGCTCGTAATGAAAATTGATCGTTGGTTGGCGTTGATTGGGAGTATTGCGTATGCTTTTGCTACTTACAATGTGGTCATAATTAGTGCAGGACATGACACTAAAATGCTTGCCATCGGTTATATGCCTGCTGTTTTTGCCGGTTTTATTATGGTCTTTAGGGGGAAATGGTTGACCGGCGCAGCTTTACTCGGAATTTCCATGGCTTTGTTAGTAGGCACCAATCACTATCAGGTTTTGTACTATGCCTTCATTATGCTGGGTTTTTATTGGATTGGCAAACTAATATCAACCATTCAAAACAAGGGAAATTTCAAACAATTCATTTTAGCAACACTTCTTTCAGGCATCATTGCCGGCATAGGTTTGGGAACAAGTATGGCTTCTATTCTCACTACTAAAGAATATGCTAAGACAACCATGCGTGGTGGGGAAAGTGAACTGACTATCAATCACGATGCCAACAAAAAAGCAGGTGGATTAGACAAAGATTATGCTTTTCAATGGAGCAATGGAATTGGTGAAACTTTCTGTTTGTTGATCCCTAATCTGTATGGTGGCTCATCCAGTATGCCAATTGATAAAGCCCCTGAAACAGAGGCTTTGGTTGGCACACAGGCATCAGCTATCCCTATGTATTGGGGTCCTCAACCCTTTGTTTCAGGACCGGTATATTTTGGGGCAATTGTTTGCTTCCTCTTTGTGTTAGGCATGTTGGTGATTCGTAGTTCACATAAATGGTGGATTCTTTCTGTTTGTGTTCTAACTATTATGATGTCTTGGGGCAAAAACTTGGCAGGACTTAACTATTGGTTGTTTGACCATTTGCCGATGTACAATAAGTTTCGTACCCCTACCATGATCTTGGTGGTGCCGCAATTGCTTTTTCCATTAGTTGGAATTTGGGGTTTGTCTGAAATTTTAAGAAAGAAATTTTCAGATGAGGAAGTGTTGAAAAAAATGAAAATAGCTGTTGGATTGACAGCCGGTATATGTGTTTTATTGGGCGTGGGTGGTAATATGTTTTTTGACTTTTCCAACCCTACCAATGATGCTCAATTACCACAACAAATCATGGGTGCATTAAAAAGTGACCGTGCAAGCTTGGCTACTAAGAGCGGATTAACCAGTGCCGTTTTTATAATTCTTGCTGCAGGCTTAATATGGGCATTTATCAAGTCTAAAGCGAATAAAACAATATTGATTGCCGGAATAGGCATATTAGTAGCGGTTGATTTGATATCGGTAGATAAAAACTTTTTAGGAGAAGGTAACTATGAAGACGCAACTGATTATGAAGCTTTGTTTCAACCGCGTCCGGTTGATAAACAAATCATGCAAGACAAAGACCCATACTATCGGGTGCTTGATCTTTCAAAAAATACCTACAATGATGCGGTGCAAGCATATTTCCATAAATGTATTGGCGGGTATTCACCTGCCAAAATGGAGATTTATCAAGATTTAATTGACATGCAAATGGGTGGCTCTCATACGCAAGGTAAGTTTAATTCGCAAGTGCTAAACATGCTCAATACTAAATACATCATCTTTAATGCCGGTCAACAGGGTCCTGTTTATCAACCCAATAGTGCTGCCTTAGGCAATGCTTGGTTTGTGAGCAGTGTGAAATGGGCAAAAACAGCAGATGAAGAAATGAATTTGCTTCATGCGACTTCTTTGGGCGATACGGCAATAGTAACCAATGAATTTGATCCAAAAAGTACAGCAATTTTACGTGACCATTATCATGACCAGTTGAACAATTATACGTTTAGTAAAGACAGCACTTCGTCAATTAAATTATTACGTTATGGTTTGAATGATCTCATCTTCGAATCCAATAATACTCAAAATGGCTTGGCTGTTTTCTCCGATATATGGTATCCTTATGGTTGGGAAGCAACGATTGATGGCAAACCTGCAGAAATCTTACGTGTAAACTATGTTCTTAGAGCATTAAAAGTTCCGGCAAACAGCAAACGAATTGAGTTTCATTTTCGTCCTTCAAGTTTCACTACCGGAAATAACATAGCAATGGTGAGTAGTTTGACATTGATTGCACTTTTGTTTATAGGTATTTATGCCGGAATCAAGCAAAAAGAACCCGGCTCTATTACCGACGATTTGTAATTGCTTAATCACACCCACAGAATGACCCACAAATCACTTCATGATGTTCACGAAAGTATTGATCCCTCTACTTCAAATAAACGATGGCGACGAATAGCTGCCTTTTTTGGGCCTGCTTATTTAGTGAGTGTGGGTTATATGGATCCCGGAAATTGGGCAACTGATTTGGCTGGAGGTAGTCAATTTGGCTACACCTTGATTTGGGTTTTATTGATGAGCAATTTGATGGCACTTTTGCTTCAGTCTCTCAGTGCTCGTTTAGGCATTGTTTTAGGTCGTGATTTAGCGCAATGTAATCGGGAAACATATCCACGCAGTGTCAATTTCATTCTTTATATTTTGGCTGAAATAGCTATTGCCGCTTGCGATTTAGCAGAAGTGTTGGGCATGGCAGTAGGATTAAATTTATTACTTGGCATTCCTCTGTTATGGGGTGTTTGCATCACTTTGTTGGATACTATTTTGCTTCTCTACCTGCAACGACTTGGGATGAGAAAAATGGAAGCTTTTATTATCGCTTTAATAGCCATCATTAGTGTTTGTTTTATGGTCGAGATTTTTTTGGCAAAACCTGACATGCATGAAATAGCACGAGGGTTTATTCCATCTCTACCTAATTATACGGCTCTGTACATTGCCATTGGAATCATAGGAGCAACAGTAATGCCACACAATTTATATCTGCATTCTGCATTGGTACAAACTCGAAAAATCAATAGAGATGATGCTTCTATCCGAAGGGCAATTCGCCTGAATGTTTGGGATAGTGTGATAGCCTTAAATGCAGCTTTTTTTGTCAATGCGGCTATTTTGATTCTTGCGGCAGCAGTATTTTTTAAAAGTGGTCATACTACCGTTGCTTCTTTGGGTGATGCTCATCAATTACTGGCACCTCTGATGGGCAGTAAATGGGCTTCACATCTTTTTGCCATTGCCTTGATTGCAGCCGGACAAAGTTCTACCGTTACAGGTACGCTTGCCGGTCAAATTGTGATGGAAGGTTATTTACGCTTAAGGATGAATCCTTGGGCAAGAAGGTTGCTAACTCGTATGTTAGCAATAGTTCCGGCTGTGCTAACAATTCTCTTTTTTGGAGATGGTATGGTAGATGAAATGCTGGTGTTCAGTCAAGTGTTGCTTAGTATGCAACTTGCTTTTGCCGTAATTCCGCTTATCCATTTTGTTAGTGACAAAAAAAATATGGGCTTGTTTGTCATCAACAAAAAAACAAAATTTGCCGGTTGGCTGATTGCCATTGTAATTGTTTCACTAAATCTTAAATTGGTTTATGAAACAGCTTTAGAATGGCTTCATGATACAAATTCAGTAGCAGTAAAGTTCTTAATTATTAGTACTGAAATTGGGCTATTTCTTTTGTTGATTATTACTTTCGTTTATCCACTTTTCTTACGTAAAAAACAAGCAGAAAGCCGTATTCATAATGAAGTAATCATGGAAGAGTTAAACACAATTCATACTTCAAGTTTTAAAAAGATTGCTCTTGCTTTAGACTTTAGCCATAAGGATAAAACCGTTATTAAATATGCACTTCAATTTGCCCAATCAGACACCGAGTTTGTGTTGATTCATGTAGTAGAAAGTGCATCCGCTAAATTGATTGGAGCTAATAGTGAAGATTATGAAGTAAGAGAAGACAAAAGAATGATATCGGAGTATGTTCATTTTTTTGAACGAAATCAACATAAGGTCAAAGCTTTACTGGGATATAGGAATCGTTCTGGAGAAATTGCTCGTTTAGTGAAAGAAAGTGAGGCTGATTTGCTTATTTTAGGTAGTCATGGACATAAAGCAATTAAGGATTTTGTGTTGGGTGAAACGATTAATCGTGTTCGCCATTTGGTAACCGTTCCTATTTTTATTGCTAAGTAATTACTTTGTTAGTTTTTTTTCGACTATTCATTTATCTCATTCCATGTAGCATGAGTAAGCAAAGCAAAAATAAAATTACTCCTATTAAACAGCCTCAAACAAGCGCCGTAACCCAATCAGATTTTGGGATAAAATATCCGGTTCTTTGGCTCATGCTGGTTGTTGTCATTGTGTATTCAACCAGCTTGTATTTTGGATTCACTGAATTAGATGACAGCATTTTTGTTCGTGATTTTCGAGCTTTTAATGAACAATGGTCAAACGTTTTTAATTCTTTCACACGAGGTGTCTTCGATCCTAAAAACGATACTTATTATCGCCCCATTTTTTTAATCTCGATGATCCTAAATTATCAGATGAGTGGGGAAGAGGTAATGGGTTATCATGCCGTAAATATTCTTTTCCACATGATGAATGTGGCATTAGTTTATCGTTTTTTTAGAGAGTTGAAATTTAAACAATTGACTGCATTCTTGCTGGCAATGATTTTTGCTATTCATCCAGCACTTTCTCAAGCAGTTGCTTGGATTCCGGGTCGAAATGATACCTTGATGTCAGTCTTTGTTTTGACTTATTTTATTTGCAGTATTCGTTTCACAAAAGGCAATGGAATAAAGTGGTTGATAGGTGCAATCGTGGCGTTGTTATTGGCATTGTTTACAAAAGAGACTGCCATTTTTGCTCCCTTTGCTCTATGTGTCATTTTGCTGTTGCTTTTTGATGTAGAATGGAAGTCGAAACGATTGGTTGGGCAGGTTCTATTATGGGTTGGTGCGGTTGCTATTTACTTGATAGCGCGGGCATCTGCCTCTATGAAGCACGAAGCCATTGATTGGGTAAGTGTTTTTCATGGTTTTTTTACTAAAATTCCAATCATTTGGCAATATCTGGGAAAAATCTTTTTACCTTTCAATCTCAGTGTATTCCCCATCCAGCAAGACACTTCAAATGTATATGGCATAGTTGCTATTGTTTTGATCATTGCTTTGTTACTTTGGTCAAAACATCGCGATAAACGCACCATTATTGCAGGATTTTTATTGTTCTTTGTTTTCATATTGCCACTTCTTATTCTGCCGGATAAAATCAATCAACAAACTTTCGAACATCGGTTATATTTACCCATAATCGGAATATTGATGGTGTTGTCTCAATCCGCTTTATTTACTCGTCCGAAAGAGGATAAAAGTCTGGTATTGATAGTAGGTGCTTTGGTAGTTTTCTTGGGAATAATTAATTATCACCATCAACAATATTTTAAAGATCCACTTACTTTTTGGACACAAGCAGAAGAAACGTCACCTCACTCTGCCTATGCAGTAATGATGTATGGTGCAAGGGTTGAAGACAAGCAATTAGGATATGCCATGATGCGAAGGGCATACCAACTTAATCCGAATGAAAAATACCTGAATTATTACTATGGTGTAATGTTGCAAAATCAAGATTCTGTCCTTGAGTCGGAAAAGTATTTCTTAAAAGAGCAAAAGACTTCAGACTACTACGAATGTGATTTTTATTTAGCTCAGGTAAGCCATAAAAAACAAGACAATTTAGGCGCAGCAAAACATTTAGAACGTTACCTGACGCGCGATTCCATGAATTCTCCGGCAAACAACAATTTGTTACTTCTGTATTTAGAAATGCACGAAAAGCAAAAAAGTTTACACCAAATTGAAGCTATGAAGCATAGAGGCTTTTCTATTCCTCAGCAATTAATTCAACAAGCAAATCAACTACCCTGAATACTCAGAAAATATATGTCTTCAAACGAAAGGTTTAGTTTCGGGACAATATTTCTTTGAACTCAGCTTGCAATGCGATGCCTTTATTTTTGCTATACCAAAGATGAATTTCTGTTTTTAATTTGTCGTAAGAATAGTCGGGTTGCTGTTTTAGATTTAAAACCATTTGTTGGGTTTCTGCAGGGCGGGGTCCCCAAACAAACAAGGGTTCGCCCTTTGCCGAAAACGCTACCAATTTTGGAATACCTCGAGTGCCATTGGTCAAATATTGATCCATTAAGTCGGGATGCTCATCACGTAAGATAATTTTGAGTTCAATTTTCCCATTTGAGGCAAGTGCAATAGCATTGATAAAAGGTAAAATTTGAGCACTATCTCCACACCAAGGCTCGGTAATTACCCACCAATCTTGCTTTTCTTGCGTTTGAGCCAAAGCAACGATTTCTGGCAACAATTGTAAGGTTTTATCCCAACGTCGCATTCGATGCAAATTGAGCCTCGTATATTCAAGCATTTCAGCACTTTGGTCGGAGCCTGTTGTTTTTCCTTCTGCTAAGAGTGTTTCAGTAAGTATTAGATATTGATGGTAGGTCAGTATATTTTGAGATAAGCTGAATTGGTTCATGATAGTGATTTTTTTTCGGTGGCAAAGATGAGAGAAAATTTGTTCGAAATGGATGAGCTTTATCAATTGATCAGAATAGGGTAATTTGAAGTTTTTTTAATGATATGAATTTCAAGCACAAAATTTATGTTTCAACTTTATACCTTTGCACTCCTTATTGCGCCATAAGGTGTAATTACTTTCATTTTTTTACTTTTAGTTTCTCATGGAATTATATCTCGACTCCGCCAATCTCAAAGAAATTGAAGAGGGCTTCAAACTTGGCTATTTAAATGGATTGACAACCACGCCAACTTTTATGCAGCGTGAAGGCATTACGGATATTGACGGCACCATCGTCAAGCTATCGAAAATGGTTCCTGTATTGCAAATTGAAGCTTTAGGTAAAACAGCTGAAGATGTTGTTGCAGAAGCAAAACGGCAATTAGATCTTGGTCTTGATCCACAGCGTACCGTTTTTAAAATCCCTGTATCTCTTGAAGGAACTCGAGCTTGTTATTTGTTACGTAAAGAAGGATTACTGGTGAATGTACACCTTGTATATACCCTTCAGCAAGCATACATGGCCATGCACGCCGGAGCAACGTATGTATGCCCTTTAGTTGGTCGTTTGCAAGATCAAGGACATGATGCTCTTGCCTTAGTTGAGCAATGTGTTAATGCTGTTTATCAGTATGGATACAATACAAAGATTATGTTTTCATCCGTTAGACATGCAGAACATGTACGCAACGCTATCAATATGGGCGTTCACACAATCACTGTTCCGCTAAAAGTGCTGAAAGGCTTGACAGAAAACAATTTCACAACAATTGGAACGGAACAGTTTCTTCAAGATACCAGATTAATGACTGTTCGCGTTGGTGAAGCTGCCAATGGTGTAAACCCCATAGTGAAAGCAGATACTAATTTGAAGGAAGCTATCATCAAAATGACTGAATATGGCTTTGGTGCAGTGACAGTAGTGAATGCTGACGGATCCTTAAAAGGTGTATTTACAGATGGTGATATTCGTCGTTTGTTGCAACAGGATGGAGAAAATATTCTGGATAAAAAGATGGGTGAAATGGAATATAAAAACCCTATCAGTATTGAATCTTCTGCCTTATTGAACGATGCTCATTTGTTGTTTAAAAAGACAAATGTTGATACCATTTTGATTACGGAAAGTGGTAAACCGGTTGGTATGCTTGATATTCAAGATTTAGATGCTCTTTAGAAAATAAATTCTTTTTTAAGAGAATAAAGCGTCCGAAATTTCGAGACGCTTTTTTTATTAATTAGAGTGCTATTCGTTGTGCTGAAAGTTTAATTTCGTAGCTTAATTGAAAATCAACAAAAACAGAAAATCTGCTTTGTCATAAGCTTCTTTCCTTAATTAATACAGCCAGATAAAAACAATACAATGGAACACTTTAAGGGCACATTTATCACCGAACCGGTTATTTTGAAAGAGAAACTAAATGCCATAAGAGCCTATGTTTTTGATTGGGATGGTGTATTTAATCGGGGAGAAAAAAATGAAAACGGCAGTAGTCCTTTTAATGAAATAGATTCTATGGGGACAAATTTGCTTCGCTTTAACCATTATTTGCGAACCGGACGACTGCCCAAGATTTTCATTATTTCCGGAGAAAATAATATAGCAGCACAAACCCTTGCACGACGCGAAAAGTTTGATGCAGTGTATAGCAGTATCAAGTTTAAAACAGAAGCATTAGATCATATTTGTCACACAAAAGGGATCAAACATAATGAGATTGTATTTGCTTTTGATGATGTACTTGATTTTTCAGTAGCTGCTAAAATCAGCCTTCGTTTCATGGTAACAAGATCAGGTAGTACCTTGCTAACAGACTATGCAATAAGAAACAAGCTGGTGGACTATCTCACCTTTAGCGATGGAGGACATTATGCAGTGCGTGAAATAGCCGAATTATTGATGAGCCTCGGTGGGCAATTTGACGAAACGCTTCATCATAGAATAAACTTTACAGACACTTATCAGCGTTATTTACAACTACGCCAATTAACCGAACCTGAATTTTTTACCAGCATTAACTCAACTATATCTAAACAACCATTATGATTGTTGGAATTATTCCTGCCCGCTATGCCTCCACACGCTTTCCGGGCAAGCCTCTGATCGAAATAGAAGGAAAGTCTATGATAGAGCGAGTATATACTCAAGCTTCTCAAAGCAAATCTCTAAACAAAGTGATTGTTGCAACGGATGATGCTCGAATTTTTGACCATGTTCAGCGTTTTGGTGGACAAGTTGTAATGACTCAATCAGATCATTCAAGTGGCACAGATAGGTGTTGGGATGCCTTGAAGCAAATCAGTAGTAATACACGGTATGTGATCAATATTCAAGGTGATGAACCATTTATTGACCCTACGCAAATAGATACATTGGCAACTGTTTTGCAAGATGAAAAAACAGAATTGGCAACACTTATTATTCCGGTTAATGACCCTGAAGTATTGTTTGATTATGGTGAAGTAAAAGTTACCTTAAATCATCGAATGGAGGCTCTTTATTTCAGCAGAGCGGTTATTCCATATATCAAAGGTATTGACCTTAAAAAATGGCATGAACACCATTCGTATTATAGGCATGTAGGCATGTATGCTTATAGAACGGACATTTTAGAACAAATAACCCAACTACCGGTTTCATCTTTAGAAAAAGCTGAGTCTTTAGAGCAGTTACGTTGGCTTGAAAATGGATTTAAAATAAAATGCGCCATTACTCGTTTTGATAGCCATTGTATAGATACTCCGGAAGATGTAGAAAAGGTTTTGCGCCTGATGAACAAACAATAATTGGTGTTATTGATGTGCTGTGGTTGAAGGTATTGGAAGCAAATCATAACCAATTTTTCTGTGCTTACTGGGTAAAAATAAAACAGTATTATGAACTGATGCCGTATCACCATGAAATAGGGTGTAGTAAAAGTTTTCCGCAGCAGGGGGTATTTCATTTCTACCTATAAGGTTCAAAAAGTTACTATGACCATCTCCGGCAATGTCGTTGAAATTAACATAGATAGCTTCCTTAGCTAAAGGACGATGAATTTGTTTGCCCAATTGATAACGCTTACTGACAAGGTAGGCTCCGCCAAGCGTATAATCTTCAGGATTGTAATTGATATAAATGTGCTTGGCAAAGTGAATTTGGTCTATCATTTTCTGATGCCCTTTTTGAGGAATACAAGGCGCATTAAAAATGAGGTTGTTAACCCATTTTGATCCGTTTAGCTCATTAACCAAATGATGTTTAACAATTTGCTGCATCACAATATTGCCCATGCTGTGAAAGAAAAGATTGATACCGCCTTGTCCAAATTGTTTAGTTGAATTTAGCAACCTGATTTCTTTCAGCACTGGAAGAAAATCATGGTAGGCAACAGTAGCATTTTTCTTAGCAAAAAAATAATTACCTAACCTTTTTCTATGCGATGAAAGACTCGGATAATCAAACATCAACACATTTACACCATATTGTGCTGAGAGGTTCATACCTCTGTCAAGATTAGAGGTAAAAAACTTACCCATGCCTTCCGTATAAATCACCCAAGGTAAATCAAGACGAGGCATTTGATGTAATGCATCTTGCAAGGATGAAACAGGAAGAACATTCCATTTCCCATTTCTAGAAAAAACAACAAAGTAACGAATGCCTTTCCCGGAGCGCATTTCAGGCAAATATCTAATCTTAGAAATATCTTCTTCTCTATTACTGGCAACTATAATAGCCGTATCAGAAGGTAAGATTTTTACGTCGGTATTGGGTGAGAGTAAAGGTGTCTTTTGCCAAAATTCATCACTATTGAAATAAGCGAACTGACCAAAAGATACAATAGCCGACATAAAGAACGACATAAATAGGAGTATTTGGCGCATAGCCTTACATTTTAAAACAGTAAAGTGGGTGAGTTAATCGTTGTGTAAAATAAGGGAATGTCTATTTTTATCCCTGTTATTTTCTACTTAAAATCTTTGGCATGTTATCTAATCGAGTTCGCTTTTTACTAGCAATTGCTCTTTTTAATACTACTTTTTCTTCAGCGCAAAAGAAGAATTTTACCATTGCAGAAGCAACTAACGGGCTGTCCACTACTTTAGCCTTAAAGAACATTAAGCAACCTTCATGGCAGCCAGGAACAACATGTTTCTTTCAAGTAGAAAAAGATGGGAAAAATGAATGGTTAGTTCGATTGTCCATTCCTGAAATCAAAAAAGATACCGTTGAGTCGCTCTCTAATTTGAACAATCGGTTATTTGCTAAGGATAGTCTGAAAGGAATGCCGTCATTCAATTGGATAGATTCCAAACAAGTCTATTTCAATAATCGAAATCATTTAGTACTGGGCGTGCTTCGTGATCAGGATATGAAATGGAAACAGTGGCTTACACTGCCCAAAGATGCCTCAAATATTACGGTAGATCGAAGTAAAAAAGTAGTATTCACTTTAGCCAATAATCTGTTTTTGTCTTTAAGTGACGGAACACCAATTCAGTTAACTAATGATGCTGACAAAAACATCATCAATGGTCAAGCCGTACACCGCAATGAATTTGGAATTGATCGTGGAATTTTCTTTTCCCCCAAAGGCAATCTGATAGCCTACTATCGCATGAATCAGCGTATGGTTAAAGATTATCCTATTATCAATTGGAACCCGATCCCTGCTGTTGCCGATATAATCAAGTATCCGATGGCTGGCGACAGTTCGCACGAGGTAACCATTCGCGTATTTGATCCAGCTACTCGACATACCGTTGAATTGGCTACGGGCGCACCTAAAGATCAATATCTGACCTCTGTAACATGGAGTCCAGATGAACGCTTCATTTATGTCGCAGTACTAAATCGAGCCCAAAATCATCTATGGCTTAATCAATATGATGCACACACCGGAAACAGATTGAAAACTCTTTTTGAAGAAGAAAGTAAAACCTATGTAGAACCACAGCATCCGCTACAGTTTTTGCCTAATGACAACAATCGCTTTATTTGGTGGAGCAACAAAGATGGATATCAGCACCTTTATTTATACAGTACGCAAGGCGAACAGTTGAAAGAACTTACTAAGGGCAATTATGATGTGAATGAAATTATAGGCTTTAATGAAAATGAGGTTATCATTACATCTGCGAAAGAATCTCCTTTAGAAAAACATGGATATGCAGTTAATCTAACAACCGGAAAAATGCGCCGATTAGACAAGGAAGCAGGCGTGCATACCTTATTGACAAGTGAAAATGGAGCTTTTATTTTTGATAATTATACCGGTAAAGCTGTTCCTCGGGTTTGTAAAATTCAAAGCACTCAAACGAACTTTTCAACTATCTTACTAAAAGCGAGCAATACCCTTGCTGAATATAATCGCCCATCAATCAAAGACATTACTTTAAAGGCAAGCGATGGTACGCCATTATATGGTAAATTGATTTTGCCAACAAATTTTGATGAAACTAAAAAATATCCCGTCATCGTTTATTTGTATAATGGTCCCCATGTGCAATTAGTACGCAATACTTTTCCTGAGAGTGGAAATCTATGGTATGAATATATGGCACAGCGGGGCTATGTGGTGTTTACTATGGATGGAAGAGGAAGTGCAAATCGAGGTCTAAAGTTTGAACAAGCTACTTTTCATCAATTGGGAACGGTTGAAATGGAAGATCAGTTAAAAGGTGTAGATTATCTTAAATCTTTACCGTTTGTAGATTCTAAGCGAATGGGTGTTCATGGTTGGTCATTTGGCGGTTTTATGACCACCTCATTGATGCTACGACATCCAGATGTTTTTAAAGTTGGAGTTGCAGGTGGACCGGTTATGGATTGGCGCATGTATGAAGTGATGTACACCGAGCGATATATGGGAACCCCTCAAACCAATTCGGAAGGCTATGCAAATGCCAATTTGCTTACTAAGACAAAAGAACTGAAAGGAAAATTGTTGGTTATTCATGGTACGGATGACGCAACGGTTGTGTGGCAACATTCGATTTTGTTTTTGAAAAACGCGATAGATCAAAATGTACAGGTTGACTATTTTGTTTATCCGGGATATGAACATAATGTACGAGGAAAAGACCGCGTTCATTTGATGCAAAAAATATCAGACTATTTCGATAATTTTTTGAAATAGCTGATTGACAAATGATTGATTGCAGAATGAAGATTTATCCTAAAAATAGGTCTTTTTGCAAATGACCGCCCGGTACTAAAGCATAATGATCAAAAGAGGTGATTCCTTCTGCTCGTAATACTTCTTCGTCCGTAAATAAGTTTCCGGTTACTTGGGTTGAAGATTTTGAAAGAATAGCAAAAGCTGCGTCTGCTAAGATTTCTGGCTTTCTGCTTTGTTGGAACATTTTTTCACCGCCTAATAAATTTTTAATTGCGGCTGTAGCTATCGTTGTTATGGGCCAAAGGGCATTGGCCGCTATACCAATGGATTTATATTCTTGCGCCCAGCCTAAAGTCAACATGCTCATGTTGTATTTACTGATTGTATAAGCACCATGATAAGCAAGCCAACGAGGGTCTAAATTTAGGGGCGGCGACAAGGTTAAAATATGCGGGTTGGTACTCTTTTTTAAATAGGGAATACAATGACGAGTAACCAAAAAAGTACCTCTAACATTGATGTCGTGCATCAAGTCGAATCGTTTGGTTTCTGTTTGCTCAGTGCCTGAAAGCGAAATGGCAGAAGCATTATTAATGACTCCATCTATTCCTCCAAAGGTCAAAATAGTTTGATCTACGGCATGAAGAATTTGGTCTTCGTTTCTGATATCGCAAGGAATGGCAAGAGCTTTGCCTCCGGCTTGTTCTATTTCTTCAGCAGCCGTGTAAATAGTGCCACCCAATCGTGGGTCTTCTTTTATGGATTTAGCTGCAACAATAATGTTAGCACCCTCGGAAGCTAATTTTAATGCTATTGCTTTACCAATCCCTCTACTGGCACCAGTTATAAAAAATGTTTTTCCTTTAAACGACATGTCAAAATTTTATTGAGCAGATAAGGTACGAAGAATATGGTAATGATCGGCAAAACATTTCTTTGCAATCTATCAAAATAAAATTTTCGATTTGGACGGCAGGTTTACAAAAAATGCACCTTTAATAGGTGCATTGTCATCAAGTTTTACTAAATCAATTTAATGCTCTTTGTCCACTGACATTACGGTGCGTAGTTGTAACTTTTTTGCTGCGTACATCACTCGATAAATGCTTTCTGCATTGGCTTTTTTATCGGGGTTTATAACTACGGTGGGTTCTGCATCTTCTGATTTTCGAACCATTCGTTCTATGGCATGTTGCAAAGAGTCAATTTGTGTAAGTTGTGTGCCTACATAAATATGTTGACTCGAATCAATAGATACCACGACTGTTTGTTTGGCTTTAGTATCGCTTTCGCCCTTTGGTGTCATGACCTTAATGACATTCGGATTTGCTAAAGTGGAAATAATGAGAAAAAATAACAAAAGGATGAACAAAATATCATTCAGTGCAGAGGAATGCGCTTCCGGTTTGTCTCGTAAATGCTTTCGTAAATTCATGAAAGAAATTTGGCTTTTTCTGCTCTAATAATTTTATCGAGCAGGCTCTTGCAGAATATCTAAAAATTCTACGGCTGCTGCTTCCATTTTATTTACTTGTTTGTTGATTTGGGCATTGAAATAATTGTAGGCTACATAGGCTAATAAGCCAATGATCAATCCCACAGCGGATGTTACCATCTTAGTGTAAATTCCACCGGCTATATTTTCTAATGAAAAACCTTGATGTTGAATGTTGAAAAACAAAATAATCATTCCGGCTATGGTTCCTAAAAAACCAAACATAGGCGCAATTCCGGCAATGGTTGAAAGTATAGACAGGTTCTTCTCTAATTGATAAACTTCCAATTTTCCGGCACTTTCCATTGATTTTTCAATGTGTTCGATGGGCTTGCCAATTCGGCTGATTCCTTTTTCAATGATTCGACCCACAGGGCTGTCGGCGTTATGAGCAAGGCTTTTGGCTCCTTGTAAGTTGCTTCCCGTTATGTATTCACGGATTTGATTCATAAACCTGGGATCAAGTCGAGATGTGCGAGAAAGAATCAACCAACGCTCTACAAATACATACACAAGCACAATAGAACATAATAGTAGTGGAATCATCAACACACCACCTTCTTTTAAAAGATAGAGAATGGAGATCTTTTGCTCTGTAGAACCTGCCGCTTGCAACAGTAAGGATGGGAAGTAGCTCATTTTGTTAGGAACTAAAGCGTAATAATACACAAAGAGTAGGAACCGTCAATTTTACATCGGTCAATTTATCGGAACTTTAGCAAATGATATAAACTTAGTTAAGATTACTTGGTAAAGACTGAAATAAAAGCTAAGATTTGAATAAAAAAAGGCAAAATAGTTTTTATCCTATTTCGCCTTTCATGGAAAAAGAAAGTTAGCTCTATGCTATGGAAACTAATTCTATTTCGAATGTCAAATCTTGTCCGGCAAGCGGATGGTTTGCATCAAGAAGTACTGAGTTTTCTTTTATTTCAGTAATTACAACAGGAAATACATTTCCGGTGTTGTCACTCATGTGCAATTCCATGCCAATTTCAGGATTCATGTCTGCAGGAAATTCAGATTTAGGATATTCCAAAATCATATCATCATTTCTGTGTCCATAAGCCATATCTACCGGAATATTTACTGTTTTCTTTTGTCCGGTTTGCATGTCAATCAGTGCATCGTCAAATCCTTTAATTACTTGACCGTTGCCTACTGTAAACTCTAAAGGATCACGTCCTTCAGAACTATCAAATGTTGAGCCATCGGTAAGGGTTCCATGATAATGTACACGCACGGTGTCTCCCTTCTTTACTTGTTGCATAAGCCTATTTTAGGTTTCTTTAAAACGGGAGCAAGTTAAGAGGAAATATCTATAATGGAAGGTTATATTTGCACGCTCAAGGCAATTTTTTAAGTACTGCCACTCAAATTTTTCTATGAATTTTTACGGCTACTTTTATTGGCGATGTCTTTAGGAATGATAAATGAAAAGTACCCCAAATGCTATACAATTCTCGTCTTGTTTATTTGTTGTGCTTACTAATGTTGAGCAGTCTATTTTCTTTTGCAAGAGAAAAAAAGAAAAGCAACCCTCAAATAATACCAGGTGCTTGGCAGTTAGATGAATATCTACCAATATTAGCTAATAAACGTGTAGCACTTTTGATCAACCAAACTTCTCAGGTGTCATCTCAATCCTTGTTAGATACTTTGTTGAAAAGAGGGGTGCAAATTCAAAAGATTTTTGTACCCGAACATGGTTTTAGAGGAGTCGCAGATGCCGGTGCACATGTCAAGAATGATTTAGATCAAAAAACCGGTGTGCCGATCTTTTCATTGTATGGAAATAACAAGAAGCCTACTCAACAACAATTGAACGATATTGATGTGCTGATTTATGATTTGCAAGATGTGGGTGTGCGATTTTACACCTACATTTCTACGTTGCAATACGCCATGGAAGCCTGTTCTGATGCAGGTAAACTTTTATTGCTCTTAGATCGTCCAAATCCAAACGGACATTATGTTGATGGTTTTGTATTGGAACCTAAATATCAGTCTTTTGTAGGAATGCAACCTGTGCCGGTGGTATATGGAATGACGGCCGGAGAATATGCTCGAATGTTGGTTGGAGAACAATGGTTTATCGGAGCAAAAAAAATGATGCTAAAAATTATTCCCTGCAAAAACTACGATCATCAAACGTATTATACTTTACCAATTGCGCCTTCACCCAATCTACAGACAATGTCTTCAGTCTATTTATACCCCTCACTTTGTTTTTTTGAAGGAACTGTTGTTAGCGTAGGACGCGGAACAGACAAGCCTTTTCAACAATGGGGACATCCGGAATTTGAAGGGAAGAGTAACTATTATTTTTTACCTAAAGCTACAGTAGGGGCTTCCAATCCTTTATATGGTGGCAAAAAATGTTTTGGAGAAGTGGTAGCACAAGATAATATTGAGGCTTTTCAATGGGCAAAAAATGGTTTAAACTTTGAACCATTAATTAAAGCTTATCAATGGTATCCGCAATCATCAAATTTTTTTAACAATTTTATTTCGAAACTGGCCGGAACTGATCGTCTTGAAAATATGATTCGAGAAGGTAAGAATACCAATCAAATTCGAGCTTCATGGAAAGATGAAGTGGATGCTTTTAAAAAAATTAGAACTAAATATTTACTGTATCGCGACTTTGAATAGTGGTGATTTGTATTTGAAATATGGCAGGATTATTTGTAACAATCTATCATTTTCTTCATAAGCACAAGGCACTTTGTTGGGCTCTCTTTTTTTCAACATTTGTAGTGTGGGTAGTGCTTTCACTAAACGTAAAGCTAAAGGAAGATATTAGCAGCATGTTGCCCGACAGTAAGGCAATCAAGGCTATGAATGAAGTCATCAGCCACACACAAGCAGGTGAGCAAATTATTTTCCTCTTATCTTTTGATGATTCAACTTATACCAACCCGGATAGCTTAATAGCAGCAGCTCAAGATTTAAACGGATCAGTTTTACAAAAGAATGCAAAATGGATAGATTCTGTTTCAACTCAAGTCGGTGGCGGTCAAGAAGAAGTCATAACCCAAATTTTTAGAGAAAATATCCCGCTTTTCCTTACCGAGTCAGACTTTCAGCGATTAGATACATTAACTCAACCCGATGCCATTGCCAAAACCTTAGAGCAAAACAAAAAATTGTTATTGTCTCCGGCAAGTGTTGTTTTCAAGCAGTTTGTAGCGCAAGATCCCATTGGGATGTCGTCCTTAATTTGGAAAAAATTGAGTGTTCTTCAATTTGATCCGTCTTACGAATTATATGACGGCTATCTGCTTAGCAATAACCAACGTCGCCTTACCTTTTTTTTAAAACCTAAACACAAAGCATCTGAAACGGGGATTAACAGTACTTTTTTTGCCTCTCTGAACAATGACTTAAATCAATGGCGATCAAATCATGCCGGAGTGCATGTTGTTTATTTTGGCGGACCTGCAGTAGCTGCCGGAAATGCCTCACAGCTTCGTACTGATACGATTGTTACTTTAACGGCTACGGTCATTTTATTGATGGCACTTACATACTACTTCTTTCGCCGAAAACGTACACCTTTATTACTCTTAGTTCCTGTGGTTTACGGTGCTGCCATGGGAATGGGAATCGTATATTTAGTGCAAGGTTCCGTGTCTGTTATCGCACTGGGTGCAGGTGCTATTATTCTCGGTATTGCTATTGATTTTTCCATTCACTTTCTTTCTCATGCACGCCATGCTAAGGATATCCCGGCAACCATAGCTGAATTAGCACATCCTTTAACTATTGGTAGCTTTACTACTATTGCGGCATTCTTGTCGTTACGGTTTGTTCATACGCCTATTCTCCAAGATTTGGGTTTGTTTGCTGCCGGAAGTTTGACCGGTGCGGCACTATGTACGCTCATTTTTTTGCCTCATTTTCCGTTGGGTATTCGACACGAAACTGAGTCTAAAACCATTTTTGATAAAATGGGAAATTGGCACCCCGAAAAAAATAAATGGTTAGTGTTGGGGATTTTTTTGCTGACCCCTGTGATGGTTTATTTTGCTCAGGATGTGGAGTTTGATAGCGACTTAATGCACCTAAATTATCTTTCTCCTGAAATGCAGCAAGCACAAAAAGAAGTAGGTGATGCCAATGCTATGGCATTAAGTTCTGTATTTGTGGTGGCAAATGGAAAGTCTGGTGAAGATGCTTTGCAAAAATTAGAAAGGGAAAATACAGTCATTCAACAACTGTCCGATAGTGGCTACATAAAAAGCTCTTCCAATCCGATTCATCTACTGCCTTCTTTAGCTGAGCAAAAACGTAGAATAGCACGCTGGCATACATTTTGGTCGAAGCAAAAACAGGCATCTGTATTACAAACCATTCAAAATGTAGCTCCGGGTTTAGGCTTTGACGTTAAGGCATTTTCTGCTTTCGAAGAAAATATTTCTAGGACTTACAACCCCTTAGATTCATCCGCAACAAATACAATAAAAGGATTTTTCCCGGGCGGCTTTTCCAACGATACTAGCCAACATTATGTAATTGCTGCTTTGCGCGTACCTCAAACATTTAGGAGTCATGTTTTTTCAAAACTTGAAACAGATAAATCTGTAACCATAACGGATCGCCAACAAGGTGCTGTTCAGTTGGTTGATATTCTTGATAATGACTTTAATCATATCGCACTTTACTCTTCATTAATTGTGTTTTTTGCCTTATTGATAGGCTATGGCAGAATTGAATTAGCCATTATGGCCTTCTTGCCAATGATTGTATCATGGATTTGGATTTTAGGATTGATGTCTTTGTTAGGGCTTAAATTCAATATTGTCAATATTATTATCTCATCACTCATTTTTGGTTTAGGCGATGATTATGCCATTTTTACCATGGATGGCTTAGTTGAAAAATTCAAAACCGGTAGTAATAAACTGAATTCAGTTCGTGCTGCAGTATATGTTTCAGTAGCCACGGTTGTCATAGGTTTAGGAGTTTTGTTGTTAGCCAATCATCCTGCCTTAAAATCAATCGCCTTTATCTCCGTAACCGGATTGGTTTGTGTACTTTTTATTTCACAAACTTTGCAACCTTTTCTATTTAATTGGTTCATTCAAAACCGTGCTAACAAAAAGTTTTTACCATTTACATTATGGAGTTTTTTGAAGTCTCTATTTGCTTTTTCTTATTTCTTCACCGGCTCCATGGTGTTGACTTTTGTTGGCTTTATCCTTACTCATCTTCCTTTTGCAAAAGAAAAAGGGAGGTTTCTCTTTCATCGTTTTTTGAGTGCTTATACTTGGAGTATGATGTACATTATGTTCAACGTTAAAAAGCGTATTGTTGGGCGTAATCATGCTGATTTTAGCAAACCTGCTGTGTATGTAGCCAACCACAGTTCTTTCCTCGATATTCTTTGTACAACGATGCTAAACCCAAGGTTAGTGTTATTGACCAATAAGTGGGTTTGGCGATCGCCCGTATTTGGTGCCGTAGTTCGAATGGCTGAATATTATCCGGTTGCAGATGGAGCAGAAGATAGTTTGAAACCCTTGGAAAGTCTTATCCAGCGCGGATATTCAATTGTTGTCTTTCCGGAAGGGACTCGTTCTTACGATGATAAAATAAAACGTTTTCATAAAGGTGCATTTTACATTGCAGAAAAATTAGGCTTAGATATTGTGCCTTTGGTATTGCACGGCATTCATTATACCATGCAAAAAGGAGATTGGTTATTGAAAGATGGTACATTGTCTATTAATTATTCTGCTCGTATTTCGCCTGTTGATGCAACATTTGGTTCCGGTTATAGCGAAAGAGCAAAAAAAATTGGCGGATATATGCGTTCTGAATTGGAACGCATCAAAGTTCGAGAAGAAACTCCCCGATATTTTCGTGAGCAATTAATCCGAAGCTACATGTATAAAGGACCTTCTTTGGAATGGTATTGTCGTATAAAAACTGCTTCGGAAGCTAATTATGAGCCGTATCATCAAATATTGCCTCGCAATGGTTTCTTTTATGACCTAGGATGTGGTTATGGTTTTATGACCTATATGCTACATTGGGCAGCACCTAATCGAAAATTTGTGGGTGTTGATTATGATGATGAAAAAATAGAAACAGCACAAAATAATTTTTTAAGAGATGAAAATATTTGTTTTGAACAAGCTGATTTAAACAATTACAACTTATCTGCTTGCGATGGAATCATAATCAGCGATGTATTGCATTATCTATTGCCTTCGCAACAATTGGACTTGTTAGAGTGCTGCTATAAAGCTTTAAAACCCGGCGGATTATTCATCATTCGCGATGGTATTTCGGACTTGTCTGATCGAATTGAAGGAACTAAAAGGACAGAAGTGTGGAGTACTAAGATTATGAAGTTTAATAAAACGCAAAATGAACTTCATTTTATGAGTCGGGCTTTTATTGAAGATTTTGCTCAGCGACACAATATGAGCATAGAGGAAAAGGATTTTGCAAGCTATACAGCCAACTTAACTTTTATACTGAAGAAAAAAAATCATCTTTAATGCTTCTCGGTTAATAATTTTTTGCCTCGGTTGTAAAATAGATTTCTATCAGTTTGCGGAACCAATGATCCGCCCGTAGCCCAAGCCACATGCGTTGCTTGCTGCATATTCAACCCATATTTTTGTGGGTATCCTGACTTTTCTACCATTTGAGCTCCTATTAATCCGGCTGTTGCAGATGGTTCTAAAAAAATCTTTTCACAATCCCATAATGCAGAAAGTAATTCAAACAACTCATTGTCTTCTATGGTATATATTCCACTGATTGTATTGGCACTGATTTGTGTGGCAAAATTTGAAGCGCGACCTACCGCCAATCCATCAGCTTCTGTTTTGTTATCTATTCCCAGGTCTTGCACGCAAATATGGCTCATTTCGCCTGTTGCTAACCCGATAAGCACAGCAGGGGCATGTGTCGGTTCTACAAAAAAGCAGTGAACGGCATCGCCAAATATTTCTCTTAGCCCGAAAGCAATACCACCCGAAGATCCCCCAACACCACAAGGAGAATAGACAAAAAGTGGGTGTGCTTCATCCACTATTACGCCTTGTTCTTGTAAGTCTTTTTGCAATTCTTTGGCACCCAAACTATATCCTATAAAAAGCTCTTTTGAATTTTCATCATCTACAAAATACCCTTTAGGATCAGCAAGTGTTTCTTTTCGTCCTGCTAAAATAGCCTCGCTAAAATCACCCGAATATTCTTTTACAATGGCGCCTTCTTTCCTTAACAAATCTTTTTTCCATTGTTTAGCATCGTTTGACACATATACATGGGCTTCAAATCCCAATCGAGCACTCATTATGCCGATACTCATGCCTAAATTTCCCGTTGAACCAACTCCAATTTTGTATTGACTAAAAAAACGTTTGAAAGCCGCGTCAGAAAATTTTCTGTAATCATCCCCCTCTTGCAAAATCCCCGCGTTTAGAGCTAATTTTTCAGCATAATGAAGCACTTCATAAAATCCGCCTCGCGCCTTGATAGACCCTGCAACTGCTAAATCACTATCACATTTTACATAAAGCTGTCCGTCAATTTTTATATCTTTTTTGCTCAGCCAATCTTTCATGCTATCCGTCCTTTTTAAAGGAGATGAAATTTTCCCTTCTACAGAAGCTAATTCGGTAAAAGTCTCTTTTAAAAAGGGTGAAAATCTTGCCCATAAGGACTCTACCGCTTCAATATTTTGCATACTTAATCCGCAGTCAGGCATTTTAGCCATTATTTTCCTTTGGGCATTTAACCAAATTACCGGTTTCTTAAGTATGACATCGGCAAGCAATGGTTCGCGTTTTATATAAGCTTCAATTTTTGATTGCGCCACCATATTGAATTGATTTTATTTCACTTAAAACCATGAATTTACTGTCGGATAATTAGGATCATTAGGATATAAGTTGTGCCAATCTTCTTGCTGTTGCAGCATTTCACTCAATTGCTTTATAGTGTGCATGGTAGCCAAAATCGGCTTCACTCCTAAGCTGACACGAGCCACTTTTATTTGTCGTAAAGATGCAATAGAAAACGAAGGAGACATCATGATATTGAGTGGTAAGGTGGTTGCAGTTTGAATGGTTTCAACCGTTTCAAAATCCGGAATAAATGGTACAAAAACCCCGTCAGCACCCGCTTTTGAAAAGGCTTTTATTCGTGTTTTACAAACTGAAATTTTATGCGCCGAATCTCCTTCCTGTTTTTCCATCGCATCTGTTCGGGCATTGACAAATAAATCTGTCCCCATCTGTTTTGCCACAGATTTTGCTACTTGAATTTTTGCCAACTGGTGGTCAAGGGCAACAAGATTTCTCGTTTTTTCATCCACATCTTCAATGTTCACACCAACTACACCAATTTCTATTAATTGCTTAATAAATAAGGCAAAACCCTCTAAATCTTCACCAAAATACCCTGATTCAATATCTGCCGACACAGGCACAGTCACACTCTTACAAATGCGTGCTGTTGTTTCTATCAATAGTTGTGCCGGCAAATGCTCACCATCTTTATATCCTAATGACCAGGCAACACCGGCACTGGTAGTTGCTATAGTCGGAAACCCACATTCAGCAAACATTCGGGCTGAAATACAATCCCAAGCATTAGGCAAAATCAACGTTTTCCCTGTATAATGTAGTGCATGAAAATGCTTAAATTTTTCATGATGCTCAGCCGATTGAAATTGGTTCTTCACTGCTCTAAAAAATATATTTTTTGCGGTATAAAAGTCTGATGATATTGGGGTATAAGTCAGCAAATGCTCTTCGATAAAACTTTTGGGGCGATAGCACCTTTCATCTTTTAAAATTCGATGAAGCATTTTAAAGTAGAACAAGCAATTAATGAAACTATTTTTCTGCTTTCACTTTTATGACACGAACCTTCCAAACCTCCGGACCCTTTTCGAGATATTCCCAACGAAAAGGTTCTTTACTTTCTGCTTCCATCTGATAATATAAAGGTTTAGGATCATGATCATTTATGAATTCAAAAGCCTCACCGGGTTTGATGTCGGCAAATGCCTTATAAAACATTTCATGTCGCTCGGTTGGTGGGTAAGGGCGAATGTCAAATTCATTAACAACCGAAAAGCCGGTATCTCCCAATCCACTATTGTCTTTTTTGGTTATGTGCACAACTACTTCATTAGGTTCTTTCTTTTTGTAAATCCAACTATGCTTTCCATCAAATTTCATTACAAATATTCCATGAATTTCTTTCGGGTCTTCACTGGCAATCAATTCCATAGTGGTGCCTTCTTCCATCATGCCATACCGATGAAACACAACCTGTTTCCAATCTTTAACCTCTACCTTACGTAAATCAAGCAATGTAGAAATATCCGTAAACTCTCTACCTTGAGATTCTTCTGTTCGTGTAACTTTCACTTTCCACTCTCTACCTCCTCGATTCAAATATTCCCAACCTACTACATCACCATAAATGGAACGAAATTCATAAAACAAGGGTAGGGGATCGTGATCATTTATAAAAATGAAACTCTCATGAACGGGTAGTTCTTTAAAAAGTTGAATCAATTTTTCATGGCGTTGGATTGGAATCAATACTCTAACATCTAATTCTTCTGTTGGAATTTGCTGACTCATTGTCTATCTTGTTGTTTAAATGTTTGTATAAAAAAATAAAATGCAAAATTAGGTTACTAATGAAGCTCACTTTTTGAAAACCGGAAAAATGATTACGACTATGGGAAGAAATAAGAACTTTAGAAAGAAATACAATAAAATTGATCTCTTTGTTGTTGCAAGTAGATACAGAATTGCCCCAATTCCGTGAACTTTGCAAATGGTCTAAAAATCAACCCAACCAAAAATGCTAAAGTTCAGTCTATTAGAAAGGAAAATTGTTAATACCCATCATTCTTGTCGATAGCTTTGGTATATACCGCAACAGAACAAATTAGTGAGTTAGAGGAGCTCATCCGCGGATGTGTTCGCAATGAGCGTCATGCTCAGGAAAGAATTTACAAATTGTTTTACTCCCGCATGATGGCGGTAGTTCGGCGTTATATAGATCAGGAAATGCAGGCAGAAGAAGTGTTAAATAATGGATTTCTGAGAGCTTTTCAAAAAGTAGGACAATTTACTTTTCAAGGCTCTTTTGAAGGATGGTTAAGGAAAATTGTGTTTCATGCTGTGAGTGATTATGTAAAGCAAAATATCAAATACAATGAAAAGGTTGTTTTGGTAGAAAAAGATCAACTCATACATAAAGACCATGCAGAAAACCTATACTATAAAGAATTATTGGAGTTAGTTCAAAGCCTTCCCGCTTCTACTCGTGCTGTATTTAACATGTATGTGATGGATGGATTTTCACATAAAGAAATTGGCAAATCACTCGGTATTAGCGAAGGAACTTCAAAGTGGCACTTGTCCGAAGGACGAAGAATACTGAAAGAAAAAATTGAACGCCTGAATTTGCATTTGAAAAAATAAAAAATTTATCCTTATGGATAAAAACATGATCCACATAGATGATTTTGTGAAGCAACGGCTTGCCGGTGGAGAAGAACCACAAATACCTGGTGCGTGGCAACGTATGCATGATTTGTTAGACAAAGAAATGCCCGAAAAACGCCGTCGTTTCAGTTTTTTCCCTTGGCAAAAAACACTTAGCACAGTTGTCGCTTTGGCTTTACTCTCTGCTGTCGGCGTTGGCGGATATCGTACCTTTTTTGCTTCCTCATCTTCTATGAAGAGCAATGAAACAAGATTGACCTCCCAAAACCATAAGATTGTAGCAAATAATAGATCGAATATCCAAAATTCTCCAACTTTTGACGATCATACCAATAAACCTACAACTGTTCAAAACACAGCTTCAGCAACTAAGAAAGAAACATCTTATAATAATGCTTCACACAATCAAACTGAAGCTAAAACATCAAATAATATCAATCAAAGTAGAAGTTCGCGTACGCTGGAAACTGTCAAACTAAAATCCCCTAAAGCTTCTAAACTTTCAACAACTGATCACCCAAATGCTACCCTTGTTCAAAAGATTGAGCAAATAAAAACATTGCCGGAAAACCAAAGCCAGAAGCCAATTCAATTCGAAGAACAGCGTTTGACTTCAAAATCCATTTCAAACAATTCCGAAAAAATTCCTATTACCTCATTAGTCGCTTCTCAATCAACTGCTGCACTCAACACAACGAATGAAACCAAGCTTCAAGCAAAAGATGAGTTGTTGAACATTCCTAACGCAACCGCAGTTAAAGAAAAAATGTCTTCCAGTGAATTACCCAATTCATCTGACAACACAAGATTAACCATTGTACCTAAGCCGGTGCAGCAACCAATCTGGCACAAAGACTCGATCGTAAAAATGGATGTTGTACAAAGAGTTGTGATCAATCATCGGTCTCAAATGCGTCAGTTGATAATGGATACCATTTCTATGATTAGAATAGCTAATGATCTTGCCTCAAACCAAGCATTATCTCAAGAAATTGTTCCTAATACAAGTACGACAATTAATGATCAATCAGAACAGCTTATTTCCTTAGCACATCTAAAAGTAAAATCACGAAAAACAAGTAGGTGGAATGCTCAAAGCTTTAATGAAGCTGTTCAAAATGTGAAATTCAATTTAGCTCAAACACGTTTTTACCCCGGAATATCAGCGGGTGGCAATAGTTATATTTCAAGTGGAAGTAATTTTGGTGGTTTTCAATTAGGTATTTTTGGATTGTTTACATTCGGAGAAACTTGGAGTATGATGGGTGAGTTGAAATATATACAACGGTTTAACGGAGGTAAAACAGTAGAAGATGATTATGTGAATGTGATTCAAAAGAATGGCAATAATTTCCAAGCAAACGTTCGTCACTTTTTCCAATTTACTTCACTTCAAAGCATAGAAATGCCAATTGCTTTACGCTATGCTGCAGGTAGATTGAATTTGTTTTGTGGAGCCAATTTAGCTTTTCATTTCAAGGTAAATGCAGATGAGCGCAAATTTGAACCCAATGATGCAGATTACACGCCGCTTACCACAAGTGGAAAAATCAAAGATCGTCCCGGAATTTCACTATACGATTTTAGAGAGCGTTTTGCTGTGGGTGGTTTAGCTGGAATAAGTTGGGAGGTAACACCTGCAATTCAATTAGATTTTCGTGTAACTAAAAAATTCTGGGATAACGGATTTGGTTTATCAACAGAAGAAGTATCTGCTCAACTCTATAATTCACCCTCCAGTCAATTATCCATATTTTATCGTTTTAATCAACGAAATCAGATTCCGAAAGCTCAATAAAATTTAGTGTATTAAATATAGGAAACCCTGTGAATACAGGGTTTTGTGCTGTATGTGAATATTTGGATTTAGGATTAGCTTTTATGATTCCCTTAAAAAAACAAAAGGTTTCATAGACTGCACTATTGGGTGCGCTATGAAACCTTTATTGTTATAGTCAGAAAGAAGATCCGGTTGTTAATTGTATTGCAAAGATGCAACGAGGATTGAAATACTACACAACTTTTAGCTGTGCTTAACGAGGCGTTTGTTAGGGGTTAACTATCGCTTGACAACTTGAGATAAGTATGTAGGTTTTATCGAAAATTTTGGCTCATTTCCAATAACTTTTGTAATGTTTGATGGTTGCGGGTGGTAGCCGTTACATTCAATTTCTTTTCAAAAAAATTATTGTTAAGCTTGGTATTACCATAACCATTTTGAACAAGAAGGTAAACTGTTTTTCCAGTGATAATAAAATTGTCTTTAGATTCAAGTATATTTTTCAAACATTGCGAACTATTTTGAGGATATTGTTGTAACAAACAATAATATAGACCTTTTACATTCACACTAAGGTCTGATAAAAAAGGGTTTTCAATCAAGATTTTGGAAAGCTGTTCATTTGTTAAAACAACGACAGGAACAGACAATTTAAACTGACTAAAGATCAATTCCTGCAAAGCCTTTTGTAAATAATCAACGTTTATTTCGGCTGATTTGAAAAGTATGTTGCCGCTTTGAATGTACGTTTGAACCTCGTTATACCCTGCTTGTTCTAAGGATTGATGCAACACCTGCATGTTTAACTTGTTCTTCCCGTTAACGTTTACGCCTCTTAAAAGTGCTATATATAATTCCATATTGGACGAAATTACAGTAAGCAGCGAGTATTAGTTTGGGTATTGCCGAAGGCGGGGTTTTTAGCACAACCTGTCCCGCCTAAGCGGGAAAAGTTCAATAGAAGAACGAATGTTGAACCTTGCACGACCTGTCCCGCCTTAGCGGGAAATGCCCAATTGAAGCCGTACAGCCCCGCTTCCCGAAGATTCGGGACAGGTCTTGGCAATACCTTGTTATAGCCAGTGGTTCTTTTCCACCGTCCTTGTAAACCATTGTCATTATTGAGTTTTACGGTCTTTGTCGTGTCGGCTTGCGTGTCGGGTGTTTTAATTTTTTTAGAAGGGCAGGAAAAAATATTTTGAATTTTACTCACGTCATTTTTAGTCTCAAAGGTGTTCGTGAATACTTCGTATTTCTCTTGCGTTGGGGCAGGCATACTCTTTGGATAGCTTTGGTCTGTGCGTTGGCTTCCCGAAGTTTCGGGACAAGTCGTGTGGCTTGCCAATGTGTATGACTGCTGTGCGTTTGCTGTATGTGTTTGTTGTCCTGTCATTACGCTGCTTTCTGTTTGTAAAGGTGTTCTTGAAATTCTATAAACAGTCTGCTGATGTTTGCAACGTCTCCTAAAATTTCCTTAGCATCTTCTAATGATTGATACTTGTTGGTCAGTAAGGTTGGTAGTTTCTCTTGGTCGAGTTCGTCCACACCAGTTTCAATGTATTTACTCAACACGAAAGTGATAAACTCTTTTTGTTTGTCGTTGAGTAAGGCAAAGATGGTTGCTTCCGCTGCTTTGGCTCTGGCTTCTCTTGTCATGGCAATATAGTCGCCATTAAAAACATATTCCAACACATCATACAAGTCGCTTTTTTCCATGTCCACCAACTTTTGTAAAGTCAGTAAATCGTCTTTTGGGAAACCTGCTGCATCTAAATTTTCTAACAAGATTTTTCGTGTCAATGGATTGCTCCAAAGCTTCCGCAATTCTTCTTCGTCTTTGAAGAGTTTAGGCAATTCACCCAACAGATTATTCAAAAACTCTTCTGCTGAAATGGGTTTATCTCCACTCCAAAATGAAGTGGAAACCATGTGTTGAATTTCTCGTTCCTTACCGTTTTTCAGTTTGATTTTTACTTTCTTATTGCACACACAAGGTCTTTGTCCGCAATTCTCGCAAGGTTGCGGTGGTTTTTTCTCACACACACAAGGTCTTTCGCCACATACAGGGCAAGGCTTTGGGGGCACATATTCGCACTCACACGGATTTTGTCCGCACTTTTTGCAAGGTTCTTCTTCCAACGGTTCTCCGTCCCATTCGGGGTCTGAAAAATGTTTGTAAGCATCTACAAAATCGTAAATGGTGAAAAATTCTTTGCCGTCAAACAATCGCGTGCCACGTCCAACAATTTGTTTAAACTCAATCATTGAATTGATCGGGCGAAGCAAAACGATATTCCGAATGTTCCTTGCATCCACTCCTGTGGAGAGTTTTTGCGAAGTGGTTAAAATTGTTGGCAATGTTTTTTCGTTGTCCTGAAATTCTCGCAACAATCTTTCGCCTTCTTCTCCGTCATTTGCGGTAACACGAACACAATAAAATGGGTCTTTGCTTCCCGAAGCTCCGTTCGGGACAGGTTTTGCGCTTTGGTTTACCAAATCTCTTATCAATGCTGCGTGTCCTTGATTGGCACAAAAGATAATTGCCTTTTCGTTTTGGTTGGCTTCATCTAAAAAGATGTTTACCCGTTTGGCTTCTCGTTCTTCAATTTCAATCGTGCGGTTAAAGTCTTTTTCTTCATAAAGTTTGCCTTCTTCAATTTCACCTTCCACAATGGTATCATCCGAAGTGTAGCGGTAATCGTCTAAAGTGGTTTTGATGCGTTTTACTTTGAAAGGCGTTAAGTAGCCGTCATTGATACCTTCTTTAAGCGAATAGATGTAAACTGGTTCGCCAAAATATTTGTAAGTGTCCACATTGTCTTTTCGCTTGGGTGTAGCGGTTAAACCCAACTGAACTGCCGGGCTGAAATATTCTAAAATGCTTCTCCATTTACTTTCGTCATTGGCTCCGCCACGGTGACACTCGTCAATGATAATGAAATCAAAATAGTCGGCTGGGTATAATTGATAATTGACATTGGATAATGGATAATTAGAGGTTGGTTCAGCAGCAATGTTTGATGGAATACTTTCATTGTTAATTTTCAATTCTACATTCTCCGTTGGCGAAGTTGAGAACGTTTGGAAAATGGTAAAGAAAATGTTTCCATTGGTCGGAACACGATTTTGGTTTTGCCTTGAGTTTGTCAAGAAAGTATTGACTTTTATTTTTTTGCCATCTTCATTCAAATCCCGAATTGCTTTAGGGCTGATACGAACCAATGCATCATCTTTAAAAGCAGAATACCTTGTAAATTCTCCATAAGCTTGGTCTGAAAGTATGTTTCTATCAGCCAAAAACAAAATTCGTGGTCTTCGGCTTCCATCCCATTTTATATTCCACCTTGTTTGAAACAACTTCCAAGCAATGTGAAAAGCAATAGTTGTTTTTCCCGTTCCTGTCGCCAATGTAAGAAGTATTCTATCTTTCTTTTTTACAACCGCTTCCATTACGGCATTTACTGCACTCTCCTGATAATATCTTGGCGGTTTGGTTTTGTTGATGTCTTCAAAAGGAACTGCTGCAAACTTTTCCCGCCATTCATTTTCCATTGTCAATTTTTCATTGTCAATTGGAAATGTTTTATTCCAAAGTTCGTCAGGGCTTAAAAAGTTTGTTACCAAACCTTCTTCGCCTGTTTTCATACAGATTTGGTAAATGGCTTTTCCGTTGGTGCTGAATGTGGTTTCTAATTGAAGTTTCTCTGCGTATTTTTTGGCTTGCATTACACCTTCGCCAACTTCTTGTTCATCACTTTTGGCTTCTACAACAGCCAATCTGATGCCTTTGTAAACCAACACATAATCGGCAATTTCTTTTTTGCCACGACCACCGCCTGTTTGTATTTTACCTGCGGTAATGCTGTATTCACGAAGGACTTTAGAACCTTCTACAACGCCCCAACCACAAGCCTTTAGCTTTGGGTCTATGAGTTCTGCTCTTGTTTCTGCTTCGTTCATATTACAATCTTTTCACCCCCCTTCGGGGTTTGATATATTTTCCAATCAATTTTTTTCTAATCTTTTCACCCCCTTCGGGATTTGATTATTCTTCTTTAATCCCGAAGGGATGTAAAGATTGTAGCCCAATGCAATCCAAAATTTTAATAAACCCCGAAGGGGTGATATTTTTAATTCAACCATTCGAATAAATATTTTTCGTTGTATTCAATTTCAAATTTTTGAAGAAAATCAATGTATTCTTCTTTAAAGGTTTTCTTCCGATGATGTTCTTCCTGATTAGCAATGTATTGATATACATTTTCAATTTGAGAATGAGCATACGAAAAAGCCCCGTATCCTTCCTGCCAGGAAAATTTTCTCTTGATAAATTTTTGTTCGTTGATGAAATTGGAGGAATTGTTTTTGATGTCTCGAACCAAATCCGATATACTCATTGCCGGTTTTAATCCCACAAAAACGTGAACGTGGTCGGCTACCCCATTTACGATAATTGGTTTTTGATTTTTACCTTTGATAATGCCTGCCATATACTTAAATACTTCGTCACGCCAAGGTTTCTGTAATAGGTTCTCTCTGCCTTTCACGGCAAAAACATATTGGATATAAATTTGTGAAAATGTGCCTGCCATTGTTCTACGATTTTAACCCCAAAGGGGTGTTAAGGTTATAGAAATTTATCATTGAATGGTTTCTCAACCCCGAAGGGGTGAAATGATTATAGAAATTTACAATAAAACAGGAACCCAACCCCGAAGGGGTGGCATTAATTTCACCCCTTCGGGGTTTTATTTTCCATATTGTATGTGTCGTTATAATCATATCATCCCTTCAGGATTATTTTTATTCGTTCATCATTTTTTCTATAATCTTGTCATCCCTTCGGGATTTTTCTGTTTTTGGTTCGACAGGTTCACCACCACGCAATTCTCCTGCAAATGCTTTTTGCAAGATTGATTTTTTAAGTTCCTCCAAATTAGCAATTTTTTGTTGATATATCGCTTCTAACTTTTGTGTTTCGGCTCGCAGGGCATCTAATTGGCGGACGATGGTGCGTTGGGTGGCAAGTGGTGGAAATGGAATTGAAATGTCTTTTATTTTTTCTAAGCTCAAATTCTTCTGACGAGTTCCACGTCTTAAATTCAAAAGTTCAGGTTTCTGTGAATTTATTGCGTGAAGTATGAAATGTAAATCAATTTTAGGATTGGGTTTTACGCCTGCGATTGCTTGATTAAAAGTTGCATCTCTATCAATGATTGACATTTTTAATGCGGCTGTATCGTACATTCCAATAAGTAAAGAACCTTTTGGAAATAATTTTGCATTTGAATTTTCAATTGCTAATTCATTGATAAATCTTTCTGGTTCGATTGTGTAAGTGTCATTTAATTCGCCTGATGAATACCAAGCAATATTTCCTTCCCAAAATTCTTTTTTACTTCTTGACGGAGTTCCTCCACTTTTTACAAATGCAACTTCCCCCAACTTCTTCTCCTCCCAATCCATTTTCAATTTTTCATTTTCAATTATCAATTGATTGAGTACGCTCTCAAAAAGCTCTTTCGCATTTTTAAGGTTTTGTTCGGCATTATTTCGACTACGCTCAATAGCCAAGAAGGCTTTGTCTAAAATAGAAACGATGTGGTGTTGGGTGGGGAGTGGTGGAACAAAAAGTGGTGTATTAAGAATATCGTTCTTTCTCAAGTTTGTTTGATTTTCTCCATTATCAAAACTCAATAAGTATTTGTTACGATTAAATTGATAAACGAGAAATTTAGGAATAAAAACTTTTGATCTAATTGCACCAATTCGTTGATTCAAAGTATAAGTATCATCTTTATCAACAAGAAAACATTTTGCTAATGCTCTCCCTTTTGGGACATCACTCATTACAAAAGCAATATCATTTACAAACAAAGGCGACAAAGCTTTATTTGTTCGCTTTAACTTTTCTCCATCTGCTGAAATAAATTTTGAGTTAATGAGAATATATTTTCCGTTTTCGTCAATATATTGTTCATGTGCAGCACCATTTCTAAACTCACACACTTCACCCAACTTTTTTATTTCCCAACCTTTATTTAATTGAGCATTGACAGCTTCTGATGTAGCATTATTTTTGTCCATTAAGCCTTGTTTTTCATTTTCAATTTTCAATTGTCCATTATCAATTAAACACACTTCCCCCAACTTTTTTATTTCCCAACCTTGTTTCATATCAGTTCCTTAATTTCGTTCATAATTCCCTCTACAGATTTCACTTCCATTTTAGAAAAGGCAAACCACTTTCTGCCCAAGTCTTTCAGCGAAGCTTCGAGATGATAAATTTCTTTTTGGTCAATAATCAAAAAGCGGTCGTGGCTTTGAGTAAAGGTAAGGGCGGTAATATTTCCGTATTGTGTATTGGCTTTTTGTAGGTCTAATGTTAGTTGTTTGGTAATGGTTTTCGTAAGTAGCGTTACGCTTACTCCTTTTTTCTTCTTGCTTAAATGCGTTAAAGTGGTTTCGTCAATGTAATTGTCTATCAGCACAATGTTTTGCTTGGCAGAGCGTATAATTTTTGAGGCGAGTTCGTAGGCATCAAATACTTGTCCATCAAAGAACACGCCTTGTGTGGGAATAAGGTGTGTGCTTATTTGCAAATCTATTTCGGTTACTTTTTTCGAGAGTTTGTCCACATTGTCTTCCATGCGGTTCATTCGGGTATTGATGGCATAGCCCTTCAGTAAATAATCTTTTAAAATGCGGTTTGCCCAGATACGGAATTGTGTGCCTTGCTTGGAATTAACTCTGTAACCTACGGAAAGGATTGCATCAAGATTGTAGTTTAAAACATCTCTTTTTATTAAGCGATTTCCTTCTTTTCGAACTTGTGCAATTTTTGCACAAGTTGCTTTTTCATCTAATTCGCCACTCGTATAAATGTTTTGTAAGTGTTTAGCAATAGAAGTTCTGTCGGTTTCAAATAGTTCCGCTAATTGGTATTGGTTTAACCAAACAGTTTCATTTTCTCCGTCCATCCTTACTTCAATGTGTTGAGAAAGTTCGTTTGGTTTGTATAGTATAATTTCGTTTTTCATTCCTGTTTTTTTATTGAACTGTCGCAAAATTTGCGACTGGTTAGAACTGGTCGCAAATTGCGACCGCACATTTTCCCATTCGGCATTAGTTAATTGAAACATAAAAGACTCTGGAAATCTATTAATATTCCGCTTTACTTGTTCATTTACTCTTTTTGTTTCTACTTCGTAGAGTTCTGCCAAATGATAGTCTAACATTACCTGTACACCACGAATGTTGAAAATCTTGTTTTCAATGTGTTTTTGTGATATGGTTAATTCGTTGCTCATATTATTCTCTGCTTTTTATCTGGGGACAATTTGTCCCTATGTAAACTCATATCAAATTCTTAATAGTTGCCAAGATTTCTGCACTTTCTTCATCAAGCATTTTCATCTCTTGCAAAATCTCGTGTGGTGAGCGTAGTCGAACCACTTCTTTTTTGTTCGGGTTCTTTACGCTTAAATCAAAAGTGCCATTGGTGGCTTCGGCAAGCTCAGCCACCGAAAGAGTCCAAGAGTTGTCGCTATTGGCAAAGGTTTTTTGCAGGGTTACAAATTCTGCCAAATCGTTTTCATTCAGTGGGTTGGTTTTACCCAAATTGCGGTCGAGGTTTAATTGATAATACCATATTTTTTGCGTGGGTTTGCCTTTTTCAAAAAATAATACAACAGTTTTTACTCCTGCACCGGTAAATGTTCCGCTCGGCAAATCCAATATGGTATGCAGGTTGCAGTTTTCCAACAAGGTTTTGCGAATGGCAACGGTGGCATTATCGGTATTGCTCAAAAACGTATTTTTAATAACGATACCTGCTTTTCCGCCTGCTTTGAGAATTTTGATAAAGTGTTGCAAGAACAAACTTGCTGTTTCGCCTGTTTTTATCGGAAAATTTTGTTGTACTTCGGCTCGTTCTTTTCCTCCAAAAGGTGGATTGGCAAGCACTACATCATAGCGGTCTTTTTCCTGTATGTCGGCAAGATTTTCGGCAAGTGTGTTGGTATGAATAATATTCGGAGCTTCCACACCGTGCAAAATCATATTCATAATGCCAATGATATACGCCAACGATTTTTTCTCTTTGCCGTAAAAGGTGCGTTTTTGTAGTATCTCGGTTTCTTTGGTAGAAAGTGATTTGCTGTTTTTCAGATAGTCGAACGCTTCGCACAAGAAGCCTGCAGAACCTACAGCACCGTCATAAATTTTGTCGCCAATTTTTGGAGCAACCACTTTTACAATAGTGGTAATGAGCGGTCGGGGCGTGTAGTATTCGCCACCGTTACGCCCAGCGTTGCCCATATTTTTGATTTTGTCTTCATACAGATGGCTCATTTCGTGCTTCTCTGCGTGGGTGCGGAAACGCAATTCATCAATTCGGTTAATCACTTCCCGCAAATTGTAGCCGCTTTGTATGCGGTTTTTCAGTTCGCTGAAAATTTCGCCAATTTTATATTCAATAGTGTCGGCACTTTCGGCACTTAGCTTAAACTTTTTGAGATAAGGAAACAGTTTGTTGTTTACAAAGTCGGTGAGGTCGTCACCTGTCAGGGCGTTGTGGTGGTCCAGTTCGACAAGCTCACTGCCCGCCTTTTTCTTTTTTGGCATAGCCCACACTGTCCATTGGTAATCTTTGTCAATGATAGGCGTGTAAGTCTTGCCTGTTAGTTCGGCTGCTGTGGCTCGGTCTTTCTCCAAGTCATCCAAATATTTGAGGAACAAAATCCAAGAGGTTTGCTCCACATAGTCCAATTCACTGCCGCAACCTGCGTCTTTGTGAAGAATATCGTCTATATTTTTAAAGGTTTGCTCAAACATTATTTATCTCTGTTTTTGTCAATTTGTAAAGTTATCATTCTTGCCGGTGCGGTGGGAAAATTTTAGCTCTTTTGGTTTTGCGAAGGGATGGCTTGTGGGTGGGGCAAAACCAAATGTGCCATTTGTGCGGTGGCAATTACTCACGTCACTTTTATTTTCTAAGGTGTTCGTGAATACTTCGTATTTCAAAATATTTTGTGCGGTGGGAAAAAAATTAAAACACAGAAGGGTAGGCAATGAGTGTCGGCTTACTCGTTGTCCGTTTGTCGTATCGTTTTTATGTCTGTGTTCACCTGTCAAAATAGTTTACTTTTTTTTCGTTTTTAGTCGTCTGTTTGTTGTTACACGGTCGCCCTACCATTGGTTATAACAACTATATTTGCACTCTTCATTTTTTAGCATGGAACTGAGTAAAAATTTTCAGCATCAAGATGCCGAGCAATATTGGTATGAACATTGGGAAAAACAAGGTTATTTTTCAAGCACACCTGATGAAAGACCCGCTTATAGTATTGTCATTCCACCTCCAAATGTTACCGGAGTTTTACACATGGGTCATGCGTTAAACAATACAGTGCAAGATGTGTTGTTGCGACGTGCGAAAATGAAAGGATTTAACACCTGTTGGGTTCCGGGCACCGACCATGCATCAATAGCTACGGAAGCCAAAGTGGTAGCCATGTTGCGTGAAAGAGGAATTGATAAAAATAAATTGAGTCGTGAGGAGTTTTTAAAGTTTGCTTGGGAATGGAAAGAAAAATATGGCGGCATTATCCTTCAGCAATTTAGAAAATTAGGCTTGGCATTAGATTGGAATCGGACCAGTTTTACGATGGACGATAATTACTATCAATCTGTCATTCGTGTGTTTGTTGAACTTTACAACAAGGGTTATATCTACCGAGGTGTAAAAATGATCAACTGGGATCCCAAAGCCAAAACAGCACTTAGCGATGAAGAGGTAAACTATAAACAAACGAACAGTAAGCTTTATCATGTTCGATATAAAATAGACACTGAAAATGAGGAGTATATCACAATTGCAACCGTTCGCCCGGAAACAATTTTAGGAGATACTGCTGTGTGCGTACACCCTGAAGATTCGCGCTATGCACACTTGAAAGGAAAATTTTGTTTTGTCCCATTAATCAATAGAAGAGTACCTATCATCTTCGACGAATATATTGACCGTGAATTTGGTACAGGCGCCTTAAAAGTTACGCCGGCGCATGATATCAATGATTATAATCTTGGTCAGAAGCATCGTTTGCAAATAGTAGATACCTTGAACGATGATGGAACGATGAGCGAAGCTGCACAATTGTATGTTGGTGAAGATCGTTTTGCGGTAAGGAAAAAAATTGTTCAAGATTTGGAACAAGCCGGCAATTTGGTAAAAGTAGAAGAGTATCAAAACCAAGTAGGATATAGTGAACGTACAGATGTAGTAATCGAACCTCGCTTATCTATGCAATGGTGGTGTAAAATGGATCAAATGGCTGCTCCGGCTCTGGAAGCAGTTGTGAACGACAGTATTGAATTTTATCCAGCGAAATTCAAAAATTTATATCGGCATTGGATGGAAAATATCAAGGATTGGTGTGTCAGCCGCCAACTTTGGTGGGGACAGCGCATTCCAGCTTGGTATGATGCCGAAGGAAACATTTATGTAGCCGAAACAGAAGAAGAAGCCTACCAACAATATGCTCAAAAAAATCCTTCATCTAAGGATCAAAAATTGAAACAAGATGTAGATGTATTGGATACGTGGTTTTCATCTTGGTTATGGCCAATGGAAGTCTTTGATTGGAACAAGAATCCAAACAATGCAGATTTGAAATATTACTATCCCTCCAGCACACTTGTAACAGCACCGGAAATTATTTTCTTTTGGGTGGCACGTATGATTATGGCAGGGTTTGAGTTTCGAGGGCAAAAGCCTTTTGATAAAGTTTACTTTACCGGAATTGTACGAGATAAGCAGGGGAGAAAAATGAGTAAATCATTAGGCAATTCACCGGATTTGCTTCAATTAATTGAAGAGTATGGATCTGATTCAGTACGCTTTAGTGTAATGATTGCTTCACCTGCAGGAAACGATTTGCTGTATGATGAGTCCATGCTTGACCAAGGTCGCTTTTTTTGCAACAAAATGTGGAATGCGCTTCGCTTAATAAAAGGCTGGGAACAAAAACAAGATTCAAATTGCGCTGCCACAAACGGACAACTATTTGCCGTTAAATGGATGCAGGCTCAATTGCATGAAGTATCCCTACAATTAGATACCATGTTTGCAGATTTTAGGTTGAGCGAAGCCTTGAAAACCATCTATTCATTAATTTGGAATGACTTCTGTAGTTGGTATTTGGAATGGGTGAAACCTGCTATGGATAAGCCGATGCCTACTGAAATTTATACGGATACTTTGAGCATTTTTGAGCAATTACTACAACTGCTTCATCCATTTATGCCATTTGTTACCGAAGAAATTTTTCATCAATTAGCCCAAAGAGAACCCAATCATGACTTGATGGTGATGCCACTTACTATTTCCCAGTCAAACTTGTCAATCCTAAATGAGGGAATACTCTTGCAGCAAATAATTACAGCTGTTCGTGATTGTAGAAACAAATCAGGACTGAAACCCAAGGAGTCTATTAAGCTTTGGATTGAAAGCAATAAATCCGAATTCTATAATAGGGTAGAGGATGTCATTTCTCGACAGGTAAATGCAGAAAAAGTTCAACTGGTTTCCGAACCTCAAAATGATTGTATAGCCATCGTTGTACAAACTGAAAAACTGTTTATTGAAGCCAAAACAGCAACTGTTGATAAAGAACAACAAGCAGCAGAAATGAATAAAGAACTTAATTATTTGAATGGCTTTTTAGCAAGTGTTGAAAAGAAATTAAATAATGAAAAGTTTATGCAAAATGCAAAGCCCGAAGTGCTGGAAAATGAACGAAAGAAACAATCCGATGCAAAAGCTAAAATTGAAGCAATTGAAAAAAGCCTGAGTTTACTGTAACTTTAAAGGCATTTATACTAAATGTTGAAAGCTCATTATGTTGAGTAACTTTTTTTTATAAAAACTGAATTGCTTTCCGTGAAACAAATTATTTTTCTTTTTTTCTGCTTCATGCTTATAACTGCACAAACACGGTTGAACGCACAGAAAACAAACGTTACTACTAAAGCTAAAACAAACGTCAAAACATCAAAAGCACCGATGGTATTTGCCTGTTTGGGCAAACGCTGCCAAAGAGATGGACAAATTTCAAAGGCTTCGTTTGATAGCTTATTGAAAGAAGGCATTTCTGCAAAAGACTCTTTTGGGAAAAACTATACAGTAGATGGATTTTCGTTTAGCTATGGGGAACGAAATCTCTATGAAGATTCCATTGGCAAGTTGATTATACTGACCGATTTCCTTACTGAATTTTGTATCGGCGATACCATTACCCCTTCTGTACGAAATAATATCTTCTTCAAAACTAAAGCCGGTGATACGGCCTATTTTGATCAAATAAAAATTGTGCTGCCTGATGGGCACAAACAAATGGTAAAATCGCTTCGATATATATTGACAAAATAAGGAAATGCTTGTTATTAAAGCCATTATAAAACCCTTTACCTTTGCGCACATTTTTAAAACTCCTCCGTGCGCTTTTTAATTTTCTCATTATTTGTTTTTTTGCCTTCCATGCTGTTTGCTCAAGTTGAAAAGGCAAACCATTTTAACTTACCTAAAGATTCAAATAATCGGTTTTCATTTCATTTTCAAACGACCTACATTTATCAATATAAGCCTCAATTTAGATCGCCTTATCAAAGTACTAACAGTTTACTTGGATCTGGAGAACGACAAAATTCATTGACCTCTACATTATATGCTGCGATGCGTCTTTGGAAAGGTGCAAGCATTTATCTTAACCCAGAACTTGCCGGCGGCAGTGCTTTAAGTGGAGCATACGGAATGGGCGCATCTTCTAATGGAGAAACTTTTCGTGTGGGTGATCCTTCGCCGACTTTATTCTTAGGTCGTGCCTATTTAATGCAAGAGTTTCCGCTAAGTAATCGAGAAGAATTTAACGAAAGCGATGCCAATCAATTTCAAGGCATGTTTCCCTTAGACTACTTTCGTATTTATGTTGGAAAATATTCTTTAGGAGACATGTTTGACAACAACACATACAGCAATTCACCTCGAACACAATTTATGAATTGGGCGTTCATGAATAATGGTGCATGGGATTATGCTGCAGATGTTCGAGGATATACTTATGCCTTTACAGTTGAACTTCAACAAAAAAGCATGAACTATAAAATTTCTTTAGCTGCCCAACCTATTGAAGCAAACGGACCTAAATTAAACACCAATCTTAAAGAGGCTAATGCCATCAATGCCGAAGTTTCGCATAGCTATAAAATTGGGCAAAGAAAAGGCATGGTTCGACTGTTGGGTTATCGAAATGCAGCCTATTCCGGAAATTATCGCATAGCGATGGCGCAGTTGCCCGACACACCAAATATTGTGGCTACCCGCCAATTTGGTGTTACACGAACAAAATATGGTTTGGGGCTTAACGCAGAACAAGAAATAACGGACTTCATTGGTGCCTTTGCACGATTAGGTTGGAATGATGGCAAGAATGAAACATGGGCATTTACAGAAATTGACCAAACGGCATCTTTAGGTATTTCTTTAAACGGGGAATGGTGGCGCAGAAAGGAAGATGGAGCAGGCGTTGCCGTGATAGCCAGTGGATTATCGAAAGACCATCGAACCTATTTAGCTGATGGTGGATATGGTTTTGTATTGGGCGACAGTAAGTTAAATTATGGTTCAGAATTCGTTGCTGAACTTTATTATAGCTATAAACCATCTCGTCTTCCAATTTGGTTTACCGGTGATTATCAGTTTGTAAACAACCCGGGCTTTAATAAGGATCGAGGTCCGGTCAATATATTATCCTTGAGATTGCATGTCCAACTTTAATGAAAAGCAAATATTCGTTCTAAGGAAGCTGCCTTCAGCCGCATTTCTTCCCATTCATTAAGCGGATCGCTATCGAATGTTATAGCACCTCCTGTAGCATAAGATAAATATTGCGTAACACGGTTGTAGAAAAGACTTCGGATAATCACATTGAAGTCGCAATTTCCATCAGGAGAAATATAACCAACAGAGCCAGAAAAGAGCTGACGGCGAAAGTTTTCGTAGGTTTCTATCAATTCCATAACCTTGATTTTGGGCGCACCGGTCATGCTGCCCATAGGAAATGAGTATCGCAAAATATCTGAAATGGTGAAATCCTCTTTCAGGATACCGGAAATAGAAGATATCATTTGGTGTACTTGAGGAAATGAATAAATTCCAAACAACTCATCAACCTTAATAGAACCTACTTTACACGATCTGGCAAGATCATTACGCATCAGATCAACGATCATTACGTTTTCAGCCTGCTCTTTAATGCTGTTTCGCAGTGCATTTTTAGCCTGTTCATCTTCAATTTTATCATTGCCGCGCTTTATTGTCCCCTTCATTGGTTGAGCTACTATTTGGCTACCGGATTTAACCAAATATCTTTCCGGACTGGCACTCATCATATACTGCTCTCCCAACCGATAGTAAGCAGCAAACGGAGCAGAGGATAATGTCGTTAAAGAAGTGTAAGCACTAACCGGATCAATGTTTACATTTTCTGCATAACCTTCACAACAATAATTAATTTCGTAACAATCACCTGCAGCTATATGCTCTCTAAGTTTTGAAACCGTTTGGATATATTGATCCTGATCGGTGCGTTGATAAAATTGAATTTTCTGTTGTTGAGTTGATAAGGATTCAGACGATTCTAAAATTTCAATTAAAATATTCTGAGGATCGTCAAAGCTTTCAATACATAATAGGCTTTTTGTGTTATTGATATAGCAAACTGTATGGGGGCTAAAAAAGTGAGCTAAAGGATAATTATGTCTTTGGATTTTTGTGCTCTTAGTTTTGGAATTCAATTGGTCTTTTAGTTCATAGCAAATATGTCCGAAAAGCCAATCAGGATTTTGATGATGTTGTTTAGCTAAAATATTTAACCCGTCAATGCTCTCAGAAACGGGAACTAAGGATGAATTACCGACACCGATCAAACATTCATAACGGGAATGAGAATGAGGATAGTTGTTGGTATCTAAGAAAAGAAGAATGCTGAACTGAGTTGACCAGTTCAGCATTCGGTTCTTTAAAATGCGCCATTCATTTGGTGCAAGAGATTTTGTTAGTTTTTTTCTTTGCAAACGAATTGCTTATTAGAAGTCATCATCATCATCATCAAAGCCGCTTTCTTCATTGAAAAAGCCTAAGTCTTTAAATTCGTCATCCACTTCAAATTCGTCATCACCGGAAGACTTTTTACCACCACTTCCTTTCTTAGAAGCGGGCATATCAAATTCTTCGAATTCCTTGTCTAAGTCGAAGTCTTCATCTTCTTGGTTTTCAAACTCATCATCCTCAAACTCATCTGAATCATCATCTTCATCATCAAAGTCATCATCTTCATCTGCCTCATTTCGAGTGGTGGATTTAGAAAGCTTCTTCACAGGCTTTTTTTGCTCTTCATCATCGTTCATTTCAAGTGCATCATCATCTTCTTCTTCTAATTTTCGAACAGATTTTGAAGCTGTCTTTTTTACACCGGCATTATTGGGTGTAGTGGTTTTTTTTGTGGGCTTTGTGTTAGTGGAACCAGATCTCATACTCTCTTACAATTACTGTGTAAAATTTTAATTGTTTATCGAATTTGCCAAATTTTTTTGCTGAAAAAAAGCAATTTTTTCTCGTAAATATTTTTTAAAAAAAGGTGGTTGTTTTCTGAATGAATTATCTTGTAGGGGTTGGCATTTCTGACATTACTTTTAATAATTGGTCTCGACCTGTTCCATTGCTGATATAAGCAATGTTCGTGTTTAAATATTGAGCGACATAAGTACAATAAGATTTAAAAACTTCAGGTAACTCATCAAAAGTTTTGCAAAGTCCTATTGGATTATCCCAACCGGGAAATTCTTTGTAAACAGGTGCTATATCAACATCACAAAGATCATAAGGCAATTCTTTAGTGACCTTTCCTTCTATGTTATAGGCTACTGCCGCTTTGATAGGATTAAATCCATCCATGACATCGGCTTTCGTGATGATAAGTTTAGTAACTCCACTTAACATCACGGCATACTTCAAAGCAACTAAGTCTATCCAGCCACAGCGACGAGGTCTGCCGGTTGTTGCACCAAATTCTGCCCCTGCTTTGCGTAAAGCATCGCCTTCTTCGCCCACCAATTCGGTAGGGAATGGACCGCTACCTACACGAGTGCAATATGCCTTTGTGATGCCAATAACATCTCTGACTTTTGAAGGTGAAACGCCTAATCCGCTACAAACGCCGCCGGCCACAGTATTGCTGGATGTAACGTAAGGGTATGTTCCAAAATCAATATCAAGCATACTTCCTTGAGCGCCTTCTGCCAATATGTTTTTGCCTTTTTTCAGTTGATCTTCGAGCCAATATTCTGCATTTACAATCTGAAGTGAGCGCATTTTTTCTATAGCATCAAAAAACGGAGCTTCTAATTCTTCCCAATTAATGACATGCTCATAGCGAGCTAAAATCTCTAAATGTTTAGCCTTTAATGCTTCATATTTTCGATGAAAATTTTTACTAAGAATATCCCCTACACGCAAGCCATTTCTTCCGGTTTTGTCCATGTAAGCAGGTCCAATACCTTTTAGGGTTGAACCTATTTTTTCATGTCCTTTTGATGACTCGGAAGCCGCATCCAGTGCACGATGAGTGGGGACGATTAAATGGGCACGTTGAGAAACAAAGAGCCGACTTAACAAGTCTGATTGTAAAGGTACAATGGCTTCAATTTCTTTATTTAAAGTGACGGGGTCAATCACTACACCATTGCCAATTAAGTTTAGGCAATGTTGGTGAAAAACACCAGAAGGAATGGTATGTAGGACAATTTTGTTCCCGTTTACATACAAGGTGTGTCCAGCGTTTGGCCCACCCTGAAAGCGGGCAATGACATCGTATTTTGCAGCAAGAAAGTCAACGATTTTTCCTTTCCCTTCGTCGCCCCACTGCAAACCGAGCAATACATCAATCATGAAAGCGTTTTAAAAAAGAGGGTAAAATTATGAAAAGCGATTTTAGTTTTGGTAAGTCTCTTGAAAATGTTGATTAAACTTTATTTTTCCCCAAATTTCCTTGAAGTACAGACATCATTTGTTGCATAGTGCGTTGCATACCATCTGTTCCACCATCTAAAAAAATAGTATTTCCGCTTCCATTTTCAGCAAAATGTTTAATGGCATCCGTCCACATAGAGAACAAAATGAAGCTAGCATCTAAGTTTGCATGTTGCATTTCTTGTGCTGCATGTGCCATGCCTCGAGCCACTTCTTCTCTAAACAATGCTACTCCTTGCCCCCTCAATTGTGCGGCTTGTCGTTCTGCTTCAGCAGATATTTTAATAGCATTTCCTTCTGCTTCAGCAGCTTTTGTTTTGGTAATCAAGAGTGCTTGACCTTCATTTTCTGCAGCAGCTTTCAGGTTGTTGGAAGCCACCACTTGTGCCATGCTTCGCATAATCGTCTCATCAAAAGCTATATCATTCAGTTGTAAGTCTAATAGATGATATCCCCAATCTTCTAATTGCTTGTCTAATTGATCTTTTACATGAAGGATAATTTCAGTTCTTAATTGTAAAATTTCTGATTGTTTTTTGGTAGCTACAAATGCACGAACCGATCCTTCAACAGATCGAATGAGTGCTTGCATGAAATTTCGATCATCCATGAACTTAAAGGCAACGTTTTTGATTGTTTCCGTATCTTGATTTAGCACAGCATACAGCAACATGGCAGAAAAATTGACATTGGCTTGATCTTGCGTAATGGCCTGAAATTTCAATTCGATAGACCTATTTTGATAGGAAATTCTACTGAAAATTTTTTCAATAAAAGGAACGCGAAAACTAAGTCCGGGGCGTAGAATACGTTTAAATTTTCCAAACACGGTAATAACTGCAACCGTTCCTTGTTGCACACTTACCATACAAAAAGCTAAAAGAACTAAAATTACGAGAACGATAATGCCAATCATTTCTATTTCAATTTTGTTGCAAAATAGAATAAGAAGACGGACTTTTGAGCGTAAGAATAAAAGATGGCATGTCTTTAAAGCTGACCTTAGATATAGATCTTGTTTGTCAAAATTTTTTTGCAGAAGCAGCCCTTATCGGTATTGCCAGTGCATTGCAGGCTCATCATTTCTGTTGGACTATAAATCGCTATTTCGATTTTACTTTTTCAAGAGATATGGATAATGAAATTTGCATTCCATCAGTATCAACGGGGTCAATGGTATATCCTGTCTATAAGTATGACCTTCCTTTTGCCAATCGTAGTCATACGATCTATAAATTAAAGGATGAAAATGAACCTTTATTGCCGGAAATAAAACAATTGGATTATTTATGGTTAGTAAGTAGTATTTCGAACGACATAGAAGCAGCTGAAATTGTTTCTCATTTAAAAAAAATAAGCGGCATCCAATTGGCACAAATCTTAGAACCGGACAAGCTACATAGCTTGGCTAATCTGGTATTGTAAATCAAAAAAAAATAAAAATCGAGTATGAACTTAAAAGAAATAAACATTGGAATTGGGCTTGGAGATTTGAAATTAGACAGCCCGCGCGAAACTGTAGAAGTCTTATTGGGAAAGCCTTTTGAAAAAGAAAAGTATAACCTTTCAGAGTTAGATGATGATGCTACAGAAGCTTGGCACTATGATGAACAAGACCTATCCTTATCCTTTGATGAAGAAAATAATTGGCTATTAACCAGTATTGCTGTAAGCAGTGACCAATATACATTAGACGGTGTTGCTTTAGTAGGTAAAAGCAAAAAAGACGCACTTCTTTTTATAGATAAAAAAGGCTGGAAAGACGTAGAAGAAGATGAAGAAATAGCCAATGAAGAGCCGGGTAACTCCCTATTGCACATAAATGATGCAAACATGAGTTTTTGGTTTGTGGAAGATGTTTTAACCGAGATACAATTTGGTGCTTTGCTTTCTTAGGTTAATAATGCGTTATTGATAAGGATAGAAAATAGAAAGAGATATTCTCCGCCTTATTTTGCACCCTGATTAAAAACGCTGAATATGACAAAGTCAATTTTAACTGCGATAGCTTTTTGCCTATTAGCCCAACCTTATGTGTTTGCACAAAAGCCCCAAACAGATTGTGTTGATGCCGCTATTAAGGCACAAGCTCAAGGCATAAAAGAAAAATTCTCCAAACAAGGATTGAGCCTTTTTCAGGAAGGCATGTTTAAAATGCAATCTAATGAACCTATTCCGGTTGGTATAAAATTGGTTGCCGGTGTTTCTTATCAATTAATTTATGTAGGTAATGAGAATTCCAACAAAATGACGATGGAACTATTTGATGGAAAAGATAAAAAATTGGATGAAAAAATTGAACGAGCAACCAGCAATATTGTTTATCCTTTTACACCAACAAAAACGGATGTTTATTTGGTGATGCTTTATCAAAAGAAAGGGTTGAAAAATTTCTGTGGCTACTTTGGTGTCATGTCTAAAGGTGCAGTTCCGGCGGTTGTTACACCTATCAAAAAAGTAACAACTCCTTCAACGCAGACAAAAGTAGCCCCTCATAATACAACACCATCAAAAGCAGCACCGACAACTATTAAAAGTGCGCCTCAAGCACCACAACCTTCTAATAATTACCCTGACAACCAACGCCCAAACCCAAATCGAACTCGCGCAACTCGTGAGGCACAACAACAAAAAGGACAATTAAAATAAAACATTGCATTTTTTGAGGCAAACAAAGGTTTTGCCTCAAAAATGCTTTTAAGCATAGATGCTTTATTACCTTTGCTGACATGGATGTACAAATGGAGTCAAGCTGGAAATTCTTGCTGCAACATCAATTTGATCAGCCTTATTTTGTCAACCTTGTTCAATGGCTCAAAGCTGAAAAACAAAATGGGAAAGCCATTTACCCCAAAGGTCAAGACATTTTTAAAGCTTTTTCATTAACTCCATTTGATGAAGTGAAAGTTGTGATCTTAGGTCAAGACCCTTATCACGGGCTAAATCAAGCACATGGTTTAGCATTTTCAGTGCAAAAGGGTGTTACTGTTCCGCCATCATTAGCTAATATTTATAAAGAAATGCTGGCAGATATCGGTTGCTCTATTCCTCCGCATGGCAATTTAGAAAAATGGGCAAGGCAGGGTGTTTTATTACTCAATGCTTCACTCACCGTTGAAGCCGGAAAACCCATGTCGCATAGTTCTATTGGATGGCATGAATTTACCAATGGCGTGATTCAGCTGATTAGTGACCGCCGTCCTCATGTAGTTTTTATACTTTGGGGAGCATTCGCCCGAAGTAAACAAAACCTGATAGATAGTTCTAAACACCTAATTTTGACGGCTGCACATCCTTCACCTTTGTCTGCACACAATGGATTTTGGGGATGTAGGCATTTTAGCAAAGCCAATGAATGGCTATTAGAAAACGGGCTTAATTCAATAGATTGGTCATTAGTATGAAACGCATCTTACACTTTTTGGGATACCTATTTTTCATTTACGCCATTCTTTTGTTTGTCGTTACCATGCTAATAGTGGCTATTCCAGTATGGATATCTACACTTTTTTCAGAACCCCGCCGATCCAAAGTTTTGCATCCGGTTTTTAAACTTTGGATGAGTATTTATTTACCCTTAGTTGGTTGTCCGGTCATTAGAAAAGGGAAAAAGCACTTTAAAAAAGGAAAAAATTATATTGTGGTGATAAACCATAATTCATTAGCAGATATTCCTGTTTCTTCTCCATGGATTCCCGGTGCAAATAAAACATTGGCTAAAGCCGAGATGGCTAAAATCCCCATTTTTGGATTGGTATATAAAGCAGGTTCAATATTGGTTAACAGAAAAAATGAAAACAGTAGGAGAGAGAGCTTTACCAAAATGCAAGAAATGTTGGACTTAGGACTTCACTTGTGCTTGTATCCCGAAGGCACTCGTAATAAAACCAATCAGCCCTTACAGCCCTTTTACGATGGTGCATTCATAGCTGCCATAAAAGCTCAAAAGCCCATTATTCCGGCAATTATTTTCAACACAAAAAAAATATATCCTGCCATAACCAGTAAAGTGTGGGCACGCCCGCTTCCCATACATATTCATTTTTTAGAACCGATAGAAACAGACGGAATGACCCACAAAGATACGGCTGCATTAAAAGAACGGGTTCGACAAACGATGGAAAAGTATTTTGTAGATCACAGAGATAAACTATGACCTATACACTGATTGGTACGGGAAACATGGCAAAATATTTGGCTAATCATTTGTCAGATGCCGGGATTCGATGTGTAGGGTTGTATGGAAGGAATCAAGAAAAGGCGAAAGAATTGTCCTCCTTTTTAAAAACAAAATTCGTTGAAAATATAAGTGAATTACCCATTTCGGATGTTTGTTTGATTGCTGTTTCAGATCAAGCTATTGAGCCTATTTCAAAATTACTGCCAAAAGAACAGACAACAGCATTTCATTTTGCCGGCTCTGCTACAATCACACAAATTATTCAACAAAACAAAGGTGTCATCTGGCCTATTTACTCCATTTCTCCGGCACTAAATGACAAACAAATTCCGGTTGTAATTGAATGTAATAATGAACAAGCTACACTAATTGCTCATCAAATTGCCGCATCGCTTACAAATAAAATTATACAGGTTAGGGCTTTAGAACGACAATGGCTTCATCTTTGCGCCGTATTAATGAACAATTTTGGCAATCATTTAGCCGCTATCAGCAAACAAATTTGTGCTGAAAATGGACTGCCTTTTCAATTATTTTTACCCATCCTTCAACAAACAGTTGAAAAAATAAATAATGGAGAAGACCCAAAACACATTCAAACCGGACCCGCACGCAGAAATGATATTTTGACGTTAGAAAGACACTTGAGCCTACTTTCCGAACAACCGACTTGGCGTGATCTTTATCTATCATGCACAAGATCTATTCTTGAAATGTACAAAGATGGACAAGGGTAGGGAGGGTTATGATTTAATCCTGTTCAAACTTTCGAAACTTAACTCAGAACTATAAAGAATTTTAACTAAATCTACAAAATTTTTCCGTTTCTCTTTTTAGCTTTGCAAAAAAAATAGATCAATGAATTGGAATCCCACAGGAATGATGGAAGAACTAATTTCCACTACGCAAAAATTAGCTAAAGGATATGAGACACTCCAAAAAATTGAAAAAGTTGATGTCGCTACTACGCCAAAAGAATTAGTATGGCAATCGGATAAAGTAAAAATGTATCATTACTTACGTAGCACACCCCCTAAGTGCAAAACACCTGTATTGGTTTCGTTTGCTATGCTCAATCGTCAAGATGTACTTGACCTTCAGCCGGATAGAAGTCTAATGAAAAAGTTGGTTGAAGAAGGGTTGGATGTATATATCATGGACTGGGGATACCCAACCAAAGCAGATCGTTTTCTGACTATGGAAGATTATATTGATGGCTACATGAATGATGCGGTTGACTTCCTACGTAAAAAACATAAGGTAGATAAGATTCATAAGCAAGGAATTTGTCAGGGTGGAACCTTTTCTATGATATATGCTTCTTTATATCCCGAAAAGCTAAAGTCACTAACAACTTATGTAGCACCATTTGATTTTGAAAACGGTGGTTGCATGTTGTATAAATGGGCAAAATATATTGATGTGGACACCATGGTTGACAGTGTTGGAACAATTCCCGGTGAGCAAATCGATAGCGCATTTGGCATGTTAAAACCAAGCATGAACATCAGTAAATATTTTGGTGTGATGGATAGTCTTGAAGACCAAAGTAAGCTTGAAAACTTTCTACGTATGGAAAAATGGAAAGGTGATCTACCAGCTATTGCCGGCGAGATGTATAGGAAATATATAAAAGATCTATTTAGAGACAATTTATTGATAAAAGGCGAATTTGAATTAGGTGGTAGAAAAGTAGATCTTAAAAATATGTCCGTACCTTACTTAAATGTCTATGCTACGGAAGATAACATTATTCCAAACCCAAGCACCTTAGCAATTATGGGGAAAATTGGCTCTAAGGATAAAAAGGAATATCCATTTCCGGGTGGTCATATAGGTGTGTTTGTTGGTGGAAAATCTCAAAAAGAATTAGCCCCGTCAGTTGCTAACTGGACTATAGAGCGCTGTTAATAGGATATTACCTAATGGACAATGCAATAAAAATAATGCGTCTGAAATAGACGCATTTTTTTTAAACCCTACTTCTGTTCTATAATTTATATTATGTTAAGTATGAAAAGGAACAAGTTTATACGTAGCTATTTGAAAACTCATGCCTCATTCCTATTTCAAATTCAGTAGCCATATTCACAATCGTAGGAAATAACTTGATTTCAGCAAAGCAATTCTTTTCAGGGATAGTTAAAATATTTCCTACTAAATACAACTCTATTACTCTTGTCTATTTAAATTTTGGAACAAATCGTCAACGGTCGGTTAGCTATTGGCGATCTACTTTTAAGGTCTGCTGAGAATAAATAGCAACTGTGAGTTAGTTAAAGTTGTATAAAAGTTGATAATAGAACTATCGGTGAAAACACAACATATTAACGAAGGAATTTTCAGCTAAAACAAACGAGTAATCCAATAAACGATTGCTGCCATTAATCCACTTACAGGAATAGTTAAAATCCAAGCCCAAAGCAGATTGATAGTTACACCCCAACGCACCGCAGACAACCGTTTGGTAGCTCCAACTCCAATTATGGAACCCGTAATAGTATGCGTTGTACTAACCGGAATTTTCAATTGCTCTGTTACAAAAAGGGTTATGGCACCAGCTGTTTCGGCAGCTACTCCTTCAAAAGGTGTTACCTTTGTTATGCGCGTTCCCATAGTCTTAATAATTTTCCATCCACCACTCATGGTTCCTGCTGCAATGGCAGTATAGCAAGCTAAAGGAACCCATACCGGCATTTCTTCAAAACTTCCGATATCGCCTTTGGCAATGAGAGCTGCAGTGATAATGCCCATAACTTTTTGAGCATCATTTCCGCCATGACCAATGCTGAAGGCAGCAGAAGAAACAAGTTGTAATCGTTTAAACCAAACGGTGGCTTTAGACACGTTCAAGCTGCTCAGAAATAGAGCAAAACTGGCCATCACGACAAGGATAAAAGAGAGTAAAATCCATTTGAAGTTGCTGCCATAAAAAAAAGTTTGCCAAAAATGAGAAGCGAACTTTGTTTTATAAACTGTGGAAATTTGCTTCATTACCCCATCCCGCTCTACTGAAATGTGCATACTATCTCGCTGATGGTAAGTGGTCAAAACCTTATCCAACTTTCGTTCATTTTCTACTGGAATATTATCCAAAGCAAGCACCCAATCACCTTTTTTAAAGCCCATTTTTTGTGCATCAGATTTATGCGGAACATCGGTAATCAATACGCCGTTTTGACCTTCAACAACTTGTGTTTTAAGTCCTATCAAAGTACTTTGTTTGTTAACTATAATGGCTGACAAAACATAAAATACACACAGGATGATTGAAATAGAAATCAGCTTAGGAAAAACCCCTTTTTTAAACGAGTTGATAAACCATACAGAAACTATAAAGGCAATCAGCATACCTATTAGAGGTGCCAAAACAATAAAACTTACCGTTTTGATAACCGGTTCGGGGTTTACGCTATGAAAACCGGCATGTGCTATGGCTGCACCGGCAAATCCACCGATCAGCGTGTGAGAAGACGAAGAAGGAATACCAAACCACCAAGTGAGTAAATTCCAACAAATAGCAGCTATTAAACCCGACAAAATAACTGGAAGGGTGATAAAATCTACTTTTACCGTTTTGGCAATCGTATTAGCAACACCATGATCTTTAAAAATGAAAAAGGCAACAAAATTGAATAAGGCAGCCCATAGTACAGCTTGAAAAGGTGTCAAAACTTTGGTTGAAACAATCGTCGCAATTGAATTTGCAGCGTCATGAAAGCCATTTATATAATCGAAAATAAGCGCTAATACGATAATTGTAATAAGCAACGCCGTCATAAAAAAAGCAGTGTGAGTATTGCGTGAAAAAGAAGAAAGTTAGGCGTACTTAATAATAATAGATTCAATTACGTTAGCTGCATCTTCACATTTATCCGTAACTATTTCTAAAAGTTCATAGAGGTCTTTCATTTTAATCAGCTCAATAGCATCGGTCTGTGAATTAAAAAGCTGCGACATGGAAATATCAAGCAAATCATCACCTTCATTTTCCAAACTATTAATCAACACACAACTCTTTGTGATAGCTCGAAGATCTTTCATGTCGCGTAGTTCCCGCACTGCCGAACTAAGTGCATTGACGGAACGAGAAATGACATCTGCAAATCGCTTGGTAATTTCATCCGACTCTTCGATAGAATAATTGGTTATTCGCTTGGCAGCAGCCCATATAAAGTCTGCAATATCATCTAATGAAGTAGCCAAAGCATGAATATCCTCTCTGTCAAAAGGAGTAATAAAATTTTGCCCAAGCTCAATAAATATTTTGTGGGTAATTTCATCATTTTTGTGCTCCCACTCTTCAAGGCTTTTAAACTTTTTTACTCGAAGGTCTGGATCCGGTTCATTGACAGCCTGAACAAAAACATTGGCCATCTCGCCAAGTACATGGGCTACCTCTTCAAACAAACCGTAAAATACTCGATCTTTGGGAAGAAAAATTTTGAGAACAGATGCTAAGCTCATAAAGTTAAGTTGACCTTGAGGAACAAAATTATTTTGAAAGGAGTTAAGATGTGGATTTTGTGTAAAATTGGTAATGATTTATTAACAATGAAAATCAAAAACGGTATTGTACTCGAAGTGTTAATACTTGGCTATTTAAATCAGTGGTAAATCCGGGTATATTAGTGGTTTCGTTATGAATCTGTTCATACCACAGGGTTGATTTTACATGAGAATTGAAATTATAAATCAAGCCTCCTCCAAAGGTGTCGTATCGAATATCGGCTGCCGAAAAACCGTTTGCCGGGTCTATTTGTTTTCCCTTTGCCTTGGTGTTGGGATCATACCAATCATATTTTAAGGCAAACAAAATATTGTTGCTGCCTAAGTTTTGTAAAAAATAGCAATAAGCTCCAGCAAAGGGGCGTGTAAATAAAGGAATCGGATTATTTGTACCTACGGCTTGCGGATAAATACCTGGCGTTTCTGATGTAGTTGCCGTTGCCGTTTGCAAACCGCGAATATATTCAAATCGAAGCTCCGTATTTCCCCAACGGTTTGGAATTTTTAATTGTAAATCCCCTCCGATGTATTTACGGGGTGCTACTAATCCCATATTTCCCGATGCGGAATCTTTAAACCAATTAGAGGTACTGCCGTTTTCAACCATAAAGTATCTGACTGTGTTTTGGCTGACTATGCCACCCCAATAACCCGAAATTCCACCAGATAAAAGCAAACCTTTTTTAGATATTTTATAAGGTTTTAGAGCTAATCTACCAATTAAATCTTTATGACTATCATAGTCGGTCGAGCCGGAAAGTCCCTGTCCATTAAAGATTCCTAAATCAAATTTCAACATTTTTATTGCCGCATTTTTCTTTCTGGTTTCAATGGTTATCATAGCTCCTAAATCTCGTTCTGTACGCATCAAGATTTGCGACATTCTGCCTCGTTCGGGTGATTCACGTTCAGCAGAAGAAAGGTTTACTTCAAATCCCATTGGTCGAGCAAACATGCCCATTGTCAGGGAAAGCATTTCCCATTTGTTTTCATACAAACGACCAAAAAAATCTCGAATAAAAACACCACGCTCCGAACCATCAAACTGAAAAACCATCAATGCAAGTGGTTTTCCATCTTCCGTAAAGTGTCCGTAATCTATTCTTACATGACCGCGACGAAGTGTAAAACGATTATTAGAATTCGGAGAAAAATCACCACCGCTAAAGTTTTGTAATCCTTTTTGATTAGCCCATTGAAATTGAGGTTGCATATACCCACCAAATCTTAGCCTGTCATGTTTTTGATACAATGGATATATTCCCCGACCCAAGGCAGTGGACGTATCCATCATATCTGTAAGGAATCGCTGCGCATGGCTGCTGATAGGCAATGCCAATATCAAAACTATACTGTAACAAAAGAATAAAAATCCTTGCCTCATAAAGTCTAAAAAAGACGAAGGTAAAGGCAAGTTGTCAAGATATTAAAACCAGTTTAAGAAAGATAAAGATTTCTTAATAATGGCATAATGAGGGATTAATGAATCAATGTTTGCACATCAGGGTCAGACTCTATTAGGCTCATTTGCCGAACGATAGCCGGCGTGCGCCATTTTACGCGCTTACTTTGAGGAACAACTGTAAATTTTTTAGGATTGGGCAAACAAGCAATAATCATGGCTGCTTCTTGCCTGCTTAGGCTATTGGCTGATTTATGAAAATATTGTCGAGAAGCGGCTTCGATACCAAAAATCCCCGGCCCCATTTCAATTACGTTTAAATAAACTTCAAGAATGCGTTTTTTACCCCATATCCACTCAATCATTTTAGTGTAAAACGCTTCAGGCACTTTCCGAACATACCTACTCCACCCGCTTCCCTGCCATAAAAAAACATTTTTAGCTGTTTGTTGAGAAATAGTGCTGGCGGCTGCACCTGCCGGTCTTTTCTTTTTTTTATTTGATTGTTGATTATCGAGGCTTTTTTCTATTGCCTGCCAATCAAATCCATCGTGGTCGGGAAATAACTGATCTTCACTGGCTAATGCAGCCAACTTGACATTGGGCGAAATTTCGTTCCAATTAACATAGTCACGCTTTAACCCATAACCACCGAATAAGGCTCCCATTTGTGTGATGGTAACAGGTGGAAAAATCCATTTGCAAACTACTAAATAGAGCATGGAAACAACCAATAAGCCAAATAGGGTTCGCACAAAAAAACGGAACATACGATGATTGTAATTTACTGTTTTCGTTTGTGCAAGATAACGGTAAAGTAGAAAACTATTTCATCGAATAGCATTAGTTATATAGTGCTCTTGTTGCATTATAAAATCAAGTTTGCTCTCTATATATTTTGATGAGCAGTTTCAATCGAGAAACAATATTGGAATAAGGTAATTTTTCAAAATATTCATCAAGCTCTTCAAGTAAAGCTAATCTTTCTTCTCTGTTTTGCAGGGTTATTCCTCTCTTCAAAAGTATTGCCGACGATTGAGCCATTGCATCTTCTATGCTTGCCTTGTCTGTATCTAACACACCGGAAACAATGCTTAAAATATCACCTTGTGAAACACCTTGCAAGGCATCGCTAATGGGAAATAATCCATCAGCCTGCAACAGCTGCAAGATGAGCATTTGGCGCAATAAATTGAGTGGCTTGGAAACAACAACAGCTTCTGCGGCTTGTGGCGCAGGTTGAGTAGCGACGATAGGTTCAGGCTCTCTATTTGCCAGTCCTTGCACAAAAGATACAAGCCGTGACCAAGAAAGAATGTAGTAATCAATGACTACGTGATCCGTTTTAGGGTTCTTTCGGTCTAAGTGCAATTTTGAAATAGCGTTATGACAAAATTGCAAGAGCTTTCTTTCGGCTTCCGCTTTATCATCACTGGTTAGATATATCTGCTCAAATTCTTTGATCAGATTATCAAAATATTTTCCAGAAGTAATAAAGGTTTGTGCCGACTTAGGCTCAGTTTCCTTTTTGGGAACCTCAGGTTCGCGTTGTTCTAATTTTTGTAAGTATTCATGCAGTTTATCACCGCGCTCTACCCTTCTTTTAACCTGTTGTTCTGTCAACTCCATCTCACCATTGGCAAGTTGGAGGAAATATTTGTTTTCTCTTTGAATGATATCCATGGAGCTTTTGATTAATCACTCCCTCTCTTTATACAGTTGTAAAATTAGCCATTAAATTCAATTTATTTTTTGGCTTAACTTTCTTTGCACAAAAATGCTTCTACTTTGTCTTTATTTCCACATTATTTATGGTTATTAACGGGAAATTTACTTCTATTTAACCACCCATTTACATTTTCCATAAAAAACAAAAGAGCACCACAACAACTTAGTCATGGTGCTACTTAAAAAATAAATTTCGATGAAGTTAGTTGCTTATATCAAGGCAACGCTTCTGTTTACAAACTCTGTCAAGTCGCTACCGGTTAACATTCCCTGCGAAAGCAATGCCAAATCAAATGCTTGTTTCGCCAACTTTTCTTGCTGTATTTCGTCATTTGTGCCTAAAATTTTGCTGATGAGCTGATGGTTTGCATTTACTGAAACCTTGTAGTTTTCAGGCATTGAACCATAAAAACTATAAGGACCTCCCATTTTAGACATATCTTTCATGCGCCGCATAAATTCATCCATCGTAACGGTAACCGGTGCTTCAAGCGGGCTGTGCGCACTTACTTCCACTTGCATAGTTCCTTTGTTGATGGCTTTGGTGAAAATTTCTTTCACTGTATTGCGTTGGTCTTCAGTCAGCACATCTTCAAAATGTTCTTCCTTTTCAATCAACTTATTTATCACATCTGCATCCACACGTTTCAAAGCAAGTTTTTCTCCTTTTCTTTCTAAATGACTGATAAAATGTGTGTCTAATGGTCCATCCATCACCAATACATCATACCCTTTTCGATTAGCACTTTGAATAAAACTATCTTGCTTTTGCACATCTGATGCGTAGAGAAACACTAAGGTTCCGTCCTTATCTGTTTGTGTGCTATTTACTTTTTGATGGTATTCTTCTGTTGTGAAATATTCATTGTTTGTATTTTTTAGCAACGTAAAATCCTTAGCTTTTTCTTCAAATTTTTCTTCGCTGATGATGCCATATTTTACAAACAAACCAATGTCATTCCATTTGGTTTCATAAGCTTTCCTGTCTGCCTTAAATAATTCGAGAAGCTTGTCGGCAACCTTTTTGGTAATGTAGTTGTTGATTTTTTTTACATTACCATCTGCCTGCAAAAAACTTCGTGAAACGTTCAACGGTATATCTGGGCTATCAATCACACCATGGAGTAACATCAAAAATTCAGGCACTATATCTTTTACTTCATCGGTAATAAAAACCTGGCGAGAATAGAGTTGAATTTTATTGCGCTGCAATTCCAATTCATTTTTCACCTTAGGGAAGTAAAGAATGCCCGTCAGATTAAAGGGATAATCAACATTCAAATGAATCCAAAATAAGGGCTCCTCAGTCATCGGATACAGTTCGCGATAAAAACTCAAATAGTCTTCATCTTTGAGGTCTGCGGGTGTTTTGGTCCAAAGAGGAGAAGTGGTATTCACAATATTATCCACTTCAATTTCCTTGTATTTTGTTTTGCCATCTGCATCTTCACCATCTGCCACAGATTTTGTCTTGATGCCAAATTTGATAGGAATAGGCAAAAAGCGGCAGTATTTGTCTAAAATCTGTTGAAGGCGATGTTCATTCAAAAACTCTTTATTATCATCGTTTACATGAAGAATAACTTCTGTACCTCTACGCAAACGATTTCCTTCTGAAATTTCAAATTCGGTACTGCCTTCACAAACCCAGCTTGCAGGCTCGGCTCCGGGTTGATAAGAAAGAGATTGGATTTCTACTTTGTCAGCGACCATAAATGCAGAATAGAAGCCTAACCCAAAGCGACCAATAATTTCATTGGCATCGTTGGCTTCTTTAAATTTCTCCATAAATTCAGTAGCACCGGAAAAAGCAATTTGATTGATGTATTTTTTAATTTCTTCATCCGTCATGCCAATCCCTTTATCGGCAATAGTGATCGTTTGGGCAGTTTCATCAAAGGAAACTTCAATAGTAGTATCGCCAACTTCACCACTAAACTGACCTAAACTGGCAAGACGTTTTAATTTCTGTGTAGCATCAACTGCATTGCTCACTAATTCTCGTAAAAATATCTCATGGTCAGAATAGAGAAATTTTTTAATGATGGGGAAAATGTTCTCGGTATGAATGGAAATTGTTCCTTTTTCTTGCATCTGGAAATTTGTTTTCTCATTTGGTATCAAGTGCTGTTCCAAGCCATAATACATTTGCCAAATTGACGGAAGGAAAGAAAATGAAGAAAAAAAATCTACTCAAACAAAATAACTGACAGCCAAAAAGACAGTAAGGATATTAGATTGACACCCTACCCTCCTCATAGAAATACCTATAAGTATTAGCAATAATATATTATGTAAAGTTGCAAGTGGTTCACTTTTTAAAAGATTTCTGAAAGGATTATAACGCAAACATCCCCATTTTGAGAGGTCAAAATGAGTATAAATATTCAATACTGCCAGAAGTGTAAAACACTACTAACAAATCAGGTATGAAATTTCAGTATTATTTATAAATACACTACTATATTAGGCATTGTCACCACCTTCCCCAAAAACGGCACCAAGATATTCACGGTTTAAGCGAGCAATATTTTCGAGGCTAATTCCTTTAGGGCAAGATGCTTCGCAAAGTCCAATATTGCTACAACTTCCAAAGCCTTCTTTGTCCATTTGTTCCACCATGTTGACGGCACGAATTTTTCTTTCTGGATCTCCTTGTGGCAGGAGTGAGAGATGAGAGGCTTTAGCTGATAAAAAGAGCATAGCTGACGCATTTGGGCAAGCAGCGACACAAGCACCGCAACCGATACAAGCTGCTGCAGCAAAGGCTTCATCCGCTTTATGTTTTTCAATAGGAATAGAATTTGCATCTACAGCATTTCCGGTATTGGCTGAAATGTAACCACCTGCTTGAATAATTCGATCAAAGGCTTGTCTATCCACTACTAAATCCTTAATTACAGGAAAGGCATTTGCACGCCAAGGCTCTACGACAATAGTATCGCCGTCTTTGTATTCACGCATGTGAAGTTGGCAAGTCGTAGTGTGATGCCAAGGTCCGTGTGCACGACCATTGATATACATGGAGCACATGCCGCATATACCCTCCCTGCAATCATGATCGAAGGCTATGGGTTCTTTTCCCTCAGCAATAAGTTGTTCATTCAAAACATCAAACATTTCAAGAAAAGACATTTCAGAAGAAATATTTTTAACTTGGAATGTTTCAAAATGACCTTTTGATTGGGTATTTTTTTGCTTCCACACTTTGAGGGTGAGGTTCATGCTATAATGCTCCATGATTAGTATTTTATGTTCTTGGTATTAGTATTAAATGTTGAGATAAAAATTTTCTTTTGCGAAAAAGTATTAGCCAATCAATAGTTGTAACCTTATTCAAAAAATCTTTTAAATTTAGTTTTGAATGACTATTCTTTTTAACTCTATTTATAACTTCTTTGTGTTAAGTGCATGACTTCATAAGTCAAGTTTTCTTTATGAAGTTCAAAGTTGCTATCACCTTTATATTCCCACGCAGCAACTAAAGTAAATTCATCATCTTTGCGCAAGGCTTCTCCCTCTTCGGTTTGAGACTCTTCTCGGAAGTGTCCACCGCAGCTTTCTGAACGATATAACGCATCTTTACACATCAATTCGCCCAGTTCTAAAAAGTCGGCTACTCTACCCGCCTTATCCAGTTCTGGGTTATATTCCTTGATTTCGCCCGGGATTCGCACATTCGTCCAAAATTCTTTACGTAAAGCTTTAATTTCTTCAATTGCTTCAGCCAATCCTTTAGCATTACGAGCCATACCGCATTTGTCCCACATGATTTTTCCTAAACGTTTATGAAAGCTTTCAACGCTTTCACTACCCTTAATATTCATCATCGTTTCAATGCGATTTCTGACATTCTTTTCGGCGGCTTCAAAAGCTTCGTGGGTAGTGGGAATTGGTTTTGTACGAATATCGTCTGCTAAATAGTTTCCTAAGGTGTATGGAATAACAAAATAGCCGTCTGCCAAACCTTGCATCAAAGCAGAAGCACCAAGACGATTTGCACCATGATCACTAAAATTTGCTTCACCTAAAGCATAAAGTCCGGGTACAGTGGTCATGAGTTCATAATCAACCCAAAGACCGCCCATTGTATAGTGTACTGCCGGATATATTCTCATGGGTACTTTATATGGATCTTCACCAGTAATTTTCTCATACATTTCGAAAAGGTTGCCATACTTTTCTTTCACCACTTCTTCACCTAATTGACGAACGGTTTCAGCATCCGGATTGTGATTGCCATGTTTTCCGGCTTCGATTTTTCCATATCGTTCAATGGCAGAAGCAAAGTCAAGATAAACTGCTTGACGGCTGGAACCTACACCATAACCGGCATCACAACGCTCTTTTGCAGCACGGCTTGCCACATCTCGCGGCACTAAGTTTCCGAATGCAGGGTATCTTCTTTCTAAATAATAATCACGTTCTTCAACCGGAATTTCATTAGGTTTTCGTGTGTCGCCTTGTTTTTTAGGCACCCAAATTCGTCCATCATTTCTGAGTGATTCAGACATCAACGTTAATTTAGATTGATGGTCGCCACTTACCGGAATACATGTAGGGTGAATTTGTGTGAAACAAGGATTTCCGAAAAATGCCCCGCTTTTATGGGCTTTCCAAGCAGCCGTTACATTGCTGCCCATAGCATTTGTTGACAGGTAGAAAACATTACCATAGCCACCTGAACAAAGTAAAACTGCATGACCAAAATGACGTTCCAATTCACCGGTTACTAAGTTGCGAACAATGACACCTCTTGCTTTTCCGTCAATGATTACAACTTCCAACATCTCGTGTCGAGAATATTGGGTTACATTGCCAAGTGCAACTTGTCGCTCTAATGCCTGATAAGCTCCAATCAACAATTGTTGACCGGTTTGTCCGGCAGCATAGAAAGTGCGTTGAACTTGCACTCCGCCAAAAGAACGATTGCTGAGTAAGCCACCGTATTCTCGTGCAAATGGCACACCTTGAGCCACACATTGATCTATAATATTGGCACTTACTTCAGCCAAACGATACACGTTCGCTTCTCGAGAACGATAGTCACCACCTTTTACCGTATCATAAAACAACCGGTAGGTGCTGTCGCCATCATTTTGATAATTTTTGGCTGCATTAATACCCCCTTGAGCGGCAATAGAGTGTGCACGACGTGGGCTATCTTGAAAGCAAAATGTTTTTACTTTATAGCCCATTTCTCCAAGACTGGCCGCGGCAGATGCACCTGCCAAACCCGTACCGATAACAATCACTTCCAGTTGGCGTTTGTTTGCAGGGTTAACCAACTTGCAAGTTGATTTATAGGAGGTCCACTTTTGAGAAAGTTCGCCTTGTGGTATTTTAGAATTAAGTGGCATTTTCAAAAAGATGTTTAATGTTTTAGAAATGATAAAGAAGCTTAAAATGCTGGCGTGGCAACGATTCTAAGCTACCCACCCCATGTACATAGAGATTGGCATGGCGGCAAAAAGTAAACAAACAATCACCGTAAAAACGATACCGAACCCTTTTAAAAAGTTCTTGTACTTATGGCTGGTGAAGCCCATTGTTTGGCAAGCACTAAAGAAGCCATGAAACAGATGGAAAGCCAAAGAAGCTACGCCTAATAAATATAAAATAACTACTAAAGGAGATTGAAAAACATCGAGCATTTTTTGAAACAAATCATGGGTTTCTACCCCATTTGGCAATTTAGTAGCGTTCAAATCATGGGTAATGCGTGATGGAATCCAAAAATGGCTGATGTGCATGATTAAAAACAACATTACTAAAGTTCCCAGCAAAGTCATAGAGCGACTATACCAAGGAACTTGTTTGGTATTGGTAGCATTGGTGGCATAGCCTACTGAACGTTTAGCTTTGTTCATGCGAGCTAACATCAATCCTTGAATAATGTGGAGGATAATACCTGCAAAAAGTCCTATTTCCATGATTCGGATAGCAACCGTTGTTCCCATAAAATCAGCCGCTGCATTAAAGGCATTTCGACTAATGAAAATCATGGAATTGACGTAACAGTGTACTAATAAAAAAAGAACGAGAAATAATCCGGTGAAGCCCATTACTAATTTTCGTCCTACAGAAGTGGTAAAATAGTGTTTCCAATTCATTGCTATACGGTTGATTTTTTTCAGACATTTTTATGACAATTTGCTCGTGTCTGAATGACTGTGCAAATATAATTCGTGAGTTTTAAAAAGAAAATGACTTAAAAATAACTTTCTTTCTGTGTTGTACATTTAATTTATCTTTTCGTTTCCGGAATCTATTCTCAGCATAGTATTATCTATAACCTGAAAGAAATGAAGAGGCTGAAAGGTGCGCCAATTTTCATTTTGAAGGAAATGAATATAACGATCTAAGTGCAATTTCTGAAAATCATGTTGGGTATGTTCGGGCATATTGATGGCAACAATCCAACCGCCTTCATCCTTAATATCTTCATACCATTCCTCATAATATTCGGCATCGCTACTATGGAAATTGAGGACATTTTCTGCAATGAGAATAAACTTAAAAATGCCTTCTGAAATTAACAGGTCAATGACGGATCTTTTGAGCTGCATGATGTCGTTCTCAATGGCATCATTCCATTCGCCAATCAATTCAATGATGGCAAAATTGAGATCATAATCGGCAAAAAGAATTTTCAAATAAAGCGTTCGACTACCAAATTCATCCCATTGTGGGTGAATATAGTAATTGTAAATAGTGTTGGAAAACTCAAACTCACTATGTTCATTTCCATAAAATGGAGATCGTTCGTCTTCGGCTGCATTATATAAATGGCTCCAATTAAAGTATGGTTCTATTTCGTGCATCTTTAATAAACTTCAATCAGGCAAAAGATAGATTTAAATACTTAGGCATTTTTATTTCCAAATTGGTCTTCCCAAGCATTCATTCCTCCCATCAAATTGATACAATGTTTAAATCCCATTGTTTCCAAAAACAAACACGCTTGTGCACTACGATTTCCAGACCGGCAATACACGATTAATTCCTGATCTTCCAATCCATTTAGGTCATCTATTTGCATAGACATTATTTGACCAAGTGGTATCAATGTCCCGCCAATATTGAATTGTGCATGTTCATTGGGTTCACGAACATCAATTACATTTAGCTTTTCGCCGGCATCTAATCTTGATTTAAGCTCTTCAACAGTTATAGTTTGCATGATTCAATATTTTACAATTTTCTTTGGTTCTGAAATGAGCATATTGTCTAACAAGCGAGCGAAATATACGCCCGGCGCAAGTGTTGAAATATCAATCCATTTCTCATTTTGCACTTCTTGGGTTATTAATATTTTACCTTGCAAATCTAATATCTGCATGAGATAGTGTTGGTTTAAGGGAAGAGAGAATTGGATTTTTTGGTTTGTCGGATTGGGAAAAACAGACCAATCTATTTGTTTGGCTGAAGCAATTTTTTGTACATCTGTGCCAATAATAGGTTGACCTAACAATGGACGAATCATCAATGCCCCTTGCACCACACTGGGTTGCCAAAAGCCTTGATAATCCACATAAAGATGATTTCCACCTACTCTATTTACATCTAATCCAAAATACAAACTATCACTTCCGCTTTGTGCCGGTTGTGTAGTGCCTATATAAAAAGTTCCGGCTGGTAAGGCAACCGGTGTATCAAAACGATAATTCCAAAAATGATTAATGGTGTCAACATATCCCGGTAAATAGGAAGTCGGGTTTGTATAAAGGATTTTATTCGATCCACCATTCACAGCTATATCTCCATAAACGGTTACATCAAAAAATTTACTGAAAGCCATAGGAACTTGTCTGCCAAAGTATATAGCAATTCCTCGGAGCGTATCGGGCTGATTCAAGTGAAATTCAATAGCTGTTTTTGCAGGTAAGGTGGCAAACTGTTTAAGGAAATAACTTTTTTCTGCAGTTCCGTCATCATAAGCCAAATAGTTGTCGAAAATTTGTCGAAAAATTATGGTGTCATTGATTTTAGGGTCGGATGCTGCGGGGTTTCCCAAAAAATATTTGTTTTCGAAGACCACAAGCTGGTAAGGGTTTCCGGCAGTAAAGTTGGGTGAATAAGTAGGAAATGTATATTGATTAGAAGCGTAAGTGCCCAAAACTCCGTTGTTGAGTGTGCCGGAAAATAAAGTAGTATTTGAAATAGCTTCGCGAGCTTGATAGCCATAAACAACTGATTGTTGTGTATTATACCAATTCATTCCCCAAAAACTATGTTGAGTAGCTAATTCTTTAATTGTATTCGCTACAAAATGGCGATATGGCATTGAGGTAAGGTCATTCAACAAGTTAGTTGGTTGAATGGTAGTAGTAATATCGTTGATAGCTGTATCATTGACGTTTCGGCCCGTGTACATGCGCACATAATCTACATTCCAAATGTCATCGTTGAGGTTTATGCTTGCTTTGTTGACGAATCGAAATTGAAAACCGGCATGAAAAAATGAATTGTCCGTTACAGGAATCATGGCTTGTTTAAAAGGGCGCAAGGTGGTATCGGTAGTTGCCCAAACCTTTATCCATTTATCTGCCGAGTTTTTAAAATAAAGCATCAACGAATCAGGCTTATCGGGTGCAAATCCATTTCCTTGGGGCTGAAAAAAGAAGCTTAAATAAATACTATCTCCGGGCGAGTTTATACTTAAGTCAATAGGTTGGGAAGTTAAGCTGTCAGCATAAAGCAAATGAAATGGGTTTATGGAATCATAGGGTGCTCCCTGTGCATTCAAAGCATCGAAAGTAACTACTCCACGACTAATGGGATTCCAGCCCATGGTGTTGTTGACATAAGTGCTTCGATCCATCCATTTGGCATTGTCCGGAATCGGATCATAGCCGGTAAAATCATCAAAGAAAGGAAGTGTTAATGCGGTTGATTTTTTTGCAAATAATGTTGCTGTTTTCGTTTTAACCCATGGATTAAAATTTAATGGAGCAATAAATTCTTGAGCCTGCAAAGAATTTAGATGTGCAAAAAAAAGGAAAGCAAATACAAATCTTATTTTCATGGTGTTGGCGGTGTAGCCGGAGGATTAACGTTGTTTGCCGGTCTTCTATTGTTTTCCATTTCATCACTGGTAGGATCTTGCTTGATGCGAATGTCAATCACATCCCCTTCTTTAATTCTGTTTGGTACATCCAATTCGTTAAACGGTGAAGGCGTTTGATTGTAAATGATAGCACTGGCAGAATCAACAATAGCACCATCCCAAATGGTGGTCACGGTAAGTCCATTTCCATTGAGAATCGCGATTCCTTCATCAGCACTCATGCCAATGACATCAGGCACATTTGATTCTACATTTCCAAAACCTTCTCCTATCACCAAATCAATTTTGCTGCCTTGCGGCACCATATCACCTGCTTTAATAGGTTTGCCCTTGAACAGCATGTCGAGGACGGTACCTTTTGCAAAGTCAGGGCGATGCAGCGTATCACCCAGCACTAAACGGCTGCTATTTAGAATCAAGACTGCACTTCGATAAGAAAGATCGGTAAGTTTAGGCATGGGGGTCATAGGAGGTTCCGCTTTGTTTACGGTCAAAAAAATGGACCTTCCTACTTTCACAGTTGCATTGACATCAGGCATTTGTGACAATATGACAAAGGGTTTTTTATCTGGTTCATAAGATGAATCCACATCAACCTCAAAGCCAAGTTTTTCTAAAACTGCTCGAGCTTCTTTTAGGTTTTTTCCAACCAAGTTGGGTACCTTAGACTCTTGTCCATGTTGTGTTATAATACCCAAACTGGCAAAAAACAAAAAATACAGTACACCGCAGAGAATAAGCACTGCGAGAAAATTAAAAAGAAAAGATTTTTTCAGTCCCTGAGCCATAAGCCAAAACGGCAAAGATGTAATGTAATAAGTTTAAGTCAAACTTGTTTTTAAACAATCTTCTACAAGTGCCCCATAAAAGTCAATTAAAGTTTGTCCAGCGGCAAGTACTTGTTGAGGTACAATGCTGTTTTCACTCTGTCCGGGCATTGTATTTACTTCCAGAAAAAATAGTTTGTTAGTTTCTTTTTGAAGAATAAAATCCATACGAACTACGCCTCTACAGTTCAAGTGGCGGTATATATATCCGGCTGTGTTACTAAGTTTTTCAAGAATATCATCAGAAATAAGTGCTGGTGTTATTTCATTAGTTACACCAGGCGTATATTTTGCTTCGTAATCAAAGAATTCATTTTTACTTACAATTTCCGTAGGAGGTAAGGTATTCAAGCTACCATTTATTCGATAAACCCCTATCGTCAATTCCCTTCCTTCTATAAATTCTTCAATCAGAACTTGGTTGTCTTCATTAAAGGCTTTTTCAATAGCCGGCAACAACTCAGCTACTGTTTTCACTTTGCTAACTCCAAGACTGGAGCCACTTTCATTGGGTTTTACAAACAGAGGAAATCTTAAGTGTTCAACAATAGTACCCACATTAAATGCCTCCCCTTTGATCAGGTGTACTGAATTGGCAATGTTGACTACTTTAAAATCCTTGACTACTTTATTGCAATAGCTTTTATTAAAAGTAAGAGCCGAAACTATGGAGTTGCAAGTGGTGTATGGTATTTGCAACATGTCAAGATATCCTTGAATTTTACCGTCCTCGCCCGGTGTACCATGAATGGCTATAAAAGCACAATCAAAATGAACAGATTCTTGTCCGATCATTAGACTGAAATCATTTTTATTAACAGCCACTTTTATCCCTTCTGGTGTTTGATGCCACCAACCCTCACGTGTTACCACAATTTTATAAACCTGATAAACATTTTGGTCTAAGTTCTTTTCAATAGTGTTAGCAGTTTGTATAGAGATCACATATTCTCCTGAATAGCCGCCTGCAAGCAACGCAATTTTTTTCTTTCGCATGAATTCTTTGAAATACTGTTTGCTAAGGTAATAGAGATAAATGGAAAAGAAAGAAAACTCAATTAGATTAGTGTATTATCATTCAGTTGCAGTAAATTCTTCTGCTAATGGCACTACTTCATAAAGGCTAATTTTATCCAACTCCAGAAAGGTTGTTTTACCATCGTCTGATCGTCTGAAAGTCGGTAAAAATCGGGCTCCATAAATAACTTCATTTACTGTATATGATGTTCGTTGTTGAACCTGATTTGAAAAATGATCATCAAACCCTTTTACAAAAACCAATAACTCAAATTGGACATTTTGCATTTCTGTCCAACTCATTCCCCAAAATGGGCTTTCCTCATTCATGACATGCACAATTGTCCAACTAAGTGCTAAAGAATTGATTCTTGACATTTCCGGTTTTAAGGAAAAAAATTGAGTGGTCCGTTGTCCATTTTCTCTAACATGAAATGCAAGGCTTAATTGCACTTCTACGTCCGTTAAGTGATTATTTTTACTGCTGGCAAATCGAAACATGATTGCTCGAAAGCCTTTGTGCATAGTAATAACAGCTTGTTGGCTAAACTTTAAATAAGCTTTTGGACGGGTGAATCGTCCATATAATAAGCCTGTAACTAAAGCAAAAGAAAGAATACCTAAAAAGGATTCAACAGCAGCTAATGAATTGGCCGCTATACCAATAGGGCTAATGTGCCCATATCCAACTGTGGTCAAAGTTTGCGAACTAAAAAAGAAAGCTTGTAAAAATCCGCTCATGCCATCGGATCCCGTATTTGATACACCTTCCAAATGCTCCACTCCGATCAATACATATCCCCAAGCAAAAAGCATATTCGCTATTGCATAAAACAAAAAAATAAACAAAAAAAACCGCCTCCGATCCATGTGGATAAGCGTATGATAAATGCTAATTAACTCCCATGGTGGCAATCCGGTTTTACGCATATTGAGCGTTCCGTCAGCGTTTGTAAGCCTTGCTCCTTCCGTGTTACTGATAGAAGTAAATCCAGTGTTGTTGACCTGATGAGGCGTTGCTCTGCTCGTCTTCAAGCAAATAAATTTTTCATAAAACTACTAAAATGTCATGGTCATAATTATATGCTTCACATTCACCAAAGTATATCTTTGCTCAATGGCTTCGTTGTCGTTTCTTCAACTATTGGTGCATCCTACATTAAAGACACCACTCTATTTTCATGAGCAAAGCAATACCCTGAGTGACGAGTTTCACCAAGATTCGTTTCCATTTAAAGAAGGAGTACCTATTTTACTTCCTCCTACAACTAAACTCTCCGAATCAAATACGTCTTCAGATACTTTTGAACCCTTTGACTACAAAGCACATTATCAACTTGATGCTGCCGTTTATGATTACACCGAAACATCGAAAAATACGATTGAATTAGCTGAAATAAATCGTTTGCATCAACAAATTCTACATCAAATTCCGCTTGCTGCAGAATGGATTTTAGACGTAGGTTGTGGAGGAGCTTGGTTAGCAAAAATGCTTACCCCAAAAGGTAGAAAGGTTATTAGCATGGACATTTCAGACATCAATCCTATCAGGGCTAAAAAAACGATCCCCCACCCTTCACACGAAGCCTTAGTCGCCGATGTTTTTGCCTTACCCTTTGCCGCCAATTCCATAGACTGTATTGTAGCCTCTGAAATTATAGAACATGTTCCTGACCCCAAAGCCTTTGTGCACGCCCTTTTCCAAGTGTTAAAACCCGGAGGAAAACTGATTATTACCACTCCTTACAACGAGCTGATACGCACTTCTCTCTGCATCCATTGCAATAAAGAGACACCACACAATGCCCATTTACACTCTTTCACCGAAGCCAAAATATGCAATCTCTTTCCTACCGATAATTTCCCTTTCATAAGAATTTTTAATAGTAAACTGTTGGTGAAAATGGGAATCCAAAGTGCTTTTCGATTTCTCCCACTTTGGCTTTATCAAATAATTGAACAACCCATCATTTACTTAACTGGTAAACGCGCCTATCGTTTAATTGCTACCCAAACAAAAAAAGGTTAACGAAGCAATTTTCTTCTGTCCCAGAAAAAAGAAACAATAACCGTAAACATAAATAACACTAATCCCACTATCAAGATCGAAATTGAATGAAGTGTTGTTAGGGAAATATAATGCACTGAAAAAAACAAGATTGCCATTACAAACATCTTTTTTATCCAATTTTTTAAAGGTAAAAAAGCAGTAATCGAAGTGTGTAAAATCCGTTGAATATGGTACACATAAAATCCAACTTGCACATAAGTAGCCAATACAAAACTAAATGGAACTCCGGGCAAACCCCATACGTGATAACAAGGATATACCAAACAAAGCGTAACGGATAGATCTATTAAAGCACCGCGATTGATAAGGTCTCCTCGATGTAAATGTTGCAATAAGGTAGTGTAATTATAAGCTCGCAACGGAAGTGAAAAAATAGCTACCGTAAAAACCGGAACAGAAGATAAATATTTTGGACTCAGCACTACTGAAAACAACTCTTCACGAAAAAAAAGCAAGAAGAAAAATAAAGGAAAAACTACGTCGGCTAAAACAATTCCCATATTTCGCATAATGTCCAAAGCCTTACGATGTCCCTTTTCAACCGAACTTAATTGCAATAGCACGGAGGTAGAAATAGCACCCAAAAAATAGGGCAAAAATGGGATGTCTGCGGCTTGTGAACCATTAAAATAAATAGCAAAAACAGAAGTGGACAAAAACAAACCCAGCACAAATTTGTCTGCATATCGCATCATCGTTTGCAACAAGTCATACAGCCCGAGATTCAACCATAATCGCCAAGCCTTATGCCAATCTTCATCATGGATTTTTGGAACTTCAACAGCTTTATAATACTGAAAAATAACCATAGACAACCATGCGGATCGTATCAACATTCCCAAGGCAAGCCATCTCATTAAAGACTCCAAATTGAAGGTTGATAAAAAGAAAAGATGGAGTAGTATAAAATAAGAGCCATACAAAAAATTTATCCAAACCAAGGTTTTCATTTTTTGCGCCGACATCAACAACGCTTCCTGTATGGCATTGGCTACATACATTAGTATCAATAAAATGCCTAAGAATATAGAAACCGTACTGAGATATCCAAATAAAATTGTCCAAAACAAACACCAACCCAACAATGCCCAGCGTAACCGATTAGAGATATGATTCCAAAAAAAAAGAATGGCAACAGGGCTAAAAGTTATTATGGAAATTGGCAAACCGGCATAAGCAACTGTACCAATCAATAAAAGTTTGACCCATAAATCCTGATAAGTACCATAAACATTACTTGGCAAATAACGAGAATAAACAACCAATACCACCACTGCACCTAAGGCGGGGAAAAGTTTGGAAAAAAAAATGTAACCCGCATTTTTTACCAATGAACTATATACCGATTGTTTATTCAAGGCTTACAAATTGGACACTATCCGTTTGAAATGCAAACAAATCTAAGCGTGCAAATAAGAAAAACAGCAACTCAATTTCATAAAACAGAAAAAAATGGGCTTGTTGAGCAATTTGACAAAATTCATGTCGAGCAAAGAATTTATCTTGCCGCCGTTATGCGTAAAGAAATTGTAGTGAGCGGTATTCGCTCTACCGGCTATTTGCATCTTGGAAATTATTTTGGTGCTATGCGCAACTATGTAAAAATGCAAGATGACTATAATTGCTATTTTTTTGTAGCCGATTATCACTCCTTAACGACACATCCTAAGCCCGAGGATCTGAAGAAAAACGTATTTCGAGTAGTGGCAGAAAATATAGCCAGTGGTTTAGACCCCAATAAAGTAGTACTTTATGCTCAAAGCGATATTCCGGAAATTCCGGAACTCTATCTGATGCTGAATATGTTAGCCTACAAGGGTGAATTAGAAAAGGTACCCACATTTAAAGATAAAGTGCGCCAACAACCGGACAATGTAAACGCCGGATTACTAACTTATCCTGTTTTGATGGCAGCTGACATACTCATTCATCGTGCTGTAAAAGTTCCCGTAGGCAAGGATCAAGAACAACATCTTGAAATGGCACGAAATTTTGCACAGAGATTTGCCAGTCGTTATGGAGATCTTTTCCCAGAACCAATACCCTTCAATTTTGGCAACGAACTTATCAAAATTCAAAGCCTTGATGGCAATGGGAAAATGAGCAAAAGCGAAAACCTAAATGCTACCATTTATCTGACCGATGATGATGATGCTATTCGTAAAAAAATCATGAAAGCCAAGTCTGACGCAGGACCTACGGAGCCTAACAGTATCATGCCGGACTATGTTAGCAATTTGTTTATGCTCATGGGCTTGATGTCGGATCCAGAGCAAGTAAACAAATATCGTACTGCATTTAATGACTGCACCATTCGATACGGCGATATGAAAAAGCAATTAGCAGAAGATGTCATAAAATTCTTGGCACCCATTCGAGATAAAGCCAAAGAGCTGCAACAAGACGAAACCCTCTTACGAAAAATATTAAAAGACGGGGCAGAAAGAGCCAGAGAGAGTGCCACTGCAACATTAAGCGCAGCGCGAAGAATGATTGGAATTAATTACTATTGATGTAAAAATTTCGAGCAAAAAAAGTGTTTATTTATTACCTTTCCTAAAGAAACTTTTCGACTACATTTATCTTCTCTTTTTTGCCCAATACATCTATGCCAAAAACAAACATCAAGCACATTGCTATTGCAGGTAATATAGGTGCCGGTAAAACAACTTTAACCAACATGTTGGCCCGCCACTACAAGTGGACACCACATTTTGAAGACGTTGACCACAACCCTTATTTAGTGGACTTTTACGAGGATATGCACCGGTGGTCATTTAATCTGCAAATCTTTTTTCTAAATAGCAGAATCCGCCAATTGATTGGCATAAGAAAAGGTAATGAAACCGTTATTCAAGACAGAACCATATATGAAGATGCGCACATTTTTGCACCCAACTTGTATGAAATGGGATTAATGACGGCTCGTGATTTTGAAAATTACACCTCATTTTTTAGCACCTTAAAAAATTTAGTTAGCCCGCCAGATTTACTGATTTATTTAAAAGCTTCTATTCCCAAGTTGGTTGACAATATTCAAAATAGAGGTCGTGAATATGAAGAAAATATCCGTTTGGATTATCTCAAAAGACTCAATGAATTTTACAATAAGTGGATTGACAAATACATGGATGGTCCTTTATTAATTGTGGAGGTTGACAATCTTGATTTTGCAAATAAAGATGAAGATTTTGCTGAAGTAGTACGTCGGATTGATGCCCAAATTCATGGACTTTTTTAGAACCGTTCGAAAGCCCCAAAATATGGCTCAATAGAATTTTAACATTATCGTTCCTTCAACATCTCTTTGCTCGTTCTACTTTTGGGGCGCAATATGCGGCTTCTCGCTCGATTTTTCGTTCTCATTTACGTACTCTTTTTGGGTAATCTTGGCAGTTCATCTTCTGCCAATGCCGGCATCAATTGCAGGATTGCAGTAAAGCCTTCAGATGCGCATCTGAATCGTGGAGAAACCATCAAACGCACGGTTCATATCATCAAAGCACCACGAACAAAATCTACCTTGCCGGAAGATGATGAAGAGGAAGATGATGATGCAGGATCAGGGTTTAAAACGTTTACAGCCCTTACGGTCGCCTATTTATCTACCAATCAATTTCTGACTAAAGAGTCAACCTCAATTGGCGTTTATAATTTTCATTTCCTCAAATCGCAACGCATACCAGTTTATGACCGTTGCATCTATTTTGCCACTTTTCGTGTTTGATTCCCATCAACGTCTGTTCAAAAATTGTTGCAAAACAATAGTTGATTAGGATGCCAAGGTTACATAGTGCCAACTTGAAAACTTGGTAATTCCAATCTCCATTGAATTGACTTTTTCCTTTTCAAATATGGCAACTGCTGCTAACGATTTGATATCGACAGACGTTATCCACAAAATTCATACGGTTTAGTATTCCCGTTTTCTTCCAAGCAGGCTTTTACAAAAAGTCAAAACATACTGCAATACCACTAATTAACTCAATAATAAAACCAACAAAATATCCTCGGATGAAGAGTGCATTTCTGTATTTCGCTGCCGCTGTTGCCATAGTTGCATCCGGTTGCCATTCAAAAAAAGAAGAACAAGAAGCAAATGAAAAATTACTTGTTACCAGCCCAATTCGAATGGACACAACGCTGACACATCAGTATGTCTGCCAAATAAAATCCATTCAGCACATTGAGCTAAGAGCGCAAGAAAGGGGCTATCTCCAAAAAATATTCATTGATGAAGGGCAACATGTAAAAAAAGGACAATTGCTTTTTCAGATTATGCCCAATTTATATGAAGCGGAGTTAGGCAAAGCAAAAGCAGAGGTTAATATGGCGCAAATTGAATATCAAAACACCAAACATTTGGCAGACAACAAAGTCGTTTCGCCAAATGAATTAGCCATAGCAAAAGCAAAGTTAGACAAGGCAAAAGCAGAAGTAGCCCTAAACGAAACCCATCTTCAATTTACCCAAATTCGCGCTCCATTTGACGGCATCATAGATCACTTTCATGTTCGTCAGGGCAGTTTATTAAGCGAAGGCGACCTTTTAACCACCTTAGCAGACAATAGCAAAATGTGGGTGTATTTTAATGTTCCTGAAGCAGAATATTTGGACTATCGTGGAAAAAGCGAAGAAGAAAAACCAGTTGTGCATTTGCTCATGGCTAACAACCAAATTTTCCCCTATCCGGGCGTGGTAGAAACCATAGAAGCTGATTTTGATAATGAAACGGGTAATATCCCATTCCGAGCCACTTTTCCTAATCCAAATGGACTTTTAAGACATGGTGAAACAGGCAATATTGAAATGACTAAAAAGGTTAAAAATGCTTTGCTGATTCCGCAAAAAGCAACATTTGAAGTACTGGACAAAAAGTATGTGTATGTAGTAGGCAGTGACAACCGAGTGAAAGCAACTGAAATTAAAGTGGGTGCTGAAATGGAAGATTTATACATCGTTTCAAGCGGACTAAATGAGAATGATAAAATACTCTTAGAAGGATTGCGCAAAGTAAAAGACAACGATAAGATAGCTTACAAATTCGAACAACCTAAAGAAGTCATATCTCATCTAAAACTGACAGCAGAATAATTTCTCTATTCACAAAACGAAACTAGAACCAAGATGTTCAAAAAATTCATCCAAAGGCCAGTGCTGGCCATCGTCTTGTCGGTGGTTATTGTGTTCATGGGCTTTTTATCCATTGATACCCTTCCGGTATCTCAATTTCCTTCCATCGCACCACCAATGGTGGTTGTAAACATTGCTTATCCGGGTGCTAGCGCAAATGTATTAGTCAACTCCGTTTTAATTCAAATGGAGAAAGCCATCAATGGTGTACCGGGTATGAAATATATGACCTCAGATGCAACCAGTGCCGGTGAAGCGACTATTCAAGTCGTATTCAACTTGGGTACCGATCCCAGTTTGGCAATGGTTAACGTGAAGACACGTATCGAACAGGTAACCAATATGCTTCCGGAGTTGGTACAACGAGAAGGCTTAGTCGTTAGTTATACATCACCCAACATGTTGATGTATGTCAACCTTTATAGCAAAGATCCTAAAGCAGATGAAAAATTCCTTTTCAACTTTGCCAGTGTAAACATCCTACCCGAACTAAGTCGCCTAAACGGTGTGGGTGCTGCTAAAATCCTCGGTAGCCGACAGTATGCTATGCGTGTGTGGCTAAAACCCGACCGTATGCGTGCTTACAATGTTTCGACTGATGAAGTGATGGAAGCCTTAGCGCATCAAAGCGTTATTGGCCGTCCGGGGCGTATCGGGCAAGCTACCGGCAAGCGTTCTCAATCTTTAGAATATGTACTGACTTATGCCGGACGATATAATACGCCGGAGCAATACAAAGACATCATCATTCGATCAAATCCGGATGGTGAATTGCTTAGACTAAAAGATGTTGCAGATGTAGAATTAGGAAGCGAATTCTACGACATCTACTCTAATATGGATGGACATCCTTCTGCCGCTATCACTTTAAAGCAAACCTACGGAAGTAATGCCAGCGAGGTTATTAAAGAAGTAAAACAAAAGTTAGATGAAATTAAAGCATCTTCCTTTCCTCCCGGCATGGAATACCAAATCAGTTATGATGTTTCAACCTTTCTCGATGCTTCTATTGACAAGGTTTTACACACATTATTGGAAGCATTCATTCTTGTTGCCATTGTCGTATTTCTTTTCCTTGGAGATTGGCGTTCCACTCTGATTCCTACCCTTGCAGTGCCGGTTTCATTGATTGGCGCATTCATTTTTATGCAACTATTCGGGCTAACGATAAACCTAATCACTTTATTTGCTTTAGTGTTGGCTATTGGTATTGTGGTGGACAATGCCATTGTGGTGGTTGAAGCTGTTCACACTAAAATGGCTGAAGAAAATTTATCGCCCTATAAAGCTGTAAAGCAAGTGTTGAACGAGATTAGTGGTGCAATCATCGCTATTACTTTATTGATGACAGCTGTGTTTATTCCGGTTGCTTTCATGACCGGGCCGGTAGGAATATTTTATCGCCAGTTTTCCATAACAATGGCAACATCAATTGTCATTTCAGGATTTGTGGCTCTTACACTAACACCGGTTTTATGTGCCATGATTTTGAAAAACACACATGGTCAACCCCGAAAAAAATCACCCATTGATAGGTTATTAGATGCCTTCAATAGATGGTTTGAAAAGTTAACGGGACGATACACGAATTTGCTTCGCATCATTGTAAACAGAAGGTCTGTAACATTTGGTATATTGATTGCATTTTGTGCCGGCATTTGGATTACATCCAAAACTTTGCCTTCCGGATTTATTCCCAATGAAGACCAAGGCATGATTTATGCTATTATTCAAACACCGCCGGGAAGCACCTTAGAAAGGACAAATGCCATTGCTCGTGAACTTCAAGGAATTGCAAAAAAAGTGGACGGTGTTGAATCCGTTTCATCTCTTGCCGGTTATGAAGTGCTTACGGAAGGTCGCGGTTCAAACGCAGGAACTTGCCTTATCAATTTAAAAGATTGGAGTAAACGAAAACATAATGCTCAAGAAATTATTGAAGAATTAGAGCAAAAAGCTAAAGTAATTCCGGGTGCTAATATTGAATTTTTCCAACCACCAGCCGTACCGGGATATGGTGCTGCTGGAGGGTTTTCACTTCGATTGTTAGATAAAACACACTCAGATGATTATAAAGCTTTCAATAAAGTAAATGATGATTTTATGGCTGCTCTGCGAAAAAGAAAAGAGTTAACCGGACTATTTACCTTTTTTGCCGCAAACTATCCACAATATGAATTAGAAATTGACAACCAAGCTGCCATGCAAAAAGGCGTTTCGGTTGAAAAAGCAATGGAAAACCTGTCTATATTGATTGGCAGTACTTATGAACAAGGTTTTATTCGCTTTGGCAATTTCTATAAGGTATATGTACAAGCTGCACCCGAGTATCGGCAGCTGCCCGAGGACATTCTCAATCTTTATGTGAAAAACAATAGAGATGAGATGGTTCCCTACTCTGCTTTTTTGAAAATGAAAAAAACACAAGGGCTAAACGAAATCACTCGCTATAACATGTACACCTCATCAGCCATAAACGGAGCACCGGCAGCAGGGTACAGTAGCGGCGAGGCAATCAAGGCGATTCAAGAAGTAGCCAAAAGCACCCTTCCTCGTGGATACGACATTGACTGGCTGGGCTTATCAAAAGATGAAGTAGCTCGTGGAAACGAATCAATTTATATTTTCCTAATCGTACTTGTGTTTGTTTATTTAGTATTGGCAGCACAATATGAAAGCTTCATTCTGCCGCTTGCCGTTATACTATCATTACCGGTGGGTATTTTTGGGTCGCTCCTCTTACTCAAATTAATGGGTCTATCAAACGACATTTATGCACAAGTCGGCTTGGTTATGTTAGTAGGTTTATTAGGTAAAAATGCTGTCTTAATCGTTGAGTTTGCGGTGCAAAAAAATCAACAAGGTGCCTCCATTTTAGAAGCAGCAATCGAAGGAGCAAGAGTGCGATTCCGACCCATCTTAATGACTTCATTTGCCTTTATTGCCGGACTTATCCCCTTGCTTTTTGCAACCGGACCAGGAGCTATTGGGAATAGAACAATTGGTGCTTCATCTGCCGGTGGTATGTTGTTGGGAACCCTATTTGGTGTGATAGCCATTCCGGGTTTGTATTATGTTTTCGGTAAAATGGCAGAAGGTAGAAAGTTAATTCGGGATGAACATGAAAGTCCTTTATCAGAAGGCATTGGTAAGAAAAAGAAAAAAGAAAGAAAATGGAAATTAATTAAGATCAAGCTTAACAAAAATGAACCGGAAAAACCCAATCTTCCTATTCAGCCGGAAGACCGAAACTCAGAATTATAAAGTGTCAACATGCTGTTTATTTCTAACAAATAGTTTTTGATAAATAAACAAAGCGAACTATGGCTTCTTAGAGTTCAAAAGCAAAAAAAAGTTTTGCCATAGTTCGCTGATAAAAGCCAAGATTAAATTTCAACAACAAAAATTAAACAATGTTCAATAATAGCAATATGCGTTTTTGGCCAATCGCTGTCTTGGCTTTACTTACGTCTGCTTGCGGCATTCCGCATAGCCTTACTAAAACGGAAAATAGAAGCACTCCAAAACTGTACAATATTTCTGAAACAAGCAATCAATCTGATGCTGAAATAATTCGACAAAAATTTTTTCCCGACCCTTATTTGCGAGACCTGATAGACACAGCAATGGCAAATAATAAAGAATTAGGTATCGTTCTTCAAGAAATAGAAATTGCTAGAAACGAAGTTCGAATCAGGAAAGGCGAATACCTTCCCAGTGTAGGATTACGAGCAGGCGCAGGCTTCGACAAAGCAAGTCGTTACACAAACATAGGGGCTATGGAAGCAAACACCGAAATTGTTTCGGGAAAAGAAATGCCAGACCCTCTTGGTGATTTAGCACTTGGGCTTGTGGCTCACTGGGAAGTGGACATTTGGCACAAACTAAGAAATGCCAAAAAAGCTGCCATGTTTCGCTATCTGGCAACAGTGGAAGGGAAAAATTTCGTCACTACTAATCTGGTGGCTGAAGTAGCAAACAGTTACTATGAATTACTTGCTTTAGACAACCAACTGGAAATTATTCAACAGAATATTGAAATTCAAAGTAGTGCTTTGCAAGTGGTAAAATTACAAATGGACGCTGCACGTGTAACACAATTAGCAGTTAGTCGTTTTGAAGCAGAAGTAGCAAAAACAAAAAGCCTTCAATACAATGTTCAGCAACAAATTGTGGAAACAGAAAATAAAATCAACTTCCTTTTAGGTCGGTTTCCGCAACACATAGCCCGAAGTAGCAAAGGCTTAAGTGATGAAACACCTACGTTGCCCAAAGCGGGAATTCCAGCTCAATTGTTAGAAAACAGAACAGATATTCGACAAGCGGAGCAAGAACTGGCAGCTGCAAAACTCGATATCAAAGTAGCTAAAGCCCAATTTTATCCTTCGCTGGGAATCAATGCAGGAGCTGGGCTTCAGGCTTTCAACCCTTCTTATTTTTTCTCAGCACCAGCCTCTATTGCCTATTCACTGATTGGAGACTTAGTAACCCCTTTAGTAAACCGTAATGCCATCAAAGCCTATTACCTTAATGCTAATGCCAAACAAATCCAAGCGGCTTACAACTACGAAAAAACACTGCTCAATGCTTATGTAGAAGTAGCCAATCAACTTTCTAAAATGCAAAATCTTTCTAAAAGTTATAAGCTTAGAGATCAACAGGTACAGGCACTTACACAGTCTGTAGGATATGCCAACGACTTGTTTAAATCAGCTCGTGCAGATTATATGGAAGTGTTGATGACTCAAAGAGATGCGCTCGAATCTAAATTTGAATTGATAGAAACTAAAAAACAACAAATGAATGCGATGGTAAACATTTATCGTGCATTAGGCGGTGGTTGGAAATAGCCTTTAAAAACGAAAATCAATATGGGGCAGAAGTTGCCATCCCTAAAAAAGATGGAAACTTCTGCCTTGTTCTTTTTTAAAAAAAATAATACGCTCGATCCTTTTTAAATCTTTGCGTATTGCCGGGTCTTAGCATATTTTACAAAAGAGGCAAAAGCAGAATTTTTACAAACTATATACCCCCAATATCCATCTAAAAAACCACGCTTTAAAATGAAGTCATTAAAAAATTGCCATTGAGGAGCCAAAACAAGTTTAAGAAGGCTTATCTTTTTACCACGGGCAGCATCTGCTTGAGCAGCCATTTCAGAATAAGTCTCAATCTTTCGCAGATGCTCAGAAATAGAATGATAACTGTAATGCAGTAAATCGCCCTTTAATCGCTTGATTTTAGCAGAAGTCCCTTCATGAAAAGCTATTCCTTCATGTACTTTACTATCCTGCATGGATGCTTTTTCTTTATTCCAAAGACGCAACTTAGGCTGCGGATACCAACCACAATGGCGAATCCAATGCCCACAATAATTAGGTAAAATTGCAACCTCATACCCGTCACAATCGGGCTTTTCTTTTATGGACTTGATGCTTTCTGCAAGCATGGGCGATACAACTTCATCTGCATCTACCGACAAAATCCAAGAGTATTGAGCTTGTTGTTGTGCAAAATATTTTTGTGTACCATAGCCGTCAAATACACGCTGAAGCACACGTGCACCATGGTTCTTAGCTATTTCAACCGTATTATCCGAAGAAAAACTATCTACTACTATCACCTCATCTACCACGCCATTTAGGGCTTGAATACACCTTGCTATGTTGCGCTCTTCATTAAAAGTAATTATGCAGGCAGATATAAATATCATAGAAACGACAAAGAAAAAGCGAATTGATAAACATCCCAAAAACATTTCAGGCATCATCCATTCGAAAGGCTCCTAAATTTGCACCTCGTGGCGTTTATTTTAATTCAATACAAAATAATAGCCCATCTTTACTTCTTTATGAAACTACCACTTGAATTCAAAGAAATATTTGAGCCGGCATTGCTTGCTGAAATGGAATTGTTAAACACTGTACACGAGACTAAATCAGGAGATATCATTGTTGAAATTGACCAAACCGTCTCAGATATTCCGGTTTTGATTTCCGGCACCATGAATGTAGTTCGAATTGACCCTTCCGGCCGAGAGATTTTACTATATTATATCCATGCAAAAGAAAGCTGTGCTATGAGTTTTACTTGTTGTATGCAAGGAGAACGAAGTGAAATTCGAGCTACGGCAGAAACAGACATCAAATATCTTTCCATTCCCGTATCGGCTATGGATACATGGCTCAGCAAATATCCTTCTTGGAAAAGCTTTGTAATGCGCACCATTCGTGGACGTTTCAATGAATTACTCAATGCTATTGACCAATTGGCTTTTCAAAAATTGGACGAACGTTTGATACATTATCTTCGTGAAAAATCGCGTGCTACGAATTCTTCCTTAATCAACTTATCTCACGAAGAAATAGCTACCGATATGGCTTCATCACGCGAAGTGATTTCTCGATTATTAAAGCGATTAGAAAACGATAAAAAACTACTACTCTATCGAAGCCAAATCAAACTTTTAAAAGACTTTTAAAACCATCTCAACAAACTGTGACGAAAGTCACCAGATAACTGCCCTAAACGCTTCACCTTTGTGCTATCAAAAAAGGAAGCGATGAAAAAAAATATCGGAACAACCGACCGCAACATCCGAATAGTCTTAGCAATCATAATTGGGATTATTATTGCAACAGGAAAGCTTTCCAGCATTGCCAATGTCATTCTTGGTGTAGTGGGCATTATAGCTCTGATCACTGCATTTGTTCGATTTTGTCCTTTATATTTTCCTTTTGGTATTTCTACAAAACGCCATTCCTAATCACTATCAGAAACGCAGTTTCCTAACCTTAAAAATCATTCAAGTAGGAACTATAAATTCACAACAACCAATCTTAAAACAATTTTCAAATGAAACATGAAATAGACGCTCAATGGATGGGCAAAATGCAATTCAACGCTTTAGTTAACGGACACACCATCATCATGGATGCACCGGAACGTGTAGGGGGCGAAGACAACGGACCAATTCCAAAACCATTTGTACTAACTGCCTTATCGGGTTGTACGGGAATGGATGTAATTGCTTTGTTGCGCAAACAAGGAAAAGAATTACAAGAATTAAACCTAAAAGTAAGTGGCGAAATAAGCAAACAACAACCAATAGAATATGTGGCTGCCCATCTTGTTTATGAAATGAAAGGAAACGAAGAAGATAAGCAGGCAGCCTTTGATGCTGTAATGACATCGCAAGAAAAAATTTGTGGAGTAAGCAGTATGCTCAAAAAAATAATGCCCGTAACTTGGCAAATTATTTATAACGGCATTGAAATATTTTCAAACATTCCGACTGCCACAAACACCCTGAACTAATGCAACTTCTGACAAAATATCGGCTTACCATTCTTGGAGCAATTCTTGGAGGAATAGCCGGATATGCCTATTACTACTTTATTGGCTGTGCAAGTGGCACTTGTGCTATTACTTCTAAACCATTTAATAGTACAGCTTATGGAATACTAATGGGCACTTTATTAGTCAATACTTTTAAAAAAACTGAACCACAAACCAAAAAATCTAAAAACAATGAACAAAGTAGTCATTGACGTACGTCGTCCCGATGAATTTATGGGTGGACATGTAGCCGGTAGCCTCAACATTCCTTTAAATGAAGTCGAAGCTCGCATAGAAGAAATAAAAGCAATCAAAGAGCCAATTGTACTTTGCTGTGCAGGTGGAACCCGTAGCGGCAAAGCTGCTGATTTCTTGAAAAGTCAAGGTGTAAATTGCTCAAATGGCGGTAGCTGGTTAGATGTAAATGCAATGATCAACAAATAGCAAATCTATGTTTTCTACCATCAAAAAAATGCTCGGTATAGGACCTTCAACCGACTTCAAAGCATTAGTTTCAAATGGTGCACAAATTATTGATGTGCGTACACCGGGCGAATTTAATAGCGGACACATAAAAGGTTCTGTCAACATTCCATTACAAAACCTAAACGGACAACTGTCAAAAATAAAAAAAGACAAACCGGTTGTCACTTGCTGTGCCTCCGGCATGAGAAGTGCCTCAGCAAAAAGCATTTTAAAAGCTAACGGATTTTCAGAAGTCTATAATGGTGGCGGATGGACTTCATTGAAAGCAAAAATTTCATAACGCTTCTTCTAAAAACACTTTTATGAATTTAATAGGGCTTGAAAAGAAAAAAGCAACAACTCTTGCAGAAAAACTCAATGAGTTGCTGGCAGATTACATGGTATTTTACCAAAATACACGTGGATTACATTGGAATATCAAGGGTAATAAATTTTTTGAAATGCACCTGAAATTCGAAGAGCTGTACACCAATTTGTTGATAAAAGTTGATGAGGTGGCTGAAAGAATTCTGACTCTTGGCAAAGCTCCACTTCACACTTTTGAGGACTATCTCAGCAACTCAACTTTACAAAGTGCAAAAAACATTTCAGACCCTGAAACTGGAATAAAAATCATTTTGAAATCTTTTCAATCACTTTTGATAAAACAACGGGCCTTGCTTGAGATTTCTGCGGATGCCGGCGATGAAGGAACCAATGCTTTAATGAGCGATTACATTCGTGAGCAGGAAAAATTAGTTTGGATGTACTCCGCCTATTTAGATAAATAAGCAAATTAATTCACACTATGAAACAGAGTTTATTGACAGGTTGGAATTTTAGACGTGTAGTCTATTTAGTTGTTGGAAGTGCCATATTGATAGATTCTATTTGGCGACAACAATGGTTAGGCGTTGTGTTTGGTGGATATTTTGCTGCAATGGGAATATTTGCATTTGGCTGTGCCAGCGGAAACTGCTTTAATAAAAGTTGCTGCACAGACTATTCAAACAAAAACGAATCAAATTTAGGCGATCCAAAAAAATAGACTTTTTTTATTTAAAAACAATGCCAGAGGTGGAACTACTCCACCTCTTTCTTATTTTTAACAAGCCAATATTTCCTTTATATTGGTTAATTAATATGCGCCATACCCCAATTCTTATTTTACGCTTGCTCTTGTTTCTTATTTTATTTTCTGAAACAAAAGCAAATATCAAAACAGATTCACTTAGGGCAGCACTTACCACAGAAATGCGCCCTACCATAAAACTAAGATTGCTTGATGAATTATCCCAACGATTTGCCAATTCTGCTGCAAACCAATCTGAAACCTTAGCCAATCAAGGATTACAATTAGCGCAACAATTAAAGGACACTGTTACCTTAGCCAAACTACATCGTACATTAGGCGAAGCAGCTTATTTTAAAGGCAATTACGATATAGCGGCTCAACAATATTATTTTGCTATTCAACTTTTTGAGCAATACAAGCAAAATCATGAGTTAGCTATTACATTCAACACTTTAGCCAAACTATACAGAAAGCAAAGAGAATTAGAACGGGCAAAACTATTCTACAATCGTGCTATGGATATTTTCCGAAAAGAAAATGACTCTGTGTGGATATCCACTATATGGAACGAAAGTGGCGTTGTGTTTGAATATGAAAAGGATTATGACGAAGCATTTCGACGATATCACAATTCTTTAGAGCTTTCTGAAATTCTAAATGACTCCGTGGCAATGGGATATGCACTCAACAACATTGCCGGACTATTTACCGAAAAAGGACAATTAAACGAAGCTATGTCCTATATGCAGCAATGTCTTTCTATTCGTAAACAATTAAAAGACTCATTTGGACTTGCATTGGTGTATAGCGATCTCGGTGCTTTATACATGTCCATGAAGAAACCGCAAGAGGCCTTAAATGCTTTTCAAGCAAGCAATTCTCTTGCTGAAAAAATGAGCTACCCCGAATTGCTATCTACTAATTTCAAACAAATGGCTGAAGCAGCAAAAGCGCAAAATCAATTTGAAAAAGCCTGGCAATATCTTCAGCTATCTCAATTAATGCGTGATTCAATTTTTACCCTTGAAAAGTCAAAACAAATAAACGAATTGAACGCCCAATATGAAACTGAAAAAAAAGAACAACAATTAATCATACAACAATCGTCTATCAGCAAGAGAAACTATATCATTGGTGCTATTTTGCTTATTTCCATCTTTGCCGGCATTGCAATCTATGCTTCGTATAGAAGATACCAAACTTTACAATCTGCTAAACTTCAACAAGTCATTGCACAAGAACAAAAACTTGCTGCAAAGTCAATAATCAATGCAGAAGAAAACGAAAGACAAAGAATTGCTCAAGACTTACACGATGGGGTTGGACAAATGATGAGTGCCATCAAACTCAATCTTTCTTCATTGCAATCTGAATTTCATTTTTCGAATGAAGAAAGCAATCATAAATTAGAAAATATCTTTTCATTAGTAGATGATTCATGCCGTGAAGTCCGAAACGTATCACATAATATGATGCCTAATGCCTTATTAAAAGTTGGGTTAGTATCGGCAGTACGCGAGTTTTTAGGAAAAATTGATACCCGAAATTTAGAAACCAATGTGTATGCTGAAGGCTTTGCTGCACATCTTGAAAAAGATATTGAAATAGTGCTTTACCGGATTATACAAGAATGTGTCAATAATGTAGTAAAACATGCAAAGGCAAGCCGATTAGACATATCTCTGATCCAAGAAACTCACAACATAACCATAACGATAGAAGACAATGGACAGGGATTTGACCTTAATAACAAAGAAAAGTTTGAAGGTATTGGCATACGTGGAATCAATTCTCGTGTAAACTATTTGAAAGGTGAAATTGAATTCGACTCAAAACCCGGAAAGGGAACCGTAATTAGTATGTTCATTCCAATAGCTTAATTTGTTCGATGGCGTTATATCAATTTACCACGGTTTGGGAAGTAGAAGCCCCGCCTGAAGCTGTTTGGGATGCTATTTATTTTTCTCTCAACTGGCCTAAATGGTGGAAAGATGTGATAAGCGTTGATGAATTGGTGGAAGGAAACGAAGATGGAATAGGCAGCATTCGGCGATATGTCTTGAAAAGCCCCATGTTTTATAAGCTAAGCTTTGACTTAAAACTTACGCACAATACAAAATATCAATTTCTTTCCGGAACAGTAAGCGGCCAGCTATCCGGAGTTGGCTCATGGGCTTTCACACAAGAAGGTGTCATAACAAAAGCTACGTGCATTTGGCATGTTTCTACGCAGTTGAAATGGATGCACCGATTAAATTTTTTATTAGCTCCTATTTTTCGTTACAACCATAAGCTGGTAATGGAACATGGGCTAATAGGATTGAAAAATTTTTTGCTTCAAAAAAGCAAATAATAATTGTTCCCAAACCGATACCTAAAAGGCTGTTTGGCTAAAAAGAATAAGAATTGCCCGACATCAACGCCAATTAAACACTGCTCCCAAAGCAAAAAAATAGTTTTCCGGTGTAGCTATGTTTTGATTGAATTGATATCTGAAATAACTCTGTAACTGACATATCGGACTAACACGTCGAGTTACATTGACTTGCACAAAGGGTTTTTGTATTGGATAGGGATTAAACACATCATACGACCCGTAATTTCCTTCTACATCCCAACCTCTGTTTTCAAAACCCAAACCCACTTTATAAATTGGATTGGTTTCGGTAATTCCGACAGTAGTAGGAATCGCATCTGTTTTTTGAAACTCCTTAGCACTAAACACAACACCGGCACCGGCAGTAAGCCTGAAATCCTTAGTTAAAAAATATCTCCCTTCGGCTACACTTAACCAATTAGACTTTTTATAGTCCGGCTGTGGTGAAAAAATCATATTGTCTGAAACACGAGCTAAAACTCGAACCTTATTATAAAACCATTTGGTTTGCAATTCCAATTTGTAATGTGCATACGAAGCAAAAGTCTGGGGACGTTCACCCAATCGAAAGCCTGCTTCTGCTCTCAACCATTGATTAATCCTAAAATTTCCAATCAGATTTTGATCCGTACGCCAATTTCCATTTTCATCAAAAATGATTCGTTCATAAATAGACAACTTCAATAAATCAGAAGATGAATTTTGAACTGGATGTGATTTCATACCTGCAAAAGCAGGAAGAAATGTCATAAATGCAATAAAGAATAAAGAAAATTTCAAAGGTAAATATAATATAAGATATAAAAGTAGCCGAACAGGAATTAAGGCTTTATGAAAATAGTTCAAAAGGCAAAAGTAAACGCCGAATCAACAACGGTTCAAAAAACCGTTTTGTCAACATGAAGCTTTGAATAACTTTGCAGTCCATTTCCAAACCACAATGCAGCCAACCGTCAAAATTTTTTCAGGTACCAACTCGCAGTATCTGGCAGAAAAAATTGCAAAATCATTCGGCAAAACACTGGGCAAGCTTGACATCCCCAAATTTAGCGATGGTGAATTTCAACCTGTTTTCCAAGAAAGTGTTCGCGGTGATTATGTTTTTTTAGTTCAATCTACTTTTGCTCCATCCGACAATTTGATGGAATTGTTGATGATGATTGATGCTGCTCGTCGAGCTTCTGCGGGCTATATTACAGCAGTTATCCCGTATTATGGCTTTGCCAGACAAGACAGAAAGGACAAACCACGCGTTTCAATCGCCTCTAAGTTGGTAGCTAATTTGCTAACGACTGCCGGTGCTGATCGGGTCATCACCATGGATCTTCATGCCCCACAAATTCAAGGCTTCTTTGATATTCCATTGGATCACTTAGAAAGTTTAGCAATTTTTATACCCTATATTGAAAGTTTAAAAATAGAAAACCTTATCTTTGCATCCCCTGACGTAGGTAGTACCAATAGAGTGCGCGAAGTTGCCAAATATTTTGAATTGGATATGGTGATTTGTGACAAGCAAAGAAAACGTGCAAATGAGGTAGCAGACATGACTGTGATAGGCGAAGTAAAGGGGAAAAACGTAGTTCTTATTGACGATATTTGTGACACGGCAGGAACCCTAAGTAAAGCCGCACAAGTATTGATAGACAAAGGAGCCTTGTCAGTGCGTGCCTTTTGCACACATCCTGTTTTAAGCGGAAAAGCATACGAAAACATTGAAAATTCATTATTAGAAGAATTAGTAGTATGCGATACCATCCCCTTGAAAAATCAAAGCCCTAAAATAAAAGTGTTGCCAACGGCCGAGCTATTTGCCGTAGCTATCAGAAATACTTTTGAAAACAAATCAATAAGCTCCCTGTTTTTGCATAACAAGCGAAAATAGCGACGAAAAATTTGAAGTAACGACTGTTTATTCATAAAAATCCGTCTCCCAAAATGGGATTCACCTTTTAAAAAAAACAGTTTTCAACGAACCGGATGTTGGACGGATATTGCGACCGGCGTTGAAAACAAGAAAAAATAAACGTAATGAAAAGCGTTAAAATTGAAGGTAAACAAAGAAGCAATCTGGGCAAAAAAGCAACGCGCCAAGTTCGTTCTGAAGGAAATGTTCCCGGTGTAATTTATGGCGAACAAAACATCCATTTCACCGCACCACAAATGGCTTTCCGCTCTTTAGTTTACACACCGGATTTCCAACTTGCAGAAGTAACGATTGAAGGAAAAACTCACCGTTGCATTTTAAAAGACATGCAATTTGATGTAGTAACCGACGAGCTAAACCACGTTGATTTGTTGGAACTTAACGAGGATCGTAAAATTATTGCAAACCTTCCACTTAAGTTTACAGGCACTGCAGAAGGCGTGAAAGCAGGTGGACGTTTTGAACCCAAACTCAAATCTTTGAAAGTTCGCACTTATCCTAGGTTTTTGAAAGAAGCCATTGAAGTAAGCATAGATACCCTTCAAATTGGTGGTAACATTCGTGTGCAGGATGTAAAGGAAGAAAACATGGAAATCATGAACTCGCCACGTATTCCTATTGCTTCAGTTGTTACAACTCGTGCACTTCGTCAAGCAGAAACAGAAGAAGCTAAAAAGAAATAATTTTCTAAAGCCTTCCATACTTAAACAAGCCGTTCTGATAAAGGACGGCTTGTTTATTTATACCTATTGACGGGAAAAGAAAATCATAACTCCTGTCCATTACTCTATTTTAACAAGCCAACTACGCTAAACTTCCTACATTTATTCCATACTGTCTGCTATGAATATTCAAAGAGCAACGCCCGTTCATGAACTGCTGGCGAAACTCATCTTTTTAATTTTACCGACTACAATCGTTGCCTATTTTCTTCTTTTAAATGGCAATCAATATTTCGGTATCATTGGTAATCCGCATAAAGGATTACTAGCCTCATTACCTGTCATTAATAATTTGCCTTTAGAACTGGCTTTGTTTTTATCTCTCGGAATGATCATCAGTGCTTTATTTCATGCTTTCCGATTTCGATTTCTGACAACCTTTTTCCTCTTATCTTTTTTCCTCTATTCTGTTTACAAAACATTAGATCATTTTGCTACGGGCGAATTTGATGCTTTTTTTATTTCCATTCAATTTTTGGTTTTTTCTGTTTTGCTGGTTGTCGGTTGGATCATTGGGTGGGGATTTATGCGAATTCGGTATTGGGCAATCGGCATGGGGACTGTTGTTTTGGTAGCAAGCATTGGTTTAGTGGCACGTTCAAAGACGGATACAGTTTTACACTTAATGTTAGCCTTTGCTCCCGCAATTTGCTACGCTACCTATATCATATTTGCTGCTGAACAAATTTATCAATATAAAGGCAACGCCAAGCAGTTTTGGTGGTTTCTTAGTTGGCGATTAATTGCCTTTTCCATATTGTGCTTGATGTTGTTGATAGGTGTTTATGTCACCATGCGTTCTGAGATAAAAGAAACCGTTGCCAATTTTGGCGGAGGTGGAAAAGCAGGCAATAATTCTATGCTAAAACAAAACAAAGATGGTAGCTTCAACTTGAAAGATTATGCTCGCTTACAAAGCTCATTAGGCAGAAGTAATCAATTGCTTTTTGCCGCACACATTGATAATTTTTTTCCCAATTCTGACATACCCAATCCACTGTATTTAACTGCTTTTTACTACACAAAGTTTGACACCCTGACTGAAACTTTTGAGCGCGACAGTACTATTCCTTATAATGACCTTTTTGAACCTGATCCGGCTTCAATACCCTTGTTTTCTATGCGTACTGATTCGTCCGTTATCAAGAATAGTCTTGGTAATAAACTAAGAAAAACAGTAGAAATTCAAGTGTATAGCAAAGAACTTTCTCCGCATACCTACTTAGCCCCTAACACCGGATTTTTTGTTCAACCCATCACCATAGAAAAAGACTTTAGGGATGAATTTATATCAGCCTTTCGGGCTAAAAGCTATGTATCTGAATTAAATAGTGCTTACTTTATTTACAATCCTCAAAACAACTTAGAACTCAAAAAATTTCAAGAGCAACGGTTTGATGTATTACGCAGGGTTTACGATTACTCCGGAGTAAATTCAACTTTTTTACGATACTATACCTTCATGCCGACAGATGCTAAGTTTCAAAAAATTGCAACTTTAGCCGCTAAGATAACAGCAGGAGCTAACACCCCGGTGGATAAGGTTCTCAAATTACGCGACTGGTTTTTATCGAAAGATGAAACCGGCGAACCCTTATTCAAATACACCGACAATCCAGGAGTGCCGGATATACCCAGTGCATCCAAGCTCATGTATTTTCTATTTGAAAACAGACAAGGATACTGTGCCTATTACGCAGGAGCTACCTTGTTTATGCTTCGTTCTTTAGGTATTCCATCACGCATTGCAGTAGGGTTTCTAACCGTTGATAGAAGTGATAAAAATAAAGGTTGGTATTGGTATTATGCCGATCAGGCTCACGCTTGGGTTCAAGTCTATTTTCCGGGCTTCGGATGGTTAGATTTCGACACAACAGTTGGCAACAGCGATGCTCGTGAAAGTCCTAAACCAGATGGCACACCGCCCATGCAGCCACCTCGTGCTTGGTTAGCGGCAGAAGGATTAGTAGAAAAGGTAGATACGCTAAAAAAACGAATGACCCTACAAGTGCGTCACATGGTTTTTCATGATAAAGAATACAATTTCAAAAAGCCTGTCTCTATTCAAACAGACTTGCACATTGCTACCATCAAGCGGGATAGTGTATCGGTGTTAATATCCGACATAAAATATGGAGAACAAGCCACAGCGGTTTCTTATGCTGATGCCTTGAAGGCAATAGAGCCATCTACGCTTTCTGCTGAAGATGTCTATGCAAAAATTCCTACACCAACACCCATTGATGAAGTCTATTTACAAAAGAAAGCATGGGATAAAGAAGAAACAATTAAGCATCAAACAAAAATTGATAAAGGTTTAGATTATCAGCAAGCTATTGTTACGCTTACTCTTGCATTAATAACTATTCTACTTTTCGTATTCCTTTTGCCTATTGTCATTTATCGCTATTTTCTACTTCGTTATAGTCTCTCATCTCCAAACGGAAAACCCTATTGGATTTATAAAGCTACCACTTTTTGGCTGCATCAAATGGGTATTTCACGAGGGCAAAAAACGGTCATGCAATTTGCCGAGCAAACTGTAGATCCACAGTTTGAAACAAATTTTGCAGGATTCATGCGGCTTTACTTAAAACAAAAATATAGCCATCAAAGCCTTAGCCAAGAAGATTTAGCTAAGACAAAAGCCTTTTTAAGTCATTTTAAAAGCAATACAAAAAATAAAACAATGCTCTTTTTTCGTATTCGATCATTTTTGCGTCCTTTGAGAAGCTTATTTTATTTTTATTCGCAAACAATTGAAAGCGAATAATTCATTGACCGCTATTTCTTTTTTTTAGCTTTGCCAAATATGACATTACCGAAAGACGCCACTAAGCAATCTGGTAAAAAAACCGCCGGAAATAAGTCTGTGCGCATTTTGTGGCGCATTTTCCTTTTTTCGCTCATTGGTTTTAATCTAATCATAGTCCTAATGAATTTTGGCTTGTTAGGATACATGCCCTCCATGCGAGAACTGGAAAACCCCAGCAGTGCCTTGTCTTCAGAAGTTCTTGCCTCTGATGGCACAATTTTAGGGCGATATTTTATTCAAGATCGTTCCAACAGCAAGTACGAAGAAATTTCCCCCAATGTGTTCAATGCACTATTGGCTACGGAAGATGCTCGTTTTTATGACCACTCAGGCATAGACGGAATCGCAGTGCTTCGAGCCATAGTTTTTTTAGGTAAAGAAGGCGGTGGCAGCACAATTACCCAACAATTAGCTAAAAACCTTTTTCCTCGAAGAAATCCCAACATTTTCACGATGCCTTTCATCAAGTTAAAAGAATGGGTATTGGCGGTAAAACTTGAACGAAATCTTACGAAAAATGAAATCATTACGCTTTATCTAAACACAGTTCCCTTTGGCGATAATGTGTATGGAATAAAAAATGCCTCACTCACCTTTTACAACAAAACACCCGACAAACTAACTGTTGATGAAGCGGCTGTTTTAATAGGTATGTTGAAAGGAAACACACTATACAATCCAAGACGAAACCCTGAAAATGGATTAAAAAGAAGAAATGTAGTCTTAGGACAAATGGTAAAATATGGATTTCTGGCTACCGATGAAGCCAATAAACTAAAAGACAAACCGATAAAACTGAACTACCACAAAATTGATTATCACGAAGGTATGGCTCCTTATTTTAGGCAAGAAGTGGAACAAGACCTAAAAAAATTATTGAAACAAATCAAAAAACCGGATAGCGATGAAGGATACGACATCTATAAAGACGGGTTGAAAATATATACAACCATTGATACTAGAATGCAACGATATGCCGAACAAGCAGTAGAACAGCACATGAAAAACCTTCAAAAACAGTTCTTCGCTCAATCCGGATACAATGACGGTAGTATTTGGCAAAATGAACCCTACAAATCAGATCTACATAATTCTTTAAAGCAAACTGACCGATACAAGTCTTTGAAAGAAGAAAATAAGAATGATGCCGACATCATGCAAGAATTAGCTAAACCCGTGAAGATGAAAGTCTTTACTTGGAATACTCCCAAGCATGAACATGACACCATTATGAGTCCCATAGATTCTATGAAGTACATGAAGATGTTTCTACAAGCGGGTTTTATGGTTATGGATCCATTTACCGGTGATGTGAAAGCATGGGTTGGCGGCATAGACCATACATTTTTTCAGTATGACCATGTGAATGAAGAAACCAGACGACAAGTAGGTTCAACCATCAAACCATTACTTTACACATTAGCCATAGATAATGGATTTGACCCTTGTGGTAGTGTTTCTACTGCGCCGCAATCTTTTCCGGGCTTTCATCCTAATCCATACGATGCCGGAGGTTCTGAATATGGCTCTTTACCGATGAAAAAAGCCTTAGCAAAATCAATCAATAATGCAGCATTATACCTTTTAAACCAAGTAGGCATCAATGCGTTTGTAGATTTTGTACATCGTTGTGGAATAGATGCAAAAATAGATGCCGTGCCGGCAGCCGCGCTTGGCGTATCGGACATTTCTTTGTATGAAATGCTTTGGGCTTACACCATGTTTCCAACTTTGGGCATGAATACCAAGCCTATTTTCATCACCAAAATTGAAGATAAAAATGGCAATCTCATCAAAAGTTTTGTGCCACAACAAAAAGAAATAATCAACGCAAACACAGCTTATAAAATGGTGAAAATGATGCAAGGAGTCATAGATCATGGAACGGGCATCAGAATGCGCGGGATGGGCGTTCAAGGCGACCTTGCCGGAAAAACAGGAACAACGAATAAGCAAGCAGATGCTTGGTTTATCGGGTACACACCACAATTGCTGGCCGGCTCTTGGGTGGGTTGCGATGATAGATTGATGCGCTTTAGAAGTCAGGCATTAGGGCAAGGTTCTGCTGCTGCATTGCCCATCTTTGCATACTTCATTAATAAAGTTCATGCAGACAAAACTTTGGGAATAGAAACTAATGCCAAATTCACACCACCCGATGGTTTTCAAGATTGTGATTTTTATGATCCAACCAGTTTAGAACGATCTGAAAGTTTGCCTTATGGCTCTACCCATAAACGCGATTCAACCAATCAAGAAATGGAGATTGAGCAAGTGCCTGCTATACCCAATGAAGAATGGAACAATTAAACTTTAGAATTTGAAACGATTTGCCTCTCTTACTTTCTTTTTAGCTATACTTTCTGTAATCGTCGGCTATCTGTTATCTAGTGTTACTTGGATAGGACGAGTTGGTATTTCTTTGTTTTATGACCAATATCAATTTTTGAAAGTGTGGTGGCAAGCCGCTTTGGTAGTGTTTGGTTTATTATTGATCCTGTATTTACTTCAGTCAATAATTGACAAAATTCTCACTCCATTTTCTGCTAAGTTGATTCACTTCATTTTGATTATAAGTGCTTGTATAGGTTTGTATTTCAGCTATCAAGATTTTAGACAAAATCTTTCGCATCGCTTATTGGGCGAACGTTTTCACCTTGGTGTTTATTTATTTTGGTTTGGCTGGGTTTGTATTTCTATTTACTTTTTACTAAAAAAGAAAAATGCAAAAGCACAGCAACAGGAAGTAGGAATGGATATGTAAACAAACAGAAGTATATTATTGGCTAATATTGCCTAACTATTCAATGAGCATTTCAGGCAAAATCATCAACGACCCTGTATATGGTTTTATACGGTTTCCCGAGCCGGAGCTAATGGTCGTAGTTGAACATCCATGGTTTCAACGACTTAGGCACATAAAACAAATGGGCATGGCTCATTTGGTGTATCCGGGTGCTACACACACCAGGTTTCATCATTCCTTAGGTGCTTGTCATTTAATGGGAAAAGCATTAGACGAACTCAAGTTAAAAGATATTGCACATTCAAAAGAAGAATACATTTCTGCTCGACTTGCCATTTTGCTGCACGACATTGGACATGGCCCTTTTTCTCATGCCTTAGAACACTCTTTGGTGGAAGGCGTAAATCATGAAACGTTATCTTCACTAATTATCCAACGCTTGAATGTGCAACTGAATGGACTATTAAACACAGCCTTACAAGTGTTTGACCATGCCTATCCACGGCAATATCTACATCAATTAGTTTCCAGCCAACTTGATGTGGATAGAATGGATTATTTAAATCGCGACAGTTTTTACACAGGCGTATCAGAAGGCGTAATAGGCTACGACAGAATTTTGCAAATGCTAACCGTTAAAAACAACGAACTGATGGTGGAAGAAAAAGCAGTTCAATCTGTTGAAAAATTCATCATTGCAAGAAGGTTAATGTACTGGCAAGTGTATTTGCACAAAACAGTTTTAGGTGCTGAGCAACTGTTGGTAAATATTTTAAAACGAGCAAAAGAATTAGCGAAAGCCGGATATGCACTTTTTGCCACCCCTGCCCTACATTATTTTCTTTATCGGCAGCTTTCTTTAAACGACTTTATTACCACCCCTTCTAATCTTGATCTATTCTGCACTCTGGATGATAGCGATATTTGGGCAAGTATCAAAGTTTGGGCTACCCAAGATGATGTCATACTTTCTCGTCTATGCTCCATGATTATGGAACGAAATTTGTACAAAACGATACTTACTTCCGAATCTGTGGAAAACTTAGAAGAAGAAAAAAGAAAAAAATTGAAGAATAAATGGGGCTATACAGATCATGAATTAAACTATTTTGTATGCTCTGGATCCACATCAAACCACACCTACAATATGCAAGATGAAAAAATAACCATAGCCTTGAAAAATGGCAATTCATGCGACATTTCCCAAATAGACAACACACTCATAAATCAAACACTTGCAAGACCGGTACATAAAAACTACATTTGCTACGTTCATTCATGAGCATAGGCAATAATCTAATCCACCCATACGTTTGTGTTAGAAAAGCATTAATTTAGACTACTTCATGCAATTTACTGCGTTACAAATCGCCACACTTATCAAGGGAAAAATTGAAGGCAACCCCGAAGCAAAGGTCAGTCATGTAGCCAAGATTGAGGAAGCCAAAGATGGTTCTCTCAGCTTCATTGCCAATCCCAAGTATGAGGAATACCTCTACCATTCAAGTGCTTCCATCATCATCGTCAACGACTCTTTAGAATTAAAAGAGTCCGTAAACCCTACGTTAATTCGGGTGAAAGATGCTTATAGTGGCTTTGCTTCATTATTAGAAAAGTACAACGAATTAATAGCTCGAACCGGGAAAAATGGTATTGAACAGCCATCATACATCAGTAAAAAGGCTTCGATAGGAAAAGATGTGTATGTAGGCGCATTTTCCTATATCGGCGACAACGTCATTATCGGAGAAAATGTGAAAATCTATCCAGGATGCTATGTTGGTGACAACGTAGTAATCAATGACAACAGCACTCTATTTTCAGGCGTAAAAGTATATGATGGTTGCAGTATTGGCAGCCGCGTAGTGGTGCATAGCGGTACTATCATCGGAGGAGATGGATTTGGATTTGCACCTCAAAAAGATGGCACCTACAAAAAAGTTCCTCAAATAGGTAATGTCATCATTGAAGATGATGTAGAAATTGGGGCAAACACCACCATAGACCGTGCCACCATGGGTTCTACTTGTATTCGAAAAGGAGTAAAACTCGACAACTTGATTCAAATTGCACACAATGTAGAAGTAGGGGAAAATACTGTTATTGCAGCACAAACAGGCATTTCAGGAAGCACTAAGGTTGGGAAAAACTGCATTATCGGCGGACAAGTAGGAATTGTTGGGCATATACACATTGCAGACGGCACCCGTATCAATGCTCAAAGCGGTTTATCAAAATCTGTATCTTCACCCAATGCAGCATTGACCGGATCACCGGCATTCGATTATAAAAGTTCTCTAAAAAGTCAGGCAATTTTTAGAAATTTGCCGGAATTGCTTCAGCGACTTAGTAAAATCGAAGAAGCACTTGACGAATTAACGAATGCACCTAAAACAAACATTTCAGTAAAATAATTCAATTCCGTCGCTGCTTCACATTGAATCTGCGGCTTTTTTTTAAAAAACTACACTATCGTGCAGCAAACTGCAGAAAACCAACACACACTAAAAGGTATTGTCACGCTTTCGGGCGTTGGACTACACACAGGAAAAGAAGTAACGATGACCATGAAACCTGCTAATCCGGGATTTGGCATACGTTTTCAACGGGTTGACCTTCCCGATAAACCGGTAGTGAAAGCCGACGCTGATTTGGTTGTGGACACATCAAGAGGTACAACCATTGAATACCATGGCGCACGTGTAAGTACCATTGAACACACTTTAGCCGCTTTAGTCGGAATGGGAGTGGACAATGTATTGATTGAACTTGACGGACCGGAAGTACCCATCATGGATGGAAGTGCCAGAGAGTTCATCGAAGCGATTGACAGCGTTGGTGTCTTAGAGCAAGAAGCCAAACGAATTGTTTATGCCATTGATCAAAATATACATTACTACGACCCCGTAAAAAATGTAGATATGCTGGCAGTACCGTCCAGCGAATATCAAATTACTGCACTGATTGACTTTAACTCTCCGGTTCTGGGGACGCAACATGCAACCCTCAAAAATCTTTCTGAATTTAGAGAAGAAGTAGCACCTTGTAGAACCTTTTGTTTTCTTCATGAGCTTGAATATCTACTCGACAATAATTTAATTAAAGGCGGTGATGTAAGTAATGCCATTGTAGTTGTTGACAAAGTAGTTAGCCCAAGTGAATTAGAGCGGTTAGCAAAGGTATTTAATAAGGCTAAAATTGAGGTTAAACATGAAGGTATTTTGAACAACATACAACTTCATTTCCCTAATGAACCTGCTCGCCATAAACTATTAGACGTGGTAGGAGACCTGGCTCTTGTAGGTCATTCCATTAAAGCACATATCATAGCCAACCGTCCAGGACACGCCTCTAATGTTGAATTTGCTCGTAGAATTAAACAATACATCAAAAAGAACAAGCATCTTTCTGATATTCCAAACTATGATCCTAATCAGCCGGCGATTTACGATATTACACAAATCGAAAAATCACTTCCACACAAGTTCCCTTTTTTATTGGTTGATAAAATAATAGAGCTGAGCGATAGCCATGTGGTAGGCATTAAAAATGTAACGTTCAACGAGCATTTTTTTCAAGGTCATTTCCCCGGAAATCCTGTTATGCCCGGCGTTCTTCAAATAGAAGCACTCGCACAAGCAGGCGGAATTCTTGCCTTAAATAACTATAATGACCCTGAAAATTACGATACCTATTTTATTAAAATTGATAAAGCACGGTTTAAGTCAAAAGTAATTCCGGGCGACACCTTAATTTTGAAATTAGAATTACTAAACCCTATTCGTAGGGGAATTTGCGAAATGCGCGGCACTGCTTATGTAGGCAACAAGCTCGTTACAGAAGCCGAATTAGTGGCACAAATAATCCGTAAAGACAAACAATGATTCATCCGCTTACTTACATCCATCCACAAGCGAAAATTGCTCAAAATGTAACGATTGATCCATTCACTACCATTCATAAGAATGTAGAAATTGGAGAAGGTACTTGGATTGGCTCAAACGTTACCATTATGGAAGGTGCTCGCATCGGAAAACACTGTCGTATCTTTCCCAGCTCCGTCATTTCAGCCATTCCGCAAGATCTAAAATTCAAAGGCGAAGAAACTCTGACAATCATTGGCGATCATACAACCATTCGTGAATGTGTAACGATCAACAGAGGCACCACAGACCGCAATAGAACGTCTATAGGAAACAATTGCCTGATTATGGCATATTCCCATATAGCTCATGATTGTGTGATAGGAAACCATTGTATTTTTTCAAACAATACTACACTTGCCGGTCATATCACCGTTGGCGACAACGTAGTGTTGGCGGGGCTGACAGCTGTTCAACAATTTGTTAGAATAGGCTCTTATGCCTTTGTTACAGGTGGCTCGTTAGTTCGTAAAGATGTACCTCCTTTTGTGAAGGCCGCTCGCGAACCCTTATCTTATGTAGGTGTCAATTCCATTGGACTAAAACGCCGTGGCTTTAGTCTTGATAAAATCAATCACATACTCGACATCTATCGTATCTTATTTGTACGTGGTTTCAATGTATCGAAAGCACTTAGCATCATTGAAACAGAAATCCCGGTATCAGATGAACGTGATGAAATAATCAGTTTTGTTCGCGATACCGGACGAGGCATTATGAAGGGTTATAGCCGACGTTTGAATGAAGATATCTCTTAACGATATTGGCAAAAAATTTCAAAGACACTGGATTTTCCAAAATATCACACTCCATTTTGAAAGTCCTAAATCCTATGCTATTCTTGGCTCAAATGGAAGTGGAAAAAGCACACTCCTTCGTTTGATCGCTGGCATACACAACCCTTCCAACGGTAATATTTCATACAGTTTCGACAACCAAACATGTCCAAGAGAGCAGCTTTTTCCTCATTTGGCCTATGCAGCTCCAGGCATGGAAATTATTGAAGAATTAACCCTGACGGAATTTTTAGATTTTCATTTTTCTTTTAAAAAAACCCAAGGCGGGCTAAATACAAAGGAGATCATTTCTATCATAGGGCTAAACAATTCGGCACACAAACCTATTGCCGATTTTTCATCGGGAATGAAACAAAGAGTGAAGTTGGCGCAAGCTATTTTTGCCGATACGCCTTTACTTTTATTAGATGAACCTTGTAGCAATCTTGATGAAGCCGGCGTTCAACAATATGCTGATTGGATAAAAACTAAAACGAAAGGGCGTTTGGTTATTGTAGCTTCAAACGATGAAAGAGAATACTCTTTTTGTAATGAAACAATTCATCTCAATCAATTTAAGAACTTAAAACAATCGGTAAATATTCAAGCACAGAACATTTCGCATGTCCATTGAACGAATTCACATTGATCAGTTTATTGAATTAAGTTTTGTTCATCCCGTTTTCGATGTGCGAAGCCCCGGAGAATTTTTTCATGCTCATCTTCCCAAAGCTTTCTCCTTACCCTTATTTACTGATGAACAGCGACAAAAAATAGGCACTGCTTACAAACAAATTCATAGAAAGGAGGCAATCAAAATTGGTGTTGATTATTTTGGACCTCGGATGCGAACTTTGATAGAAGAAGTAGAAACCATCCTGAAAAACAATAACCCTCATACCGACAACAATACCCTCTTAATTCATTGTTGGCGGGGCGGAATGAGGAGTGGTGCCGTAGCCTGGTTAATGGATCTTTATGGTTTTAAAGTTTACTTGCTTGAAGGCGGCTATAAAGCTTTTAGAAATTGGGTCTTACAACAGTTTGCTCATCGGTACAACTTTAAAATTATAGGTGGCTATACAGGATCAGGAAAAACAGAATTATTAACTGAATTGGAGAAAAACAATGAAAAGATTATAAACTTAGAAGCGCTTGCCTGCCACAAAGGATCAGCCTTCGGAGCCTTAGGAAACCCACCACAACCCAGCAATGAAATGTTTGAAAACAGGTTGGCTATGCAATTATTTAGCAAAACTAAAGGCAATGCCAATCAGTTCATTTGGATAGAAGACGAAAGCCAACGAATTGGTAATCTAAATATTCCTAAAACGCTTTGGGAACAAATGAGAAATCAAACCTTGTTTTTTTTAAACATCCCTTTTGAAAAACGGCTTGATTACATCTGTACTCACTATGGGAAATTTCCAAAAGATATGCTCATCAATGCCATCGTTCGAATTCAAAAACGGCTTGGCGGTTTAGAAACAAAGAATGCTATCCATTTCCTTTTAGAAAATGACGTTCACAAATGTTTTGAAGTGCTGTTGCGGTATTATGATAAGCAATACGAAAAAGGGCTTCACAAAAGAACTGATTTAGCCTCCATTCTGCAAAATGTGCCATGCGAAAGCGTTTCAGCTCCTAATAATGTAAAAAAACTCTTAGAAAATGTCAGAAACTAACTCGGAAAATAAAATAGCACTCACTCAGTTTTCACATGGTGGTGGATGTGGTTGCAAAATAGCACCAGCTGTCTTACAACAGATTTTAGCTACTAAAAGTCCTTTACCCTCTTATGATAAATTGCTTGTTGGCAATACTTCTAATGACGATGCCGCTGTATTTGACCTGGATGGTGAACATTGTTTAATCAGCACTGCAGATTTTTTTACAGCTATTGTTGATGATCCGTTTTTATTTGGGAAAATTGCTGCTGCCAATGCCATCAGCGATGTTTATGCGATGGGGGGAACGCCTAATTTGGCAATTGCAATCTTAGGTTTTCCGGTTGAACAACTGTCGGTAGAAATTGCTCAACAAATTGTGGAAGGTGCTCGAGAAACTTGCTTTGATGCTCAAATACCTTTAGCCGGCGGTCATAGCATTGACAATAAAGAACCCATTTTTGGTTTATCTGTAAATGGAATCGTCAAAAAGGAAAATCTTAAAAAGAATAACACCGCCCAAGCAGGTGATTTATTATTTCTGACCAAGCCTATCGGTGTTGGCATTCTTTCAAGTGCACAAAAACAAAAGAAACTACGTGATGAAGACTATAAACCTTGGGTAGCGCAACTGACAAAATTGAATAATATTGGAAGCGCATTAGGAGAAATTTCCGGCGTTTCTGCCATGACGGATATTACCGGTTTTGGGTTATTGGGTCACCTGCATGAAATGTGTACAGGAAGCCGATTATCAGCCAATTTGTTTTATGATCGTATCCCAATCATTGAAGCAGCCAAAATTTATGCAGCAGAAAAAGTAATCCCTAATGCCACTTATAGAAACTGGAATGCGTATAATTCCTCAGTATCATTTGAGTCGGGAGTAAACGTTATGGAAGCATTCAATCTATTGCCTGACCCACAAACCAATGGCGGGCTTTTATTAGCCGTACATCCCGATCATATTTTTCCCGTTCAAAAAATCTTGAAAGAACTCGGCTATGAAAAATTCACTACACCAATAGGCAAAATGATGCCACAAAGTGAAAAAGTAATTTACATAAGCCAAAATGAATAATCAATCAGTGAACTATCTTGTCGAGTGTCATTTGAGCTAATGGATGATAATTTGATCTGTATTTTTGATAAAGTGATTTAGCCAGAGGTTCTTTCCCTGTATTCATCATCTCAGTATAAAGAGGTTCAATAAACTTACGTCTTCCAACTTGGCTTAAAAATTGTTCCATCTCCTTAAATGCCGGTGTATAATTGGCAGCTATTGCCATCACAAACCAAAGATCAGCAATTTCACTATTGTGCGATTGTGTAAAATGAAAAGCTTGGTCAAGGTTACTCATTTGCGCTACCGTCAATGGTTTGGGCATATTTCGCAAAAAGTGTAACCATTCGTGGGTTGTCCATTGAGCGGTTGCTAAAGCTGCAGGATCTGTTCCTTTTTCAAATTTCAGCCTTTCTGCATCAACTATTGAAAAGCGTTCTCTATCAGCACGAGGCGCATTGGACGGTATGCCTGGTCCATAAACCCAAGCAGGTATTTGCAATTTTTTTGAAAGTTCTGAATCGCCTTGAATCAGTTTCTCGTTTAGATATTGAAGAAAGGCTTCGGTATTAATCGTTTTGAAAGCATGGCTGTCGAAATACTGACGGAGAAAGGCATCAAAGCGTTTGCGTCCCACGTTGATTTCGATTAAACGAAGAAACAAAGCACCTTTTTCATAAGCTATATCATTTAAACCATCATCCGGATCACGACCAGCTAAATTCAATTTCAGATGTGTGTCTTTATTGGTGTCGCCTAAAGCTTTCACTTCTGTGACTAAATCTTGATAACCAAGCTCCCAAAGCATATCGGCATAACTCTTTCCATTCATGGCTTCGGAGATTCTACGTTCAAAATAAACGGTAAAACCTTCATTGAGCCAAAAGTCATTCCATGTTTCATTGGTTACCAAATTGCCACTCCAATTGTGTGCTAATTCATGAGCAATAAGGTTTACTAAAGAGCGATCTCCGGCAATAATTGTCGGGGTAGCAAAAGTAAGTTTAGGATTTTCCATGCCTCCAATTGGGAAGCCCGGTGGTAAAATCAACACATCATATCGCCCCCATCTATACGAGCCATAAAGCGATTCTGCTGAACTTACCATTTTACCCATATCAACCAATTCCCAAGCTGCTTTATCTAACATCTGTGGTTCTGCATACACACCGGTGCGATTGTCAATAGCTTTAAAAGCAATATCGCCAACTGCCAAAGCCATCAGATAAGCCGGTATAGGCATGTTCATAGTAAAATGATAAATACCACTATCATTCTTCTGTTGCGGGTTTTCGGCACTCATCAATGCCATTAATTCATTCGGAACTTTTACTCGAGCCGCATACGTAAATCGAATACCGGGACCATCAGGTGCTGGAACCCAAGAACGGGCATAAATGCTCTCTGACTGCGTATAAAGGAATGGGAATTTCTTATCGTGTGTTTGCTGCGGCGTAAGCCATTGTAAGGCACGTGCGTTTGGGCTGGTTTTATAGGTAATAGCTACTTCATTATTTCCATCGTGAATAGGTATTGTCAAGGCTCTTCCCAAATGCGCAACAGGTTTTTCTAAGGAAAATAAAACCGGTTTACCATTAGAGCGTACGCTATCAATAGTCAAACCATCTGTATCTAATCGAACGAACTTTAAATGATTTGGGTTTTTTATTTTCCAAATAGCCACACCGGCAATAGTATGCTCTGCAAAATTTACAGAAATATCAAGGTCTAAATGTTCAATTTGAAGTGAGTCGGCATTAGACTGTGTATGTATGTCGCGGCTAAAGATTGATGAGTCTGACAAAGGAGTAGAATGTTTAGAAGAAAACGAAGTGCAACCATAAATCAAAAAGAATGCAGGTACACAGAAAAAAAGAAGTTTCATTTCTTTTGTTAAAACGATTTGAAATTGAATTGACGAATATCCCGATAAATATTGTGAGTACAAAACAAGCTTGAATTTCAGCCTGATAATTTCATTTTTGATTTGATAGACTTCAGAAAAAGAAGGCGTATCCTTTTTATGAACTAACTCAAATTGAATAACCTAAATAAAGTTGTGACATCGTTGTGTATGAAATCTCTAATTCACTACCCTCTTTTAGCTCTCTAAAATCTGCTTCACTTACTTCTATACTCAACTTTACGACAGAAGTAAGATAGACATAGTATTCATGGTTTAAGGGCATATATTGCTTTTTCGTTACCACAACTCGTTCTATCGTTTTGGTTTGTTGGCTTAGATCCTGCTCCAGTTTTCGCAAACTATGAATGTAACCCCAATAAAGACCCACACCAGAAAACAACAATAAAAACACCACACCTACTAAATATTGCAAAAGTGAAAAGAAGCTTTCATTGGCAACAAAAAATCGAACAGCAGATACGGCTAACGGACACCCTAAACTGAGACAAACAAAGATCAAAATAATTTTCCTGAGCTGAAGCCGTTCCTCTTGTGCTTTTCGTTTGATAAAATTGAGTTCATCTTTAGAAAGAGGTTGGGTATATTTTATCAACTCAAGCGACATATTAGTTTACATCAAAGCCATAGATAGCACTATATTTTTCTCGTGCATATTTCATAAAAAGAGAGAAATTTAACTCACTACCTGTTGCTAATTTACTCAATTCATCACTGCTGTATCGTCGTCCATAACGATGTACCTTTTGCCTTAACCATTGAAGCAGAAGCTGAAAATTTCCAATTTGAATGTCTTGTTCTATGGTCGGATTTTCCTTTTTAGCCGCTTCAAAAAATTGAACTGCATAAAAACTACCCAATGAATAAGTAGGGAAATATCCAAAAGAACCATGACTCCAATGCACATCCTGCAAAACCCCTATCGTATCATTAGGTACAACTACTTTTAAATACTTATTATACAGCTCATTCCAAACTGTTGGCAAATCCTTACATTGTATTTCTCCAGCAATCAAAGCCTTTTCAATTTCATATCGGATCAATACATGAAAATGATAAGTAAGCTCGTCTGCCTCGGTTCGAATAAGTGAGGGCTGAACTTTATTGACAGCCTTATAAATCATAGATATATCAACTTGTTCAAACTCAGTAGAAAACTTTTGTTTTGCTAAAGGAAAAAAGTATTTCAAAAATGCAGCACTACGTCCTACACAATTCTCCCACAACCGTGACTGAGACTCATGTATGGACAATGAAGCAGGCATTCCTAAGGGTAAGCCATAAGCATCCGTTGGCAAGCCTTGTTCATACAACGCATGTCCACCTTCATGAATAGAACTCCATATCAAACCTTTAAAATTTTTTTGTTCTGCACGTGTTGTGATGCGAACGTCTTGAGGTGAAAAAGAAGTAGTGAAAGGATGTTCGGAATAATCTTGTCTTCCTTCTTCAAAATTAAAGCCGATACTTTTCAAAATTTCAATAGAAAGTGAGAACTGGTTTTCTTTATCAAATGCCTGATATAAAAAGTCATCTTCAACCTGTGGCTTTTGTAGAATTTTTTCTAACAAGTTGGAAAGATGAGTTTTTACTTCACCAAAAATCTCATCCAAGCGTGTAGTAGTAATACCTCTATCATAATCATCCAACAATGCATCATAAGGGTGTGTTTGAAACCCATAAAGATCACACTGCTGTCGCTTGAGTGCAATCATTTTTTCCAGCTCTGGATAAAAAAGAGAAAATTGATTTTTCTTTTTAGCTTTTGTCCAAGCCTGAAAGCTAATGCTGGCTTGATTTGTAAGCTTATTGATAAAAGATGCTGGCAACTTTTTATGCTTGTGAAAATCTTCTAAGCTCAATAGGGCATTGGCCTGTTGGCTTTCGCTTAAGAATGTTGTATCTGCTAACTGCTGCAATATTTTCCCGTAAGATTCATCCGTAATTAAATGATGAGCATATTCTGCTAAGGAAGCGGACTGACGAGCGCGAAAGGTAGCACTGCCCGATGGCATATTCACTTCCTGATCCCAATCGAGCAAAGCAGCGGCATTGTTGAAATCAGCAGCTTTTTGAGTAGTTTCTACGTACTTAAAATAGAGTGATTGAATATCGGTTTTACTCTTCATGTGCTTCTAATCTTTCTACTTTAGTGATACCTTTTAATGATCCTAATTCTTGGCAAAGCCCATCCAATTCTTCTCGATCATGAACATAAACCATTATTGTCCCTTCAAATATTCCGTCCTTTGAATCAATGCTTAAAGAGCGCATATTCATTTTCAGTTCTCCTGAAATGATGTGTGTAATTTTTTGAATCACTCCTACATCATCCAAGCCGGTAATGCGCACACCACTAAGGAAAGAAATTTCTTTATTCTTAGCCCATTTAGTTTTTACTACCCTATGTCCGTAATTAGCCAATAATTGTGCTGCATTTGGGCAATCAGTACGATGGATTTTCAAGCCTTCTCCAGTGGTTACAAAGCCAAAAACATCATCTCCGGGAATAGGTTGGCAACATTGAGCCAGTTTATATTTTATCTTATCAGAGCTTTCACCAAAAATAATTAATTCTGCGCCTTTAGCAGGTTTCACAGGTTTTATTTCATCAGGCGTATTTTTTAATTCTGGTTTACTTTCTTTTATAGGCTGAATGAGCTTGTCTCCAATTATTGTCAGTTGTTTTAATTCTCTTAAATCAACACTATCTACGGCAACGGCATAATAGAGATCTAACAATGAAGGTTTTTTATAGAATACACATAATTCATTCAGATTGTAAGGTGAGATCGTCAATCCGAGGTGTTCCATTTTTCGTTGGAGTATCGCCTTTCCATCATCGCCTATTTTTCGCTTTTCTTCTTTAAGATAATATTTTATTCTCGATTTCGCTTTAGCAGTAGTAACAAAGCTCAACCAATCTTCTGATGGTTTTTGTTTTGAGGAAGTAATAATTTCTACTTGATCGCCACTTGCCAATTGATGACTGATAGGTACCAAGCGGTAATTCACTTTGGCACCAATACATCGAGCACCCAGCTCAGAGTGAATATCAAAAGCAAAATCCAAAGCAGTAGCAGATTTGGGCAATACACGCATATCACCTTTTGGCGTATAAATGTATATTTCTTCTGTAAAAAGATCCAACTTGAAATCTTGCAAAAAATCGAGTGTATCCGTATCCGGGTTGGAAAGCATATCGCGCAGGTGGTGAAGCCATGCATCTAATTTGCTTTCTTGTTGAGAAGTTCCACCTTCTTTATATTTCCAATGTGCTGCCAATCCCTTTTCTGCAATTTCATTCATTCTGGAAGTTCGTATTTGCACTTCTACCCAACGACCGCCTGGCCCCATAACGGTGGTGTGTAATGCCTCATACCCATTGCTTTTAGGAACGCTAATCCAATCGCGTAAACGATCTGGGCTGGGACGATAAAAATTGGTAACAATTGAATAGACTTTCCAACAATCTTCTTTTTCTTTTTCAGGTTTTGAATGAAGAATTACCCGAATGGCAAAAAGGTCAAACACTTCTTCAAATGAAACATGCTTGGTACGCATTTTATTCCAAATACTATGGATAGCTTTAGGTCGTCCATATAATTCAAAATCAAAACCACCGGCAGTCAGTTCTTCTTTTATTGGTTTGATAAACTCATTGATATAACGAGTACGATCACGTTTAGTTTCCTTTAATCCTTTAGCTATTTCTGTATAGACTTCCGGCTGAGTGAACTTCAATGCTAAATCTTCTAATTCTGATTTGATTTCGTATAAACCTAAACGATGGGCTAATGGCGAATAGATATAGGTTGTTTCAGAAGATATTTTCAATTGTTTTTCTCTACTCATGCTGTCAAGTGTTCGCATGTTATGCAAGCGATCTGCTAACTTTATCAAAATGACTCGAGGATCATCTGCCAGTGTAAGTAAGATTTTTCTGAAGTTTTCGGCTTGGACGGTTGTATCTGCTTTTAAGTCCACAACATTTGAAATCTTAGTAAGCCCATCAATGATTTTCATGTAGGCAACACCAAATTCCTGCTCTATATCTTCTAATGTAATTTCGGTATCTTCAACAGTGTCGTGCAGTAAAGCGCAAATTGCGGATGTAACACCCAAGCCAATTTCTTCGACTACAATTCGAGCTACGGCTAAAGGATGCAGGATATAAGGCTCTCCCGATTTTCTACGCATGTCTTTATGCGCATCTACAGAAATTTCAAAAGCACGACGCAATAGACGTTTATCACCTTTTTTCAAACTCAGCTTGAGTGCCCGAAGTAGTGCCCGATATTCACGAAGAATTATTTTTTTCTCCTCTTCTTCATTGCGAGGATTAATTTGAGTAAGGGATGATTGCATAAGCGGATATTCACCCCAATTTACCAAAAATCAAGCAAATACACAAAAGAAATCAATAGAAACCATGCCACAATAGTCTTTAATAATGTGATTTATAGAACTTCACGTAGGGCATCATATCTTTTTCAGTATTCAACTTTTCAAAATTTTCTGCTGAAATGATCATCAAGGTGTAGTCTTCGGGTTTGAATTGTTTCAACAATACATTATTTGCCCTTACTGCATTCAGATAGATTCTTGCTTGAGTCGAATTGGCAAAAGATTTTACCAAAATCACACCTTGATCCGGTTTTAGCACATCGAGTGATACGGCTAATTTTTGTCCGCTAAAATTAAATGTATTGAAGTCATTGAGTCCAGCTTTTAAACCCATGACGCGAGATTCCATTTTGGAAAAATAAAAGATAAAATAGTGTTCAGAAGCAGGCTTATATACATAATTCGTAGGAGGGGCTATTGTGTTAGTTGTAGGTTGAAGGGTTGGCTGTGTCGGCTTAGAAGCTGTAACTGTTGTGGTATTGGGCACAATTTGCTTATTGATAGTCGTATCTAATATAGGATGCGCAACGGGCTTATTGGTTTTTACAAATTGGAGTATGACATCAGCCCAATTTTTTAAAGAGTCCGAAGGAGAAGCACTGATAAAATTGGTTAATAGTGTGTCTGCTTTCTCAAAATTGCCCAGTCCTGTTAATGCAATAGCTTCCATGATTCTAAAACGTTTTTCATAAATAGGATCAGAATATTTAGCTTGTCCTTCTTTAGCTCTTTGCAGGACAACTTCATATTGTCGTTGCATCATTAGCCCATAAGTTTCATCATAAAAATTAGCAACACCTGCATTTTCTTCTGCAGTCAGTTTTGGATCACGGGTAGGTGCCACATCTTTTGCCCATTTGGTTTCTGGATATTCCGATCTTAATCGAGCACTATATTTTTGAGCATCGTCTAAATGATTTTGTTTCAAGGCAATTAAATATCGAAGGTGCAACTCTTCTGCTTGATGAGGATGATTGGGAAAACGTTTGTCTAAAGTGTCCAAAGTTTGGCTTCCACGAGGCATATCTTCCAAGTCATTTACGTAAGCATCTGCAAGGGCTATATATGCTTCCATTTGTTGGGTATGTGCTTTATTTTTGGCTGATTCTTTAATGGGAATATAGACCATTAAAGATGCTTCTGTTGGTAATCCTTGGTCATCATTCGCTTCGGATGATACGGAGGTATTATCGCCCGATTGGATGTTTTTATTGTTGGCTGCAAGATTAGTAGCTGCTATCCTCCTCCAGTCATCTACATTCGGTCTGTTGCCCCACTTTCGCTTGAAATCATTCAACCCTTGTTGCATCATTACCGTGCTGGAAAAATACCAGTTGGAATTGCTACCCTGCCCGTCTTCATCAATGCTTTTAGGATTATTTTCTGCATTGGCTGCTTGCAAAATACTATCTGCTCGATGCTTTTCTAAGAGTTTTATATAGTGTCTAATGGTGGCTAATTGATCTTTTTCAGACATTTCGGACAAGCGAAGTAAACTATCTTGATCAGCTATCAATTGTAAGGGAATTACGGCTTTGTCTAAGGCTCTTGCACGTTTTGCAGCAGTAATCATTTCAGGGTCTGAAGCAATTTGCTTTCCATAAGACATGGCACTATCATAGGAGTTTCGGGCTTCAGCATAAGCGGTCTGCTTGTAATAAACATCACCTAAGGCGGCAAATGAAAGTGCTTTTTGCTTTCTGGTAGCCTTAGGTGTACTGATTCCCTTTTGAAAATAAGAAATTGCATCTGATGTGTTTCCTACATTGGCAGAAAGCATTCCCATTACATAATAAATCTGTTCGTAATAGGGAATATATTTGCCATCCTTTAGCATCTTTCGAAGAGATACCGTAGCTTCTTCTTGGCTTCCGCCACCTTTCAACAAGCTGTAAGCCAGATTTTTTCGAGCATAAAAATCTAAATCAATTTTCGGCTTTAGGTCAACTACCATCTGAAAATGTTTGGCTGCATCTTCAAATTTCCCTTGCTTATACAAGAGTTGACCGTTTAGATAAGCGGCTCTGGTTTGAAGCCAATGAGGCATTTCGGCATCATCTGCAACTATGGTTAAGTTTTCAGAAGCACTGTTAAAGTCCTTTCTGGAAAGGTTTAGATAAGCCTTTTCCAAAGCAATTCTTCCTTTTAAATCTTCCGTAACGTTTTTATCTGTTTCTATTAATTCAAGGATAGATTCTGCATCATTTTCTTGTCCCGATTGTGTATAAGTTCGTGCCATCCATAAAATAGCTTCATTATTGACCGGCTTATGTTTCAAGAAGTCTAAGGAAGATTTTTTTTCATCTTCTAAAACAGAAATATCCTTGTCTATCGGCTTTTTCTTAGCAGCTAATTTTTTTTGTTCTTCGGCTTTTCGTTTTTGGTTGATGGCTATGATGTACCGAAAGGCTGTAATAGCTTCGGGATAGTTTCCTTTGTAATAATAGGCTTGCCCTAATAAAAGATACAAATCATCTGCCCATTTAGTTCTGGGATCATGAATTTGAATGCCCACAGATGCTTTTCGAATAATGCTATCCATGTCCGGAGCCAATTTGGTAGAATCTTTATTCGGATCAAAGGGAAATAATGCCAATAGCGAATCATAATCTTCATGTTTGCCGCGCTGCATATTGAGCAGAGCTTCATCCATTTTTTTATCTGCGTTAAAGTAGTAGTTGTAATGAGTATAGGTATTTTGAATGACACGCCTTGGTAACGACCATTTCTTTTTGAGCATCTTTTCATTACTCCATGCTTGTCGCTTTTGTTTGATCTTCAACTCCAGTGCCAATTTCATCTTGTCTTCTTGCTTCTTTTCATTCGATTTCTTCAAGCGCTCCTTGCTATCCTTTATTTTGGCCAAACTATCAGCTCGTTGTTTGCGAACTATCTTAATGCTATCAGAAAAGTGTTTGCGGATAGCCGATAAACTATCAGTTGTGTGCTTTCTGATATTCATTGCACTATCCAAAGATCGTTTTCGTTCAGCCATAACCTTTTCATTAGCTGCTTTTCTAACTTGCTTGACACTATCTAAGTGGATACGCCTTACCACTGCTACACTATCTGCAAAACGCTTGCTGGATCTATATTTTCGTGTCCGCTCTAAAGCTTTGCTTCTTGCTAATTGAATGGAGTGAATACTGTCTGCATTGTGTTTACGAATGGCTGCAAGGCTATCCATCGTATTCTGACGAATGGCTCGTTGAGCATTGAAAACCTGATTTCTTTCTTTTTTTACACTGTCAATCCTATGTTGTCGGATACGTGAAACACTGTCTTGAAATCGTTTACTTTCTCTATACTTTCTAATTCGGGAAAGGCTGTCTGCTATATGCTTTCTGATACTACTGACGCTGTCGGCTTGATGTTTGCGTATATTTCTGGCACTATCAAGCTTCAATTGTTGCTGTCTTTGATTAGCTTCAATTGCTTGTTGTCTCGCTAACCGCACACTGTCTAAGTTCACCTTTTTTTGAGCTTGAACAGATGCCGAAATTGAAAACAATATGGTGATAAGAATTATCAGGGGTTTCCAGCCCCAAATTCCTGTTGGTATTTGCACTTCTATAAAACTGAAAATTGAAAAAAATATTGCATGGTTGCCTATTTTAGGCATTCTTGGGTATCTCTCAAAAATATAAAAAAGTGAGAAAAAAACGATTAACTAAGAGATTTTCTCAGTTCCTTAAATTTGACTTTTCACAATCGCTTATCCTCTCTTAAGCAAAGTCCATACTTATTTCTGATTGAAAGGGTATTTTCTTTGTTCTGCTCTTCAAAAATTCTATCACACTTTCGTCATTGATAAATTTCCCCCCTATATCTACAAAATGCTTTGCCAACAAATCATATCGCCGGCGCATCAACCAAAAGAAAACATGCAAAAAGTGTATGCCTTCAAAAACAATAGCCTCGTTTAATACATACTTTTCACGAGTTTGAACAAAATAGGCTGGATGTTCTGTCCAGTGCATGGTTTGGCGTTCATGATGACTAATATGATACCCATCATTCCAACATTTCAGGTTGTATTTCGTATTTATACAGGTAATGCTGTTTTTATAATCATTACCCGGATCTAAAGGATCTATAAAAGAATGTTGAGCCCAATTTCCCATCATGGCGATAAGGCGATATAAAAAGAAGGGAATGATAAACACCCATAGTGTTGCAGGAAAATTCAAAAAGCTCATACCTATACAGAAAAAAATAAACAACATTTCGCCCCGAACTGACCTATATAATAATCGTTTTCTTTTTTTTCTGAAAAAATAAGCTGCTAAATGATAAATACCGGTAAATAAAAAAGTTCCAAAATAAACACCAAAATCCCGTAAAGAATCACGCTGAAAAGGCATCGTACTGCTTTCATCATCTTTCAAATTGTTTTCTGCATGGTGCATACCAACATGGTGGGTGTAATAGGTTTCGGGAGAATGACCAAAAAACGGCGCAATCACCCAAGGTAAATACTGATTGAGAATACTATATTCTTTTTTAAACAACACTCGATGACTGGTACAATGCAACATTAATCCGAATGGACCTTTAAACATAAAATTGTTAAAGTAAGCATACGCCAACGCTATCATCCACCAAACCCAACCTTGAACAAAGGGCATATAAAGCAACACACCTAACGGAATTAATGTCAAAGAAATTTTTACCGTCAGATAAACAAAGGGTAAATCGCGTTCATCACGTATATACCGTAAAAAGAAACGATCAAGCGACGAAAATCGTTCTGGGCGAACATAAGTAGGATCAGTAATCGTTGTAAGTTGTTTCATTCAACAGCAGTAGAAAACAATAATAAAAATAACGATAGAAAAAACGAACATAATTAGGTAAATCCAAGGTGCATTTTACGAAGTTACTAAACGATTTTTTGATTCGTGCTTCAACTTTGCACGCAAGTTGTATCTTTATCGCCCTGTTTTTCAAAACAGTTATCGTTCACCAATCGTACTGATTATGTCCACCTGGTTTCGACGCATCAAAAAAGGTATTCAAACCACCACTGACGAAAAAAAAGAAGCACCTGACGGGCTATGGCATAAATGCCCTGAATGTAAAACAACCTATACAGTCAAGGAGCTTTGCGACAATATGTATGTCTGTTTAAAGTGCAATTATCATAACCGTATCAACAGCAAAGAATACTTCAACATCTTGTTTGACGATACTAAGTATGAATTGCTTTTTGAAAACATTGCTCCCATTGATAAACTCGGATTCGTGGACGTAAAACCCTACGACAATCGTTTAGAAGGTGCACAAAAAAGTACAGGCTTGAAAGATGCTCTCACGGTAGCTGTTGGAAATGTTGCAGGTAGTCCGTTAGTAGTAGCTTGTATGAATTTCAATTTTATTGGCGGCTCAATGGGCAGTGTAGTTGGTGAAAAAATCAGTCGAGGCATAGACTATTGTATTTCCCATCACCTTCCATTTATGATCATTTCAAAATCGGGAGGAGCCAGAATGATGGAAAGCGCTTTTTCATTGATGCAAATGGCAAAAACAGCAGCAAAACTCACTCAATTAGCCAAAGCTCGACTACCCTATATATCTTTAATGACCGACCCAACTACCGGCGGTGTAACCGCCAGCTATGCCATGTTAGGTGATCTAAACATTGCCGAACCCAAAGCACTTATTGGATTTGCCGGGCCACGTGTCATCAAAGAAACTATAAAAAAAGATCTACCTGAAGGATTTCAACGTTCAGAATTTTTACTCGAACATGGCTTTCTTGACTTTGTAGTAGATCGAAAAAATTTAAAATCCGAAATAGCACAAGTTTGTCAATGGTTTATGAAACCCAACTCAATACATGAAAACCCAACGAAAGAATAATTAAACCCATTTCTAATTCTTAGCTTTTAAATATTATACCTGCCCAATTCATGTCCAATGATAAAGTATATATAAAAAATCGTCCGGCTACTTTTGAATATGCCATTGAAGACCGATTGACGGCAGGTATTATACTTACCGGATCAGAAATTAAATCTGTTCGAAACGGTAAAATAAGCTTTAACGATAGTTATTGCCTTTTTTTGCATGATGAATTATGGTTAAAAAGCCTACACATTGCTGAATATGTCAATTCAGGTTATGCAGGGCATGAGCCAACTCGAGAAAGAAAATTACTCCTAAACAAAAAGGAACTTCGCAAATGGCAACAAAAGATCAAAGAAAAAGGCCTGACCATTGTTCCCTTAGCCATGTTTATCAATGAAAATGGGTTTGCAAAAGTAGAAATTGGACTTGGGCGAGGCAAAAAATTACATGATAAAAGAGAAACCATCAAAGGTAGAGAGGCTGACAGAGAAATAAAACGTCATCTAAAACAATAACTCAAGCAATTCCTTCCCATTATATTCACAGCTTATCCACGAAAATACCATCCTAACGACAGTCACCTTGTTTTCCATTATATTTTACTACCTTTGCCCACGAAAAAATTAGATTTGGGATAGGTGTATTTTTTAAATATTTAACATTTATTTTATTCGATGTTTAATTTAAAAAATTCATATCTCATCAGTGAAAACAAGAATGGCATCTAAGTATCAAGAAACCAAGCAATTAAGCTTACCTTTCATCGAGCAGGAATATTTGCAGAAATGGGAGGAAGAGCAAACGTTTAAGCAAAGTGTAGATAAACGCGAAGGCAGCGAGGCCTTTGTATTTTATGAAGGACCACCCAGTGCCAATGGTATGCCCGGCATTCACCATGTCATTTCTCGTACCTTAAAAGATTTAGTTTGTCGCTATAAAACCATGCAAGGCTTTCAAGTAAAAAGAAAAGCCGGCTGGGATACACATGGACTTCCAGTTGAATTGGGCGTTGAAAAAGAACTCGGCATAACCAAAGAAGATATTGGCCAAAAAATCAGTGTAGAAGACTACAACCAAAAATGTCGTGAAGCCGTAATGCGGTATAAAGACAAATGGGACGAAATAACTCGAAAAATGGGTTATTGGGTTGATTTAAAAGACCCATATATTACATTTGACAATAAATATATAGAAACACTTTGGTGGGCTTTAAAACAATTGCATGACAAAGACCTGTTATACAAAAGTGTTTCCATACAGCCCTATAGTCCCGCAGCAGGAACCGGACTTAGCTCGCACGAACTCAACCAACCTGGAACTTACAAAAATGTCAAAGACACTACGGTAGTGGCCATGTTTTCAGCCATTCGAAACCCACAGTCTGAATTTTTGTATAAATCAGTTCAAAACCTTAAAGAAGGAAATCTACTCACCCAATTTCACGAACAAAAAGGTGAATTAAACTTATTAAACGACACTGAAAATATATATTTGTTAGCTTGGACTACCACACCTTGGACACTACCAAGTAATTGTGGGTTGACCGTAGGTGCTGATATAGACTATGTATTAGTCAACACCATCAACCCTTATGCTATTGAAGGTCAACACAAAGTCATCAATGTAATTCTTGCAGAAAATCTATTATCTAAATATTTTTCAATAGAACCAGATACAGATTTGCAAATTGGCCAAGCAAGTTTTTCAAGTACAAACATAAAAGCATGTTGGAAAATAATCTCCCGTTTTAAAGGAAAAGACCTGGAAGGAGTACGCTATAAACAATTGCTCCCTTTCGAGGGTAACTCTCCTACTCATGCAGGTGGAGATCCCTTCAGGGTAATATTAGGCGATTTCGTAACTACAGAAGACGGAACCGGAATTGTACACACTGCTCCAGCCTTTGGTGCAGACGACTATAAAGTTGGAAAGAAAAATAATATTGGCATTTTAACCTTAGTAGATAAGGAGGGAAAATTTATTGACACAGCCTACAATAACGAACTGAAAATCAGTGGTAGATTTGTCAAAAACTACAAAGACGATTCAGATTGGAAAGATGTAGATGTTGACATAGCTGTTTATCTCAAGCAATCTGGTCAAGCATTTAAAGTTGAGAAATACGAACACACTTATCCGCACTGTTGGCGAACAGACAAACCTATTATCTATTATCCGCTTGATGCGTGGTTTATTCGTACAACTGCCGTAAAAGATAGAATGATTGCACTGAACAAAACAATTCAATGGAAACCACGTGCAACTGGAGAAGGTCGTTTTGGCAATTGGTTGGAAAACATGGTAGATTGGAATCTCAGTCGCTCTCGCTATTGGGGTACACCTTTACCAGTATGGGTCAGTAAGGATGGAAAGGAAACAAAATGTATAGGCAGTATTGAGGAACTGATAGGTGAAGTTAAAAAAGCTAATAAAAATCTGAATATCAATCAACTGATTGACGTAATTGATGAATGGGATGGAAACCTTTCCCACTTAAATAAAATTACCAATATAACCAATAGAATTGGCTTAACTCAAGTAGATCGCTATAAACGAATAGAAGGTAAATTAGACTTACATAAACCATTGGTGGATCAAATAGTGCTTTGCGATAGCCGAGGAATTGCTATGTATCGCGAGCCGGATTTGGTAGATGTTTGGTTTGATTCGGGTGCTATGCCTTATGCGCAATTGCACTATCCATTTGATGCTCATCCAAAAACACAATTAAAACATAATTTTCCCGCAAACTTCATTGCCGAAGGAGTAGATCAAACCAGAGGATGGTTTTATACCCTCCATGCCTTAGGTGTTATGTTATTTGATAGCGTAGCCTACAAAACTGTGGTTTCTAATGGCTTAGTGTTAGATAAGAACGGCAATAAGATGAGTAAGAGACTCGGGAATGTGGTAGATCCTTTCGAAACAATTGAAAAATTTGGTGCAGATGCTACCCGATGGTATCTCATTACAAATGCTTCACCTTGGGATAGCTTAAAGTTTGATATTGAAGGCATTAAGGAAGTTCAACGAAAGTATTTTGGAACACTTTTTAATACCTATCAATTTTTTGCGCTATATGCAAATGTTGATTCATTTACGTTTAAAGAAAGATATATTCCTGTTCATCAACGTCCTGAAATAGATCAATGGATTTTGTCATCACTCAATTCGTTAATCAAAAATGTAACAGAGTCGCTTGACGAATATGAACCAACTCAAGCCGGACGAGCATTAGAATATTTCTTAGATGAACATCTTAGCAATTGGTATGTTCGCCTTTGTAGAAGACGATTTTGGAAAGGGGAATACGAACACGACAAAATATGTGCTTATCAAACTCTATATGAATGTTTGGAAACCATAAGCCGATTAATGGCTCCCATAGCCCCATTTTTTGCAGATTGGCTATTCAGAAATATCAATTCTGTATCTAAGCGAATTGACACCACTTCAGTTCATTTAGCTGATTATCCGGTTGCTGACAACAGCATTATCTTACCCATTCTGGAAGAAAGAATGAAATTAGCACAAGATATTTCTTCCTTAGTTCTTTCTATTCGTAAAAAAACAAATGCAAAAGTTCGACAACCGCTACAGAAAATTTTAGTTCCTGTGCTAAATAAACACATGGAAGAACAAATTTCTCGTGTATCTGACCTAATTCGAAACGAAGTAAATGTTAAAGAAATACAATTTATAAACGAATCAGAAGGCGGTATTCAAAAGAAAATTAAAGCTAATTTCAAATTATTAGGTGCTAGATTAGGTGGCAAAATGAAGTCCGTAGCAGCCGCAATTGCGCAATGGAATCAAGCTGAAATTGCACAACTTGAGCGAAATGGCACACAATCATTACACATTGATGGAGAAGAAATTAATATTGATATCAGTGAAGTAGAAATTATAGCTGAGGATATTCCGGGCTGGTCGGTAGCCACAAAAGATGGAATTACCGTAGCCTTAGACCTAACCTTAACCCCAATATTAGAAGAAGAAGGCATTGCCCGAGAATTTGTCAATCGTATTCAAAAGCTAAGAAAAGATTCTGGATTTGAGCTTACAGATAAAATAATTGTAAAAGTAGAACATAACGATACATTAGCTTCTGCCATCAAAAATTTCAATAACTATATTAGTACTGAAATATTGGCAAATAGTATTGACCTATTGGAAAAATTAGATTCTGAAACAGAAATTGATATTAACGAAGCAAAAATAAAAATTTTAATTACTAAAAATTAAAAGCGTCATGGCCACCCAAAAGAAACTGGCTACAAAAGCCACATCAAAAGCTAAGCCTACAGCAAAATCCGTCAAAGTCGCGGTGAAAAAGAAGGATGTTTCCATGCCTGCGCCAAAAGTAAAATCTAAATCGGAGAAGAAATCATCCCCTACTCCTGCTAAAAATGGAGCAGTAAAAGCAACAACTACTAAGGGAAAGGCTATGACGAACCTAAAAAAAAGTGCTACGATAACAAAAGATACTAAAACTGTGAATAAAAAGAATTTGAAAAAAGCAGCTCCGGCTAAAAAGGCAGCACCAGCTAAAAAAGCAGTACCAGCTAAGAAAGCAGCACCAGCTAAAAAAGCAGCTCCGGCTAAAAAAGCAGCTCCAACTAAAAAAGCAGCTCCGGCTAAAAAAGCAGCTCCGGCTAAAAAAGCAGCACCAGCTAAAAAAGCAGCACCAGCTAAAAAAGCAGCACCGGCTAAAAAAGCAGCACCAGCTAAAAAAGCAGCACCGGCTAAAAAAGTAGCACCGGCTAAAAAAGCAGCACCGGCTAAAAAAGCAGCACCGGCTAAAAAAGTAGTACCGGCTAAAAAAGCAGTACCTGCTAAAAAAGCAGCACCGGCTAAAAAAGTAGTACCTGCTAAAAAAGTAGTACCTGCTAAAAAAGCAGTACCTGCTAAAAAGGTAGCACCAGTTGTAAAAAATGAAATTGCCCCTCAGGTAAAAAAAGCCTCAATAGCATCAAAAGAAATAGTCGGTAAGGAACCAATTATTAAAGAAGCTTCGATAAAAAAGACTAAAAAACCCATTAAAAAAATAATCGTTGCACCTTTAGTAAAAGCGAATGCAAAACCCGTTGCTCCGGTAGTTACTAATCCGGCCAATCGCCCTGCAATCACTCGCAGCGCAATTCGTGAAGAAAAGAAAGTAAACGTGATTATTGCTCATCGTCGTTTAGAAAATAAATCTAAGCAAACGGAATCAAAAACCATGATCAATTATCAACCGGAATTTACACGATCAATACTTGACGTACCAACCGAAAATCAAGGACCTGTTTATCGTTATAGCGACGAAGAGTTAAATGAATTTAAGGAATTAATTCTCAACCGTCTGGAAGCTGCCAAAAAAGAATTGGCATACTTACAAGGATTGATTACTCGCAAAGAGGAAGCTGGAACAGAAGATACTGATAACCGTTACATGAATATGGAAGATGGAAGCGGCGCAATGGAACGTGAACAATTAGCCCAATTAGCCAGCCGCCAAATCCAATTTATCAGTCATCTTGAAAAAGCATTGATGCGTATCGAAAACAAGTCTTATGGTATTTGCCGGGTTACTGGAAAATTAATTGACAAAGCTCGTTTGCGTGCCGTGCCTCATGCTACGCTTAGCATTGAAGCCAAAAAGACAATGACCAAATAAATTTGTCAAACGACCAAAAGAAAAGCGAGGGTTGTCTCTGGCAGGAGCAACCCTCAAATGTTTGATATAAATAGACAAAACAATCAATTCTTTTTGCCAAGTTAAACTTTTTATCTGCTTAAATTTTCCTTTCAAGGAGTAGTACTTTTGATCCCGTTATGACGATTCAGGAAATCATCCAAAATTCAATTTTCACCAAGCAACAAATCCTTGAAAATAAGGCGCTTCTTTCAGAAATAGAGGCCGTCATACAATGTCTTTCAGATGCTTTTAAAGCTGGAAACAAAGTTTTGTTTTGTGGCAATGGAGGCTCCGCAGCAGATGCTCAACACTTAGCGGCAGAGTTTAGTGGTCGTTTTTATACAGATCGTGACCCTTTGCCATCAGAGGCATTGCATACCAACACTTCTTATCTTACTGCCGTTGCAAATGATTATAGCTATGATGTTGTGTATAGTAGATTGGTAAAAGGAATGGGTAAGCCCGGTGATGTATTAGTTGCGCTCAGCACATCAGGTAATTCTACAAACATTGTGAAAGCCTTAGAACAAGCTCGAGAAATTGGCATGAAAACTGTTTGTTTTACAGGATCAACAGGTGGAAAAATGAAAGCTCTTGCCGACTATCTGCTAAACGTACCCAGCACAGATACACCACGCATTCAAGAAGCACACATCCTGATAGGGCATATTATTTGTCAACTTGTTGAAGAGCATTTATTTTAAGCAACTTTTTACACAAACCCAATGAATACGTTTCAAAGTAAAATTCCGGTTGACAAAACTTGGACGCTTTTCTTAGACCGCGATGGAGTAATAAATGTTGAGCATGTAGGCTCTTATATTACCAACTGGAGCGACTTTAAATTTTGTGATGGTGCATTAGAAGCCATCAAGCAACTTTCATCCCTTTTTGGGACTATTGTTGTTGTTTCTAATCAGCGTGGTGTGGGTCGTGGCATTATGACCTTAGAAGCCTTAAAAGAAATCAGCGGCAATATGGTGAATGCAGTGCAAAATGCAGGTGGACGAATTGACAAAGTATATGTAGCCACTGCTATCAGTGATACAGATCGAAATCGAAAACCCAATCCGGGTATGGCTCTTCAAGCTAAAGAAGATTTTCCAACCATTGATTTTAAAAAGAGTATAATGGTGGGAAATGCACCGCTTGATATGGAATTCGGCAAAAGATTAGCTATGCACACAGTCTTTATAACCTCAAAACATGTACCGATAGAATTGCCCAGCGACTTGATTGATGAACAATATCCTACCCTTCTTTCTTGGGCAAAAACACTACAACCTACTGCAGATCTTCTTCCTTGCCATTAAATTGTTCATTAGAAGTTAGAATTTAATGGATAAAAGGATTGATTGAATTTACGAAAAAACTAGTAAAGGTAAAGTAGTTTTATTGGTTAGATATTTTTGATGAATTAATCATCTCCTGCAAGAAGTACATCCATTTTGCTTAATATCCTATTTCTTTATTTTGCATTTAATAAAATATATGCCTGGCATAGGTTATTTGGATTCATAAGTTGCAAATTCTATCTCAATTAGGAAGATTCCATTTTATCAAGAAATAAAAACCTTACTTACTTAAACCTATACCTATAAGGGCTGTAACAAAAATCAAGGCATATAATCCGATAACAATAATGCACAAAATACCGATGAATTTAAACATTCGTCGTTGATAGGACATAGCTCGATTAAAATCTTCTTGGCGATTATATATGATTGCCGGATTGATGAGAACTGAAAACCGATACAGATATCTGATCGGGAAAAAGTATAGTACTGCAATCATTAAATATAACAAGATAATAGCAATGCCATAAGAATTTCCTAAGGAAGCCGCTTCAGATACAATTGAAATACCGGCAGCAACAAAAATGGCACCGAGTATGAGCAGACCTAAAAAAACAAATCCAATGATTGCTATAAATTTTGTCCACCTAGCAGTTTCTAATAATTCTGCCTTCACGGTTTGATCAATTTTTAGATTAGCTTCTTCATTTAACTGGTTATAGTTCTCCATAGTTTAATACGAATTTTAAAGCGAAAAGATACTTAATACCTTTAAGAAAAACAAACTTGTGCCCCCCCCAAAAAAAAATCAAGCTAAATTAATAAGCCCTGGCAAATAGCACCCGTTGTGAAGAAGGCATTCCAGTTAGAATACACTTTCCGGCTTCAGGTTTATTGTCAATTGGAATGCAACGAATAGTAGCCTTTGTCAATTCTTTTATTTTTTCTTCCGTTTCCGGTGATCCATCCCAGTGAGCTGAAATAAACCCTCCTTTTTCATCTAACAATTTCACAAACTCATCCCAATTATTTGCTTCATTCGTCATTTCGGCACGAAACTGAGATGCCCGATTAAATAGGTTTTGTTGAATGTCTGTTAGCAAAAAAGAAACGTGATCTAAAAGACCATCTAATGAATGTTGTGATTTTTCTTTGGTATCACGCCGTGCAATTTCAACTTGGTTGTTTTCTAAATCTCGTGCACCTAAGGCAATTCTTATAGGCACACCTCGTAATTCATGTTCCGCAAACTTCCAACCCGGGCGTGTGCTATCATCATTATCAAATTGCACGCGAATTCCTTTTTCTTTCAACGCTTGAACTAATTCTGCTGCCTTTTTATCAATTTTTTCACGAGCTATTGCATCCTTGTTGTAAATAGGAACAATCACCACTTGTAGGGGAGCAATGCGAGGGGGGAGCACCAATCCTTGATCGTCGCTATGCGCCATCACTAATGCTCCAATCAACCTTGTAGATACGCCCCAAGACGTAGCCCATACGTATTCCATGCTATTATCTTTTGCAGCAAATTTCACATCAAAAGCCTTTGCAAAATTTTGACCAAGAAAATGGGAAGTTCCGGCTTGAAGTGCCTTTCCATCTTGCATCAATGCTTCAATACAATAAGTATCTTCGGCACCTGCAAAACGTTCATTGGCTGTTTTAACTCCTTTCACAACAGGAAGAGCCATAAATTCTTCTACGAAATGGGCATAGACATCTAACATTTTAACGGTTTCTGCTAAAGCTTCTTCCTTCGTTGCATGTGCGGTGTGTCCTTCTTGCCATAAAAATTCTGCTGTTCGAAGAAATAGTCTTGTACGCATTTCCCACCGAACAACGTTTGCCCATTGGTTTATGAGAATAGGCAAATCTCTATACGATTGAATCCACCCTTTGTAAGTATTCCAAATAATAGCTTCACTGGTAGGTCTAACTACTAATTCTTCTTCCAGCTTTGCAGCGGGATCAACAATTAATTTTCCTTTTTTGGAGGGGTCTGCCTTTAGACGATAGTGTGTAACTACGGCACATTCTTTAGCAAAGCCTTCAGCGTTTTTTTCTTCTGCCTCAAACAGACTTTTTGGAACAAACAAAGGAAAGTAAGCATTTTGATGTCCGGTTTCTTTAAACATCCGATCAAGCTGATCGCGCATATTTTCCCACAAGGCAAATCCATAAGGCTTGATAACCATACACCCGCGCACGGATGAATAATCGGCAAGTCCGCCTTTTAAAATTAAATCATTATACCACTGACTATAATCTTGTTGACGTGTCGTTAATGTGCTCATAAAATATTTGGCATACTTTTCGATACCTAATTCAGGTAGCATGAAAGTGCCGCAAAAGTAGTAATTTCGAAAAGCAATTTTGACAAACAAAAACTTCCATTTTTTTTATGAAAAGGCTGCTATTAATTGGTTTGTTGCTCATCGGTGTGGGACAAGTAGCCACCTTCGCACAGAATGATGACATCTATTTCAACAGTTCTGATATAGAAAAGCAAAAGCAACAAGACAAAATCCAAGCTGAAAAACAAGCTGCACAGCGAAATTCGCAATATGGCGATAACCAAGATGATGGCAGTTATCAAGATTCTGATGGCAGTTATCAATCTTATGGTCATAGCTATGGTAATGATGGCTACAATGACTATAATGATTATGACAACGGATATACTTATGCCTCTCGCATCAATCGCTTTGACAATTCATTTTATAATATGGGGTATTGGAGTGTTTTCTATAATCCATATTGGTACAATCCATACTGGTATGACCCTTATTGGGGATGGAGTGCCTGGAATCGCCCTGTATTTTCCATGAGTTATGGCTACGGACCATATTGGAACTCATATTGGGGATGGTACACATGGTGGGGTTATCCGGCTTATTACAGTTGTTGGAATTATCCTTACTATGGTGGATGGTATGGTGGAAACCCCTATTATTCAGGCTATTGGAATGGATATTATGCCGGTTTATACAACCAATATACAACCGTCAGAAACGTGAATTACGGACCTCGTAATTCAACTAATGCCATTTACAATAATACCGGTATTCGTCAGTTATCTAACAGCAACCAAACAGGTGGCAATGTGGGTGCCGGCGTTCGTCCACCTGCAAGAAATCTACCCTCCAATAGTGCAGGGACAAGAGTTCCTGAAAGACCCAATAACAGTATGAACACGCAACCGGATCGTTCTCCGAATGCAGTGGGCAATATTGATCGTCCCAATAGAAGTAGTTTTTCAAGAGGTAATGAACCTGTTCGTGACTATTCAGACAGATCTATCAGAATGAATGAAAACGCAAGCCCATCCTACAATTCCGGTCGAATTGACGGAAGTAGAAACTATAATGAAGTACCACGTAATGAAGGATATCGTCAGCCCCAACAATTCGATAACGGCTATAGAAATCAACAGCAATATCAACAACCACGCTACGAACAACCACAACAATATCAACAACCACGCTATGAACAACCACGCTATGAGCAACCGAGAATGCAACAACCGAGCTATTCTGCTCCACGAATGGAAGCACCTTCTCGTGGTGGATTTGGCGGCGGTGGCGGAAGCATGGGTGGCGGCGGAAGAAGCAGTGGTGGATTTGGAGGACGACGCTAAGCAAATGCTTATTTTCCCCTACCGATAGGTATATATCTCAAATAGATTGAGAAACAAATAAAAAACAGCCTGTGCGTGTAGCATGTACAACCTTTCCCTTGAATGTTGTGCATGACACGCACTTCGCTTTTGAAATTTACAATCTTGGTTAATCACTTACCCTTTAAGGGTTTTAAACTATTTATTTCCACTCATTTGGTTTACTAAAAGTCTTGATTTTTTCAACTTATAAATAAACTAAAAGCAAACAGTAGTAAATTATTTTCCCCACCCTGTGCAAAAGTCAATTTTAAAAAAACATAGAGGCCTATTTATCTTTCCGCTTAATGAGTTCCTTATTGTTACATAATGAACCGCGGCATTACCGGTGCCGTATGCGCCACGAAAGAAGTTGTTGCGCTGTCTTTGCAATTATGCGTCCGGAAATTGTTTCGTTTTATGGTTCAGACACCTTCAAAGTACGTAGGGTGTTCTTTGACCCATCTCTAACTTTTTGCTTTCCTAAAAAATAATTAACCCCCAAAAACACAAACAACATGACAGACGCAATTATCAATCTTGAAACGGTAAATCCGATTGAATTTTTTGGTATCAACAATAATAAACTGGATGTTTTGAAACGCAAGTTTCCACTACTAAAAATTCTGTCAAGAGGTTCTCAAATAAAAATTTCTGGTCAACCTGATGACGTAGCTACCGCCCAAGGGAAAATCAATCAAGTCATCAAATACCTTGAAAGAAACGGGCATCTGTCGGAAAACTATTTTGCCAAAATTCTTGGCGATGACGAGCAAGGGGAAACTCCGGTTGAAGACCCTATCAACAATGATATACTAGTTTTTGGCCCAAACGGAAAAGTAGTTCGAGCCAAAACGGCCAACCAAAGAGCAATGGCTGTTGCTTCTGAAAAAAATGATATCATTTTTGCTATCGGACCTGCCGGAACCGGAAAAACATATACCGCGGTTGCATTGGCTGTTCGTGCTTTAAAAAACAAAGCTGTTAGAAAAATCATTCTAACTCGACCGGCTGTGGAAGCAGGTGAAAGTCTTGGTTTTTTACCCGGCGATCTCAAGGAAAAAATAGACCCCTATTTACGTCCACTATATGATGCCTTAGATGACATGATTCCCAGCGACAAGCTAAACTACTATATGTCCAACCGCATCATTGAGATTGCACCATTAGCCTATATGCGCGGCAGAACGTTAGACAATTCATTCATTATTCTTGATGAAGCTCAAAACGCAACTGACCTTCAACTAAAAATGTTCTTGACACGCATTGGATCATCTGCAAAAGCTATTATCACCGGCGATATGACCCAAGTGGATTTACCCAAAAATCAAAAATCAGGATTGGTGAAGGCTACTCGTATATTAAGGAACATAGAAGGTATTGCCCATGTTGAATTAGATGAAGCAGACGTAGTGCGACACCGATTGGTGAAGCATATCATTCGTGCTTATGATAAAGAACAAGCAAAGGAAGAACAACGTCATGAAGAACATGCCAAACAAAAAGAACAGAGATCGCAAGATTCTTAAACCTATAACACCATGAGCAAACTGAATCAAATGCAATAACCATCATTTTTTGCAAAGAGGAAGTGCGCATCGGTAAAGGTCATAAAGTACAAATGCCAACAAAAATTTGTTGGCATTTGTTTTTTAGCTCAAGCTGAATTCAAGCTACAAATGAAACACAGAATGTAACATTTATTACTTCTTTGTCAAGGTTCTGAAAACATCTTCAAGCGATTGGCTTTCAGCCTGCATGGCACTTATGTTCACATCATTTTCCAATGCCCATTTCATTACTTCTTTTCGAAGTTCTTCAAGCTTTAATGTAGTTAATTTCCACGTTCCACTTCCTAAGTTTTCGGCTTTATGAACACATTTTAATGCACTTAGGCGAGCAGCAGAAACTTCCGACTCAAACGTTACTATTAAAGCAGCTTTAGTAGAAGGTTTCCTAAGTTGTAATTCACCAATAGGATCGTCAGCCACTATTTTTCCGTTACTGATAATAATAACTCTTGTACACATCGCTTGAACCTCTTGCATGATATGAGTAGAAAGCAAAACAGTTTTTTCCTTTCCTACACTGCAAATGAGGTCACGTATCTCCACAATCTGATTGGGATCCAAGCCGGAAGTAGGTTCATCTAAGATGAGTACTTCAGGGTCGTGCAACATGGCTTGCGCAAGCCCTACACGCTGTTTATAACCTTTTGAAAGTGCGCCAATTTTTTTATGCACTTCTTTATTCAAGCCCGTTCGGGAAATCATTTCATCAATTCTTATTTTCGGCTTCACCAATTTATGAATACCGGCCACAAACTCTAAATATTCTCGCACGTACATATCATAGTACAAGGGATTAGACTCGGGTAAATAACCAACCCTTTTTCTAACCTCCATCGGATACTGTTGAATATCAAAACCGGATACAGAAGCAGTGCCGTCCGTTGGGGGTAAATAACCGGTAATCATCTTCATTGTTGTTGACTTACCCGCACCATTTGGCCCAAGAAAACCAACAATTTCACCTTCCCCTAATTCAAATGAAATATGATCTACCGCAACCTGACTGCCATATACTTTTGTAAGCGACGAAACCTTGATGGACATGCGCACAAAGCTAACGATTTGTGTGTTTGAAATCAGAAACCAAATTCTACTTTCGTAGCCAATTATTTTTCAAATAAATTTGAGCACAATTTCTTTTTTATGTCTCTGCCCCCAGATTGGCACATTTTAGAATCAATCTATCTTCATCAAGAACCTTGGCTGACAGTTCGGAGAGATTCTTTACAACTTCCAAACGGGCACACCATCCCCAATTATTTTGTCCTTGAATATCCTGATTGGGTCAATGTAATTGCTATTACTAACGACAATAAATTAGTGTTAGTAAAGCAATATCGCCATGCTTTAAGCGATACTCATTTCGAACTATGTGCCGGTGTGATAGAATCTAATGAAACACCTTTGGATGCGGCAAAGCGTGAATTAAAAGAAGAAACAGGGTTTACGGGAGGCACTTGGTCTCTTTTGATGAAATCTACACCTAATCCGGCAACATCAAATAATTGGGTTTACTGTTTTCTGGCAAAAAATGTAATTGCCGGAGAAGCTTCACCGGAAGAAAGTGAATGTCTGACCATTCACGAATTTTCTAAAGAAGAAATTATCCAACTGATCATTGAAGAAAAAATAGTGCAGTCAACACATTTAGCTCCCTTATGGAAATGGATTGCCCAAAACCAATAATCACCTTTTAAATGGAGAAGAATAAAAACGTTAAACCCGTCTTTTTTCTCTTGTCATAGAAGCTAAGAAAATGCCTTCAATAAAATTTCACTTTTTAAGGCTAATTTTAGGTGAATAATTATGACCCAATCTAACAGTATCATTTTGGGAACCGCCCTCCCCGACTTGATAAAATCGGAGACTCTTCCTCAATTGCTTGCACCTACGTTTCAGCGTTTTGCCAAGAAGACTGCTTGTATTTTTCGAGATAAAAACCTGACTTATGAACAATTAGACAATTGGAGCAATGCTATTGCAAAATCTTTACAAGGCAATGGTATCGTTTCGGGTGATTGCATAGGGGTTTGGTATCCTCGAAGTTTAGAGCTTCCCGTTATTATTTTAGGCATTTTAAAAGCAGGAGCTACTTATATACCCTTAGACAGGGAAATGCCGATTGAGCGTGTGCAAGTTGTATTTGAAGATATTCAGGTGAAAGCCTATTTCTCTGATTCAAATGCGCCGGTCTCTGCTGTAAATCTTACTGTACCCAAACTGCCGGAAACTAAAGTAGAATTTACCAATACGCATACAAATCCCAACCAAAGGGCTTATGTATTATTCACATCCGGCAGCACAGGTAATCCTAAAGGTATTCCAATAGCTCACCACAATATTTGCCACCTGATCAGAGCAGAGCAATCAGTCATCCAAATACAGCCGGAAGACCGTGTCTATCAAGGTTTTTCGGTATCGTTTGATATGTGGTGTGAAGAAGTTTGGATTAGCCTTTTTGCCGGTGCCACTATATGGATAGCAGATGCTTTGACTGTAAAAGCATTAGATGAATTAAGTGATGTTTTACGCACACAAAAGATTACTATACTACATGCCGTGCCAAGTGTTTTGGCTCTCATTGATGAAATCCCTACGCTTAGGCTTGTCAATTCAGGCGGCGAAGCTTGCACCCAGATTGTGTTACAAAAATGGGGGACACCTCATCGTCAATTTATCAACAGTTATGGACCAACTGAAACGACTGTTACTTCCAACATGGCATTCTGCCAAGCCGGTGATGAGATTTCAATAGGACCGCCCTTGCCCAATTACAACTTAGCGGTAGTAGATGAACAAATGAATATTGTACCTCGGGGCGAGCGGGGCGAATTAGTAATTTCAGGTCCGGGTGTAAGCAACGGATATTTTCATCTTCCTGAACTGACAAAGCAAAAATTTATTGCCAACCCTTTTGCAGAATTACCCGGAGAAAAGCTCTATAAAACCGGCGATGCCGTAGTAATACGACCCAATGGATTTATTGAATTTCATGGACGATTTGATGATCAGGTAAAGCTTCGTGGATACCGAATAGAATTAGGAGAAATTGAAGCAAGATTAAATGCTATTGAGGATATACAATCAGCCGCAGTTGCCATCAAGCCCGACAGCAATGGTCAAGATCAATTAGTCGGCTATGTGGTAAGCAATCAATCTTTTGATGAAAATACCATTCGTCAAAAACTTGCTACTTTTTTAGCCCCATATATGATTCCTGTGATGATAGAAAGGCTATCAGAAATGCCCAGAATGCCCAGTGGAAAAATAAACCGTAAAAGTCTTCCCCTACCCGATCGTTTTTTAAACAAGTCGTCAGACACACAAAATTCCATTAATGAATCTGACTCTGTTTCTACTAAATTGCTTAAGGTTTTACACCAAGTTTTTCCGGGCAAAGAAATTACCCTCAACGATGATTTTTTTACCGATTTAGGTGGACACTCCTTGCTTGCCGCCACTACTGTTTCACACCTTCGCCGTGATGCAAACTTATTGAAGGCTTCCTTAAAAGACGTTTATGAATACCGTCCGTTAAGCAAGTTTGCAGAAATTTTAGCTGAAAAGAACAAAGCAGAAAGCCCCAAGGTTAAACCTGAGCAAACATTTAGGCGTGTATCAACGGCTCAATATTATTGGTGCAATTTACTTCAAACCCTTTCCTTGTTTTTTGTGTTTGGCTTATTAGCCATAGAAGTGATTGCTCCTTATCTCAGTTATTATTATTATCTCGTAGAAGGGTATTCTCACTTATCAGCATTATTGAGTTCAACCATTTTATATCTTATAATCCCTCCCACATTAGCCCTTACGGCCATTGTGTTGAAATGGCTTATTGTCGGCAAATTAAAAGAAGGCGATTATCCACTTTGGGGTTGGTACTATTTTCGATGGTGGTTTTGGAAAGCATTAAAACGCTTGTTACCCTCACAATTTGTTGTGGACACACCACTTTATCCAAGATACCTACGTTTGCTTGGTGTGAAAGTACATAGCACTGCCCAGCTCAGTCAACTATCTATTGGTGCGGAAGATCTGGTAACAATAGGCAGAAATGTAAGCACCAGTTCTGGTTGTGCCATTGACAATGCGACCGTAGAAAATGGCATTTTAAAACTCAGACATGTTCATCTTGCACCCAATTCTTATTTAGGTTCCTCAGCTATTGTTTGTGGCAATACACGAATTGAAGAAAATGGCGAATTGCAAGAACTAAGTTGTTTGTCGGAAGGACAAATCATCAAGCGAAACGAAGTGTGGAATGGGAGTCCGGCACAACGAATACATATCAGAACAGAAACTGAAATTCCGTCTTTTACACCTACCTCTGTTGCCAAAAGGCATCGCTTTTCCTTACTCTACCTACTATCACTGGCCATATTTCCCATTATAGTCATCGTTCCTCTGATGCCCACCTTGTATTCACTCTATTTTTTAGACAATAATGCTGATGATTATGACTTTACCTACTTATGGAAATCTCCCTTTTTAGCCTTATCCTATCTACTCATTTTCATCCTTATAGTAGGAGCCTTATCCAGACTATTGCAGATAAAAATGAAGCCAGGTCAGTATTCCATTTACAGTTTTACATACTATAGAAAATGGTTGAAAGATCAATTGATGAACCTTTCGCTAATAGTTTTACATCCGCTATACGCTTCCATTTATGTGTCGTGGTATTATAGGTTGTTGGGGGCAAAAGTTGGCAGTAATTCCGAAATTTCAACAGCAAGCGATGTTAGCCATCACCTTTTAGAAATTGGAGATGGTTCCTTCATTGCCGATGCTGTAATTCTTGGTGAGCATGATGTTCGAAACGAAACTTTGACACTGGAAAAAACCTATGTAGGCAATAATAGTTTCATCGGAAATAGCGGCTTGATCCCTCAAGGATATTATTTGAAAGATAACACCTTGATCGGAGTCCTATCAAAAGCACCCGACCAAAATAAATTAGATGACAATCGAAATGTAGATTGGTTTGGATCGCCCCCCATCGCACTGCCGGCACGCGAAAAGCTAAAAGGGTTTAATGCTGCTCGAACTTATCATCCACCCATTTATTTAAAACTGGCACGCGGGACAGTAGAAGGCTTACGAATCCTATTGCCCCAAACCTGCATTTTAATTTCAGCCGTTTTGTTGATTGCATACGCCCATAATTTGCTAAAAGTATCATTCGGCAATTTATTGTTGCAACTCCCATTTTATTACCTCTTTTTCATGGGAGTGCCCTTGTTTTTAATAACTGTTTTGCTAAAATGGTTGCTGATTGGCAAATACAAGCCCGCAGCCTATCCCATGTACAGCATCAAAGTTTGGCTTAGCGAAGCAGTCACCAGTTTTCATGAAGCCTTATCGGTACCTTATCTATTAGATGCCTTACGTGGAACTATGTGGCTTCCTATGCTCATGCGATTGTTAGGTGTAAAAATTGGACAACGTGTGTGGCTAAACACAACAGACATTACCGAATTTGACATGGTAGAGATTGGTAAAGAATCTATGCTTAACGAAGATTGTGGACCACAAACACATCTGTTTGAAGATAGAATCATGAAAATCGGCTCGGTGAAAATTGGCGAAAAAACTACCATAGGCACTCGAAGCATCATTTTATACGACAGTGAAATCGGCAACCAAGTAACAATAGATTCGTTGTCATTAGTCATGAAAGGAGAACAATTGCCCGATGATACAATATGGGAAGGAAGCCCTGTTGCACCCAAATCATAATCAATTTCTCAACAACAAAAACCTTGAAGATGAAACCGCTAAACATTCGCCCATTGCAGTTTCCCGAAGAAATAGTATTGGCTGATGAAATGCTGAAAGCTTTACACACTTCAGAACAAACATTAAATCCTAACACAGCCAAATGGGAAGATATTAGCACCTCATACCTTCAACATGTTCAAGAATGTATGAACGAATGTGAAGGCATTTTTCTGGTTGCAGAAATAGACAAAGAGGCTGTGGGCTTTATTTTTGGTTATATAGATGAGCCTGACAATAGTAATTTTGAAAGAGGAAGTGGTAGCGACCTTTATGTATCAGAAGGATTTGTGAAACCGGAATGTAGAAAGATGGGCATTTACACCGCATTAAGGGCACCTCTAAAAACTAAAATTAACATTACATTATACTATACTGTTTCTGTATTATGTTGAATGTCAGTATCTTTATGCCATAATTCAATAGATATGAAGCGATATAAAAGACATAGAGAT
>JAFDXO010000181.1 GCA_018267925.1 Bacteroidota bacterium | reverse complement strand
GAAGCCGCCTACAATTAAATACGCAGCTTAAACCTGTACCCCCCTACGGATAACCACTCAAAAATAATTTGAAAACTGTATCCCTTTTATCCAAATTTTAAGATTTACCTGCAAGTTGGGTTAAATTGAAGATTTGGCAACATCAGTGTGCAAATGATTCGGGAAATCAGAAGATAAAATTGTTTTTTGGGAATAAAAGCTTATGCAAAAAGCGTTTTATGCTTATGATAAAACGCTTTTCAAAAAATGGCTATTTAGTTTTTGATGGGAAGGAAACTATACCCTTTTGCATATTCCATCATTTGTTGGAAGAAACTGGTTGGGTATTCTACTTTGACATCCGTAATTTTTCCGTCTTTCAGAACTGGAATCAATTTGGGTTGGATAAATCCGCGATATGGCTTTATCCCTAATTTGGCATAACGTGCTAATATTTCCTTGTGCAACACCGGATCTACTTTAACGCCATAGGTTTCCACCAAATCTCTGCCGGCTTTATAGTCGCCTTCCGATTTGATGCGTTGAATTTCGCGAAGTAAATCGCCAAAGAGTGTGCGTAGTTTGTTGTAATCGTTCACTCGAACGTAGGTTTTGCCATCGCGCTTCACAAATTCTACCACATTTTCTTTCTTGCCGTGCTCGTATGCCCATTTTGCTACGGTTTGCCGGTTACGCATGTGTGCTTCTTCTAATTGTTCACCGGGTTTCAGTCGGGTTAATTGGGTCATCAATCCATTCATCATGTAATTATCATATTCAGCCTTACCTACTTCCGTGCTGGGAGCAACACCTATTTCTACCAATTTAGGGTCGAGTGCGAAATACAAACCTACCAAGTCAGCACGCGCTTCTTCTAAGGTAGAGGCATAGTTTTTCAATGTTTTGTCGGTAGTTTCAACACCCGGATTTATTTGTCCGGAAGCATGACCAATACACTCGTGCATGTCCGTATGAAGGTCGGAAGCCAGATTGCCGTATTTTTTAGCTCTATCTCTTACCGTATCATCCACGGCAAATTCTTCCAACATACCGCTTTTTTCACTGGCTACGTTATAGGAATGGATAATATTACTGAGTGAAACAGATTTTGAACCATATTCTTTTCTTATCCAATCTGCATTGGGTAGATTGATACCAATAGGCGTGCTGGGCGCGGCATCTCCACTTTCGACTATCACGGTAATAGCTTTTGCCGTAATGCCTTTCACTTGTTTCTTTTTGTGTTCCGGCATCAAGGGCGAATGGTCTTCAAACCATTGTGCTTGGGCGGCTATGGCACTGATACGCTTAGTTGCCTCCATATCTTTCAGAGAAATGGTGCTTTCAAAGCTTCCTTTTTTGCCGATTGCATCTAAATATACCTCTATGAAACCATTCACCGCATCTAAGCGCGAAGCGGTATCTTTTACCCATTCTATGCTGTAATCATCAAAGGTTTTCAAATCGCCGGTTTGATAAAATTTCACTAAAAGATCCAAAGTCTTTTTTTGTTGGTCATTTTCAGCAACCGAAGCTGCTTTATTCAACCAAAAAATAATTTTATCAATGGATGCCCCATACATACCGCCCGATTTCCAAGTATGCTCTACTATTTTGCCGGTGCTGTCTTTCATCAATTTGCTGTTTAACCCCCAGCTTGGTGCATGTCCTTTGGTGTCAAATTTGCCATAGAAATCTTCCACTTCTTTTTGTGTGACATTTTCATAGAAATTGTTTGATGAGTTTTTGATATTGTCCACATTGGGTCGAAGGTCAACTAATTTAGGCTCAATTTTTGGATCGTATATAATGGGAATAATGCGGTGGGCAAAACTTTCGACAGATTCACCGGCATCTTTTGGCAAGGCTGCTGTATCCGATTTCTTCAGCAATTCAACAAAATAGTCCTTACTGCATTCCGGAAAAAATTTTTCATTGCTATAATGATGGTGGTTGCCATTACTAAACCAAAATCGTCCGCAATACACTTCAAATTGTTTCCATGAGGAGTCTTTAGGTCCTTGATAAGTGCCATAAATGGTTTCCAAAGTTTTGCGCAACATCAATCCATATTTGCTTTTTTGATCGTAAAGAATATCTCTACCGCTCAAAGCTGCTTCGTATAAGTAATACGCCAGTTCTTTCTGTTTCTCGCTCAATTCATTCCATCCCGGAATTTGATAGCGCAACAATTGTAGGTCGGCAAAGGCTTCTGCCTCCACATTAAAGTTGGAGTCTGTTGCCGATGAGGTGGATGTGTCTGTTGTTTTCATGGTATTATTTTCTCTACAAGATGAGATGATTGTTTGTGCTGCCAAAAGTATGACAGCCGCAAGTGTGCACTTCTTCATTTGGTAAAAATATAAAGAAGCATTCAGAAAAGTTGCGTGTGCTATATCGTGCTTAGATGGGATGAATCATGTGTGCGGCAAGAGCAACTATTTCCATCAACAAGGCAATGCCTAAGTGAACGATAATGCCCCCATAAATACTTTTCGTTTCATAAGCCAAAATACCTAAAAGCCAACCTCCGAAAAATGAGCTAATGGTTTCTGCAAGCGGTTTTTCAAAATGAATGGCTACATAAAAAACGCACATAGGTAAAATAGCACGCGCCCCGACAAACCGAGCAAAGGCAAGAATCAAAAAACCCCGAAAGAAAAACTCGGTATTGACAAAATCAACGGAATAACAAAGTTCATAACCAAGATTCAGCAACTGATTTCGCCAACCATTACCTGCCAAACCCGTGTGCAAGACACGAGGATAAGTGTCTAAAAAATCACGCTGTGTAGCTGCCCACATAATGAGCGGTATCATCATCAAGACCAACATAAAATAGGGGCGTAGCACTACTCCTTTTGCATGAAAACCATAGATAGGTTGTTGTTTTCTATCAACCCCAAACCAATAAATCCAGCAGGGAATAAACAGCCAAATGAAGCCCGACAGATTGACAATATACTTGATTACTATATTCTGATACAAGATGGGCACATGCGCATAAACCAATTGATTGTATTGATAGAACCACCACCGAAACGAAAAAATCAAAACCGTAAAGATGATTAGCCCCCACAACTTAGGGTTTCGAACAATGGCTCTACTTTTTTTGTCGAATAGATAAAGAACATACGCTCCGCCAAAGGATAATAAGTACATGCAGCAATAGAGTAAGAAACGTTTGCGGTTGTTTGGTTCATAAGATATGTAATGCTCTTCAAAATTCAGGTAGTAATTGAGAGAAATAAGGATAGCTGTAAACAGCGCAACCGGTAAGAAATATAGCAGGCTAAAGTGTTCTTGAAAATAGGTTCGGACAATGCCGGTAATCTTTCGCATGTATTGAACTTAGTTTTCCCAGCAATCTAAAATTTGTTGTGCATGGTTGTTTGCCTTAACATCGGTGATGATTTCAAAAATTTTTCCGGTTTCATCAATTAAAAAGGTTGTTCGGTAAATGCCCAAATAAACTCTGCCATACAGTTTTTTTTCACCCCATACTCCATAATCATTTACTATTTTGTGGTTTTCATCAGCTAATAAAGGGAAGGGTAGCGAAAACTTTTGTTCAAAATTCTTGTGTTTACGCACCGAGTCAACACTGATTCCCAGCACCGTGATTCCCGCTTTTTTCAATTGAGCTATATTGTCTCTCAAATTGCAGGCTTGCTCAGTACAGGTGGGTGTATTGTCTTTGGGATAAAAATAAAGGACTACCTTTTTTCCTAAAAAATCGGATAAGGAAACGAGGTTTCCGTCTTGGTCCGAAACAGAAAATGTAGGTGCTTTCATGCCTTTTTTCAATGCCATAGTTTATGTTGTTTAGTGTTTAGGTGTGAAAAATTGTCTTAGCGGATAAAGTTATACTCCAATTTATTTTCATTGCCATTTTCATCTGTTGCTGTTAAAAGCAGGCGATGTTTGCCGGAAGAGCAATGCGCATCAAAATCATAAAAGAAGATATTGCCTCTTGGTTCAAAGCAAAGCCATTTGCCATCTAATTCGCCTCGAAATGTTTTTATGGAAGTTTGTTCTTCTGTAACCTGAAACCTTAACTGGCGGGCGTTTGACAAATTCCCATTCTCCTTTTGTAAGGATTTTATGATAGGTGCTGTGGTGTCAGCCTCAAGCCAAAACAATCCTAAGTTTCGGACAGGTGCTATATACCATCCGTTTTCAAACTTAGCTGCACGCCCTTCTTTTTTCTTTCCATCACTATATACCATCACTATTTTTTCGCGAAGGTTAAAGGGGATAGGTTTATTGGCCTTGATGCGTAAATCATAATAGTTGTGCACCGGAATATCTGCATTTTGAATTTGATACTTATCCGAGAAAGCAGTTGCGTCAGGAATGCCTCGAAAGGAAAAACAGATATTATCGTAAAGGTCTTTATCGGTAAGTGTAAATTGAATGTTTGGATTTTCAAATGAATTAGGAGTGTCAAATCTAAAGGTGCGATTACATTCCAAGGGTTGTGGTGCTGCTTGAGGTTTTAAAAAACAAGCAATTTCTGTTTTGTTTCCGGCTGCATCTTTAAGCTCAATCCGCAACCGATATACTTTGTCTTTGTTGAGGGATAAGATACCTCTTTGGTTATTTAACTGCGGATAAATAGGAGTAAGACGATTGCCGGGTTGGCGCATTAATAATTGAAACCAATCTCCTTTTTGTTTGTGCAGTCTGTAATCAACATAAGCGTGCAAATAGCGGGTTACATCGTAGCCAATGTTGTCTAACTTAATGCTGCCTTGCAAATCATCGTCCAAAAACCAACGAGCAGTAAAGAAATTCAGGGTATTGTTACTGCCATCCATAAAATCGTTAGCATAAAGTGCAATTCCAGCAAAGTCTGTCGTCAAAAGGGTATCCGGTGTGGTGACATATTTGTTTCCTTCTTTTTTAAGGTTTATGATTTTGGGTGTTTGTTGAAAAATACTTTGATTCATGTTGTAAAGTGCCAGCTGATAGGGAATCGGTGGTTTGGTGTCTTTGATGGGTAAGCCAAACAACATTCCATTCAAAGGATGTTCGGTAATAGTGTTGCGAATTTCAAAATGAACATGTGGAGCTGTAGAAGCTCCTGTGTTACCACTCCAAGCAATTTGCTCTCCTTTTTTGACAGGGAATTGTTCCGGACTTAATGCTAAATCTATTGACCAACTTTCGCGAGCGTATTGTTGCTTACGTAGATATTGTTGCACGATGGGGATAAAGTTGTTGAGATGTGCATACAATGTGGTGTACCCGTTTGGATGGGTGATGTAAAGTGCATGACCAAATCCACCTTTGTCCATTTTGATATGAGATATATAACCATCAGCGGCAGCAAAGACAGGCATGTTTTCTCTCCCTTCTGTTTTGATATCTATACCACTATGAAAATGGTTGGGGCGACATTCGCCAAAATTTCCGGCAAGTAATATGGGAATGTTTAATGGATTACGAAAATAGTTTTGCGGATAGCTCGACTCTTCATTTTGAGCCAACAACGTAGAAGTAAAAAGCAAAACAAGCAACGAGGTAAAAAGTGTTTTCATGCTCTGATTCTTCATTTTGAATTATGGGTTTTTGGAAATGCCAAATTGCGATTTTGTATAAGGGGAGAGCCATTGCTTTAATGCAGAAAAAGGAACAAACACATTGATTTGTCCTTGTGCATAAGAGGCTACTTCATAAGGATTATATAAAAAGCCAATCCCCTTATTAGTGATATAAAAATTGTCTGTTGTCGCAAGATGTGGGTCAAAAAGCACTTGGCTGAGATTCTTAACCTTGATTCGATACTGCTCTCTAAAAGCTCGTTCTACAATAGGTTGTAGGGTTATAGAGTCTATTTGAATGAGGTCTGAAAGCTTCAATTCTTTCTTATTTATCAAATCATAAGTGTGAAACAAGGTGCCATAATTACCATGAGCACCACCTGAAAATTCGTAAAAATCATTTTGGAGGGTTATTAAATTTCGATCGTTGTAAACAGGCATGATGGTTTGATAACGAGCATAGTTGAAGGTTTCGATAGGGCGTAAGGAATCTATATCCTTAAGTTGGTCCCTATAATCTGCAAAATATTGAGCGTTAGATTTGTTCACCCCGTCCATAAACGACAAACTGCTATCTATATTTAGCACATTGCGAATTTGTTTGTTTAGCCAATCATTATGCGGTGCAACTACAAACATAAAATCAGACTCGGCAACGGGTGTTTCAGCAGCTTGAGGCAAGCCCTTGGCTGAATCGGAAAATCCCATCATGGCAAATTTTATTGAGCCAATGGGGTAGCTTTCTTTTAAGGTAAATGGAAAAGATTTTTTATGATCGCTACTCAACCATTCTCCTTGTAAGATTCCGTTTTTCAATAGGCATCTCCAAGTGGAAGCCGGTAGTTGTGTTTCACTCCAGTTATTACCAGGAATTTGTTCACTCAAATACAGACTGTCTTTGACCGAGCTATCAACAGCTAAAGGAATCCATTGCCCTATTGAGTTGTAAGAATAAATTGCTTGAAATCTATCGCCTAATTTTTCTAAGTGCAAGACAACGGGTTGGTTGGCTATAGCGCCTTCTAAGCGCATATAATACCCATTAAATCCATTTCCGAAGATCGTGTCTGATAGAGGAGTTTTATTTTCTGTTGATGAGGAAGGATTGTTACAGGATACAATACTTATTAATGACGAAAGGAAAAGTAGCATACGTAGTGTCATAAAAATTTGTTTTTAAAAAGTGCTGAGTGTTGCCTTCTTGTGCAAACATACCTTCTTTCAATCGTAGAATTTAAGTGCAAGAAGACTCCCCGCTTTCCCAAAATGTCCTTTTCTGTTCATTTACGGGATGCAAGAAGTCTTTGCATAAACACAGCTCCAAGCTACTACATACCTATTTTACCACCATCGCTGGGGGGCAACACATAAGCACCATTATCAGTATTCAGGTTGCGCATTTCATCTTTTCGAATTCCATCGTTGATTCTACTTTCTATACCTTTATAAGCGGCACCGGGCTGATCGCAAATTACTCGTATGTTATGGTGATAACGCACATTGCCCGTCCCTAAAACCAAATGTTCATTTTTTATTCCAAACGTGCCGTCTGTATGACTTACATAGCCTGATTGTGGAAGTAGTGCCTTTTGTTCACTACAAATTTGATAGGTGTTTCCACGAAGACAAACGGGATAATTTTCAGCGAATTTATCGTTGCGGTGCGCACTGACCATTCCTACGCATAATCCTGAAAGAGCAATGGTCAAACTTATCTTTTTCATAATCTTTAAATTTTATTTGTTGACAATCAATTTTTTTAGGTTTCAAAGATGAATGTTAAAATTCGAGGGCTAATGTTGGTAACTATTGGAAACATAGGCTGGATCAGGGTTTCTCAGGTCAATAACTAAGGTATATCCTATTTGTTTAGCTTCTTGTGGAAAATTGGGTGAGGAGTACATAGCATGGTTGATGGGGTTACTATTTCCGGGCTGGTCATAATGAGCATTTCCTGCCGGCATATAATTTTGATCTGTATTGTTGTTGTTGTAAAAACTACTGTTATTAACCCACATTTCTCTACCTTGGTTTGAATAATCTGATTGTTCAATTTGCGGTTGGTTCCATACCGTAGCGCCATTGTTCAAAGAGATGGGTTCCTTATTGGCTTGTGCTTGAGCCTGAAAACCTAAAAATAAAAGAGCGAAATAAAGTAGCGGTTTCATCTTGTTTGTTTTTAATGGTTATTGGAAAATCTATTCTTTTTGTTGCCTTATCTACATCAAAATCTATTCCTCAAAAGGGTTTCTGTAATACTTTAACACAATATAAAATCACGATCAATAGTTCATCATAAATGATCAGTTTAAGTTGTAATTGTATTGAAAGATTCCCTTTCAAGGGCTAACGTGTTAACCGTTTTTCTTCCCCCTAAAATAAGAGCTATGAAAACGAGAAAAGCCTACTCAGCAAATTTTCCTTATTTTGCCGCTCCTTAAAGTTGCCCTATTTTGGACAAACTGGTCATAATCCCCACATACAACGAGAAAGAGAATATCGAGAAGATTATTCGAAAGGTATGTTCTTTGCCGGGTGAATTTCATGTATTAATTGTAGATGATGGCTCTCCAGATGGTACGGCTGCCATTGTGAAACAACTGCAACCTGAGTTTGCCGGCAAGCTTCACTTAAAAGAGCGAACAGGAAAGCAAGGTTTAGGCACTGCCTATATTTTAGGGTTCTGTTGGGCTATTGAACAAGGCTATGAATTCATTTTTGAAATGGATGCCGACTTTTCTCACAATCCTGAAGATTTACTTCGTTTACATCAAGCCTGCGAAAAGGGGGCTGATGTAGCAGTTGGTTCACGCTATGTTCGTGGTGGAAAGGTGGTTAATTGGCCTTGGGATCGAATTTTTATTTCTAAAGGTGGCGCATTATATACACAACTCATTACTTGGATGCCTGTCAAAGACCCAACAGCAGGCTTTGTTTGCTATCGTAGAAGTGTTTTAGAAAAAATCCCTTTAAGTGAGGTTAAGTTCATTGGCTATGCTTTTCAAATTGAAATGAAATATCGTGCTTGGAAGCTTGGATTTACCATCAAAGAAGTACCCATTACTTTTATTGATCGAACAGAAGGACAATCAAAAATGAGCAAGGGCATAGTTAAGGAAGCTATGTATGGCGTGTGGAAAATGCGTAATTTTTAAGATTAGCTCCTGCCTTCAAGCAGACTGACGGATTGTGGGCCTTCGCAAAAGATCAAATCAAGAATGCTCAAATTGGATAAAAAGCCTACCCTGTCTTGAAATACTTGATAGTATGCTTTGTCGTGTAGTAGTGGAAACTTTTTTTGTTTTCTAAAGTCTATCGTGCTCGGTGGATAAGTAGGTGTATAAGTTTCTGAAAATTCTTCGTCTAAAGAAATATCCAAAACATTTTTTACCCAAGAAAAAGTTGCCCGATTAAATGAAGCAAGCAACTCAAACGGCTGTTCAAATAAGGGTTGTAAGCTCGGTAAGTAATGTTCAAAATAAGGTGCATTGCCATAAGCAGAAATAAGGGTACGAAAATGTTGACGTTGCCAATCCGTATCCGAAGAAATGCGTATGTCAGCCATCCGTGCTTTATTGGTTCTACCACCTTGAATGGGAATACTTAGTTGTAAAAGCCCATTTGGCGTAGCAATTTCATACCGATTGCGAAAACTCATTTTTTCAAATCGTTCAGAAAGCTCCCAAGAAACGTGACCAATACTAAAGGCTATTTGCCACCAAGCTATATTAGGAAAGGGAATTAAGGGACTAACGAATGAGCGCATAGATTGGTTTTGTAACTTGCAAAGCTATTTCTTCTTGCCACAAGGTGTTGTAACTATGTTTCTTCGTTGTTTGCTTTTAAAATATTTTATTCCTTTTTTTCTCCTTTTTTTCAGCACTAATCAAGTTGAGGCAATTCAAGCCACAGTGGGGCACAACCTTTTTTACGCACCTTCTCCGAAAGGGTTTAAGCCCTATTTAGAATTGTATTGGCAGATTGACCCAAATACTTTGTTGTTCAAAAAGGAAAACAATGCTTGGCAAGGGAAAATACAAACAGATATTACATTGCGTCAACAGGGTAATTTGGTCAGTGAGGATCATTATATTTTAGAAACAGCACCCATAACCGAAGGGGTTCGTTTATACGCACAAAACATCATTGATTTACGCCGTTATTCACTCAAAAACGGATCCTATCAAATAGAAATAAAGCTGACTGATTTACTACGCACTTCCGAACATTTTGTTTACACTGATAGCTTTGTGGTAATTGAAAATTTGACCAAACCAACACTTAGTGATATTCAATTGGTAGATACGGTATTCCAGTCAACTCGTCAAGATGTTTTTCAGCGAAATGGTAATATTCAAATCCCTCTTTGTGCAAACTTTTTAGATGAAAACAGAAAGCAAATTAAATATTATGCAGAGCTGTATCAACCCAAGCAAGATAGCAATTGGTTGATTGTTACGACATCTGTTTCCCGACATGAATTTGAACCGCCCTTACATCAAATCAAACATTCAGATACGGTTCGATATGCACCTATAAGCCTGCTTTATGGACATCTGTCCCTAAATACACTTCCTTCCGGAAACTATTTTCTGAACATTGTTGTTGAAAATCTTGAAGAACAAACTATTGCTAAAAAGAGTTTGTTTTTTCAGCTTATCAATGCTAAACCCGCCACATTGACAATGCCAAAAGAAACCGATACGGGAAATAAAAAGGAAGAAACACAAGACACTTATTTAAACCTGAATAAAACATTTCTGGCAAAATATACACCCGCACAAATTCGGGCTATCATGAAAATGATTTTGCCGATTGCTACCCCCAATGAGCGTAATAATATTCGCACCTTTTTAAAGAAACCCGATGATATCTATTCTCGATATTTTGTTTACAATTTTTGGTTGAGTAGAAATAAAATTAAACCGGAAGAAGCGTGGAAAGAATATACAACAAAAGTGAAAGAGGTAAATAGGCTTTTCGGTTCCTCTATGTTGCAAGGCTACGAGAGTGAACGGGGCATTATTTATTTGAAATACGGAGCACCCGACGATCGAATGGTAGTAAATAACGAATCAGGTGCATTGCCTTATGAAATATGGCAGTATAATTCTTTGCCCAAGGCTACCAATGCCTTGTTTTTGTTTTATCGTCCGGGCTTAGTAACTAACGACTATCGGTTGCTACATTCTACAGTTCCGGGAGAAATGATCAATAAAAATTGGCGATTACAACTTTACTTGAACGGGAGCAGTGGCGATGTCAATAGCTCTCGCGCTGAACAATTCATCGGAAACAGATAAACGATTGATTATGCAACTTCAATTTTGCAAATATCAAGGCACCGGAAATGATTTCATTTTAATAGACAATCGAACCGTACAAATAAGCCTAACAAGAACGCAGATAGCAGCCCTTTGCCATAGACGATTTGGTATTGGAGCAGATGGGTTGATGATGCTGGAAACCGCTATCTACGCAGATTTTAAGATGGTTTACTATAATTCTGACGGCAACGAAAGTACCATGTGTGGAAATGGCGGACGATGTATAGTCGCCTTTGCGCATCAGTTGGGAATTATTGAACATCACACAACATTTGAAGCAGTTGATGGATTGCATCAGGCAGAAATTGATTCGAAAGGAATTGTACGGCTGCAAATGATAGACGTGAATGGAATATTGGAAGATGAAGAAGCTAAAATTCTGCAAACCGGCTCGCCACACTATGTCTTGTGGGTAGATGATGTAGAAAAAGTAGATGTTGTGCGAGAAGGGCGTAAAATCCGCAACAGAACACAATATTTACCCGATGGCATCAACGTTAATTTTGTGAGTTTACGGTCAGATGGATTGCATATTCGAACGTATGAGCGCGGCGTGGAAGACGAAACCCTCAGTTGCGGCACAGGGGTTACTGCGGCAGCCATTGCATCGGTAGAAAACCAGCAAGGTGCTTTTTCCATTCAGGTGCATACACAAGGCGGTACATTACGAGTGAATTTTGAAAAAACTATTCATCAAAAAGCAAGCAAAGTTTGGCTAATTGGTCCAACAGCTTTAGTTTTTAAAGGAGAGGTAAATATCTAAAGCACTTTATTGGAAGTAGATTGTTTCAACTCTTGATATTGTCGCTCTTGAATTTTGTATTGATTGTACCGTATATCTAACCCTATGCTTAGCAACAAAAGATGAACATTTTGACCAGAAAAATTGTTGTGAGAATCCATAAATTGATCGTTTAAAAAATTACCCGGATAATATTGAACTTTTAGGGTAATGCCCGGATCAAAAGAATAGCCTGCAAATATAAAAGGAAGTACACGAGGCGTTTCATCGCCCATCCATTTGCTATAACTTGATTTTTCATTTCTTTTTGTGAATCGCTTTTCTCTATAATGAAATGGGAAATCGGCACCTCCACCTAAAAACAGAAAATTTCGATTTCGTAAATCACCTATTTTGATACCAAGCGGGATGCCCAACGAATACACTCTTCGTTTAACCGTATAGCCATTTTCTTCTTCCACAAAACCCATATTTCTAAGCCCAATACCACTGATTAATCCAATGTTTTTAGAAAGGTCGTAATGGAGAGAAATTCCCAAATTGACAACTGCAGTAAAGCGAGGGGTGGTCAGATGTTGTGTGCCGTCGGCTTTTGTATTGACCGAAGTGGACAACATCGAAAGATCTAATCCATTGCCAACAGTTAACCGACGAGGAACAGTAGTTTGTACAATAAAATTACTCACCGTATAAATCGTGGTTTTTGCAACAGAATAAATTGACAATATTAAAAGCAGTGCACAAGCACTGGAATATCGTATGGTGCGCATAGTTCTTTATTGATGATGTGAAGATAAGATACTTTATTAGCTGCAAAAATTGCAGACTTCCTGCCTTGGCATTAATATTGACCCTATCTTTATTCATCAAAAACCTACTTGACAAAGCAGTTTTGTCAGTCAATACATAATGAAGTCAACTATTGATATGCTAATTGGGCAGTCCGAGCAAGAAATGGAATTCATGCCAATTGTTCCTCTTGGCGAAGAAGAATTAAATGATGAAGAAAAAGGCAACCTCCCCACAACTCTGCCTTTAGTCATACTCCGTAATACGGTCTTATTTCCCAATGTGGTATTGCCTATAACCGTTGCAAGAGATAAATCGGTAAAAGCTGTATTGGAAGCCCAAAAAGGCAATAAATGGATAGGTGTCTTAGCCCAAAAAGACGGCAATAATGAAGACCCCTCAGCCGATGAAATATATCAAATTGGAACAGTTGCCAAAGTAGTAAAGCATTTGAAAATGCCAGATGGAAACATCACTGTTTTTATTATGGGCAGAATGCGCTTTCGGGTTGAGCAAATTGAGCAAACAGAACCATTTATGACAGCTCAGGTGCAATATCTCGAAGATCATTTTCCGGTTGGCGACACTGCTTTTGATGCGCTCATGTCTTCCATTAAAGATCATGCAGAAAGAATTGCTCAGCTTGGATTAGGCGTTGCAAATGAAATGATGATGATGCTCAGAAATATTGAACATCGGTCTTTCTTAATGCACTTTGTAGCATCTAATATCAATGCAAAACTGACAGAAAAGCAAGCCTTACTTGAGGAAAACGACATAAGAAAACGGGCTGAGAATCTTTTTGCCATGCTGGAGGGCGAATTGCAAATGGCTGAATTGAAAAATGAAATCACGGCTAAAACCCGTGGTGAAATTGATAAGCAACAGCGAGAATATTTTCTTCAGCAACAACTAAAAAGTATTCGGGAAGAATTGGGTGGCGATCCAAATGAAAGAGAACTTCGCGATCTTCAAAAACGAGCCGAAGAAATTAAACTTACTGATACGGCAAGAGAACTGTTTAACAAAAATATTCAAAAGTTGGAAAGGATGCACCCCAGCACCCCCGACTACTCTGTAATCTACAATCACCTCGATCTGATTCTTGACTTGCCTTGGGGAAACTATACCGAAGATAAATATGATTTGAAATTAGCACAAAAGGTGTTAGATGAAGATCATTACGGAATGCACAAAATCAAAGACCGCATTCTGGAATATCTTGCTGTCCTCAAACTAAAGGGTGATATGAAGTCGCCCATTTTATGCTTTGTAGGACCTCCCGGCATCGGCAAAACTTCATTAGGACGTAGTATCGCCAATGCCATCAACAGAAAGTATGTTCGACTAAGCTTGGGTGGATTGCACGATGAAAGCGAATTGCGCGGACATCGTAAAACCTATATAGGCGCTATGCCCGGACGTATTATTCAGTCTTTGCGTAAAGTGAAATCCGCTAATCCGGTTTTTATTCTTGATGAAATAGATAAAATGGGGAGTGATTTTCGCGGCGACCCAAGTTCTGCCATGCTCGAAATTTTAGATCCAGAACAAAACAATTCATTTTATGACAATTATCTGGAACTAGAATTTGATTTATCACATGTGCTCTTTATTGCCACAGCAAACAACCTAAGCGACATTCAACCGGCCTTGCGCGATAGGCTCGAAATCATTCAACTGACCGGCTATTCGGTAGAAGAAAAAACTGAAATTGCTAAACGACACTTGATCCCTAAGCAAAAAGAATTGCATGGTTTAAAGAAGAATTCTATTCGCATTGCCGATAAAACAATCACTAAACTGGTGCAAGAATATACCCGCGAATCAGGCGTTCGTGAGTTGGATAGATTATTAGCAGCAGTTATGCGCTCGGTTGCCAAACAAGTAGCCATGGATGAACCTATTGCAGCACAAATTTCACCCGACCAAATTGAAAAAATTTTAGGAAAACCTAAGTTTAATAACGAAATCTATACCAAAGGGCATCCGGCCGGTGTTGCCGTAGGGCTTGCTTGGACTTATGTTGGTGGTGATATCCTTTTTATAGAAAGCAATTTATCGAAAGGAAAAGGAGGATTCACCCTAACCGGTAACTTAGGTAATGTGATGAAAGAAAGCGCTAGCACAGCTTTGTCTTACCTGAAAGCAAATGCCGATCAATTGGATATTCCAACAGCCTGTTTTGAAGAAAATAATGTACATATTCATGTTCCCGAAGGAGCCGTTCCTAAAGATGGCCCAAGTGCCGGAATTACGATGCTTACTGCATTAGCTTCTGTTTTTTCGGGTAGAAAGGTAAAGCCCTATTTGGCTATGACCGGTGAAATTACCTTGCGTGGACAAGTCTTACCCGTTGGTGGTATCAAAGAAAAAGTGCTGGCAGCAAAACGTGCCGGTATTAAGGATATCATTCTTTGCTCTCAAAACGAAAAAGATGTTGAAGACATCAACCCCGATTATATCAAAGGCGTTCGTTTTCATTATGTCAATGAAATGAATGAAGTTTTAGAATTAGCATTAACCAAAAAACGCTAGCAAAAAACTAAATAGATTATGTTATTTGCGATTCGGGTTTATGCAAAGTGCATAAACCCGATAGTCTTTTTATGCTAAGACAAACACATTGCGTGATCTGCTAAAGGTTAGCTTTTTATAGGTGTGTTTTCAAAAATATTGCTAAATGACTCGGAAATTATACGTGCCAAGCCAGTTCAATGCTTTTGAATATAGTTTGTATCCATTTTAATTAACTGATAATAAATAATCAGAAAGATGGTTTTTGAATTGACGTAATTCTAATTATAGAAATACAAAGTCTGAAGTTATGATATTTTAAGTCGGTTATGGGTAACCCTTTTTGATGTTTGGCTTATAGGCAAGGATCTTGAATGGCGAATCAGGGAAGAAGATTTTTTGTTCACCTTATAATTGGAAGAATGAAAAGTCTTTTCTGCCCAAATTTCTACCAATCTAAAAGTCAAAAGAAGTATAAAAACGATACTAACCATATTCGTAAAGTTTAATGTTCATTTACGTATGTGAAGTGTATTGCTCACCTTTAAGCTGCCAAAATATTTTTATTTTTTCTGGTTATGTAAAGGACACTACCAACTATTCCATAGCAGATAATTTGAACCCATTTGATTTGGGAATTTAAGTCTTGAAGAAAAATCAGGGTACATATTATAGCTATAATAAGAATAAATACAATTTGCATCATTATATTTCGTTGAATACGATTTTTTAAATATTCTATTCCAACGTGGATGGATAATGCTGAAAAAATAATAGTATAAAACAATGACGCTACGCCGGACATGTCTGTGTTTTTATCTTGAAAAGCACAGCAAGCACAAAGAATTGCCCAACTTAAAAGGCTAAAAATTATTAATTTCCTATTAGGTTTTATACCAAGAATATATAAAAATACCGTAATCATCAACACGCCTTCTATTAGTAAAAACAGGTGAGTGATAATAATTCCATCTATATTGGTTAATTGACTATACAGTGATAATCCATTTTCAACTAATGCCAATGCGACCAATAATACAAAAAGTTTTGCAGCATCACTTATATCCCAAAAACGAGAAAGCCCAAAAGTGGTTGCGATTGTTAATAATCCAATATTAATATAAGCGAGTTCCATAATGTTGTTTTTAATAGTTCTTTTAGGTTGGATTGCAATATTACAATTCCGTAAACACTAACTACACCCGTGAAAACACCCTTTTAATGTGGGAAATTTCACATAAAAAAATACGTAGTATAAAGTGTTCGAAAAGGTGCTTTTCACGGAAGACTGGAACAAAGCTTCGTTGTTTCTTTGCATCAATTAATCTAACAATTAAAAACCAATTTTATGAACTACTCAAATAAAATTTTAAGCGTCATACTTGTTATTGTAAGTTTTGCTTGCATAACTTTTAAAGCACAGGCTCAGAATAATACAGTTGCTATAACTGCCATAAACCAAAACCGACTACAATTCAAAGTAAATTCTGAAAAAAATATCCTCTATTATTTATTAGAACAAAGCCAAGCAAATGGAGAATTTGAAATTGTTGATCGTGTGAAGTCAGTTGGAAATACCATGTTACCACACACTTATTATTTCCCTATGACTCAATATTCAGCAGGAACTTTTAGGGTTCGTCAAGTTGATATGAATCAAAATATTGCTTATTCACAAAGTGTAAAATATGAAAATTTGATTGAAAAGCCATCTAATTGGAAGATGGAACCAACAATTACAAAGAGATAACCAAGTTTAAAAGACAAACTGTCAAGTTTGGCTTTTAAGAACCCGTAAAATCACCCAATTTATTTGGGTGTTTTTAAGCAAAATCTTTTGGTGTTTTCAACGTAAAAATTTTCAGGGAATTAAATTGTCTTTGCAGAATAAATAATTATGCAACATGAAAAAGATACTAACAATTACAATCATTGCCTTACTTACATTTTCGATTTTTTCAACTGAATGTGAGGCACGCCTTAGAACGAAAAAGATAACCATTAACACCGACCCTGATGTAAAGCTATATGTAAACGGAAAATTAGTCGGAACGGGTACTACTGTAATTAAAGTAGAACCTTCCAGCTCTGTAAATGTACGCGCCGAAAGGGTGGGTTTTATTACTCAAGAGAGAAACTATATCAATGATGTAAGCCATGATTTACCATCAACCGATTATATGAAGATGGAAAAGGATGATGCGTATGAAAATTCATTTGTTACAAACTTGGCTAATCAAGATATAGATATTCGAACCAGTCATAGTGAAGATGATGCTTGGAAGTTGATTAGTAGAATAATAACCAATTCTTTTGATGTAATTCAAGTTACAGATAAGACAACCGGATACATGTGTACGGCTTGGGTTGTCAAAAATTTTAAAGCTGCAACCATCCGAACTCGGTTAATTATTAAAACAGGTTCTTCAGATCCATTGACTTATAAAGCAAAACTGGTTTCTGAAATCGCTCCTGCCGGAACCTCTGCCAATGCAGATGAGTCATTTCGTCAATGGGATAGGTTGTTGCGTAGTTTTGAAAATGTAGTATCAGAGCTTCAAAGTAGATTAGGAAAATAATTATGCCCCCATAAAACACCCCCAATATGAGAACGCTGCCAACCCTGCTCGCCAAAGTATTTGCCTTTACCTTTCTTGTAGCTGCATTCATCGCATCTTTATCAGCCTAAAGATGGTGGAAAATACTATAGAATGACAATGGCGAGCAGGATTATAGAAAATTCATGAAAATTCTTTTGCTGCCCAAATATGATATTATTCAACAAGAAAATAAATTAACATGAAATATTCAAACGATTTATCACCGCCGATTTTGTTTTTTTAAATCAGGAGATATTTATTTCATCTCATTAACTTTTGTCGGTTTCTAAAATATACCCCTAATTTTCTCTATTTATCACTACTAAATAAAATTTATTTACATGAAACGAAAGCAATTTCTTACACTCATATTTTTAGCATTATGCTTTAAGGTTTGCGCCCAAGGGGCCAGCCCTTCAACTATTAATACGATGGGAGGGCATGCCACTATTTCCGGCAATGATTATGCATGGTCAATAGGTGAAATGACTTTAGTACATACTTGGAATGCAGGCAATTTTATGGTATCGCAAGGAGTGTTGCAGCCCAAAGATGGAATGGTGCCTGTGTCTAACATGACGAAAAATGATCAATCGCTATCCATTTATCCCAATCCTGCAACTACTGAAATATTTGTTCATTATCAGTATCCATCTTCTGGAATATTTGAATACAAGCTTACGGATGTAGTCGGAAAATTAATTCTTCAAAGAGAATTTGAAAATGTATCAGCAGGAACAGACCGAATATCCCTTTCTGCATTATCTAATGGATATTATCTTTTACAGGTGTCCTTTGCTCCAAATTCAGGAGAAAAAGAAATGAAAGCATTTAAAGTTCAAAAAATTCAATAACCCCTTAAATTTAAAAAATATGAAAAACATACTATTTGCTTTAATCGCCACTTTTATTTGTATAAATGTAATGGCACAAGCCCCGCAAAAATTTAATTATCAAGGTGTTGCACGTTCCAGTAATGGAAATCCAATAACGAACCAAGCAATAGGAATTAGAATTAGCATCCATGATGGCTCAGCTTCAGGAAATGTTCAATATGCCGAAACGCATACTGCAACTACTAACTCGTTAGGCTTATACAACGTTCAGATAGGTGGTGGAACGCCAGTTTCGGGTACCTTATCAGCCGTTACTTGGAATAGCGGAGATAAGTATATGCAGGTTGATCTTGATCCTACAGGTGGAACAAACTACACCTTTGTGGGTAATGCCCAATTATTAAGCGTTCCTTATGCACTGTATGCGGCTAATCCTGGTCCGACCGGTCCACAAGGCCCAACTGGTGCAACTGGTCCGACCGGTCCACAGGGTCCGGCAGGCGCAACCGGTCCTCAAGGTGCAACCGGTCCGGCAGGGCCACAAGGTGCAGCAGGTGCAACCGGTGCTCAAGGTCCCGCAGGCAGTGCAAACATTAATGGAACACCCAATTATATTGTAAAATATGCAGGTGCAACGAATGGTGGAAATAGTAGGTTGATAGACTCCACCTTAGGTTTGTATTACAATAAAACAACCTTTAATCAAGGAGCAAGATCATGGTTTAAATCGGTTAATAATTCTAGTGCGAATGGTAATTGGCATGTTATGGAAGGAGACGGAGTGGGTTTCACCTTTGTCGGAATGATAGACTCAACTTCAACTAACAAAGGCATTTTTATGGGGCGCACTCAGAATTTTCTAAATAATGTTAATGACTCAGTTGGGTTGCTTTACTACTCACCCGGACTAAACACCTTGAATATTGGAAGTAATAGCACTACCTTCTTTTCCTATGCGTTGAAAACAGGGCGAATGGGCTATGCAAACACATCCAACGCTCATTTTGGAATTATGTCAGCTTATGATACGGCAGCATACTTTAGTTCAACTTCAGCAAACACACTTACAAATGGCATTCTCCGCGTAGAATATTTGGGATCTAACCTGCCAACAGCCGCTAGTAATGTTGCTATTTGGGGATCGGTAAGTCCCAACACTGCTGTTGCTACGGGTGAAGGAGTGATAGGCGTTGCAGGCTCAAGGGGAATTGAGGGTGATGCTTTCAACTCTACAAATACTACTAATTTTAACACATTAGGAGCTTTGGGTTTTGGAGCATCTAACGGTACAGCTATTGGTTTGTATGGCACTGCCTATAATTATAGTGCTACCGGTGGAACCAAATATGCCGTTTATGGCTACGCAACGGGTGGAGCAACCAATTGGGCAGGCTATTTTAGTGGCAATGTGCAGGTAACCGGATCATTAGCAAAGGCAAGTGGAACCTTCAAGATAGATCATCCTTTAGATCCTGAACATAAGTACCTCTATCACAGTTTTGTAGAAAGCCCCGACATGATGAATGTATATAATGGAAATGTAATAACGGATGCCAATGGTGATGCCACTATTACGCTGCCCGATTATTTTGATGCGTTAAACAAAGATTTTCGGTATCAATTAACTACCATTGGAAGCTTTGCACAAGCCATGGTTAGCGAAAAGGTTAGTAATAATAGCTTTAAAATTAAAACTAATGCCCCAAATGTTGAAGTAAGTTGGCAAATAACCGGTATTCGTCAAGATAAATATGCCAATGCTCATCGTGTAGTACCTGAAGTAAATAAAGAGCCTGAAAATGTAGGTAAGTATTTGCACCCATTAGAGTGGGGCGTAGAGGCTAAAAAAGGAATTGATTATGAAAACAACAACGTAAAACCTCAATCTGCACAAAAGCAATCAACAGAGAATCATGTTACCCCAATTCTTCCGAAAGTTGATAAACCTATATTTCATCGCTAATGAAGATTTTTTCGTGAGGTCAACAACACTATAAACATCTATCTACTCTTGTTGCAATCAAAAAAAGCCTGTCGTTTTTACGTCGGGCTTTTGGGTTTTGTAAATTCTATTTTAAAAATCAACTTGAATTAGTTCAAGCAATTCATTCAGATTTTTTTACAAACCCTATTCGGCTCTTTAACATTTTCGTAAATTTGGCCTATCATTGCCATGTTCTATGTCTGAAATCAGCAACAGTACCATCAATTACCATACTTACAGTTTACATGAAGGTGATACTTTACTCACGCAAGTGGCAAAGGTTATCTGCATCTTACAACCGCGAGGTCTTACCGTAGCTGGCTTTAGCGAACATGGAGACTTGCTGATGGTTCATTATGGAGATTATAGCCAAACTTTACCAACGTGGATTTTAGACTTTTACGAACATCGTTTTTTGGATGAACCACTACTCTTCAATCCTGATAATGTAATAGCGGTATTTGTAGTCTCTGACAAATATTTGCTTATTCCAGATGAATTATATGATGAAGGCGAGGCAGTCAAATGGCTTAACAAATTATATTTTGTCGAAGGGAATGAAGTCTTGTCTTGTCATCACCTTCAAGAAAATAGTTCTAAGTACATGTTTGCTTATCCCGGCACCATGAAAAGCCTTATTGGAAGATATTTCACCAGAGCTCGTGTGTTGCCTTTAGCTATGTATCAATTTTTCAAACCATATCGCTCTGATCATTCTATTCAATGTACCATTACTCAAGAACATGCTGTAGCCACACTGTATAAAAATAGAAGCTTGCATTGGCATCAAGTTTTTGAATACCAAAATGGAGAGGATATTGCCTATCAACTCAAACACGCTTGTAGGCAGTTTCGTATTAATCCCGACACGGCAGAATTAAATAGCACAGTCGCATACCGTGGATTGAACTATGTGTTAAATGACCTTTGTCAATACTTTCCCCAAACGCGAGAATTTGATCAAACTACTGCTACTAATAATCGTCAATGGGCTGCAACACTTAGTCTGCTTCAACAATTATATTCATGCGTATTGTAGGTGGAAAATTTAGCGGCAGGAGATTTAACCCTCCGGCCGGCATTCCGGCACGACCCACAACTGATGTGGCAAAAGAAGGCTTGTTTAACACACTGGAAAACATGATGGAAATAGACGGTATTCGAACATGCGACATCTTTGGAGGAACCGGCAGTATTAGTTATGAGCTTGCATCACGTGGAGCGGCAGATCTGACGCTCATTGAACGAGATCATGTTAGTATTCTGTTTATAAAGAAAACTGCAGAAACATTAGGTATAACACCTTTTATGCGAATAATCAAAGGAGATGTATTTAAGTTTATGAAACAACATCAAGAACCTTATGATTTCATTTTTGCAGGACCGCCTTACGCCTTAGAAACCATAGATGACCTTCCTATTCTGGTTTTCGAAATGAAGATGTTGAAGACAAATGGCATTTTTGTTTTAGAGCATACGCCTCGTAACGATTACCAACAACACCCTGCTTTTGTTCGGATGAAAAATTATGGTACAACTGTTTTCAGTTTTTTTACTCAAAAATAATCACCATCATGCAGCGAATCTGCTTATTCCCGGGCACTTTTGATCCTATCACTAAAGGACATGTAGATATCATCAATCGGGCAGTTTCATTATTTGATAAATTGGTCATTGGCATTGGGATAAATTCCTCAAAGGAGCCTATGTTTACCGTAGAACAACGTTGTAATTGGATAAACGAAATATTTTTAAAAGATAGTCGAATTGAAGCCGTTGGTTATACCGGTTTAACCGTTGATTATTGTAAGTCTATTGGTGCTCAATATATCTTACGGGGCATTCGATATGTTAGTGATTTCGAGTACGAAAAAGCTATTGCGGATATGAATAGAATGCTTACTCCCGATATTGAAACTCTTTTCCTGACCTGCTCTCCGGAGTATTCTACGATTTCATCTACCTTAGTTCGTGATGTGATTCGCAACAAGGGGAATGTCAGCCTCTTTGTTCCAAGCGAAGTGAAAATAAGATAGTCTTAGTTGGTTTTTCGTTCCATGACTTTATGCCGAACATAGCGATGTGTTTCAAATTGCAAACGCTTTACAAGCAAGAAAAATACTAGTGCATCATCTAACCATCCTAAAATAGGTATCCAATCAAAATCAAAAGGAAGGATGATATAAGCAATGCCCAATACAAGTAGGATTTTAGTAAGTAGAGACATGCTGTATTTTCCATGCCAAACTGCTTGCAGCATTTGTAGGAGTGTACGCTTATGATCAAAAATTCGTAACAAATTACGTGTATGACGCAATGTTCGACTGGGAGTAGATTTCATCACATTTCTTTCCGTTCAAACTTCGGTGTAAAATTAAGTTACTAAGGTGTTCAAGTAACGTTAATATCTACTGAGTGTTATAGTCTTAACATGGTGGTCGAATAAAATGACTACCAATTGAATCCGGCTATTTTCAATACTTCACGAATAGCCTCATAAGATTTGAAGACAACGGGTGCTAAGTCGCTTTCGGCAATCCATCGAGCTTCTAAAATATTTTCAGCTTTTTGAGGCATCAATACTTCCTTCTTTGTACCCTGCATTCGATACCAAGCTGTGCGCTTAAGCAGGTTTTCGCCACCCTGACTATAAACATGGTATGTATCACAAATCTTATCCCCAAGCGTTAATTGGTTCAATCCTGTTTCTTCGCTTACTTCTCTTAAGGCACAGTCATCTATTGTTTCACCTTCATCCAGCTTGCCTTTAGGAAGATCCCATTTGCCACGTCTATAAATCATCAAAACACCTCCATCTTCATTGGTTACTACACCCCCACCGGCATCTATGGGTTCAAACAAGCGGTGTAGTTCATCAGTTAGTGCTTTGGGTGAAATGTCTTCAATGATAGCTCCTAATGAAGTTGATTTATTCAAGTGATTAAAAGCAAGTCGAAAATGTCGAGTGAAGGCACCGGCAAAAGAAAGATAGCCATCTGCAACAGGATGTTGACGAACATACGTGCTTCTGTCGTTAGTGATAATCAGTGGCTTATTGTTACAGTATATAGCTTTTGCAAAAAACATGTGAATGAACTTCGTGAAATTGGTGTAGGTTTGAGCGATGAGTACGCCAAAACAGTTCGCTGAAAAACTAATGCAAATTAAGGCTTTGCAAGTCAATCTGCAACAGCCATTTTCTTGGGCTTCCGGTTGGAAATCTCCCGTGTATTGCGACAACAGAAAAGTGCTTTCCTTCCCTTATGTTAGGGATTTTGTGAAAAGTGAGCTTGCCAATATGATTCTGGAACATCATCCAGACGCAGATGCTATAGCGGGCGTGGCCACTGCCGGAATCGCACATGGTGTGATGGCTGCTGATTTACTAAAACTTCCTTTTTTGTATGTTCGAGCCAAACCGAAGGAACATGGTATGGGTAATCAAATTGAAGGTGTTTTGCAAGCCGGTCAAAAGGTGGTTGTAGTTGAAGATTTAGTTTCCACAGGAAAAAGTAGTTTGCAAGTAGTAGAAGTGCTTCGCCAGCAAGGCGCTGAAGTGGTGGGTATGTGTGCATTGTTTACTTACGGATTCCCGGTGGCCGATGCTGCTTTTGAACAAGCAATGGTTCCATTACACACCATAAGCAACTATAACGCTTTGATGGAAGTAGCCGAAAGTCTAAAAATAGTTAAAGAAGATGACCGTGATTTATTGCAACAATGGCGCATGGATCCGGCTAATTGGAGTGGGCTTCAGTAGCCGGATGAAATAACCTTTCTTTCCTCGTTTTGTTGTATCGCTTTTTTGGTTTTATGCAGTTTTTCCGCCTTATTCGCTGGTCAAACCTTGTCATTATTTTCTGCACGCAATTACTTGCTTGGAGATGTGTCATTTATCCGCTAAGCCATGATGGCATTCAGCTTCTTTTAGGATTTTCCAATTTTTTTCTTCTGTCGTTTTCAACCATCTTAATTGCCGGAGCTGGTTATATTATCAACGACTATTTTGATGTTCGCATTGATAGTATTAATAAACCGGACAAGATGATTTTGGAACGAAAAGTTCCACGACGGTTAGCCATCATATTACATACTGTCATGAATATTGGAGGGCTTGCTTTGGTGAGCTGGTTGGCACATCAGGCAGGCAAAACTCAATGGGTGCTTGTTCAATTGAGTTGTACACTTTTGTTGTGGTTTTATTCAACTCATTTTAAAAGGCAATTTATAATAGGTAATATAGTTGTTGCTCTTTTAACCGGATTGACTATTCTTACCTTAATTGTCTATGAACCGGCTCTTCATCTGTATCTGATGCAACCAGCATTCGTTGTAGCCGGTGCTTCTACTTTGCCAAATCCTGTTTGGGTTTTGTTGGTGTATGCCTATTTTGCTTTTGTGCTTACTTGGATGAGAGAAATTGTAAAAGACATGGAAGATTTTAAGGGAGATGAAGCAGAAGGATGTCTCACTATGCCCATCAAATGGGGCTTAAAAAAGGCAACTCGTTTTACATTGTTGTTAGCTGCCTTAGCCCTCTTGCCTATCTGCTTTGGGGTGTTGAAATTATTCGTTAATGCCGATTATTTATTTGCGACTTATTGCTTTGTTGGTCTTGTATTGCCCTTTGTTAGTTGGATGTTTTTTTTGCCTAAAGCCGCTACCGTCAAGCATTATGCAAAAGCAAGTCGCTATTTGAAAATGATCATGGTTTTGGGTCTTTGTTCTTTAATTTTTTACTATTTACAAGCCAATGTCTAAAATAATTCTTGCTTCACAATCGCCTCGCCGTAAACAACTGATGGAAGCTGCCGAACTTACTTTTGAAGTAGTGGTAGCTGATGTAGATGAAACCAATCCTATCGGTATGCCCGGAACGGATGTGCCAGTATTTTTAGCTATCAAAAAGGCAAATGCCATTGCCGCCAATTATGCGGATTCACTTATTATTGCCGCCGATACTATTGTTTTGTTGGAAGGCGAAATTTTAGGAAAGCCCAAAGATGAACATCAGGCAATGGAAATGTTGAAAAAATTGTCAGGAAATGTTCATGAAGTGGTTACAGGTGTGTGCATGAAACAAGGAAGTAAAGAAATCTCATTTTCTGTTATTACTCGTGTGTTTTTTCGCTTACTTTCTATACCTCAAATTTCGCATTATGTTGCACATTACTGCCCATTTGATAAAGCAGGAGCATACGCTATTCAAGAATGGATTGGAATGGTTGGAATTGAAAAAATTGAAGGAGATTATTACAACGTTATGGGGCTGCCAATTGGAGAAGTAGTTCAACGATTGCCTGATTTTAAATGAAAAGTTTGGTTGGGATATTAATGGTTTTGTTGAATCAATTCTACTACTTGTTTTGCTACTTCACTACCTAAGGCTACGCCCATACCACCCATTCTAAATACGCCAAAAATATTATGAGATAATGATTTTACGATGGGTTGCTTGCTGCTTCCAAACGCCATAATGCCCGACCAACGCTGTGCTACAGCGAACGGGGTGTCGGGAATAATGAGATTGCGAAGTTTGTTTTCAAGCTCATTTTGAATGGTGTTGTTCAAAGCCATTTCTGTTGTAGTTTCTGTATTAAAGTCAAGATTTCTTCCACCTCCAATTAATATTCGCTTGTCAATTTCTCTGAAATAATAATAACCACAATCCAGATGAAAAATCCCTTTAAATTTTAGTTTGGGGATAGGCTCTGTAATTAATACTTGTCCACGTCCGGGGGTTACATCTTCTAACGGAAATAATAGTTGTGTAAAACCATTTGTGCAAAGCGTTGCACTGGAAGCTTTCAGCGTTATAGGAAGCTTTCGCAAGGTGTCTTCAACCTCTATTCGAACTGATTTTTTTTCTGAAATCAAGTTTAAAACGTTTGCTCCTGTTTTTATTTCCACACCAAGATGTATAGCAAAATCAGTCAGTGCACGCATCATTTTTCCGGTATGTAACTCACCCTCCAAATGATTTTGTATCAAGGCTTTTGAGTAAAAAGATGAAAAACCAAATTGTTCTATTTTACCATTTGCCAAAGAAAAAGGATTGCACCCTACAAATGGTGAAAGCAATTGGTTTAAGTAGGCTATTTTTTCTATCGCATATAGCTCGGTATCTCCTATTAGCTCAAAACTTCCATTTTCTGCATATCCGATTGAGGAATCCCCTAATCGTTTCCTAAGTCGCTCTAATCCTGCTTTCCTTAAACAAAACAAAGCTATTGTTTCAGACTCCGACCTGTTTTTAAGATCGTCTAAAAGTTCAGTAACACTGCCCATACAAGCAAAACCTGCGTTGCGTGAACTGGCACCGGATGGTAAAATCCCTCTCTCTAAAATCAATACCCGTTGGGTTGGGAAACTGGTCTTGAGTTCAATGGCGGTGGATAACCCAACCAGTCCGCTACCAACTACAATATGGTCAAACGAAGTGAGACTTTCTTGCTCCCAATAGCTTATCATAAGCATCAAATTTAGCACAAGCAATAATTCTCTATCTTCATTTTGAATATTGACATCATGCGCTATCTTTTTGTTTTTTTGTTTTTGCCTTTTTTATCCACTGCTCAATCTGCTAAGTGGTTAAATGAAAATCAAACTTATCAGAATGCCTTACAAGAATATGTCAAACAACATCCTGAATCTGTGTTTATAGAAAATGGAGAAAAGTACATATTCTATCGTCAGGAGCCTTATTTGGAAGGATTACCTAAGAATTTGGACGACCTTCACCTCATTCCAATTAACACGGATAGTGCTATCAAAAGCCTTGTAGATATTTTGCCTCAAAAAAGAAATAGGCTGACCATTCTGCATATACAAAAGTTGTTTGCTCGGGCGGTCGAATACTATATATATATCTATCCGATGAAAAGCTTATGGAATGGGAAAAAGCAAACATTAGGCTTCGCCACCTACACTGATTTAGTCTGTAAAGTGGTATTTGCATCCAAGCTTGAAGCAGAAGGTTTGAAGTATTCTTTTCAAAGTTGCCAATGCAGTAAGAAAGAATAGTTTTTTGAACAAATATTTTATCCGTATTCCCACATTCGGTTTTGTATTTTTGCCGCCCCTCAAATAGAGAGCCTCCTGTTTTATTATGGAATATACTTTTCGTACAATAGAGAAAAAATGGAAAGAGTATTGGAAAGAACATCGAACCTTTAGCGTGTCCAACCATTCTCCTAAGCCAAAGTATTATGTGCTGGATATGTTTCCCTATCCCAGTGGTGCCGGCTTGCATGTAGGGCATCCGCTCGGTTATATTGCTTCTGATATTTTTGCACGTTACAAGCGATTGAAAGGCTTTAATGTACTGCATCCTATGGGCTTTGATGCCTTTGGTTTGCCGGCAGAACAATATGCTATTGAAACCGGTCAACATCCAATAAAGACTACCGAACAAAATATAAACCGATACCGTGAACAGTTGGATAACATTGGGTTTTGCTATGATTGGGAACGAGCAGTGCGTACCAGCGACCCTTCCTACTATAAATGGACTCAATGGATTTTTCTAAAGCTTTTTCATAGTTGGTATGATAGAAATACACAAAAGGCAAGACCAATTGCAGAGCTGATTTCTATTTTCGAAATAGATGGCAATGCAAATATCCCTTGCCCCGCAGATGAACAAATATGCTTGGATGGAAATTGTTGGAAAGGCTTGTCGGTAGAAGAACAGCGCGATATACTGATGAAATATCGCCTTGCCTATTTAGGCTTTGCCGATGTATGGTGGTGCGAGGCTTTGGGTACTGTTCTTGCCAACGATGAGGTGGTCAACGGAGTGTCTGAAAGGGGAGGGTTTCCAGTTGAGAAACGCAGAATGCGTCAATGGTTTTTGCGTATTACGGAATATGCCGAGCGATTGCTTGATGGCTTAGAAACTCTCGATTGGACAGAGGCTATGAAAGAAATGCAGCGCAATTGGATCGGCAAAAGCATTGGTGCAGAGATTAAATTCGTCGTAGAACAAGCTTCAGATAAGGCGATTACGGTTTTTACCACTCGCCCCGATACTATTTTTGGAGCTGATTTTCTTGTTTTGGCACCAGAGCATAGTCTGGTAGATGATATAACCACGCCGGCACAGCAATCAGAGGTGAATGCCTATCGCGAATATGTACGTACTCGTTCGGAAAGAGAACGGATAAGTGAGGTGAAATTAGTATCAGGATGTTTTACCGGTTCTTTTGCCATCAACCCTATTACACAACGACCTATTCCCATTTGGATTGCTGAATATGTTTTGGCTGGATATGGCACCGGCGCAATTATGGCTGTTCCAAGCGGAGATCAACGAGATCATCTATTTGCCAAGCATTTCAACATTCCTATTACCAATATTTTTGGTGCTCGTTACTCGGGGGAAGAAGCCTATATGGCGAAAGAAGGTACTTTAGAAAACAGTGGTTTTTTGTCCGGTATAGAAATTTCTAAAGCCGTGAAAATGGCTGTGGACGCAATTGTTGAAGCAGGAGTCGGACAAGGAAAAGTAAATTACCGTTTGCGCGATGCCGGTTTTTCTCGTCAACGTTATTGGGGTGAGCCTTTTCCCATCGTTTATAAAGAAGGAATAGCATTCGCAATTGACGAACTAAGTAACCATTCAATCGGAGAACAATCAACATTGCCTATTCTTTTGCCCGAAGTTGAAAGCTATCAACCAGCCTCATCAGGCGAAGGCCCGCTTGCCAATATTTCAGATTGGGTAAACACGCCAGTAGGACAGCGAGAAACAAGCACGATGCCGGGCTATGCAGGCTCGTCATGGTATTTTCTCCGCTACATGGATCCGCAAAACGATCACGAATTTGCCGGTAGAAAGGCAACAGATTATTGGCGAGAAGTGGATGTTTATGTAGGTGGAACGGAACATGCCGTAGGGCATTTGTTGTATAGTCGAATGTGGACAAAAGCCTTATACGACTTGGGGTTCATTAGTTTTCAAGAGCCTTTCAAGAAACTGATAAACCAAGGCATGATTCAAGGTAGTTCTCGCTTTGTATATCGTGTACATGGCACTAATCAATTTGTTACTTACAGTCGTAGAAATGAAATGCAGGTTGATGAAATTCATGTGGATGTAAGCTTGGTAGATGGCTTACTGTTAGATCAAAAACGATTTAAAGCTTGGAGACCTGAATTTGCAAATGCCGAATTTTTATTAGAGGATGATGGTAGCTATATCTGTGGTGTTGCCGTAGAAAAAATGAGCAAAAGCAAATACAATGTGGTTAACCCCGATGATATTGTTGCACAATACGGCGCAGATACTTTTCGGATGTATGAAATGTTTTTAGGGCCAATAGATGTAAGTAAGCCTTGGGACACAAAAGGAATTGAGGGAGTTCATCGGTTTTTGAAAAAATTATGGCGCTTGTATGTGGACGAGCAAAAAGGTTGGATCGTTAATCAAGAATTGCCCAATGCTCAAGAACTGCAAGTTATTCATCGAACCATAAAGAAAATTGGAGAAGATATAGAGCGATTTACCCTCAATACTTCAGTTAGCCAGTTTATGATTTGTGTAAATGAATTGGCTTCCCTCACTTGTCATAAACAGCGTGTGTTGGAACCATTAGCTATTTTGTTGGCTCCCTTTGCACCGCATTTAGCCGAAGAGCTTTGGCAGCAGTTGGGACACTCGACCAGCATCATGGATGCCTCCTTCCCTGATTACGAAGAGAAATATATTACCGAAAACTCCAAAAAATACCCGGTTGCAGTAAATGGAAAAACAAGAGTCGAATTAGAGTTTCCATTAGATATGCCGGAGGAAATGGTAAAACAAGCCGTGTTGTCTCACCCGATTATAATGAAATGGTTAGAAGGTAAAGCACCTAAAAAAATCATTTTTGTAAAAGGGAAAATGATTAATTTGGTTGTGTAGGTAAAGAACAGAACCTGTACGATGAAAAAAAGTATGCGTGAAAACGATTTTATGCTTACCTTTGCGCTCTTGAAAAACAAAGCATGGCAACATCCATGCGCTAAACTATAAAAAATGAAAAAAGGCATTCATCCGGAAAGCTATCGCTTAGTAGTGTTTAAAGACATGTCTAACGATCATAGCTTTATTACCCGTTCTACGGCTCCTTCTCGCGAAACAATCAAATGGGAAGATGGTAATGAATATCCATTGGTAAAAGTGGAAATTTCTAACACATCGCATCCGTTTTACACCGGTAAATCTATGTTTGTTGATACAGCCGGACGTATTGATAAATTCAAAAAACGCTACGAAAAGAAAAAATAATTTTTTCTTTCTTACCTAATAAAGGAACTTTAACCTAAGGGTTTAGTTCCTTTTTTTATTTTCAATGAGTAGGGTAGTGATCTAAATAATAGCTAAACTCGAATTCATTTTCTTCCATACACGCATCTTCTAAAGTTTGTATGAGGTTCTGAAAAATTTCTAATTGAGTTAAGGTCATGTGCACAAACTCAAATTTCAATGGCATTTTTAAAGTGCCGGTAATCGTATCAAATAAAGCATCCAAATTGTGTTCGAAATGAACCGGAAGGTCAATTTTTTTACCAAGCATCTTATAGAAATCTTCGTAATTGCCTATTCGAGCAAAATCAAATTTTATTACAGGCATAGTATTATCTTTTTTCAAAATTTTTATAGTGATTGTGTGTTACCCACACCTCGCCTGTTTGGGTAAAAATAATTCTGTCTGCCTCTCTGCCTCCACAACTAAAGTTTACGTCTGCTTCATAGTAGGTATTCCCCTGGGGTAAGGCTCCTTCACGATTAGAAAAATGGTCGCCACCTATAGCAAATCCCGGAACGACATCACAAAGGTTTCCTTTAAACGGTATCCATCCTCGTTTCTTAGCTTCTGCCTTGGTAATATAATAATCCGGCAAGTGATGGTTGTGTTTTACGTAATCTATCACTAAGTTTTCTTCTGTCTTTTGTGAAATATCCGAGTTGGGCGACTCAACGTCAGGTTTAGTTTGCTTAGGCTCTTCTTTAGAGGCGACAATGGACGTTTTTCCAATTTGTGAATTAACGCCCTCGTTAGCTTTGACCTGTCGATTTGAAGAGAAATGGTAAAAAATGATGCCGATTAGGACACCTATGGCAATATAGACCAAGCCCACCTTATTTTTCATACAGCAGATTTAAAAACATTGATACAACAAAGATAAAAGAATCGTAGCTATGAAAACAGGATCAGCTACAACAAAGGACAACGAAGGAAATAGAAATAGTGTGATTGAACATGGTCAAATGTTTTTCATTTTTTTCCGTTCAACATGCGGCTTCATTGTTGGTGCTACCCACCCAAAGAAGCCTTAGTTGTTGGTGGCAGTTTTTATTGGATAGTCAGATTTATTCTTCGTCCAAGTCCAAATTCAATAAGTTTATACAAGGTCGAAAGTTGAATGTCGCTATGTCCGTTTTCAATTCGCGAGATAAAACTTTTCTTCGCACCAATTTTCTCTGCCAATTGTTCTTGTGTTAATTGAGCTAGTTTGCGTTCTTCTTTAATCAATTCACCAATGGCAAAAGACTTTGCTTTAATTTCAAATTCAGTGCGTTTTTCACTCCCGATTTTTCCGTATCTTTTGTCAAGATGCTGGGAAAAAGTTTTGATGTTTTTATTTTTTATTTCCATTGTTGTTGCTTTTTTGCTCGTTAAAATATTCCTGCATTATTTTCTCTGCTTTGTCAAGTTCTTTCTTTGGGGTTTTCTGTGTTTTATTTTGAAATCCGTTGAAAAGCACCACTAAACTGCCTTTGTCGAAACAGCAAAATATTCGGTAGATGTTACTTCCGTATTCAACACGAACTTCAAAAAGTCCTTTTACATCTTCAATGCTTTTGAAAAACTTTTTTGGCATACGTTCGATAATCGTAAACATAAAAAGTACTTCGTCTATTTTGCCCTTTACTTTTTGTGGCAAAGGTTCAAAGAACTTATCGAAGTGGTCTTTATAGAATATGATTTCTCGAATTGATTCCACCTTGCGAAGTTGACGAATAATGGAACAATATGCAAATGAAAAAGCAATAAAATAAAACCCTGCATTACCTAAGCAGAAAGTAATAGATGATAACCCAAATTTCCACAAACGATAGTCCGGCATAAAGTGTAATTAGGTTTTGTTTTAAGTCTTTTGTGAAATATCCGAGTTGGGCGACTCAAGGTCAGATTTAGTTTGCTTAGGCTCTTCTTTAGAGGCGACAATGGACGTATTTCCAATTTGTGAATTAACGCCCTCGTTAGCTTTGAACTGCCGATTTGAAGAGAAATGGTAAAATATGATGCCGATTAGGACACCTATGGCAATATAGGCCAAGCCCATCTTGTTTTTCATGCAGCAGATTTAAAAACGTTGATACAACAAAGATAAAAGAATCGTAGCTGTGAAAACAGGATCAGCTACAACAAGGGACAAAGAAGGAAATACTGTACCCCAAAATGCTGTGTAACAGTTAGCTATGCTCACTTTTAGCTACATGCCCAATCAGTACTATTCGATCCTATTTTGTTAATAGCTTCGTCAAATCTTCAACAATGGTGGATGTATTATTTCGGGTATAGGTCTTGTTTGTATGCGTGTCCCAAAGTAGATAACTGGGTAAGGTCGCTGTTTTAATCCCCGATAATTTTTCTTTGTTTTGTGGTGCATATCGCCAAATCTGAATAAATGAATTGTGGTCTTGTTGGATCGCTTTTTTTGCATTTGCCAGATTTTTGTCTTCGTTAAGACCTATGATTGTTAAATCAGCAGATGAATATTTGCTGTGTAAATCCCTCAAAGAGGTGCGGATAGCACTACGGCATGGCGTACACCAACTGCTCCAAAAATCCAACAAGATGAATCTGCTGGCAATCGTATCTATGCGAATTGGGTTTCCTTGAATGGTGTAAAAGGTTTGTTTTTTAAGGGACTGAAACCGAGGGGCTATATTTTCATGCTTTTTTAAAAGGGTGTATAGTGAAACACAGATAGGTGCTGTGCTGCCTTTAAGTTTGTAAAGATGCTTTGTCAAGATAGGCAGATGATTTTCAAGTACGCCATCGTAGGCTATAAAAGCAAAGGCAAAAGCTATAACAATTGGGTCTGAAACATTCGTAAGATATTGATCCAGAGCCAAGTTGGTTGTTTCGGCGGTCGCCATCAAATTTTGCATAAACAACTGCATATAGGCAGGGTCTGACTTTCGGGCTTCGTTAAATGTAGTCAGTGTATCATACGCGGGCTGTTTGATGCCGATAATATCCATAAACGCTTTCATGCGCACAGACGATGTCGTGTATTGTGCATTTCGAAATAAATGAGCTACATCGCCGGTAAAAGTTAATTTTTCTCCTTTTGTTGTGAACGAAAAGAAGGAGTAATTGTCAGAATTACCATTGTTGATGATCAGTGCGGGGTTTGTGGCTTTAATAGTTGAAATTCGATAAATGGTATTGGGTTTTAAGTGGGCAAAATGAAATTTCCCGACATTGTCCACTGAGGCAGAGTCAATGATTAAGGCGTTTGAACCGGAAAAAAACTGAAAAAATCCTTTAACCTCTAAAAGATATATTTTCTGTTGCCAATCGGGGTTGAGTGTAAGGGTTCCATTGATTTCTTGCCCCGACACCGAAACACAAGAAAATCCTAAGCAAAATGGTAGCAAAAGCTTAAATAAACGATTCATAAATGAGATGTATGGATGGAAACCAAGAACCCTCACGACAACATGGTTTGGTTTTTTTAGAGCTACATGAGGGTTCTTTTCGATTTTTTAGAGAGTAAAACTAATTAGTTTTCGACCGAATTATTTCTTTTCGTTTGTTGTTTCAATTCTTGGTGTCATTTTTCTATGTCAATGTCATATTTGTCTAAAAGTCCTGAAATGTCAGATATAGAAAATTTTGCTCTCTTAATTCGGTTGTTTTCTGGGTCAATGGAATAATTGTAAGAAGTCCGAAAGTTGGCTTTTTCAAGTATCGTGTGGTCAAAATTGGCTTGTGCCAAATTACAGTTGTCAAACACAGCACTTGTCAAATCGGTTTCAGCAAAATCGGTTTCTTGTAATTGTGAATTTTTAAAAACTGTTTTTTTAATTTTTGTCTTGTAAAATGAAGAATGATTGAGTTGGCAACTGTCAAACGAAAACGAGAGTCCAAAGTCGTTACAAGTGTCAAACCGAAGTCCCAACATTTTGCAGCCTTTGAATTTTACGTCATGAAACGCTGTTTTGTTGAGTTTTGCCAAACTGAAATTACAGCTGTTGAATGTGCAGTCAATAAACTTAAATTCTGAAAGGTCGCAGTCAGCAAAGTTGCAATTGTTGAAAATGCAGTTATCGTATTCACCTTTTGTTGGCAAATCGTTTTTGTCAAAAGTTTTGTCTTGTATATAATTTTCCTGCATTTTTTTTTATTTTGTCATTTTGAGACGGGATAGTTTGCCTAAAGCAAAACGGTTGGCAAATTGGCGAGGAAGCGGACTTTTAGCACAACAGTTGAATAGAATGAATACCGTTCAACTTTGCACTTCTGTTCAATTCAAGCACTTCACCCGCTCTCTTGTCAATTTGTTTGTTGGTGGTAGTTTTTATTGGATAGTCAGATTTATTCTTCGTCCAAGTCCAAATTCAATAAGTTTATACAGGGTCGAAAGTTGAATGTCGCTATGCCCGTTTTCAATTCTTGAACTTAGGTACTCCATCATTTGAAGGGAAAAATTTAATAAAGACTTTATACCAACCTATTTCACTTCCTCATACTCAATATAATCACCGCTTTTAGCCTTGGGTGCGGCTTTGGGCTGATTTCGCTCGGACTGTTGTTGCATATTGTCCATTTGTTGTTGTATATCACGTATCCGGTTGTGGGTCAATCTTGTCATATTTAAAATCGGCAATACAAAGCGACTGATGAAACGAAAAATCATCGTGAGCAAAAACGACCAAAGTAAAATTCGAAACAACATGGCACAAAGGTAGCTATTGATGCGCTACACACCGTTAAAGAAACGGTAATTCACCCTGCACAAGGGGGCAATTAGATTTATTTTTTGGAAGAAACGGAAAAAAGATTACTTTTGCACCGGATTTAATTCTTTAGAACAGGGAACACAAAGGTGTTCCCTTGTTTTTTGCCTATGTTAGAAGTATTGCAAAAAGTTCAGTCGCTGCTCTTGCCCCTTTTGGAAGAGACGGATATGTTTCTGGTAAACATAAATGTGAAACCTACCAACAATGTGAAAGTGTTTTTGGATGCAGATGCCGGGCTTTCAATAGACAAGAGTGCCAAGATAAACCGCAAGCTATACGCGCTGATAGAAGAATCGGGCATGTTTCCCGATGGCGATTTTTCTTTAGAGGTAAGCAGCCCCGGTGTAGATGAACCGCTTCAATCTATTAGGCAATATCAAAAAAATATTAGACGAACAGTAGCTGTTTCATTTTTAAAAGAAGAAAAAGAATTGATAGGCATATTGACGACTGTCAGCGAAACAGCCATCGTGCTATCCGTGAAGGCCTCTAAAAAGAAAGAATCTGAATCTGTGGAAATTCCGTTTTCCGATATTAAACAAACCATCGTTCAAATAGTTTTTTAACCATAGTCATATAGCTACCCGTTGAAGGGAAAATAATCAAACCGAAAAACAATGGCAAGCATCAATCTGATTGAGTCGTTTCAAGATTTTAAAGAAGCAGAAAACATTGATCGTCCTACCCTGATGAAGGTTATTGAAGACGTGTTCAAAACCTTGCTGCGAAAGAAATACGGCACCGACGAAAATTTTGACGTGATTGTAAACGACCAAACCGGCGACTTAGAAATATTTCGCCGCCGAACCATTGTAGAAGATGGTTTTTCGGAAGACGACAATCTGGAAATAGAATTGGCAGAAGCACTGCAAATAGACCCCGATTTCAGCGTGGGTGAAGAGGTGTATGAAGAAATTAATGTGTTGGATTTTGGTCGCCGAGCCATCCTGGCTGCTAAGCAAACATTAGCATCGCGCATTGGTGATTTGAAAAAGAAAAACCTTCTTGACAAATATGCCGATCGCGTTGGCGATATCATCAGTGGTGAGGTTTATCAGATTTGGAAAAAGGAAATTATGCTGTTGGATGATGAAGGTAACGAACTCATTCTTCCAAAATCAGAACAAATACCTACCGATTTTTTCAAAAAAGGAGAAACCGTTCGAGCCGTCATCAAGAAGGTAGAGATGCGCAACAACACGCCGGTTATCATCTTGAGCCGCACACACCCTTCATTCCTCGAAAAACTGTTGGAGATAGAAGTGCCGGAAATTATGGATGGACTTATTGTAGTGAAAAAGATTGTTCGGGAACCGGGCGAAAGAGCTAAAGTTGCTGTGGAAAGCTACGATGATAGAATTGATCCGGTAGGAGCCTGTGTAGGTATGAAAGGAAGCCGAATTCACGGCATTGTGCGTGAACTTCGTAACGAAAATATTGATATCATCAATTATACCAACAACCTCCAGTTGTTGATACAGCGTTCATTGACACCGGCAAAAATTACCCGCATGGATATCAATAACGAAACCAAACATGCCAATGTATTTCTCGACCCCGAGCAAGTTTCCCTTGCCATCGGACGTAAAGGTGTCAATATTAAATTAGCACAAGAAATAACAGGCATGACCATTGATGTGTATCGCGATACCCAAGAAGAAGAAGTGGATTATGATATTGACCTGGATGAATTTAGCGATGAAATAGACGGTTGGGTTATAGATGCCTTGAAACGCATTGGTTGTGACACCGCGTTGAGTGTTCTCGACCTTTCTGTTGAAGACTTAGTTCGAAGAGCAGATCTGGACGAAGAAACCGCAAAAGATGTACAACGCATTTTGAAAGCAGAATTTGAAAATGAACAATAACAACTTCTGCCCGATGTAAACAAATAAACTGAAAAACCGCATAGAAAGCGTAATTCGCAAGTAATGTGGAAATTAATATTGAGTAAAAAGCCGTAAGTTTGTCGCTTTTAGCAAAAAAGCCAAAGCTCAGACCGAAGCAAAATAAGATTGACTAAATTTTCGAATGGCAACAGCAACGAAAACACCGCGATTATTGGCCGCCGCCAAAGAATTCAATATCGGAAAAGAAACACTGGTGGAGTTTCTTACCGGTAAAGGATTCGAAATTAACGCGAGTAATCCTAACACTAAGATTACCGAGGAGATGTATGATTCGCTGCAGGCTGAGTTTGCAAAAGACAAAGCAACAAAGCGTAAAAGTGATGAAATTGCTTTGCCTAAAGGCTCTATGGCAGATAAAAGAAAAGAGGAAGAACTCGTTTTACCAACAGTTACAAAAAAGGTTGAAGTTGTTACTCCTCCACCTCCACCACCTCCAATGCCTAAAGCCGCAGAACCCAAACCCGAACCTAAACCCGAACCTAAGCCGGAACCTAAACCCGAACCCAAGCCGGAACCAATTGTGGTGATTTCAGAACCAGCCAAGCCGGAACCCGTTCTGGAAATAAAGCCGGAATCTAAGCCTCAGTCGGAACCTGTTCTGGAAATAAAACCGGAACCTATTCCCGAACCAGAAACACCCAAAGTAGCTCCTGTAGAAGAAGAAAAACCGGTTGAACTAATAGTAAAAAAAACCGCAAAACCTAAAAAGGCGGATCCTATTGAACCGGAAATTAAGGATACATCGGTTGAGCATATAGAAAACAAAGCACCTAAATTAGAAGGTCCGAATATCCTTGGAAAAATAAATCTTGATGAAATTAATTTTTCTTCCCGCCCTAAAAAAGGTGGCACTAAGAAGAAAGATTCAACACCGGAAAAGGTTGAAGAAAAGCCAAAAGCTAAAGAAATAAAACAACCTAAAAAAGATGAAGTAAAGGATCATTCTTTAGAAACACAAAAGCAGAAAAAGGTAACCCCAAAACCGGAAACAACACAAAATGTTGCTCCTACTCAAACACCTAAGCCAACACATAAACCGGTTGAAGAAGCACCGAAAACTCCGGTGAATACTGCTCCGCCTGCTATTGAGGAAGAAAAACCTGAACATATTGAAATGAAGGCCCCTAAACTTGAGGGACCCAAAATTATAGGACGAATAGAGCTTCCTGTTTCGGGAAATTCTGATAGCAAAGAGAAGCGCAATCGCAAAAGAATTCCCGTTCAGAAAAAACCTGAAAATAATAAAACGGATCAGCAACAGGGTAAAACCGGTGGAGGGGGCAATCGCACTGGCGATACACGCCCAGGCGGCAATCGCCCAGCCGGTGGCAATCGAACTGGAAATAATGGCAACCGCCCCGGAGGAGATCGTCGCCCGGGTCAAGGCGGTCAGGGTGGACAGGCTGGCGGTAATAGATTTGACAGAAATCGTCGTGGCAACCAACCTCAAACTCAGCAACAACAAGAGGTAGATGCAAAAGCTATTCAGGAAAAAATTCGCCAAACACAAGCTAAACTGGCCGGAAATACACGCGGAAAAAATCAAAAATCAAAATACCGCCGATCTAAACGAGAAGAACTTGCTGAAAAACGAGCAGCAGAACAAAATACCGGTGAAAACAAAATACAACTCACCGAATTTATCTCGGTTAGCGAATTTGCAAACCTACTTGATGTCAGCTTTGCAGATGTAATCAGCAAGTGTATGGGGTTGGGCATCATGGTGTCCATTAACCAACGTCTTGATGCAGAGGTCATTGAATTGGTTGCGGGTGAATTTGGTTTTGAAGTAGAATTCATTGACCTCGAACAATCAACTGAAGACGAAGAAGAAGTGGTTGACAGAGATGAAGATATGAAACCTCGTGCCCCCATTGTTACTATTATGGGACACGTAGATCATGGTAAAACATCTTTGTTAGACTATGTCCGTAGTGCCAATGTAGTTGCCGGAGAAGCAGGTGGTATCACACAGCACATTGGTGCCTATCAAGTAACTACTGCCGATGGTAAAAAAATAACCTTCTTAGATACACCCGGACACGAAGCCTTTACCGCAATGCGTGCAAGGGGTGCTAAAGTTGCCGATATTGCTATTATCGTAGTGGCGGCCGATGATGCCATCATGCCTCAAACAAAAGAAGCCATTTCACATGCGCAGGCAGCTAATCTGCCCATGATTTTTGCTATTAATAAAATTGATAAAGAAGGGGCTAATCCTGAAAAAATAAAGGAGCAATTAGCACAAATGAATATCCTGGTAGAAGACTGGGGTGGTAAATTCCAAAGCCAAGAAATTTCAGCTAAGAAGGGCATTAATATTGACCTCCTATTGGAAAAAGTAGGTTTGGAAGCTGAATTGTTAGAGCTAAAAGCAAACCCTGATCGAGCAGGAAGTGGATCAGTAATTGAAGCCTCACTCGATAAAGGACGCGGTTATCAAGCTACTATTCTGGTGCAAAACGGTACATTGCATCAAGGTGAAATGGTCGTTTGTGGACAATATTTTGGTAAGATCAAAGCCATGTTTAATGAACGTGGACAACGAGTTCAGTCTGCCGGACCATCTGCTCCGGTGCAAGTGCTCGGCTTAAATGGAGCACCCCAAGCAGGTGAAAAATTCAAAGTGTTTGAAGATGAAAACGAAGCTAAAAATATAGCCAACCATCGCGCTCAAATACTTCGTGAGCAAGGTATTCGAACACGCAAACATATTACCCTTGACGAAATCGGACGTCGCTTGGCTCTCGGAAACTTTAAAGAACTTGCTGTTATCATTAAGGGCGACTTCGATGGTTCCGTTGAAGCATTGAGCGATTCTCTACAAAAGCTTTCTACCGAAGAAGTAGCAGTCAATGTGGTTCACAAAGGGGTAGGGCAAATTACCGAATCAGATGTATTGCTGGCAACCGCCTCCGATGCCATCATTATCGGTTTCCAAGTTCGCCCGTCTATGCAAGCATCCAGACTGGCAGAACAAGAAAATATTGAAATTCGCACTTACTCAATCATCTATGATGCTATTGAAGAAATCAAGAGTGCTATGGAAGGATTGCTTGAACCCAAAGTGGAACGCAAAACCGTTGCTAATGTGGAAGTGCGTGAAGTATTTAAAATTAGTGGCGTAGGCACTATTGCCGGTTGCTATGTGTTAGATGGAAAAATCTCTCGAAACACCAAAGTCAACCTGGTTCGTGATGGTATCGTAGTCTATAACGGAGATCTGGCTTCCCTCAAGCGTTTCAAAGATGATGTAAAAGATGTAGCTGCCGGATATGAATGTGGTATGAGTATCAAAAACTATAATGATGTGCGCGTTGGCGATATCATTGAAGGATACGAAGAAATAGAAGTAAAGCGCACTTTGTAGCGTAATTGAAATAGATATAAACCGTTAGTCTGGCACGAACAGATTAGCGGTTTGTTTTTTTCTAAAACATCCTTTGAAAACACCTATATAGCAAGGTGAAAACTTGTCGAGATAAAAGAATCGGCACTTTTCACAAACATTAATTTAAAACAATCCATGCTTGACAAGTTAGAAGCCATAAAGGCAAAGTTTGACGATCTGGGCATAGCACTGACCAACCCTGAAATTGTTAGCGATAATAAGCGATTTTCAACGGTTAGTAAAGAGTACAGAAAATTAGAGCCAATCGTTGACGCATATAAAAAATACCGTGCCTGTATAGATGGGATTGCCTTTGGAAAGGAAGTGTTAGAAACAGAGTCTGATGCGGAATTGCGAGAAATGGCCAAGGAAGATATGGATGCGGCTGAAGCCCAAAAAGAGGCTTTGGAAGAGGAAATAAAACGCCTTTTAATTCCTAAAGATCCACAAGACGAAAAAAATGCCATCATTGAAGTTCGTGCCGGCACCGGTGGCGATGAAGCGAGCCTATTTGCTGGCGACCTGGCAAGGATGTACACTCGCTATTGTGAGAAAAAAGGATGGAAAATGGCAATTATTTCCGAAACAGAAGGTACAGTTGGCGGCTACAAGGAACTTCAACTTGAAGTTACTGGAGTTGATGTGTATGGAACGCTTAAATTTGAAAGCGGTGTTCATCGGGTGCAGCGGGTTCCTTCAACTGAAGCCAGCGGTAGAGTGCACACTTCGGCTGCAACGGTAGCTGTTATGCCGGAGGCCGAAGAAATAGATTTTGAATTAAAGGAAAGTGACCTTAAAATGGAAACTGCCCGAAGCGGAGGAGCCGGCGGACAAAATGTGAATAAGGTGGAAACCAAAGTCATTCTTACGCACGTACCCACCGGTACCGTCATCACATGCCAAACGGAACGAACGCAGTTGGGCAATCGCGAAAAAGCAACCCAAATGATGCGCACCAAACTATATGAAGAGCAAGTAAGAAAGCACGAAGATGAAATTTCAAGAAGAAGAAAAAGCTTGGTGAGTACCGGCGACCGATCGGCTAAAATCAGAACATACAACTATCCGCAAGGACGTGTTACCGACCATCGAATCAACATGACCATCTATAATTTAGATGATTTTATGAATGGAAATATTCAGGAGATGATCGAGGCACTGCAATTCGCTGAAAATGCTGAAAAAATGCAGGCCGGAGAAACCGTATTGTAACCCATTTCAAGATATTTTTGCACCACTTTTAGTATATAAGTTACATGAGTACATTTCGCTTCGACCTGGTAGAGGTCATTCGCATCATTCAGCGACGTTGGCGGTTTATTGTCGGCGTATCGCTTGCCGCCATGCTGGTTGGACTTGCTTTTCACCTGATACGTAAAAAAAAGTATGAGGCAAAAGCAGCTTTCTTTGTTAGCAACCCCATTTTTGCCGACCGTTCCAGCATTTTTGCGGGTGCAGACAGCAGATACACTGATTATTTTGGCGATGAGGATGATATAGATCGCGTAATTGCTTTATCAGAAAGTGATACCATCATAGCAACCATCATTCGAAATGCCACTTATGATAAAGCTCATCAGTTGCACATGGATGACGTTTTTGAAAGACAAAAGTTGAAAGAACGCTTTTCAAAAAGCCTGAACATCACTCGTACAGAATATAAATTGCTTGAATTAACCTTTACGGACAAAGACCCGTGGATGAGTGCCAATGTAGCCAATGAAACAGTGAAGCAATTGGAACTGGGCTATCGGAATTTCTACAATCAAAAGAAACGAAGTGTGTATAACTCTATTCAAAACCGTTTACAAAACTTAGATAGCTCCATCGCTTCCTTGACAGATACACTCGCCATGCTTCGTCAACAATCCGGCATCACGGATTTGATTAGTCCTGCACGGCTTAATTTGATCACCGGAAATGTGAAAACTAATGGTGGACCTAATGCCGGTCGCTATGTAGAAGTAATTCAAAACTTTGAAGCAACAAAAGATATGCTTGTTTCTGACCGCGCAAAGTACGTGTCGCTTATGGAACAATATTCTACCGGTGTCGGTCCAGATGAGATTAAACTGTTACATTCTATCACCATTGCTCGCCCGCCGGTAACACCCGCCGGTCCGTCTGGTTGGTTGATTATAGCTGCCAGCTTTTTTGTTGGGCTGTTTTTCAGTGTATTGTTTGTACTGCTCACCACCTATTATCGTGAGGTAGTTTTAGTTAAAGAATAGCATGTTACAACTGTTTGACTTCAACAATTTGGTGGCACGCATAGCAGCACTCAGTGTGGTACTGCTTTGCGTGATACTCTTTGCCCTTACCGGCGAATATTTGTTTGCAGCTGTTCCTTTTGTCTATTTATTTATCATCCTGTCTGTATTAAACTGGAAGGCTGCTTACTGGATCTTCCTTTTTACTATTCCAGCTTCCATTCAAATTTGGTTTCTCAACTACACTTTGTCCACTACCGTGCCTGATGAGCCTATCATGTGGCTTTTTCTGTTAGTCTTTATATTAAGCTGGGCGCGTAACCCACAGATGATTCCGCGTTGGTGGTGGCAAAATATACTTACCGTCATTATCGTTCTTCAGTTCCTTTGGTTGCTCGTAGCCGTTTCTTTTTCCAAAGAGCCGTTATACTCCATCAAGTTTTTGTTGGCAAAGTGTTGGTTCATGGTTTCATTTTTTGTGCTGCCCTTGTTTGTATTTCGAGAAAAAAAGGATTTTAGAAAAGCCTTTGCCGTGTTAACCATTCCTATTTTCATTACGGCAGCTATTATATTTTATAGGCACTATAAAATTGGATTCAACTTCAGAAAGGTAGAAAAGGCTATTGGCGGTTTGTACTACAACCACGTGGATTACTCGACCGTTTTGTCCATGTTCTTTCCGGTTTTATGCATTGGTTTTTCTCTTTCAAAGGGAAAAAATTGGATTATTAGAGGCTCTATTCTGGCAGTCATTATTTTCTTATTGCCAGCCATCTACTTTACCTATGCAAGAGCGGCCATGCTTGCGGTGATATTTGCTGCGGCTATTTATTTTGCTATTCGTTTGCGCTTAGTAAATCTGATCATGCCTGCATTTTATGGGCTGATGACCATGTTGATTTTTTACATGGCGCACAACAATAAGTACATGGATTTTCGTCCCACCTTCGAAAAAACCTACATGCACAAAACTTGGACAGATCACGTGATTGCAACTTTTCGTGGCGAAGATATGTCGTCTATGGAGCGATTATATCGTTGGATTGCCGGTGTGCGCATGAGTACGGATAGACCTTTGACCGGATATGGACCAAATTCATTTTACTATTACTACAAACCGTATGCGGTTTCTGCATTTCGCACATACGTAAGTAGGAATAACGAACGCTCTACTACGCACAACTATTTTCTCTACATGCTTGTCGAGCAAGGTTGGCCGGCCATGATTTTATATGCCATTTTAGTGGCCGTTTTCTTTGCACAAGCGCAAAAAATATACTACCGATTTAAAGATCGTTTTTACAAGAAAGTAACATTGGCACTTGCTATGATGTTTGCAGCAGGTTTTATCAACAATTTCTTTTCCGAATTGTTGGAAACGCACAAGGTAGGTGCTCTGTTTTATTTGTCTATCGCACTATTAGTTGTGCTGGATAGAAAGAGTAAGGAATTAGAAAAAGATGAGTTGAAGCTGAATTAATGCAACCTAATTTCTCAAACTTCATTACATCAATTCTTTTAAATCCTTTCTTTGTATTCTCCGCGAATTACTATGTGTACTTTGCGGTTTAAAAACGCTTAACCGCAGGGTTCGCTAAGATTTACTTTGCGCTCTTTGCGGTTAAAATAGTAACCGCAGAGTTCGCTAAGGTTTACTTTGCGCTCTTTGCGGTAAAATAGTAACCGCAGAGTTCGCTAAGGTTTACTTTGTGCTCTTTGCGGTAAAATAGTAACCGCAGAGGTCGCTAAGGTTTACTTTGCGCTCTTTGCGGTAAAATAGTAACCGAAGAGTTCGCTAAGGTTTACTTTGCGCTCTTTGCGGTAAAATAGTAACCGCAGAGTTCGCTAAGGTTTACTTTGTGCTCTTTGCGGTAAAAAAAACACTTAACCGCAG
>JAFDXO010000180.1 GCA_018267925.1 Bacteroidota bacterium | reverse complement strand
CTTTAAGCGCAACAGCAGCCAACCTAATTACCGGAGCTACTTATGGCGGCAACCAAAACTTTACCGTGAAATATAAAGCAACACCCGGCTTTGCTTATCCTGCCGGTGTATATTCTACCGATGTAGTTTATACTGCTACACAGCAATAAACCATCACATTCAAAATAAAACTTGCCCCCCGCTTTAGCGGGGGGTGTTTTTTTGGGTGAAAACAGTTAATCTAAATTTTATTCTCCCTCAATTTGACAATAAACTATGAATAGGTAGAGTTTTTGAACAATTTCAGGAGCTGCTTTTTTGATCCATACTTTATGTGGTATGATTGACCGATGTAAGAATAATTAGCTTCATCATGAATTCCTCCAAAACTTTTTCCATTTCAAAGGTTAATTGTCAGGACTTTTAATGAAAGTCTTTTAGCCCTTTTTAAAAGGAGTTGTTTTTTTGACCATGCGAATTACATGAATTCCACCGGAGCTACTTTTGGCTCAGGGCTTTCATATTTTTCAATTTGACTCACTAAGATATCTATTGTACGGCGTTTGATACCTTCTTTATCGGCATATTCGTGGCTTTGCAACTTTCCTTCAATGGCTACTTCGCTACCTTTCTCGAAGTTTTTCACGATGGCTTCTGCTGTTTTGCCCCAAGCCACTAAATTGAACCAAAAAGTTTGTTTTACAAATTCGCCTTGGCTGTTTTTATAACCTTCGTTTACGGCAAGGCTAAATTTTGTCATTTTTGTACCGGTGGGCAATGTGTTCAATTCAGGATTCATTCCCATGCGTCCAATCAGTTGTACTTTGTTCTTCGTTGTCATAATTCATCTTTTTTTGATGGTTAATTGAAAAATGCCTTTGTTTGAATTGGCACTGCAAAGATGCGATGGGCAAAAAGCTCGAGTCGGATAAAAAGTATTTACTCTCGATCATAAGCGTTTGTAACCGTTTATTGTCGGATATTTTCACTACCTTACACTAATGGAAACAACTAATCGTCAATGCCTTGAATGTAACAAAACGCTAAAAGGTCGAATTGATAAAAAATTTTGCGACGACTATTGTCGAAATGTTTATAATAACCGTTTGGGTAACGAGCAAAGCATTCTTGTTCGTGAAATAAATAGTCAACTCAAGAAAAATAGAAAGATTTTACAACAACTTTTGCCCGAAACCGAACAAACTATAAAGCGTCCGAAAGATGAATTGCTCAGAATGGGTTTTTCTTTTCTCTATCATACTCATTTGTACACAAACAAAAAAAGCGATACTTATTATTTTTGCTATGACTACGGTTACTTAATCTTAGAAGGTGATTGGGTGCTATTGGTAAGAAACAAAAGCTAATTGATTAATTTCAGAAATCGCCTAATTTTCTGGTGTGAAGTCATACTGTTAGCAAGGCTGCTTTCGATAATTTAGATACCAAAATAAAAGCTCAATCAGTGAAAGACTGTATTTTGCAACCATGAATGGAATTCAAACTTTTTTGGAACTACTTAAATATGTGGTTCCCGCTCTTATTGTCTTAATTGCAACTTCCGTCATTGTTCGTCGCTTTTTACTTACCGAAACAAAAATTAAGCAATTAGAATTACTTCGTGAAAAACAAGATGACACTATCAGATTACGCCTTCATGCTTATGAACGATTGGTACTTTTTATTGAAAGAATTCATCCGCGTCAATTAGTGCCGCGCATATACCATTCAAACATGTCGGTTGCCGAACTTCAAGCGGCAATTGTGGTCAGCATTCGAGCAGAGTTTGAGCACAATCTTTCTCAACAAATTTATGTAAGTCGAATGGTTTGGGATACTGTACGCCAAACAAAAGAACAAGAATTAAGCATGATCAATTCTATTGCTTCACAATTAAATCCGGAAGATGCAGGGCGCGAACTGCATAAGCGAATTGTGGATTATTTGATGACAGTGGATGGACAATTGCCTACCGATACGGCTTTACAGATTATTAATGAAGAAGCAAAAAGTGTATTGCTGGGTGAGGCGTAATAATTATTGCATAGAAATTTAAGTTTTAACTGTGTCAGAAAAAAAGATTTTTACAGATTCCGGAATTGAAATCAAACCAATTTATTGCACACCCATTGCCCTGAATGAAATGCCGGGCAAGTATCCTTTTACACGCGGTGTGCATGAAACAATGTATCGAGACAGATTGTGGACAATGCGCCAATATGCCGGATTTAGCACAGCCGAAGAAAGTAATAAAAGGTATCATTATCTGTTAAGCCAAGGTGTAATGGGGCTTTCTGTTGCTTTTGATTTACCCACTCAAATTGGCTATGATTCAGACCATCAGATGGCTGAAGGCGAAGTAGGGAAAGTGGGTGTAGCTATAGATTCGCTCGAGGATATGGAAGAGCTTTTTGCTGGCATCAAGCTTCAAGATGTTTCTACTTCCATGACCATAAATGCGACAGCCTTTATCTTACTTGCCTTCTACATTGCATTGGCAAAAAAGCAAGGAGCAGACTTGAAAAAGATTGCCGGAACTATTCAAAATGACATCCTTAAAGAATATGCTGCACGAGGAACCTATATTTATCCACCGGCTCCGTCCATGCGATTAATTACGGATATTTTTGAGTACTGTAGCCGTGAAATCCCTAAATGGAATACTATATCAATCTCAGGCTATCATATTCGTGAAGCAGGTTCAACGGCTGTTCAAGAATTAGCATTTACACTGGCCAACGGAAAAGCTTATTTGCAAGCTGCCCTTGCAAAGGGTTTAGACATCAATATATTTGCACCGCGATTGTCTTTTTTCTTCAATGCGCATAATGATCTTTTTGAAGAAGTTGCCAAATTTAGGGCAGCCCGAAGAATGTGGGCTGAAATTGCTCGATCGTTAGGTGCAACTGATCCTAAAGCACAAATGCTTCGTTTTCATACTCAAACAGGAGGTAGTACGCTCACTGCACAACAACCAAGAAATAATATTGTTCGTGTTACCCTTCAAGCCTTGAGTGCAGTGATGGGTGGAACACAGTCGTTGCACACCAACGGGTTTGATGAAGCACTGTCGTTGCCAACGGAAGAAGCTGCAACTCTTGCATTACGCACCCAGCAAATCATTGCCTACGAAAGTGGCGTTACGAACACTCCTGACCCATTGGCTGGTTCTTATTTCGTAGAATCGCTTACAAATGAGGTAGAGATTGCTGCAAAAAAAATGATGGATAAAATAGAAGCATTGGGAGGCGCAGTAAAGGCTATTGAACAAGGTTTTATCCAAGAAGAAATTGCTCGATCAGCTTATGAATACAATCAGTCTATTGAACAAAACAAAAAAATTATTGTTGGTGTAAATAAGTTTACCGCCGAAGAAAATGAAAAACCCTCTGTTTTAAAAATTGACGACAGCATTCGTAATGTACAAAAGCAAAAATTAGAATCCTTACGCAAAAGAAGAAATAATAGTGTAGCCTCTGATTGTTTGGAAAGGATTAAACAGCAAGCCAATAGCACCGAAAACCTGATGCCGGCTGTGATTGAAGCAGTAGAAAATTTATGCACACTCGGAGAAATTGCCGATGTCTTACGGAGTGTGTGGGGGGAATATCAAGGTTAAGCTATCTTCAATATTGTTTGAAATCTATAATGGGAATTGTATGGTTCTATACAAGTGCTTTCTCGTGCCTGTATCTTAAAAAAAGATTCAAAAAGGATTCAGTGTGTGTTTACCAATCTGATGATTATCTTTTAATCAGTAAAGCCAATTGCTAAAAAAGGCATAAATTTTGTTAGGAACTTAAAAAAACCTTTACTGACACACATAATTAAGCTTATGAAACAACTCTTATTTTATTCTTCTTTGTTTTTCTTAGCCATTTTTTCTTCCTGTACTCCAAGTATCTATTTCCCCGATCGAGTAAACGCTCCTATGCTTCGAGAGGTAGGAGAAGTTCGCCTCACCGGTTCTTTAAAAACACAAAATAATACTGCTGCACCTCAAAACGCACTGAGTCCATCTGTTGACTTGGCTATATCTCCAATAAAAAATTTAGGATTGATTGCCAGTTACCGCAGCACGAATCGTTATGCATCAGAAAATGGTAGGTATGACTACCTAAGGTATCAGGATAGTATTCACTATACCGGCAATAAGACAGAATTAGGACTTGGTTATTATTTGCCTTTTGGAAAACGGGGTCTATTTGAATTGTACGGTGGTGGTGCATTTGGCAACATTCAACGTACTAACTTGCGCAAATACTACGGTAATATTGATGCAAAATATTTTCAGGTCTTCTTTCAGCCTTCCATTGGTTTTAATATCAAGGATATTTTTGAATTGAGTACCGGCATAAGATTCAATTATCATCAATATTCTCAATTTAACCCCGACACGTCTGTTTTTTCGTATGCTTATACTAAACCCCATTTAGACATCGCCTCTTCGTATTATTTTATTTTGTCTCCATATCTCAATTTGAACATTGGCTACCAGTATGTAAAGTTCAATATTCAAGGTGGTCTAAGTTTATGTGTAAGCAATCCATATCTTGAACCCGTTTTTCCTTTCTATCTTTCTACGGGATTAACATTTGGACTTGCTCCTCGATTTTTTAATCATAAACATTAATGGATTGTCAATTTGCATGGACGAAATTTAGCATTAGGCATTTTCGGTGATTATAAATTTCCGTCAAAGCTTTGTGAAGAATCGTACTTCCAAATACACAATTCGAAATTATCATCCTTACCTTTGTGCTGATTTTACATTTCTCACCAAAAATTGATTTATAAAAATGAAAGTAACCGTAGTGGGTGCAGGTGCCGTGGGTGCAACATGTGCCGATAACATTGCACGCAAAGAACTTGCCGAGGAATTAGTGTTAGTAGATATTAAAGAAGGATTTGCAGAAGGCAAAGCTATGGACATTATGCAAACAGCCTCTTTGTTGGGTTTTGATACCCGAGTGGTAGGATGCACCAATGATTACAAAAGAACGGCAAATTCCGATGTTTGTGTGATCACTTCAGGTATCCCGCGTAAACCCGGAATGACACGTGAAGAATTGATAGGAACCAACGCTAAAATTGTTGAAACTGTAGCCAAGAACTTGCTTGAACACTCACCCAATGCGATAATCGTCGTTATTTCCAACCCTATGGACACAATGACTTATCTTGCTTTGAAAGCAACCGGTTTACCCAAAAATAGAATTATTGGCATGGGCGGTATTTTAGATAGTGCTCGTTTCAAATATTTTTTACAACAAGCTATGCAATGCTCGCCAAACGACCTTCATGCAACCGTAATTGGTGGTCATGGCGACACTACAATGATTCCGCTTACTCGCTTAGCCACATTAGCCGGCATTCCGGTAAGCAATTATCTTTCTGAAGAAAAATTGCGCCAAGTTGCTGCCGATACCATGGTGGGCGGCGCAACCCTCACTAAACTATTGGGCACTTCTGCTTGGTATGCGCCTGGAGCTGCGGGTGCAGCACTAGTAGAAAGCATTGTTCGTAATGAGAAAAAAGTTTTCCCTTGCTGCGTAAGCCTTGAAGGTGAATATGGACAAAATGATATTTGCCTTGGTGTGCCTGTTGTCATTGGTTCCAATGGTTGGGAAAAAATTATTGAATACAAACTCAATAGCGAAGAGCAAGAAATGTTCAACAAGTCTGCTGATGCTGTTCGCAATATGAATCAGGTATTAGATACCATTGTAGCCTAATTAGCCTTTTTTGTTTACAAGAGCTGTTGCAATATCAATTAGCAACAGCTTTTTTTTATCAGTCAAAAATTAAAAGATTGATAAATTTTTTTTAAGATTTCAATAACTAAAACAATTTAAAAATTGATTGATTGTTATTAATGCAATTCTAACTTTGATGCAAAAATTAATAGGCTCCTATTTTTATATTAAGATACATTCTCACTTTCCAATACATCAACCACTTTTATGAAATTTAAACACATCATGGCGGGAAGCCTTGCTCTCCTGCTTTTAGCCGGTTACACTGGAGCGCAAACAAAACCACCTACACCGGTAAAAATTACTAGTGTTGAGGGTATTACAGAATATCGTTTAGCCAATGGCTTGCAAGTCCTGTTGTTCCCCGATCAGTCTAAACCAACAATCACGGTTAATATTACCTATCATGTAGGAAGTAGGCATGAAGGTTATGGAGAAAGTGGTATGGCGCACTTATTAGAACACATGGTGTTTAAAGGATCTACTAAACATAAAAATATTCCCGCCGAACTTACCTCGCACGGTGCCAACCCCAATGGTACGACCTGGTACGATCGCACCAACTATTTTGAAACTTTCAACGCTACCGATGATAATTTGAATTGGGCTTTAGATTTGGAAAGTGACAGAATGATAAACTCATTTATTGACAACAAAGACCTTCAAAGTGAGTTTACGGTTGTAAGAAATGAATTTGAAAGTGGCGAAAATAACCCCAGCGGTGTATTGATGGAGCGCATTCTATCAACGGCATACCTTTGGCACAACTATGGAAAATCAACCATTGGTTCAAAAGAAGATATCGAAAAAGTGCCTATCGAAAATTTAAAAGCATTTTATAAAAAATACTATCAGCCGGACAATGCTACTTTGGTTGTTGCCGGAAAAATAGATGAGGCAAAAACCTTAGAGCTTGTCAATAAATATTTTGGCAATATTCCTCGCCCAACAAGAGTATTAGCAAAAACCTATACCGTAGAGCCACAACAAGATGGAGAGCGATTCGTTGAATTGCGTCGTGTGGGCGATGTTCAAGCGGTTGCAATGGCATATCATATTTCTGCAGGCTCGCATCCTGATTATGCAGCTATTGATGTGTTGAATGAAGTGTTAACCAATGAACCAAACGGCAGACTATATCAAAGTTTGGTAAAAAGTGGCAAAGCCTCAGCTGTATGGGGATATGCAGCCGGCTTGCATGATCCGGGCTTCCTCTATATTAATGCAGATGTTTTAAAGGAAAAATCATTGGATGATGCCAAGAAAACCATGTTTACTTCAATGGATGAACTGAAAACAAAACCTATTACAGAAGCAGAGGTAAATAAAGCCAAAGCAAAACTTATAAAAGACTACGAAACACTCTATCGAAATACAGCTCAAGTTGGCACATTGCTCAGTGAATTTATTGGTCAAGGCGATTGGCGTGTAGGATTCTTGTATAGAGATTATTTGAAAAAAGTAACCGCTGCTGATGTGAACAAAGTTGCCGGAAACTATCTGATCAATTCTAACCGAACCTATGGCATGTTTATTCCTACCAATCTACCTGTCAGAGCTACTATACCGGAACGTCCCAATTTGCAAAAGGTATTAGATGGCTATAAAGGTGAAGCTGCCCTTGCCAGTGGTGAAGCTTTTGATCCAACGCCCGATAATATTGACAAGCGCACAGAAACAGTGAATCTAACCGGAGGTGCAAAGTACAATTTGTTGCAAAAAACAACTCGTGGTAATGCAGTTGAATTTCGGTTAGTTTTACGCTTAGGTGATGAAGCAAGCATGATGAACAAAGGACAGGTTGCCGATTTCGCAGCCAGTATGTTGATGCGAGGCACTTCTAAACATACACAAGCCCAAATAAATGAAACTTTAGACCGACTGAAAAGCACCTTGAGGATATCCGGAAATGGTCAGACGGTAAACATTATGGGACAGTCAACTAAAGAAAACTTACCTGAATATTTAGATTTAGTTACCGAAATACTTCACGAAGCCTCTTTCCCAAGCAGTGAGTTTAAAACCTTAGTTGAAGAAAACATCAGTAGTATAGAACAAGAACGTAGTGAGCCTCAATCCATTGCCGGTAGAGAACTATCTCGAATAGGAAATAGTTTTCCTAAAGGACACATTTTGCATGCAAATACTATTGATGAAGATCTATCAGCCATCAAAGCAACCACTCTGGATGATGTTAAATCATTTTATAGAGATTACTATAACGGAAGTAGTGCAACAGGTGCCATTGTTGGTGATTTTGATGTTCCTGTAATTAAACAAAAAATGTCGAAGCTACTAGATAATTGGATAGCTATAAAGAGCTTTACCAGAGTAGCAGACCCTTATAAAGATATAAAGGCAGAAGATAAAGAAATTATTACGCCCGACAAGAAAAACGCAATGCTCCTGACCGGAATGGAAATAAAAATGCGTGATGACAATTCTGATTATCCGGCATTGATGATGGGTAATTTTATTTTTGGACAAGGGTTCTTAAACTCTCGATTGGCAACTCGAATTCGCCAAAAAGAAGGTATTTCTTATGGCGTAGGATCTTATTTGCAACCCGGCTCAAAAGATGAAAAAACTGTCTTTGGTGCTTATGCAATTTACAACCCCGAAAACAAGGACAAATTAATACAAGCTTATAAAGAAGAATTGACAAAATGGGTGAACCAAGGTATTACACAAGAAGAGTTAGATGCAGCCAAAACGGGCATCATTCAAAGCCGCCAAACCGGGCGTGCCAATGATGGAGGATTAGCTGGAAAATTAAGCAATAACTTATACTTGAATCGCACAATGGTGTTTGATAAAACTATGGACGATAAGCTTCAAAAACTTACCGTTGCTGACGTAAATGCAGCCATTAAAAAGTATGTTGACCCAACTAAGATGAGTTATGTAAAAGCAGGTGATTTTAAATAACCCACTTTGAACTAACCGCATTAGATCGCCATTCAAAAAGTTGCGGTCTGTTAGTAAGCACTATATTAATCGAAAAGCCGCTCCCAGCAATGTGGAGCGGCTTTTTTAGTGCCCAAAAAGGGAATTGAAAATTGTAAACGGCTTGTTAACCGCTTGTAAATCTGTGGTTAAGCAGGGGTCTAAAGGTTGCAGCATTT
>JAFDXO010000017.1 GCA_018267925.1 Bacteroidota bacterium | reverse complement strand
TGAAGCCGCCTACAATTAAATACGCAGCTTAAACCTGTACCCCCCTACGGATAAACACTCAAAAATAATTTGAAAATAGTATCCCTTTTATCCAAATTTTAAGATTTACCTGCAAGTTGGGTTAATACACTTGCTGCCAACGTCCAGCAAATTGGCGAGGGAGCGGAGTTTTAGCACTAATGTTGAATAGAATTACTACCGTTCAACTTTGCACTATCGTTCAATCGAAGCCGTTCACCTGCTCTCTTGCCAATTTGTTTGTTGTGCGTTCGGCATAGTTTTTAGTATGCAGTTTTTCTTTTGTTTAGCTCTACATTAAAATTCACTTTAGCACCCAAAGCTTCAAAAACTTTTAAAATTGTCGTAAACCTTGCGTCTGTTGTACTGTTTTCAATTTTAGAAATCTGAGCTTTCTTCACACCTACAAGCTCGCCCAATTCTTCTTGTGTCAAATTACGTTCTTGTCTTGCTTGTTTGATAGCTTGTCCTAACAAATCAAGACGAAGTTCGTTTTCAAATTCGTCACGTTTCTTCGTTCCTTTTTTTCCGATGTATTTATCGGTTAAATCTTCTAAACTATATGTCTTCATATCTTCTTGTTTTTGTCGGTAAAATATTTTTCTCTTGATTTTTCAGCTTGTTCAATATCGCTTTTTGGAGTTTTGTCTGTTTTCTTAATTAGTCCGTGAGTTGAAATTACAACCGTTTCATTTTTGTCGGTCTTGTCCCAAAATGCAAAAAGTCGGAAATAGGTTTTGTTGTATTTCGTTCTAAATTCCCAAATTTCATCTTGTAATTTCTTAAAAAGCTATTTGTCGTAAGTACTCCGAGCCTTCCAAATGTTATAAACTATTTTATCTCTTGCTTTCTCGTCAAGCTTGTCAAGAAACTCTTTTGCCTCTTCTAAAAACTCGACTCGAAATTTGTATTCTGTCATCCATTTTAAATTATAAGCAAATTTACAAGTTTCTTATTTAGGAAACAAATTATTTCGTTTAAATTTTAGCTGTGAGTTTCAAATTTTCAATTTCTTGTATGGGTGTACTGGTTAGAAATGCTGACGCACAACTCATAAATATACGCTATGTGGATTAATAGAGCCTGCGCTTTAAATAAAATTTAATGTTTTTTTACCCACTTGCCCGCCCATTCAGCATAGCCTTTGCCTGCTGCCAAAATGCCTGCGCTGCCTTATAGATAAATATGATGTTGAGGAAAGGGAGCAGCCAAATAACCCTAGCATTAAACCTTGCATTGACAGATGATAAAGTCGCTGTTATAAAGGCATTGAGTATTATTAATAGTCCCAAAATGGAGGCAAGGATAATATACTCTCGTTTATATGTACTATTGGCAATAATTATGCAACCACAGATAGTTGAAAAAATTATAACCAAGGCATATACTGCATCGAATAACCCTACTGAGAGTGTTTTTTGATTCATTCGAGATGTAGTTAGCTCGTTAATTTCATGAGGAAAATATTCTTTTATGGATTGATAGGGAGCAGTTGATTCATCAAATTTTATCCAAGGTAAAACGTAGGAGCCGTCAATATTGAAAAGTACGAGTTGTCTGGCAGTTGCCTCTACGGCTTTATAGGCAATGTAAGGATAATATTTTGGACGAGATAAAATATCATGAATTATTTCCGTGTATTCTTTTCTATTCGCTTCCCAACCACCTGTTTTTTGTAGCGGGCTTGTTTCATCCCAATGAAACTCCCAAGCTACCGGTGGGAGATTGTCTTTATATTGACAAATAGCATATTGTTTTATCGGACAAGCTTTATCTAAGTACGTTTTTAATACGCCACTTTCTACTAATTTCCCCATAACAAATACGTGTGTAGACTTGCTCGTAGTAAAACCATTTCCTCCTAAATAATTTGTAAAGCATAAGGCTATCCATGATATTATTGAGAATAAAGACAAATACACAAACCTCAATAAATACTTTCGTATAGGCTTGCTAAATAAATATCCAACGAAGTAAATTCCACAGAATACAGTGAGTAGAATAAAATTAGAATTATGAGTAAGCACAGTTAAAAGGATAATGCTACATAGTATTACATTCTCTTTTACGGTGTTAGAATAACGGATAAATAATATCAATGATAGCATTAACACCGATACAAAAATATCGGGCATTATATGACTGCTAAACCATCCGCATGTTGTTAATACCGAAAGAAAGAAAAATATAGCAATTAGTAAAAGGGGGGAGCATTGAGGAATTAGTTTTCGAACAAACGCAATAATCACATATGCTACAATAAAACTTTGGGCAAATATCGCCATCCAAATGGATGCTCCAAGGCTTGTTACGCGCAAAAATAAACCATAAAAAATAGGGCGATCAATGGGTGTTTTTAAGGAAAAACCACTATTTATATAAGAGCCAGTATCGCCAGTAACAATAGGAAAGTTGTTGTATAATGCAAAAATAGACAAAATAAACGCTCCTAAAAGCAACGGAAAATATCTTTTTGTATTTGCAAAAAACATCACTTGAGAATTGTTTTATGATTTGGCATGAAAAATACTACATTATTTGATATTGAGTACACAATAATTGAAAACACTTTTAATATTTCAATAACAAAACAAGCATTGCAATAATGCAAAGAAATTACCAGTTTTGTTCTTTGCTAAGTATATTTGTGGTAAATTATTTGTATTTTCTTAACAATTTAAATGCTATAAAATGAAAAATATCTTCTCTTCTCTTCTCTGATTCTTACTGTTCGTACAAGTGCGCAACAGTGGAATGGGTCTAGTAATGCGACAAACACTATCTCACGTATCGGCGACATAACAACCCTTGAAGGCGCAATGCAGCGTGTGACATTGGGTGTGGCATGGGGTGGTTCGCCAATATGGGGAGGTGGCTATGTTGGGTATAATTTTAGGAGGGAGAGTAATGGTAAATGGTCATTTCTTGGAGATGGTGGTGGAAATGATGCCTCTGTAATCTATACCTCTGGTGGAAATGTTATTTTTTCAATAAAGGCAACCACTAATGGATTATCTTCTCAACCCATTGGTCCATTAAATCAATTAACCGATGCGGATATTGTAAACAATATCAAATTAAGACTAAACTCTACAGGCACGCTGTCTGTGGGACCAGAGTTTAGTCCACTCAATAAAGTTCATATTGGTCCAGCTTGGGGAATAGGAATGTCTGGTTCTGGATATATTGGTTTTAACCTTGAACGAGATGACCAGAGTCGTTGGTTATATAAAGCAAGTGGGACTAACAATGGGGCGGCTATGATCTGGGGGGATATGGATGGAGGATTAAACATTACAACAAAGTACAACTCAAATAATTCTACTTCTGGATTCATTAATGACGCGGATATACTTTCCCATCGGTGCATGAAAATTGAAAACACGGGTAAGGTAGTGATTGGTGATGTTTCCAGTATCAATACAGCAACAAAATACGGTTACAAGCTGTATGTAGAGGGTGGCATTATTACCGAAAAGATTCGTGTAGCCATAAAAAATTCGTCAGATTGGGCAGATTTTGTTTTTGCACCCGATTATTAGGTAATGCCGCTGCCTCGCCTGGCAGACTATATACAGAAAAACCAACACCTTCCGGGTATTCCAGCTGCGGCCGAGGTGGTAAACCAAGGTATAGATCTTGCAGAAATGAATGCTCGCCTGCTACAAAAGGTAGAGGAACTTACTTTGTATGTAATAGGATGATTCTTTGCATGTAATGCAATTATCTTTTAATACTTAAAACCTATCTATGCAATTAACACAATCTTTAACCACAATCACCCTTATTGCATGGATGCTAATTGCCTTGCCGGCAAAGGCAAAGTAATCTGATCATCCGTTGGACACTTTTTCTGTTCATTTAGCAGATCCCTTTGCAGTATCTGACCAACTGGAGACATGTCCGTCAGACTATGTGCCACGTATTCGGATGAAGAAAGAAAAATTAAAATACATACATAAGAAAAACATAGTAACACTTGGTACAGGGGTAAACCCAATCGGACTTATTATACAAAACATGACTTTAAGGGCACCTCTTAAAACCCCATTTTCTTTTCTGATTATTTTTTAATCAATTAAAAAAGCGAGTACAATTGCTCTATGTTTTTGTGTTAAATGCTACATCATTGATATTCAGTCTTTTATGT
>JAFDXO010000179.1 GCA_018267925.1 Bacteroidota bacterium | reverse complement strand
TTTTTCTTCGTAATTGAACCATTACAGTAAAAGCACTTTTTTTATTCATAACCTTTGATGGGCTTTAAAGCTAATACAGATAAAGGTTACAGCGTTTTTGAGCATCATTTTTGTCCATTAAGCCTTATTTACTAAAAGATGGTACTGTAAACAATCCAATGGGAGGACCTATAAATGACCAGTATCTTTTCTTTAATATGTCACTCACTTCGGATGAAAGTAATTTTCTGACTGACAAAAGAGAAGTGATAATTTCTATCTATAACGATATGCGAAATTCAGAATCAACAAATTCTATCAAATCAATTATTGCAAGTAATATAGATGACTCTCTCCTAACTACTACAATGAATAGTTATTTGGATGGGTTATCAACACTGACAAACCCCAATGATGCAATAGCCTTAGCTAAAGATTATGAAGTATATATTGGGGATAGTAATTTATTTACGTTAAATCAAAAAGATTGCCTTTTGCAGGGGTTAGCAGTTGCAAAATATAGCTGTTATTTTTGGACATGTGCAATGGATTAATGTATATGAAGGTAAATGTTTCAAAGCGATATGTATATACTGTATTTGAATTGTTGGGCATGATAGGCTTTATGTATTTTATTTATGCAAACGCTCAAAGAAAAACAGTACCAAATAATATACTTCAATTGTCATGTAGTTATTTCGTAATTATTTTAACTGCAGTATTATTTCTGATTACTTTAGTTAAAGTTATTTTTAGAAAATGATTATTTTTTAAATAAAAGCACAATTTAGCCTGCGGAAGACTTGCATTAGATTTTTATTAGTAAAATACTAACATGTGAGATTTGAAAATGCTGCCTTTTTGCTATTGAAATATGTTATTTTTTCCCTCCATTAGTAAACAAAATGGTATGAAAGCAAAAGCGGCAGTCATGCATTTTGGGGTTTGTTTCTTTTTGGTGAGCTATTATGCATCGACACAAAAGAAATTCCTCTTTATGGCAAGGAGTTATGGCGAATATTTGAGGCGTGTGCCAAGTAGTGAGATTTTGGATGTTTATCAGTCGGGAACTTCAGATAAAATTGTTGTATAGAAGAAAAATGCTAAAAAGATTTTTTATCCTGTGGACACTGTATTCTTGTATAGAAATAAACATGCCGAAACTTATCGTATATATCTTGGTAAAGTGTATGCCTAAGTTCAAGAATTGAAAATTATATTTTTGGTAAAGATGTCTTTAGCCTTACTTATGCCTCTTTTTGGAAAAAAATAACCTTTTTTTTAGCGATGACTATTTGTTCTGAAATTATTTCAACAATTTCTGTAAATCTGCTTCGGCTTGTTCTGCCGATTGATATTTCTTGACTACTTTACCATCAGGAAGAATCAGAAATGCTTGCGGAACAAACTCTACGCCATATATTTCTGCTGCTTTTGATTGCCAGCCACCCAAATCGCTTAGATGATAAGGCCAAACTAATTTGTCGTCTTTAATTGCTTTTTCCCATGCCTCTTTGCGCTGATCAAGTGAAACACTAACGATAGTGAACCCCAATTTTGCATTTTTAAATGTTTTGTCTTTATAGCGATCATAAAGTTCTACCAAACGAGGGTTTGCCATGCGGCAAGGACGACACCAAGATGCCCAAAAGTCAAGCAACACTACTCTATCTTTTGCAATTTTCGACAATTCTAATTTTTCGCCGGAAGGATTGTCAAACCTCAATTCTGGAGCCTTTTCTCCAAGTTTTATTTTGGTGTTTTCAAATTGAGCAAATAGACTGCTTGTTACAAAACACAGAGCTGCTAAGGCAAAAAATTTCTTCATGGAAGTATGGTTGTTTGTGGGCTAAAATTAGGGGTAAAGTTTTATAGCAAAAAGAAAAAAAGAGCAAACATAATGGATAGTTGCCCTTGAGTTAAAAATTAAATTGCCTTTTCAAATTGACAAATCAAGCTATGGCAGAAATCATGTTTTCTAACGCCCCTTTAGAAAGTGGTTTGTTTAGAAATTGATTGACAAATGGATAGGCTTTTGCCCGATTTTGATCGCTCTCATTGATAGACGAGGAAAGCAAATTGATGATGAAGTTAGATTGCTTTTCAACAGGAATATTGTTTTTAAAAGCATCTAAAAATTCAAAGCCATTCATCAATGGCATTTGAATATCTACCAATATAACGGTTTTTCGATCGGGTGGAAGAGCTTTCATATATTCCAATGCTTCCGATGCTCCGGCAAAAGAACGTACACTTTCGCTACGTCCGGTATTTTGGATTACTTTTTCGGCTATAAAGCAATCGAGCTTGCTGTCATCAATAACAATAAAGTACATTTTATCTAAGTTCATGGTTTACTTTCCTGGAATTTCCACCCTAAACTCAGTGCCTTCACCGGGTTTAGAATGAACCTGGATATGTCCATTTAACTTTCTTAGTGCATCTTTTACATTGTAAAGACCAAATCCTGAACCGGTGTTTTGTGAGGTTGCTCTGAAAAACATACTAAAGATGTCGTTCACATAGGCTTCCTCAATACCAATTCCGTTGTCTCTCACAATAACTGTTGCACTTTCGGGAGTTGCTTTCACATCCAGTTTTACAAACTTAGACACTGCATTTGAACGTTGGTACTTAAAAGCGTTCGATAACAAATTGGTAACAATTATTTTGAGCGTCAGCTCGTCCGACCGAAACACACCTTCCTGTTGTAGGTTGATTTCAAAGTCTATATTGCCCATTTTGGCGGTAACCGAAAAGACTTCTTTAAAGTCGTTAATCAGTTCGTCAAAGCGGATGTCAACAATGGTTAGTTCACCCCGCTTAATGGTATAGTATTCGTGCATGTTTTGAATCAGTGCATCCATGCTCTGGAGCGACTTTTCCATCATTCCAGCAACCTCTTTTACTTCGTTTAGATCGTTTGAATTTTGTACAATTTCTATTGCTCCTAAAGAGCTGACAATAGGTCCACGCATATCATGGGTGATGCTGTATGCAAACTTGTCTAACTCATCATAAGCCTTTTGCAGTTCTTCATTTCGTAAGGCAAGCATGGTGCTGGTAACATAGTATTTGTACCCTTCTTCAATGGCTGAACGAATGTCGGCTTCTGTCCATGGTTTGGTGATGTAGCGATACACATGTCCGCGATTGATGGCATTGACAACCGATTCAATATCGGTATAGCCGGTTAGCAACATGCGCACTGGATGCGGAAAAATATGCGTGATTTCTTCAAAAAACTGAACTCCCGTTTTGCCGGGCATTCTTTGGTCGCAAAGGATCACTTTTATATCAGGATGCTTTTCTAACAAGGCTCGACCTTCATCGGCAGAGTTTGCCGTAAGGATGTTATAATCCATGCGAAAAGTAGCTTTGAGGCCTACTAAATTGTGTGGCTCATCGTCAATATAAAGGACTTTTATTTTCTCCTGCTTCTCCACGCTTACAAGTTTTTAATTTCGTGAACAATAGGGATTACGATAACAAACTCAGTGCCCTCTCCTGGTGTAGAATAAAGCTGAACAGAGCCGTTGTGTTTCTTGATGGTGTTGTAGGCAATAGACATTCCTAAACCGGTGCCTTCTCCCACTTCTTTGGTGGTAAAAAACGGGTCGAAAATTTTCTTCTTGATGTCTTCTTCCATGCCTGTGCCGTTATCTTTGATGCTAATATACACATTGTCAGAATCAGACCAAGTACGAAGCCATAATTTTCCTCCTTGCGATCCATCCCATCGTTTGTGAATAGCATGAATAGCATTGGTAAGCATGTTGAGAAAAACCTGATTCAGCTTTCCGGGATAGCATTCGCACAAAGGCAATTCGCCAAAATCTTTTTCTACTTGAATGGAGTTATTGAATTGATGGTTGACAATTACTAAGGTAGAATTTAGTCCGTCATTGATGCTTGCTTTTTTCAAATCATCTTCATCCAGCCGTGAAAAAACTCGTAATCCTTTGACTATTTCGGCTGTTCGTGATGCGCCATCGCTGATGCCTTGAATCAGAAAGTTGATTTCTTCTTTTAGATATTCGTAGTCGGCTTCTTCTTTTAATTGAGTCATCTCTTTTCGGCGTTCATCAGAAATACAATCTTTAACACAAACAGCCTCTATGTCTGTAACTAAGTTGACAAGGGTATCTACATCGCGTCTAAGCGGGCTTACGTTTGACGTTACAAAGTTGATGGGATTATTAATTTCGTGGGCGATACCGGCTGTTAATTGTCCAAGCGAGGCCATTTTTTCTGATTCTACCAAGTTTGTTTCGGCATCTCTAAGGTCTTTGATGGCTTGAGTGAGCTCTGTGTTGGTGTGTTCAAGTGTGGCTGTTCTTTCAACCACTTTTTGTTCGAGTACTAAATTTTGGTCGGTAATTAGTTTTTGAGATTCCTTCATGGCATCTATGGCACGTATGTTTGCCAGCTCTTTTTCTTTTTTGTAAATATTGATTTTGTCGGCAAGGGCAAAAGAGAGAAGCAGAATAGACAATGAAGAACCAACTAAAATTGAATTATTAGTCCATAGCGTAAAGGGTAAAATACCAACATCCTTAAGAATATAAACTATAACACTAATTAAAAAAAATGACCAAGATAAATTAAAATATAAAGCAGTTTTAACGCCTCTTTTTTGAATTAAAAATCCAGCAAGTAATGCTAATAAAATACCTAAGAATGTATTGAACTGTATTATAATCTGTGATATTATTAAATAATTGAACAATGAAAGCAAAATAGCTACTGTATATATAAAGATAAATGTAGTGAAAACCTTGCTCAGTTTTGGTAATTGGGTTCGAAGTTCCAGAAAAGACATAATAAATACAGTAGAAAAAATACCTACAAGTGACGTACTCAAAGGAACACTTAATTCGATAAAATCATCTGCAGTATTGCCAAAAAAGTGACGAATATAACCTTGCAAAGAAATCTGAGCAACTACAAGAAATAGAATGTAAATACAATAATAAAAATAATTTATATCTCTGACTGAAATAAAAATAAACAGATTGTATAACAACATGACTAATGCTATTCCAAAATAAATAGAAAATATAACAGTGTTTATTATTATTCTAGTATTATTATCTGATACGGATGAAAAGTATAATGGAACGACAAGAGGTTTTGAGCTTTTTATTCTAATGAAAAATGTTGATTCTTTTTTTGTTTTACTTGGTATAATTTGATAAAAAGGAGTAGCCGAAAGTAAAAAGTTGCTAAAGTCTTTAAGTTCTAAAAGTTCCTTGTTGTCTAATAGCTGAAATACTGAAATTGAATCTATGCTTCCATTGGCAATTCCAAGTACTTTGTTTGAGTTTAAACTGTCAAATGGATGTTTCACTCTTAACCAAAGTACTGAATTGGTTAAACCATAACTGGCATTATGAATAGTTAGTTTGAAATCATTTGAGTTGACGATGTCATTAAGTTTTAATGAACCCGTTGCATCTTTTAAAAAATATGCACTTTTATTAACTAATGAATAGTCATCAATATTAGAAGAGTTACTTCTATCACAACTGGATGTTGCAACAACTACAAGAATAATACTAAAAAAAAGTAGTCGAATTCGATTTCTAAATTTAATTCTTGTCATTTATTTTTTTAATCTTCGAAACGTAGAACTAAGATCATATTCAATAGTTATTTCTCCTTTTGGACCTTCCGTTGTTTTGGTTTGAATGGGGTTTTGCATTAAGCTATCAACGGTTGATTTAACAATATCAATGGCACCTGATAAAACTTGAACATCCGGAATTATCATAGCGGTTGCAATCAAATTTAATTTTGGGTAATTAAAATATCCATTATCACCCAGAGATCTTTCAATTTCAAATCCGACTTGTTTACTTGGTCTAACTGTGGCAGGGGCGCATAAAGCAAACAATGTATCCATTCCTAATGCTCTTGCTAATGCTGCTCCACACCATCCTAAAAATATACTTCCGATACCATAACCTGCTATTTCTCTAGAATTCCATAAACCGCAAAATTCACCAGTAATTTTCTGTTTGTGAAAATTAACTATATCAATAATTTTTTTATCCACACGTCCTACTGCATCTTCAATTGGTAATGGCAAAATATCGTCTGCTATTTGTATTCGTCCACCAGCTAAGACTTTTGGTGATTCTTCTACGGATTCAACTAAGATTACATAAGTGTTAGGGTGGTCAACCCAAACCGCTTTATTTGATGTAATCATTTTAATGTCAAAAATCTCTAAAACTCGTCTATGACCTATAATAAACCGCTCACATGCTTCGGGGTCTTCTATCGCTTTAAATGTTCTGAATCTTACTGTTGTCATTTCTAGCGGAATATTGCCCTATTCAGTTATACTTTTATGATTCAATCTTTGTCGAATTTATTATCTAATCCCCCTTCCTCTACGAATAATAAACATCTTCAATGGGCAAGCGAAAGGATTTCACATCTGGTTCATTGGCATATCCTAAACGGAATAAAAACACCGGTAGTTCTGTTTCCCTTGCAAGGCCGGAAGTTGTTACAAAATCATCATAGAGTTTCAAAAAACGAGTTTCAATATCCGGTTTTATTTGTGAATTTTCAGATTTCAATATTCTTACAAAATGCAAGATTGGTGCTAACATGGGTTGAAATGCTATGCCATGTTTGGTTGCCAGCAGCCAAATTCGCTCTAAGGCTCTACCGGCATTCAGAAGTCGTTCAGATTCAAACTCAGGAATGGTCAAGATGCCAACGGCAGAGGAAGTTTTGACCGATCGGCGTGACAATCGCTCCAGCCCCGTTCCTGCATCCCATTGATGCAGATAGTCCACCACTTGTGGGTCGCGGGCCAAGCGCAAACCGATATGCTCGGCAATAGACAGCTCAAAGGTGTTTAAGTCTAAGCCATCGCGCGATTTTACGGCTTGTTCATTATCCCATCTAAGTTCTTTTTGAAACAGTTCAAAATGCCCTTCCGTTATAAATATCCGCAAACGTTCGGATGTGCCGATAAGGTTTGCCATTTTCTCTAATTGATCTGGCTGAGAAAGATGAATGAAACGTGCGCCTAATCCGTCAATTAATGCGTGCATTTCGTCAAAAACAGCCTGCGGAATGGGTTGTCCGTTGCCATCAGCTCGATTGGTGTGGCGCGGCTGTATGAAATTTACCAATTCTGAAACGGGTGTTTTTCCCGTATTTTTTGAGAATTTCAGTTGAGCAAATGGGTTTTTCCATCCGCCATTTGGGAAAGGAATTACTTCTGTTTGAAAGCCTAATTCATCCGCTTTTAAAGCTGCATTTTCTATAGCTGCGCCTAAGGCTACATAAGAGGCCATGCTTCTAAAATCACCAAAAGAAACGGAACGATGCAGGTCGTGTAAAAGCCACAAACTATTTCCATCAAAATGCCACTTCCAAGGTTGATTGTTGCCTGCGGAAGGAGCTAATAGGGCTGCTTCTACAATTTGCTTAGCTGTGTTTTGGGAAATGGGATTGTTGTCATTTTTTACAAAGGGAGCAACTAAGGCTAAAGATGTTTCGCGGTTTAATGGAGCAATAGTAGCCGCTTCATCCACAAAAGTTTTTGTTTCTTTCGGATCGCCAATCAGTTCTTCAATGTCAACAAAGTAACGTCCTGATTGATGAAACTGATCAAGTAAAATTCTTCTGCAAATATCGGCTGTGATGCCACCGCCTAAAGCCACTGCACTGGCTAATTGTGGCCAAGTAACGATAGATTCCCCGACTTCTAATGCAGATGCTTTCATGCGTGGCGACAAGGTTTCTACACCTGAAATAGGAAGCATATAAGGCACTTTCTCTTCGCTCGTTTTTAAGTTTTTCAGCACCTCAAAGTTTATTTCAAGGTGATCTAACCAACCGTGAATAATAGGCCGATTCGGATCCAGGTCAAATCTTTCCACATCAATGGTAGCTCTATCGCTGGCTTCCATCAAAACGGGAATTTGTCGCTTTTTAGCTTCAATTCTGGACAGTATTTTTATATCTATACTGTCGCACTCGTCTATTAATACGTCTAACTTTCCATCTTGTTCTAAAAACTGCCCGATATTTTTTTCCGTAATTCCTTCATGAAAACAAACGACTTTTAAAAAGGGATCAATTTCTGCAATTTCTCTTGCTACTAACACGGTTTTTAACAATCCCATGTTGTGGATGCCGCTTCTCAGTCTATTGAGATTGGTGATTTCTAAATCGTCAAAATCGGCTATTCGTAATTCGCCAAAAGCGCGTTCCATAGCCAAGGTTACTGATACAGATTGCCCTACGGACAATCCGATTACACCTACTTTTTTTTGTGCTAATAGTTGGCTTTCAGCTTCTGTGATTTTGTATTTATTTCTGTTGGATCGTAAATTGATAAACTCGTTTTCATCCAAAATATGCACCACCTTGCTTGACCAAGGATAATAAACCCAAACGCCGTATTCTTCTATGGGCGTACCTTTCAGATGGTTTAAGACCAGCGATTCCGTTTCGGCAGTTGTGAGTGTTTTTTTAGGGTGTGCCGTTCTGACTAATTGTTTTAGTTGCGCCATGAGTGTATCATACACTACGACACTTGAATTTTCGGTTAGTAAGGCTTCTAATTTTTTTCGGTCGTTTTCTTTATTTAATCTAAAAAACTCCGGTGTGTAAACATGGCTATTTGATGCGCCAACGTGTAGGCGGTCACTAATAATTTGACTTAGCATATTTGTTTGAAATATTGTAGTGTTCGTTTTAGTCTCCTTTTGAATTTTCATTCGAAAACATCTGGTTATGTGTTATGGTCAGACATCTCTTTAAAATGGGGTAAAAAGCGATTTGCTTTTTTTGCTTTTTTTTCTATAAATCCTATATCGTTCTTTGAAAAATAGTTTGCTAATAATTTTTCCTAACTTGCAACGAAGTACGTTTCAAATCTACTGTTAATTATTTCAGAAAATGACAAATGAAAAAATAAATATACTCTATGTGGATGATGAGGTGAATAACTTGGTGGCCTTCAAGGCAACATTTCGCCTAAAGTATCATGTTTTCACGGCAATTAGCGGAGAAGAAGCTATAAAATTAATGGGGTCAAATGATGTACATATCATCATCACTGATCAGCGAATGCCGGGCATGACGGGGGTAGAATTTTTGGAGCAAATTTTAGAAAAGTACCCTGATCCGATGCGTATTTTACTAACCGGCTTTGCTGACTTGAATGCCGTTATTGAAGCAGTCAACAAAGGAAAGATTTTCCATTATCTGAGCAAGCCTTGGAATGAGGAAGAGTTAGACACAACTATTCAACGAGCATTTGCCGTGTATCTTAAACGAAAGGAAGAAAAGGAAAAGACCGATAAGCTTGCCGTTTCAAATGATCAACTTGAATTTTTACTTCGGCAAAAATTATTATCGTAGCGAATGATTGTTAATATAATTCACGCTATTTTTTTTAATACAATTATCGAGTTTTAAGAAAATATATTTTCATTAAAAAGCTTCAATAATTATCCTTCCAATTCCACCATTTTAGTTTTTCAGGTTTTTGTTTGTTGATGGGCGTTTCGGCAAAATATACCGCACATCTAAACACATAAAGTAAACACCTGTCTTGAACACAGCCTGCCCATAAATTTGAAAGGTTGTAAAGCTCTTGAGGATCCTTGCCTTTTAAGTCGTCAATTTGGTTAATGCCTATATTGTATAAATCGGTTGCAATGGACTTGCCTACTCCCGGAATAGTTGTCAATTCTTTTATGATTGGTGAAGGAACCATTATAGTATTAAGTTGTCATTTTCATCTATGTTCCAAAAAGGATTGTAAGCAACTTCAAAAAGATGTCCATCTAAATCTTTGAAGTAGCCGCTATAGCCTCCCCAATATACTTTCTGTGCCGGTTTTATGATGGTTGCGCCAAATTGAGCTACTGTTTTTAAAATTTCATCCACTTCGCTTTCTGATTTTGTGTTGTGCGAAATGGTGATTCCAGAAAATGTGGACGGTTGATAGTCCAGTGTTGTGTCGGCAGCTAATTCATGTCGAGGGTGCAAGGCTAAAATAATTCCACCTAAATCAAATAAAGCCAAGCCATCCAAGCTTTTGTCAGATTTTTTCCAACCCAGCCCTTTTTCATAAAAGTCTAAAGATTTTTGAAAGTTGTCTGTTCCTAATGTGATTAAATTTAATTTTTGCCGCATGGTCTGTTTTGAGATGAGTTCGTTTCCCTGAAAAATAAGGGTTGAATTTGTCGGGTAGAAAAAATGCTGTTTGTTATCCTCAAAGATACGAATGGACAAGCTTTTTGAAATTCTAACCTGCTTTTTTAATTTTTACTAAAAAACAAAAGCTACAAACCTTTCGGTTGCAGCTTTTGCATTTTTTATAATAGGCATCAGCATTCGGATGCGTTATGCTACCGTAGCTGGTGAGTCGGCATAGCTTAATGCCTTTTCAACCATGTTTTTAGAACCGATATAAATCGGACAACGTTGATGTAATTCTGTTGGAACAATATCAAGAATGCGCATCGAACCATTGCTTGCCACACCACCTGCAGCCTCGATTAAGAATGACATGGGATTACATTCATACTGTAAACGCAATTTTCCATTTGCATTTGATTTATCGGCAGGATACATGAAAATGCCACCTTTAATCAGCGTTCTGTGCATATCGGCCACCATTGAGCCAATGTAGCGATGAGAGAATGGTCGCCCTTGTTCTTTGTTGTTTTCCATGCAATAATCTAAAAAGGCTTTTGTGCCTTCTGAATATTTGCAGGTGTTTCCTTGATTAATGGAATATATCTTTCCTTTTTCCGGACATTTCATGTTGGGATGCGAAAGGCAAAATTCGCCAATAGATGGCTCTAAGGTAAAGCCATTGACACCGATCTTGGTTGCATAAACCATCATAGTGCTGGATCCATAAATTACATATCCGGCAGCCATGAGCTTGTTGCCCGGTTGCAAAAAATCTTCAGTTGTGCAAGGCTGTCCTAAAGGGCTAACTCTTCGATAGATGGAAAAAATAGTTCCGATTGGTGCATTCACATCAATATTAGATGATCCATCGAGCGGGTCGAATAAGACCACATATTTAGAGTTGACAGAAAAATCTTCAGCAAAGCACACATGCTCATCATTTTCTTCAGATGCAATACCTGCACAATCGGCACTTCCGCGTAAAACGCTGATCAGCATTTCGTTGGCATAAACATCCAATTTCATTTGCTCTTCTCCCTGCACATTGGTTGCTCCGTGTTTGCCCAAAATGTCTGCTAAACCAGCTTTTAATACTTGTTTGTTGATGATTTTACAGGCTAATCCAATATCTCGAAGTAAGGCAGATAATTCGCCGGTTGCTTGAGGAAATTGGCGCGTTTCTTGAATAGTAAATTCGTCTAGCGTAATGAGTTTTCGATGTGAATTCATCTTTGTGAAAAAATTTCGATAATCTGCAAAATTAATATTCTTTTTTTTAAGAAGAACGGAACAGTGGGCTGATATAAAGAAACAGACTACAAAAATGAGTTTATAGAAAGAAATAACGCAAAACAGGTTTCATTCTCAGATGAATGAGCCTAAATTTGCACTGCTTCAAAAAAGGCGATGGTACAATACTACAAAAACATTAACCGGCAAACACTGGAAATTGATAAGCCCGAAGGAGCAAACTGGATAAATGTTACACCTCCCTTTCAGGAGAATGAAATTGAAAATCTTTCCCAGCATCTCAATATTCCGCGCGACTTTCTTACCGATACGTTAGATATCGAAGAGCGTGCTCGTTATGAAATGGACGAAGGGGTAAAACTGATCGTTCTAAAAACTCCGATTGAAAACAATTCGGTCAATGAAAGTGATGCCTATTATGTAACCATTCCAATCTCCATCATTATCACGGAACGGCATCAAGTGGTTACGGTTAATTCGTTTGAAAATGTAGCCATTCATCGTTTCCTGAATAGCTTTGCTAAACAGCATCCTGAGCGACCTAATATGATGGTGTTGAAGATTTTTGAGCGTGTAGTTTTTGACTTCATGCAAGTGCTGAAAGAAATCAACAATCGAAGAAATATTCTGGAGCAAAAGCTTTATGATTCTAATAGAAATGAAGAGCTGCTCTATCTTATGCGCATTCAAAAAAGCCTTGTTTATTTTGTTACGGCACTTCGCTCTAATGAATTGTTGTTGATGAAAATGGAGCGAACAAATTTTTTGAATTGTGATGAAGATGAACGAGAATTTTTGTCGGATATGATAGTTGAATATTCACAAGCCTTAGAAATGGCTGAAAAATATTCTACTATCCTTGTTAGTACCTTAGATGCCTTTGCCAGCATCATCAATAACAATATGAACTTGGTGATGAAACGCTTGACCAGCATTACGATTCTTATTTCACTGCCAACGCTTATTGCCAGCTTTTTTGGTATGAATGTACAAGTTCCTTTTGAGCAACGTCCGGAGGGATTTTATTTGGCAATCATTTTGTCTATCGTTACCGCTGTCATCATGGTTGTTTACTTCAATAAAAAACGTTGGTTTTAAATCCATGCCCGACCGATTCAACATAAGGGTTTATGGCATCCTGATAGATTGTGAAAGACTATTGGTAAATGAGGAAAAAATAGGCACTCGATTAGTAACCAAGTTCCCCGGTGGTGGTTTAGAATTAGGTGAAGGAATAGCGGATGGTTTGAAGCGTGAATGGAAAGAAGAGCTGGGTCTTGATATTGAAATTGGAAACCATTTTTACACAACCGATTTCTTTCAGCAATCCGCATTCGATAACTCACAAGTCATTAGTATCTATTATCTTATTCACTTAGCCCAATTGCCCGAATCATTTACTAACAATGAGCCTAACGAGCATACTTTTTGGCTACCGCTATCAAAGGTGAATGCAGATACATTCCATCTTCCTATTGACAAAGTGGTTGGACAAATGCTTTGCACAAAATATGCTACCCGATCATTATAAATCTTAACTAAGCACTTATCAATGCTACTTTTTTAAGATGCCGTTATTTTGAAAAGGAAAATGGTTTTCTAACCTAATAATCCCTGCAACGAAAAAAACGACTGACATAACACTTCCGAATGAAATTACTATTGCAATATCTCGGCAGATATAAAATGCTCATTGTAACAACACTTCTGTTGGCTTCTGTTAATCAGGTTTTCTCTCTTTTTGATCCATACATTTTTGGACACTATCTAATAGATCCTTTTGCCAATAAAGTAACTTATTTCCGAACACAAGGTCTTGATCATTCATTTTTTCATGGGGTAATGATTGCCTTACTCATGTTGATAGGTACGGCTATGGTTTCGCGTATAGCCAAAGCTTTTCAAGATTATACCACTAATGTTGTGATACAAAAATTTAGTGCAAGACTTTATACTGATGGGCTGAAACACGCTATGAGTCTGCCTTATCAAGATTTTGAAGACAAGAGAAGCGGTGAAACTTTATCAGTACTAACTAAAGTTAGAACAGACTGTGAACGCTTCATAACCAGTTTTATCAATTTGGTTTTTATTCCTTTGGTAGGAATTGTTTTTGTGATGGTTTATGCTTTCAGTTTGCATCCTGCATTGCCGGCTATATTTGTGGGAGGAGCTATTTTATTAGGTCTTCTAACAACCTTTCTCAGCAGAAAAATTAAGGCGATCCAAAAAAATATAGTTGCCGAAACCAATGCTCTAGCAGGTTCTACTACGGAGTCGTTACGCAATATAGAATTGGTAAAAAGTTTAGGATTGACAAATCAAGAAATACGAAGGTTGAATGCAAATACCATCAAGATTTTGGGACTTGAACTTAAAAAGGTTCGTAGTATAAGAGCTATATCATTTGCTCAAGGAACATTTGTAAACTTGCTAAGGCAAAGCATCATGTTTGCGTTGTTATACTTTTTGTTTCGTCAATCGCTGACTTTGGGACAATTGTTTTCCATGCAGTTTTATTCGTTCTTCATCTTTGGTCCGTTACAAGAATTAGGCAATGTCATTCTGGCTTATCGGGATGCACAGGCATCCTTGCATAATATGGAAGAACTGTTGCAACGCCCTTTAGAAACAAAGCCGGAACATCCCGAGGCTATTCATAGCATACATCATTTAAAATTTGAAGGAGTTCGTTTTCAACATCAAAGTGCAACCAGACCGGCTCTTCACCATATTTCGTTCGATGTTCAAAAAGGCGATTCAGTTGCCTTTGTAGGTCCTTCCGGTTCGGGCAAAACAACTTTAGTAAAACTTTTGGTTGGGCTATATCACCCAAATGAAGGGGCTGTTTTTTACAACGGACATGCCGGATCTAAAATTGACTTTGATGAACTGCGCCACCAGATTGGGTTTGTTACTCAAGACACTCAATTATTTTCCGGCACCATCAGAGAGAATTTGTTGTTTGTGAATCCATCTGCCACAGAAGCCGACATGCAAACAGTATTGGCTCAGGCAGCTTGTCAAAATCTATTGGCTCGTGCAGAAAAAGGCATCGAAACCATGATTGGTGAAGGTGGATTAAAACTTTCAGGCGGTGAACGCCAAAGGCTCTCAATTGCTCGTGCATTGCTTCGGCAGCCACATTTGCTCATTTTTGATGAAGCAACTTCAGCACTTGATTCGTTAACCGAAGAAGAGATTTCGAAAACCATCCGAAGCATAACAGAAAGGCGCGAACACATTACTATCATGATTGCTCATAGGCTTTCAACCATCCTTCATGCAGAAAGGATCTATGTGCTTGAAAAAGGGCAGATAGTTGAAACCGGTACTCACCAATCTTTATTAAATGAAAAAGGTCTGTATTACGCTATGTGGCGACAACAAATTGGTGAACGAGATGAAATAGAATTTATGCTTCCATAGCCTCGTCTATGGCGGTCATGAACTGTTGTAGGTGATCAATTTCAACATGATCCATTACCACAATTTTATACCAGGAAGCTTTCCCTTCATGCTTGTCCGGAACTAATCCAAATCGCCAAGCTATGTCTTCTGAAATGTCAGTAGCCTTTATGGTTATGATGTTCATTTGTGGATGTCTATAAAAGCGAATTTTCCTTTTAGTTAGTTCCGCGCAACACCAAGAAGTACGATACAAAAGCTTGTTTATTTTTTCTAACCAACCAAATGGTCCGTAGGTAAACAGAATCATCCAAACGGCAATGGCATTTGCACCGGAACGGCTTCCGCTTAGTGTTATGTCCATACCGCTTACATACTGTGCTTCTTTAGTATAGGCAAATTCCATTAGCCCTTTTCTACAAATGAAAATGCCGGTTCCATAAGGAGCTTGAAGCATTTTGTGCGCATCTAAAGTGATAGAAGAAACGTTAGGGTTTGTAAAATTGAGGGTATTGTTGTCTGCGCTGATTGGGTAAATAAAGCCGCCAAAAGCACCGTCCACATGGAGTTTGAAATTAAGTCCAAGTTTTTGAAGCGCCGTTACATAAATATCGGGAGAGTCTATACTGCCAAACATCGTAGTTGCCATGTTAGCTATCACAATGCAATAGCGAACACCATCTGCCATTGCTTGTTTCAGCACATTATCTACTGTTTCATGCGAGATAAGTCTTGTGCTTTCATCCACTGCTACACTATACCAATTTAGATGAAGCAGGTTAGCTGCTTTAGCAATAGAATAGTGGGTGTCTTCTGAGCCGATAAGTGCAATTTGTTCTTGCTTTGCACCACAAGATCTTAAAAAATAATTTCTATAAATCCATGCTGCTTGAATGTTCGCCTCTGTGCCGCCGGCAGCAACGTAGCCATCAGATTCATTCGGTTTTGCCTTCAGCATATCCACTGCAAGCAGTTCGATCACTTCTTGCTCTAACTTTTGAGTGCCTCTAAAAAAAAATTCGGATTCACCCAAGGTGTGGCAACCGATGTGGTTTGGATTTTGAACATAAGCTCGCAGCAAAGGGGCATCTTTTAGAAAAGAAGCCTGATCGTGAAAAACCTGTGTGTCTAATTTAGAGGCAGGAATTCCTAATGATATATTGTTGCGGTAATTAATGTTGTCGTTTAATGCGGCTGAGATACGATCATCCATCTCGCTATGTGTAAGCCTTTTCCAATACTGCATAGAGAAAAAAAATATGCGCAAAGTTAATATGCTCATTTCAGAAGGCAATAAGAAAATGATAAGAGAAATCAGCTTAACAGGTAAGCAATATCATCTCGTGTTAGTCGTTTTACAAAAGCATTATCATCAGCCACCAATTCGCTTGCCAGTGTGCGTTTACGCTCTTGTAGAATAAGCATTTTTTCCTCTACTGTTTCCTTACATATCAGACGATAGGCAAAAATATTTTTGGTTTGCCCGATTCGATGTGTTCGATCAATGGCTTGTTGTTCAACAGCGGGATTCCACCAAGGGTCAACAATATAAACGTAATCAGCCGCAGTCAGGTTGAGACCAATACCGCCGGCTTTAAGGGAGATCAGAAACACACGACAATCATCTTCGTTCTGAAACTGCTGAATTGCCTTTTCTCGATCGGTTGTGGATGTGCTGCCATCAAAATAAGTATATCGAATTTGCATCTTGTCTAACTGGTCTCGAATCAAAGCTAACATGCCTAAGAATTGAGAAAAGATAAGAGCTTTATGACTCCCTACGTTTTCCGTTATTTCTCTTACGATTTCATCCAATTTTACAGAATGATTAGCAAACTTTTCTTCTTCGTTTAGAATGGCCGGTGAGTCGCAAATTTGACGAAGCTTTGTCAAGCCGGAAAGTATGTGCATTTGTGATCGCTCAATGCCGCGCTCATCAATCATTCCAAGTATTTGAGCCTTGTAATTATTTCGATAAGCGTCATAAATTTTTCGTTGCTCTTTTCCCATTTCACAATAAAGAATTGTTTCAGTTTTTTCCGGAAGATCTTTTGCTACTTGTTCTTTCGTACGGCGCAACATGAAGGGATAGGTCAGTTTTCTTAATTGTTGTTTTACGTCTTCTTCTTGAAACTTATCTATGGGTGTAGCAAATTCGTTCATGAAAAACTCACGGCTTCCCAACATGCCCGGATTTAAGAAATTCATTTGAGCATATAAGTCGAACGTATTGTTTTGTACCGGAGTACCGCTAAGGCAAAGGCGATGTTTGGCATTGATGAGTAGAGAAGCCCGTGCCACTTGACTTTGGGGATTTTTAATGGCTTGAGATTCATCTAAAATAGCATAATCAAATTCATAGGCGTTGAACATTTTGATGTCGCTACGCATGGTTCCATAGGTGGTGATGATAATGTCAAAGGGTTTAAAATTTCGAGTGTGTAAAGTGCGTTTAGCCCCATGATGAATTAAGTAAGATAGCTTAGGGGTAAACTTTTTTATCTCATTTTCCCAGTTGTACATCAGTGTAGTAGGGCAAACAACCAAAAAGCGAGCATCTTCATTTTCGTTTTTGTAATGTTGAATATGCGCCAAGGTTTGCACTGTTTTTCCTAAACCCATGTCATCGGCTAAAATGCCGCCCCAGCCTGCTTCTTGAAGAAATGAAAGCCATTGAAAGCCAGCTTGTTGATAGGGGCGTAGCGTAGCTTTCAGTTCGGTAGGTGGTAGGACATGGGCAAAATCGTTGTCAATAATTTCCGTCAAGCGTTCTTTCTTTTCTTCCAACTCCAGCATAATGGAATCCTCATCCACCTGTGCGGCTAATTCATCTAAGGCGCTGAAATGGTATTTCTTGAGTCGAATTTTACCATTTTTAGCTTCACCCATTTTAATTAAAAGTGAATATTTCTTGAGCCATTCTTCCGGAAGTAACCCTAAAGTGCCGTCGTCCAGCTTCACATAGTTCAGCTTTTGCGCCAGTGCTTTTTTCACTTCTGCAATCGTAACAACCTGATCACCAAAAGCAACTTCTACTTGTGCATCAAACCAATCTATACCGGTACTGACTTGAACTCGAGTTTGAGGTTTGTTACTGTTTACTCGAAGACTTTTTAATCCTTCAAACCCAAACATTTCAACATTCCATTCCTTCATTTCGTCAGAAAAACGAAAGAACCAATTGTTGGAAAGAACGGATCCGGCCTGCAAATACATAAAATGCTCTTTAGCGTGTTCCTGCATATCGCTATGCATCATTCTAAGATGATTGATAAATCGGTCTTCGGCTTCGGTATTACGTTCTATGATGGTTACTCGCCCATTTTCTGGTTTTACGACATCGCCGATATCTCCCCAAGATACATGAACGCCATTGTATGAAAATGCAGGGCGCAACATCAAAATTTGCTCCCGCTCTTGTAGATAAAGTTGATAGTCTGGCATGGTTGATTCTATTCGATTCATCAACGAATCCTCAAATTCAACCTTGACTATTCGCGACCAAGACATTACTTCATCTTCTAAAAAATGATTCCAATTTTCAGCTTCTATTTCCAATCTGCCATCAGGCATAAATTGCTCTATTAGTTTTGCTTGGTCTGGATTTTCTATAGTGTGTATATTCCCATCTATCAGCAACAAGCCATCATTCAGCACTTCAGCCTGGTCAAATGGAATATTCTTTTGACCGATTTGCCATTCAATTTGTGCCAGACAAAATTCTGTATGTTTAACTATGGTAATTTTGGGCTGAATTCTTTTGGCTGAAAACCCTATGGGAATAAGCGATTTGGATGAAAGTGTAGTACCTCTTGGTAACAAAAAACATAAAGTATGCGTGTCAAATCGCTCTAATAATTTTCTATACTTGGGCAATAAATATTCCCACACTTGATCTCGTACTTCCTCGGCGGGTACATCTTTTAGCACATCTGTATAATCGCCTAAAAAATCACCAAAAGGAATGTTCTTCTTGATATATCGAAGTAGTTCTTCTGGTTGAAACTTTCTGACAATGGGAATTAATTCACGATCAGACTCATCGTATCGGGTGGGGTTTATATACTGTGATAATTCTATCTTTTCTATTGCGCCATTAAATTGTTCGTTGTTTTCATTTACCATGCCGGACACCAACAGCACACGCACAAAAGGATACCAAGAGGCTGAAGGATCTATGACTATTCCCAATCTTTCTTTGGGTGGCTTTTCTGCCTCTGTGGTAGGCTCTATTATTTCTAAAGGTTTTGCTTCAATCTTTTTAATTGAAGGGTCTAAAACTCGTAGAAAAGGTTTGCCTCCTTCATAGGTGAAGGCAAATTTATTGGTAAGGTCATCTTTTAATGAGTAGCCATAAAGGCTTAATAGCTTGTTTTTTTGTTCATCCCAATTGCGTAGGGTTTGAAAAAAAGAAGATCCATAGGTGTATAATACTTGAAGAAAAACGGCTGCCTTATGTTTACACAAGGGGTGTTCGGTTTCGTCGCAGCGGCAAGATGTATCGAAATAGCGATCTTCATTTTGACGAATTGTTACAGGATAAGTCTGTTCATCATCCGCCACTTCTGCCGTAATGGTATCATCTTTTGTTTCAGAAATAAAAACCTTTTTTGATTTCGCTAATATTTCTGCTTGTTCCATGATAGCGGGGGAAGCAAAAATTTGTAACAAGGGATTGGTTACTTGACGTAATCTAACAACGGTGTGTTGTTGATTGTAGGATACATCAGTGTTTTCAAAAAAGCCGCTTTGCAGCAGGTCGTTTAACTGAAAAAGAGCAGCTACTTCATGCCGACATATTTCGCCCAAGTTATAAGGGCATTGGCATCGAATGGAAAGGTCTTTCGACTGTAGATATTTACTAACCGTAACGGTATAATAATTTTGATAGAGATCATTACGCACCCGAAAACGTATCTGTTCTATAAGGTGATCTACGTCCATCAGTTGAACACCGGCAGTATGATATATTTTCTTTCCCCTACGAATTACTTCTTCGGTTCCGTGATTGTAAATATGTTTGAGGAGTGGCGGTAAAGACATGGGTCTTAGAAAAAGCAAACCGCAAAAGTAACGAAAAGTGTTTAGCGACAGAGATGGATATTAGTCGGTATAAGCCAAACGACTAATACCCATTCTTTCTATGCTGAAGGAGTGAATCCGGTTTCTATTTTATTTTTTGTTTAGCTGCTGAAAATACATTCACTGCATTTTTAATGGGCTTAATTGTTCTCAAGTAAGTAAAGATGGCATGAAGGTCTTGGTTGTGCATTTTTCCATACATCGTCCAAGGCATGATTGTGTTGAAATCTCCGGGTTTAAGCACAACGCTTAATATTGAAGAATCTGACCTGGCATGAAATGTATTGATGAAAACATCTTCTGTCCAAGATCCAATTCCGGTTTCTTTGTCAGGAGTGATATTGCTTGAACGTACTATGTCGCCATTAGGGAAGGCAAATTCTCGTCCACCGCCAAATTCAGTACCATTTAGGAGGCTTCCTTTTTCAAATTTGGAATGACATTCCATACAGGCTCCAGCATTTACCAAATACTGACCATAGTGCACAACGTCTGATTGAGGTGGAGCAGTATTTAAGCTTGCTTTTTGGGGAATGGTGTTGATTAAAATGTTCATCGGAAAATCTGATTTTGATGAGGGTACATTGTTGTCAATAGGTGGTAAAGAGCGCAAATAGGCAATGATATCCTTAATGTCTTCTTCATCCATTCGTCCATAATAATGATAGGGCATAACTGGAAATATGGCTCGACCTTCTTTGGTTACGCCAGTTGTGATTATTCTAAAAAGCTCTCCATCTGTGTAACGACTAATCCCTTTCGGGGTAATGTTTGCTGAATAGTAAACACCGGGAAAACCTAAGGTTTGGTCAAAACGCTCGCCGCCCATACCCGTTGTTCCTGCTACAGGAGGTCCTGAAAACCTTGTCCAATCGCGCTTTGAATGGCAATCCATGCAAAGGGTAATATGGTTGGCAAGATATTTTCCTCGTGCTATTCGCTCAGGTGTTCGTTCAATGGTCATTTGTGGAGCCTTGCCCACATTAGGAAGTGCTAATTGGACATAGCCAATTGAAAAGCATAATGCTGAAATACTAATTCCGCCAATCCAAAGAATGGTCTTTTTTAGTGTGGTCATTGAATATGTGCATTTAATAGTGAGCTAAAAGATTTTTTGCTCGCTTGAGCCACCAAAGCCAAAACACTATTTCAAGAAAATCAGAGGTAGAAGACGGGTATGAAAGGGCAAGATAAGCATTTTTTCTAAAGAAATAAAAATTGAATTAATGCCCCTCAAATGTTTTGAATTCGATATTTAAAACAGCTAAGATTAGTAAGGCTATACCAAATCCTAAAAGGAGTAGAGCGGATACTTTTTGTAAATACATGATTCTTCTTAGCGTTAGTTTTCGTCGGATACTATCTGCCAAAAGCACTTTCAGCATATCTATACCCAAAACTAAAGTAAGGCAAGTGCCAAAAAAGGTAAAACGATACCAACCCGTTTGTGCAGCTAAGCCCGTAGCGGCAGCTATCCATTGTAAAATCAAAGCAGGGTTTAGCGTGTTTATTAGAAAGCCGCTAAGCCAAATCCGAAAATATAAAGCACTGTTTGCAGATACAAGAACAGAAGAGGGGCGAATAGGTTTATATTTTTTTAAAAAGCCGAATAGTCCGATTGTAATCAAAACAATAGCAGCACCATAGGTCAACGTGCGAGCAAACTGATGTAGCCAATGCAACCAAGGAGTAGCCACATTCGCAATCGTAACAAAAATGATGTCACTCATGGACACACCTAATACGAAAGCCAATCCGGCTTTATAGCTATGATTAAGGCTATATCGCAGTACGGCAAACAAAGTTGGTCCGACTGAAATTGCCATAAACAACCCCAGCAACAAACCGCCGAATACTGCACTGGTAAGATGCATGGTGGAAAGATAGAAAGATTAACGAGAGAATTGTTTAATCAAACTAACTTAATAAACATAAGTCTTGCTCATTTGGCAAGCAGATATAAAGCCCATCAAGGGTTTCAGCTATCAAACACGAATAAAAAAACTTTGTGAAATTTAGGAGTTTTGAAGCAATACGGTCAATTGTCGAACATCTTCACTGAGTGGGGTAATTTCAACTCGAATGTATGAATGGGGCATCAATTCAGGTACATTTTCTGCCCATTCAACAAAACATATTGCTTGTTTATTTCCAATGGCATCTTCAATGCCGGCATTGATTGCCTCTTCTGCATCACGAATACGATACCAATCCATGTGGTAAATGGTTTTCATCAATCCGTCTTTTTCAAAGCAGTATTCATTGATCAAAGCAAATGTAGGGCTGCTTACATGATCTTCTACTTTCAAATATCGGCAAAGTGCCTGAATAAAGGTGGTTTTTCCGGCCCCCATATTTCCACTAAACGCAAAAACGCGGTATTGATATACACATTGCCAAAACTGATGTACCGCATTTTCTATTGTGGCTAAAGAGTAGGAAATTTGTAACAAAATATTCGCCATCAACGCGAAATTAAGTGAAGAAATCAGGACTATGGAAAAGACTATCTCTACTAAAGTAGAAGGAATGACTTGTGGCAACTGCGCACTGACTATTTCTAAACTATTAGAGAAGAAAGGAATGAAAAATGTTTCTGCCAATGCTGCATCGGGAGAAGTCAGTTTTACGATTGTCAATGACATCAACGAGGAAAAGATTTTTGATGATATTGATGATTTGGGCTATAAAGTAATTCGAGATAGTGCCGACCCCGAAACTCATGATCACGATCACGATAGTCACACTATCCTTTGGATTATTTGCATAGCCTTGACCATTCCCTTATTGATGCACATGTTTGTTTCATGGCCATGGCTACACAATCCATTTGTTCAATTAACACTTTCCACACCTGTTTACCTAATTGGTTGCTATGCTTTTTTGCCAAGTGCCTTGCGCTCTTTAAAGCACCGTATTCCTAACATGGATGTATTGATTATGCTTGGCGCAACTGCTGCTTATTTTTATTCAATTATAGGTTTAGTGGCTTATGCTCATCAAGCACATCATTATCTTTTTTTTGAAACAACTGCTTCTATCATCACTTTGGTAATGGCAGGAAATTGGATCGAACATCGAACCGTAAAATCTACAACCGTAGCCATTGATGCCTTAGTTAAGCTACAACCGCAATTTGCAAAAATTGTCATGACCGACAGTTTGGGAAAAGATACGGTGATGGAAATTGAAAGTAAGTTTATCAAGCAAGGCGATATTGTTTTAGTAAATAATGGAGATAAAATTCCGGTAGATGGAACCGTGGTTTTTGGTGATGCACAAGTGGATGAACACATGATTACCGGCGAGAGTGTTCCCGTACATAAAATTATTGATAGCGAAGTAGTGGGTGGAACCTTGGTGGCTGATGGAGTGATAAAAATAAAGGCAACAAAAGTGGGTCATGCTTCTGTGCTATCCAACATTATTCGAATGGTTCGTGAGGCACAAGGATCCAAGCCTCGACTACAAAAACTTGCGGATAAAATCAGCGCGATTTTCGTCCCTTTAGTGCTTCTCATTTCGTTGCTTACATTAGCTGGAAACTATTTTCTGGTGCATCTTAGCTTTCCTGAAGCCATGATGCGGAGTATTGCCGTGTTGGTTGTGGCTTGTCCTTGCGCAATGGGCTTGGCAACACCTGCTGCAATTGCTGTTGGTTTAGGTAGGGCTGCTCGAAATGGAATTTTGATAAAAGGAGGCGACACCTTAGAAGCTTTAAAAACGGTAAAGCAAATAGTGTTTGATAAAACCGGTACACTCACTACCGGTAAGTTGCAAATTGAAGACTATATTGTAGATGGAATAGAAGAATCATTTTTTAAAAGCATTATTCTGTCTATTGAAACACATTCTTCGCATCCTATAGCCAAGTCTATTGTTGAACAGTGGAGTACTAACAACAAACTTCAATTGTCGGCGGTGGAAGAAGTAAAAGGAAAGGGTATGCAAGCTTTCGATGATCAAGGCCATGTTTGGAAATTGGGTTCTCAACGATGGCTTCACAATCATAGCGATATCTTTCAAGATTATGATTTATATCTTTATCAAAATGATCAATTTCGAGGAGCACTTCGTATTAGTGATGCTCTTAGGTTAGATGCAGTTGACACCATAGCAGAACTCAAGAAAATGGGTTATGAAACTATTTTGTTGAGCGGCGATACTAAAAGAAAATGTTCAAGAATTGCAGAGCACTTGGGTATTCAAACTGTGTTTGCAGAACAATCGCCCGAACAAAAAAATTTAAAGCTGGATGAATTGATGAAAAGAGCACCCACAGCTATGGTGGGTGATGGTATCAATGATGCACCTGCTTTGGCGCGAGCCACTGTAGGAATTTCTTTAAGTGAATCTACCCAAATAGCCATTCAATCTGCTAATCTCATTCTTTCAAACAATCAATTGTCAACCCTTCCTAAAGCAATCAGGCTGGGAATATTTACTGAACAAACAATTAAGCAAAACCTTTTTTGGGCTTTCTTTTATAACATCTTGGCTATTCCGGTAGCGGCAACGGGTTATTTGTCACCAACATGGGGAGCGGGCATCATGGCTATGAGTGACATCGTGTTGATTTTAAATTCACTTAGATTGGGCTTACGAAATATTAACTCATAAAAATAATTAAACGATAGAAATTCCTTTTTGAACGAAAAAGAGTTTATTTGAAATTAATCTGCGTACTTTAGACAATTATTTTTCCTATGAAAATTGTATCAATATCCATATTGTTTCTTGTGATTATTACTACAATAAGTTGTAGCACCTCAAGCAAAACCACTGAAACAGTTCAAGCACAAACCAATACCCCCATTCATAACGAAAATCCCCATTCACCCATACAGCCAAGCAGCTCGAAACAAAAGGCACCAGAAAGCACAAATCAACTTGACCAACCAAAATTTACCCAATAGTCATATTTTTTAAACAATTGAAAACTCCCTTACAATGAATCGAATTCTTTCCTCTTTCCTCTTTCTATTGCTTGCCACAATTGCGGAAGCACAAACAACTTTTCAACCTTCATTATGGCAAAATCAACCCTCAGGAATGGTGGTTTCAAATGCTACTCGGATCATTCGACCACAAAAGGAATCTATATTTTCTGTAAACGACAATTTTCTCAAAAGCCTGCTATTTTCCTTGTCCAGTGATCCAACTCAACCTACCTTGATTTCTTTGCCAACTCCAAGCGGAGAAATGCGAAACTTTAAGGTTTGGCGAGAAGAAATGATGGAGCCTGCATTAGCCGCCAAGTATCCTGAAATACGCACTTTTGCGGGTTATGCAGAAGATAAAAAGAGTGTAACTATAAAGCTTGATTACTCGCCATCAGGCTTTCATGGCATGGTGTTTAGTGAGCAAGGGATTTATTTTATTGACCCTTATAGTAACATGAATGATGGGCTTTATAGTTGCTATGCAAAATCCGATTTAGCCAAGCCGATTGGGCTTTGGATGTCTTGCGAAACAGGTAAAGAAACCTATACCGACGGCAACGAAATTAATCTTTCCAAAAACGGAATACCCAATGCACAATTACGGGTTAATGGAGCTACTAAAATGACTTATCGGTTAGCATTAGCCTGCACCGCTGAATATGCCATAGCCGTAGCCGGAAATAACCCCACAAAAAGTGCTGTACTCAGTAAAATGGTAACTACCATGAATCGTGTAAATGGAGTGTATGAACGAGAACTTGGCGTACACATGAATTTGGTAGCAAATACAGACACCCTTATTTTTTTAGTGGTTGCAGGTGAGCCATATACTAATTCTAGCGGTAGTAACATGCTGGGGCAAAATCAAACAACTGTAACCGCTCGCATTGGTGCAGCTAATTACGATATCGGACATGTTTTTAGCACCGGCGGGGGCGGCATTGCAACCCTTGCTTGTGTTTGTAGAAATTCATTAAAAGCACAAGGCGTAACCGGCTCTCCCAATCCGGTTGGCGACCCATTTGACATAGATTATGTATCCCACGAAATGGGACACCAATTCGGTGCAGAACACACCTTTAACGCATCAACAGGATCTTGTTCCGGCAATGGAAACCAATCAACGGCTTATGAACCCGGTAGTGCTTCTACAATTATGGGTTATGCCGGAATTTGTGGCGGTGGAAATGACCTTCAACCACATAGCGATGCTTATTTTCATGCCATTAGCCTCTACGAAATCAGCCGATATATAACCATCGGTAATGGCAATGGATGCGCTGTTTCTGCTCCTTCTAATAATAATCCACCTGTAGTTCCAAGTTTTACAGCGGTTTATGCAACACCCAAGCTTACTCCTTTTGCTTTGACAGCTCCTACAGCCATTGATTCCGACCATGATACACTCACTTATTGCTGGGAAGAATGGAACCTTGGTGATTATGGAAAAAATTGGGCTCAAACTCGCTTAGCAGGTCCTATATTTCGATCTTTCAAAAGCGATACAGGACGAACACGAGTATTCCCAACTATGTCTCGAGTGCTGTTAGGCGTTACAAATTATCTGGGTGAAAAGTTGCCAGATACCACACGAATGTTGAAATTTAAACTTACAGTAAGAGATATTTATAATGGTACCGGTACTTTCAACTTTGCTGATGATTCCATTGTATTAAACGTAACAAATTCTGCTGGACCTTTTGTCGTTCTTTGGCCAACCGGAGCCACCAATTGGCTTGGCAGCACAACCGATACTGTTAAATGGGATGTGGCAGGTACGGATGTAGCTCCAGTTAGTTGTTCTAATGTGGACATCTTGCTTTCTATTGACGGCGGAATCACTTATCCATACACCCTTGCTGCAAACACCCCCAATGATGGTGCAGAAGTGATTACCATTCCTAACCTTCCTTCTACTTCATTAGCAAGAGTAATGGTAAGAAGTGTGGGAAATGTTTTCTTCAATGTAAACCAAAGTTCATTCAACATCACCTTTAATACGGGAATCAAAAATGTAAATTGGCAAAATGCTTTGAATATTTTTCCGATACCAGCTTCAGAAGCTATTCATATCGTAAACAACAGTTCTAGTACATTAGAAGTTCGCATTACGAACGCCATAGGTCAAAATATGTATCATAATAGGTTAAATCGAACATTAGATATTCCGGTTAATCTTTGGTCAAAAGGGGTATATTACCTTCTGATTATTAACCCATCAACTCATGAGCGCACCTCAAAAGTTGTAATGGTACAATAGGCAGAAAAAGAACAAAATACACAAGTAAAACCTAATTACATTTGCTCAAAGATTAACCAACTATGACGCATAAAGAAGGATATGTTCGTATAGATACGGATCACGGAATAGCCACCATCGAATTTTTTCATCCTGCCAGCAATTCCTTGCCTGGAGCCATTCTTACCGATCTTGCTAAAACAATAAATGATATTGGTTTAGACGATAGGGTAAAAGTTATTATACTGAAAAGTGCCGGAGATAAAGCTTTTTGTGCCGGAGCTTCTTTTGATGAATTAGTAGCCATCAGCAATGAAGAGCAAGGCAAACAATTTTTTAGCGGTTTTGCTCAAGTAATCAATGCAATGAGAAAGGCACACAAACTAATTATTGGTCGTATTCATGGTAAGGCTGTGGGCGGCGGTGTTGGTTTAGCAGCAGCCGTAGATTATGCCATCGCTACTGAAGATGCCTCTGTTAAACTTAGCGAACTTGCGGTAGGTATAGGTCCGTTTGTTGTTGGGCCTGCTGTAGAGCGTAAAATTGGTACTTCAGGTTTTTCGCAATTAGCTATTGATGCTACTGAATGGAGATCTGCTGAATGGGCTAAAAAACATGGACTTTATGCTGAAATCCACAATACAATAGATGAAATGGATGAAGCAATTAATAGCCTTGCAGAACGACTTTCGCATAGTAGCCCCGAAGCGATGTATCAGTTGAAAAAAATATTTTGGCGTGGAACTGAAAATTGGGACAACCTACTGATGGAGCGTGCGGCTATTAGCGGACGACTTGTGCTAAGTGATTTTACAAGAAATGCTATTGCAAAGTTTAAAGCAAAACCAACGAAGAGTTAAAACCGGAATAAGGAAAAAAAATCAAACTTTTTATTTAAAATGCTCGTTTCTAAAAACGGTTTGATTTTTGCCAATAATGAGGGGGCTGTATCATTTTACATTTCTAGCCATAGCAGGAAAATACTCAATCAAAGTCGTTTCCTGCTATTTTTTACCAACATGAATTAGCCCCAAAGAATATAGCTTTGCTGCTAAAGAGCATTTTTTTTAATAAACGATATTTCCTCTAACGAATTTGATATTGCAAATATCTCATAACCACTATCCCTTAATTTTTCTATTGTTGCTTTAGTTTTTAAAGTTCCATTTGTAAAAAAACGGTCATGAAATTCAATTAATATCTGAGTTACTGATAATTCTTCGTTTAATATATTATCAATTACATCATATTCGGATCCTTCAATATCTATTTTCAAAACGTCTATGTGTGTATGTCCAAGTTCTTGCATAATAGTCTTCAATGACTTCATTTCTACAATTACCTTCTTATTGACATCAACATTTTTTTGAGAAACTACACTTCCGGAAACATGATCAGAATTTAGAGGTAAATAAAAATCCATAAATTCATTCGTATTACTGATTCCATATTCATAGAAATGAATATTTTCATTTTTTTCTTGACTTTTAAACCAATTAATTGATTTTGGAGTTGGGTCAAAGCAGAATATTTGACAATTATGATTCTTTATCATTGCGTTATCGAATGACATATCTTCGCCAATCCCAAAGGAGTAAACAATTGATTTATTGTTTAATATATTTGGAAAAACATAAAAACCACCGTATGTATTGCCATACCACTTATAGTTACATTTTATACCTATTTTCAGATGAGACATTCTACCTTGCATCGTTAGGATGAATCTTTTTATTATGGATTTTATTTTTGCTTTCATTATTTCAAATTTTATATATCAATAAAATAAATAACGTTAATTTTTTGCACTCATAAATAAAAATTTGCAAAATTTAATATATTTATTAGTAAGGTTAAATTTAGCAATTTGTTTTAGATTCGTTTTTATGCATATCGCCTCTTTTTTAGTCCCAAATCAAATAAGTGTTTGGAGGCTTATAAGTCGGCTTTTTTACCTTTAAGTTTCACTATATGGAATAGGGTTTTCGTACAGGTTTGTTTAAAGGTACTTTTTTTACGATAATTTTAAATCTTCTTTTTCTAAAACTAATCCATAAAAAAAACGTTAGCTTTTTTAGAGTGTTTACTAAAATAGCTAACGATATAGAGTGATATTTACGATGTGTTTATTTGATTTTAAAAGCTTTTTTTACCTTACTTACGTAGTCTAATTTTTCCCAAGTAAAGAGTTCAACTTTTATATTTTTTGTCTTACCATCTGCAGATTTGAATGTTTTATTGACCATTTCGGGTTCGCGCCCCATGTGGCCATAGGCAGCACATTCGCTATACATGGGTTGGCGTAATTTTAGTCTTTGCTCTATAAAATAAGGGCGCATATCAAAAATGCTTTCCACAATTTTGGCAATTTCTCCATCGGTCATTTCAACATTTGCTGTGCCATAGGTGTTTATATAAATTCCCATTGGTTTAGCTACACCAATAGCATAGGAAACTTGTACCAGCACTTCATTACACACACCTGCTGCCACTAAGTTTTTAGCAATATGCCGAGTAGCATAAGCAGCCGAACGATCTACTTTGGATGGGTCTTTTCCTGAAAAAGCGCCGCCGCCATGCGCACCTTTTCCGCCATAGGTATCTACTATAATTTTTCTACCCGTAAGCCCTGTATCGCCGTGTGGTCCACCGATGACAAACTTTCCGGTAGGGTTGATGTGGTATTGAATTTTATCGTTGAAAAGACGTTTGTTTTGAGGAACTTTTTTGATGACACGAGGAATCAAAATATTGATAACGTCTTTCTTGATTTGTTCTTGCATTTTTTTCTCATCAGCAAAATCATCATGCTGTGTTGAAATCACAATTGTATCAATTCGCACTGGCTTGTTATCATCATCATACTCTAGCGTCACTTGGCTTTTAGCATCGGGGCGAAGGTATTTCATTTGTTTTCCTTCGCGACGAATAGCAGAAAGTTCACGCAATAAAGTGTGTGCTAAATCCAATGCAAGCGGCATGTAATTAGCCGTTTCGTTGGTTGCATATCCAAACATCATTCCCTGATCGCCTGCACCCTGATCTTCTTTTTTCTTTTTATCTACACCTTGATTGATGTCAGGCGATTGCTCATGAATAGCAGATAAAACACCACAAGAATGAGCTTCAAACATATATTCGCTACGTGTGTAACCAATCTTTCCGATTACTTCGCGAGCGATAGATTGTACATCTATATAGGTATTGCATTTTACTTCGCCGGCCAACACTACTTGACCTGTGGTTACTAAGGTTTCGCAAGCGATTTTGGCGTTTGCATCCCAGGCTAAGAAATTATCAACAAGAGCATCTGAAATTTGATCGGCAACTTTATCTGGATGACCCTCAGAAACAGATTCTGAAGTGAATAAGTAAGGCATTTTTTTTGCTTCAGTTTATGCGGTGAAAAAAATTGTGTGCGAAATTAATAAAGAAATAGCAAGAATTCTTACCTGTTTTTTATTGCTCTTTATTTTGATCATTCATAAAGTCAATGGTGTTTTTGATTTTTTTTCAGTATAGAAATGAACAATAAAGAGTGTATGTTTTTAAAGTCTCTTTTTAACCATTGTTAAAATTGTAGCAATAGCAACCGTTTCGCCGGTTTGATCATACACATCAACTAACCATTTCACAATGCCTTTGGGAATATCTTCTTCTGAACGTTTTTCTTGATCTACTTTCTCTTTCACGGTCAATTTTACGCCTATTGTCATTCCGGGATAAACCGGTTTTGTAAAACGACATTCATCAATTCCATAGTTAAGTAAAACAGGCCCTTTTTTTGCATCTACGAATAAGCCTGCTGCTTTAGACAAAATGAAATATCCGTGAGCTACTCGTCCTTCAAAAATGGTTCCTGATAAAGATGTAGCATCCATGTGGGCATAAAAATTATCGCCGCTTACATTGGCAAAGTTGGTGATGTCAGTTTCTGTTACGGTGTGCTTTGCAGTGATAAGAGTATCCCCAATTTGCAAGTCTTCAAAATGCTTGCGAAAAGGGTGCACTTCAAGTTCATGTTGAGCAGCACCTTGTTGAAAAACGTTGGTTATTTTGGTTATGGTAGTCGGCGAGCCTTGAATAGCTGTTCGTTGCAAATAGTGCATGACACCACGCACCCCGCCCATTTCTTCGCCGCCACCTGCTCTGCCGGGTCCGCCGTGTACTAGCATAGGCATAGGAGAACCATGACCGGTACTTTCTTTGGCACAATCCGCATTCAATACAAGAATACGTCCGTGCATGGATGCCGTTCCCAATACAAAATCGCGAGCTATTGTGTCGTCCTGAGTAACGATAGAGCCAACCAAAGAACCGCGCCCCATACGGGCCAATTCCATAGCTTCTTCTAAATTTTTGTAAGGCATGATGGTGGCAACTGGGCCAAAGGCTTCTACATTATGGCAATCTAATTTATGGAAGGGGTCATCATTCAAGAAAACGATGGGAGGCAAAAAAGCTCCTTTTTCTTTATCGGCTCCAATCACTTCAAAATGATTCAAATCGCCAATGATAATTTCTTGGGACTTAGCAAATTGTTGTACTTTTTCGCGCACTTCATTTCTTTGTGTTATACCGGCTAATGGTCCCATACGCACCCCTTCGGATGCTGGGTCTCCTATTGCTGTTCCTTTTAGCCGTTTTCCTAAGGCTAAATGCACTTCTTCTATGCGGTCAGAAGGCACCATAATACGGCGGATAGCAGTACATTTTTGACCAGCTTTTGTTGTCATTTCCCGCACCACTTCTTTGATGAAAAGATCAAATTCCGGCATGTTTGGTAAGACATCCGGACCCAATACACAACAGTTTAGTGAATCTGCTTCCATATTAAATGGAACCGCTTCAGACAAGATACGAGGATGAGCTTTCAGTTTTTTTCCCGTTTCGGCAGAACCTGTAAAAGTTACTATGTCTTGCGTTTCCACGGTGTCTAAGATGCCACGAGCCGAGCCACAAATCAATTGCAACGAACCTTCAGGCAAAATTTTTGATTCAATGATGTCTTCAAATACGGCTTCAGTAAGGAAAGAAGTAAGGGTTGCAGGTTTCACAATTGCAGGAACGCCAGCTAATAGATTAACCGCAATTTTTTCCAACATTCCCCAAACCGGAAAATTAAAAGCATTGATATGAATAGCTACGCCTTCTCGTGGCACCATGATGTGATGTCCGATAAAAGTGCCGTGCTTTGATAATTTTGCAGCTTCGCCATCTACAAAAAAACGCTCGTTAGGAAACTGCCGACGCAAGCTTGCATTTGCAAATAAATTTCCGATACCACCTTCAATATCTACCCAGCTATCAATCCGTGTTGCTCCCGTATAGGCACTAATTTTATAGTAGTTTTCTTTACGTTCTAACAGGTACATGGCAAGTGCTTTAAGCATTCTGCCTCGTTCATGAAAAGTAAGTTTTCGCAATGCCGGTCCTCCAATTCGTCGAGCATAGTCCATCATTTCTCCGAAATCTAACCCATCGCTACTTGCCGTATAAATGGCTTCTCCGGTAACTGCATTGTGTAAAGCTTCACCTTTAGATTTAGACGCTACCCATTTTCCTTTTGCATAGTTTTTGAGGTGTTTTATAGCCATTATTGATTTGTATTTTTTAATTTTAAAATGCAAGTTAAGCAACTTGTATCAGCCGTTACATGTTATGATGACTTCTGACTAATAGAGTTGCTGCTTTCTCATAGTTGTCGGTTTTAAAGTGTACGACTATACGTTAGACCTTAGCTAACCATCCTTATAGCAGCACTACCTTTTAAAAGAAAACTCAGAACGGAAGATATCAATAATCTTACCGTTAGTTTATGCCATCTGTTGGTACTTCTTTAGCAATTTTTTTCACTAATCCTTGCAACACTGCGCCGGGTCCGACTTCCGTAAATTGAGTGGCTCCATTTGCTACCATTTTTTGAACAGTTTGTGTCCAACGCACAGGAGCAGTCAATTGGTTAATCAAATTTTGCTTGATCATGGCAGGATCAATGTAGGGATGTGCATCTACGTTTTGATATACCGGACAAGTAGGATTATTGAAATGGGTGTTCATAATAGCATCCTGTAATTCTTCTTTTGCTGGAGTCATAAGCGGGGAATGAAAGGCACCGCCCACTGGTAATACTAAAGCACGCTTGGCTCCGGCTGCTTTCAATTTTTCACAAGCAATGTTAATTCCCTGAATGCTTCCGCTGATTACTAATTGTCCGGGACTATTATAGTTCGCAGGTACAACTACTTCTTCATTTATCTCGCTTAAGACATGTTCAATCACAGCATCTTCTAAGCCAAGTACAGCAGCCATAGTTGATGGATTGGCTTCACAAGCTCGTTGCATAGCCAAAGCACGTTTTGACACTAATTTTAAGCCCTCTTTAAAAGGGAGTACCCGATTAGCTACTAAGGCACTAAACTCGCCCAATGAATGACCTGCAACCATATCCGGTTTCAAATTGGGTGTTGTGAGAAACAAAATGGTAGAATGTAGAAAGATAGCCGGTTGAGTAACTTTTGTTTGTTTCAATTCTTCATCTGTTCCGGTAAACATTATATCGCTAATTCTGAATCCCAGAACCTCATTAGCTTGTTCAAAATATTCTTTTGCGGCACTATTCGTTTCGTAAAGACTTTTTCCCATTCCTGAAAACTGCGCTCCCTGACCCGGGAATATATAGGCATGCTTCATACAACTTGCGATTTGTCCGCTAAATAAACCTATTCCTTAGAAAGCACAAAAATTAGCCTTGTCTCATTAGCTTTTATCTATGAGAAACAAAATAAAATTTAGCACCTGCCTTAATTGTGATCGGAGACTTTTTTCCTTTGTAATTTTGCTCCATGAATTGGGAACTATTAACCGATGAGGCACAATTGGATTTAATTGTTGAAAAAAGTAAAAAAGAGCCGGTAGTTATTTTCAAACACAGCATACGATGCAATATATCATCTATGGCTAAGGCTCGATTAGAACGTGAAATAGCACCGGCAGGAGTACATTTTTACTTACTTGATTTGCTGAAATACAGATCCATTTCAAACAAAATTGCAGAACAGTTTCGGGTAGTGCATCAATCACCACAAGTTTTATTGATTCGAAACGGTGACTGTATTTATGATGAAAGCCACAACGGGATAGAGATGGATGAAATTGCTGAACAGGCAAGCTTAGTCAAATAATTTTCCCTTTCCACTTTCCTGATCTTAAATATAAAATAGCCAGTATCAACAAGATGCTCCAATATGCAAATTCGGAGCCCCAAGCCCATGCTAAAGACAATTGTAAACGCTGAATGACTAAGTAGCAATAAACTAAATAAACAACTACTGAGGTGATTTCGATAGATAAATTGACAAGCGTATTTCCTGTTCCCACAACACCATTAAATACAACGGTGGAAATAGCCATAATCAAAGTAGCAATAATGATCACCACCATACTTGGTTTTGCGTAATGCACCAACATGGGATCATCGCGGTAAAGCAAAAGAAACTGATCCGCAAAGACAAATAAAATGGTAGAGACAACTAAAGTATAAATCAAACTCAGTTTGGCGACTTTCCGAATCAACGACAGCACTTCCTCTTGCCGCCCTTGACCGATTATGTTGCTCACCATAGTATTGCATGTGGCAGCCATAGCCCAAGTGCCAATACCTATAACACCAAAAATACTTCGCAAAATTTGAGAAGCAGCCAATTGGCGAGTTCCGAGATGTTCCACAAAAATGAAAAATACTTGCCAACCGCCAATGCTAAAAAGATATTGAACAATCAATGGAGAGGCAATTCGTAAAGATCGTTTTGACAAGGATAAATCAAAACTTAAAAAGCGGCGTAATGGATATTGGTGCTGAAAATGATGTCCAAAAAAAAGTGAAAACATTACGAAGCAATATGATAACTCTCCTAAAATAGAAGCGATAGCAGCTCCATTAATTCCCAAACGGGGAAAATCAAATTGCCCGAAAATCAACAGGTAGTCGAACAATATATTAGTCAGCGTGCCGGACAAAGAGCCATAAATAAGAAAACGAGAACGATTGGTAGCAATGAAAAAGGCATTTATTTGCTGAGTAAGAAGCAAGAACGGTAAGCCCCATACACGAATAAAAAGGTAGTTGATGCTCATCTGTGCATTGTTAGCATCAGAAAGGCTAAAACCAAATATTAATGGAGCTAACCATAGTGACAAAAGCATTAAAGTAAGTGAGCCTAATAAAGAAAGACTGATCCCATTTGCCAAGCTTTTTGTCAATCCTTCTTGATCACCTTCGCCGGCACGACGAGCTAATTGAATTTGAATACCGCTGCTTAAACCGTATCCAATCATTGAAATTGTCAGATAAAACACACCAGCCACACCGTTTACTGCTAATTCACGTTCGCCGTAACGCCCTAAAAAAATTGTATTTGCCAAGAAAGAGAGCTGAGGAATAAGCAAGGCAAACGAAATGGGTAAGGCAAGTGCCAGAATATTTCTATGGGTAGCAGCTACTTTCACGAGGTGTCGAAGATAGGAGGCAAATTGGGAAGCGAAAAGAAAATCATTTTTTTGATGGCCATGAAATAAAAAAATCCTCAACAAAAAGCTGTTGAGGATTTATGAAGTGGAAGCACACGGGTTCGAACCGCGGACCCTCCCGACTTATAGGTCGGGATGCTCTGAACCGGTTGAGCTATGCT
>JAFDXO010000178.1 GCA_018267925.1 Bacteroidota bacterium | reverse complement strand
GTATTCCGGTATAAAAGAACTAATGCTCATTCAGGCGCAATAAATAAAAAAGCCCATCATTACTGACGAGCTTTTAAAGCTGTGGTGTGGGGCGGGATCGAACCGCCGACACAAGGATTTTCAGTTTTGAAATTGCTGGTTTCACATGGCATGACCTGATTCAACATGATTATTAGTCAGTATTTTGTGAGTTTAATAAGTATTCCTCAATTCACCTAAAACCGTTCGTTGTTGTAGCATTGTTGTAGTAAAATGAATTACTATGATTGCTTAAGACTGTCGTGTTCTTGCCAATAATTTTGTAAGCCCTCAATAGTCGGCAATAAAGACTTGTATCCTTCACAGAAATCATAACCTATGGAAAGCAAATCGCGGGAGTGTAAAACTATCAATCTTGAAACGGTTTCAAATCTTGAAAGGCGTTTGCTCAATTCTATACTTTGAGATAAAGCAGTCCAATGGCTTAAATGATCGTATTTGGAATAGAACCTGTACAAATCAAGAATGTCATTATAAATTGGATTGGGCTTCAAAAGAGAATTCTTTGCAATCTCTGTTAAGTTTACCCGATAATCTGCCTTAAGCTTGGGGCTATTGTTTTTGATCTCGAATGCCTCGTGAAATAAACTTGAAAAAAGTTCAATTAAATTGTCCTTCTCTGACGCGGTATACTTTTCAGAACCACGAATTTCTTCAATAATGTGCGTCGTTCCATCACTTATAAATTTGTAAGCACTTTTTTTTACTTTCAAAGTTAACTCATCCTTATTGTTGTTCTCATGATTAACACAAAGCTGTTTAATTTCCATTGTTAAAATCATGTCCATCAATAAAGACCTTGACAGTATTCCAATAGAAAATTCATGGTCGACATACCCATTGACTTGTGCGCAAAGAAATTTCAGGGTAGTAACAATTCTTATTTCCTTGTCTATTGCACAAAAGACAAATCGAACAAGTTCATCGTGTCTCTTATTCACAAATTTATTCCTGGCATCTCGAAGAGCGGTAGTAACAAAAGCTAAGCGATCTATAATTTCTTGCATGACGTTAAAACTTTATAAGATGCCGATGAACATATAATCTCGCATGTTTGGTTCTTATTGGCCTCAAATGAATATTAATAGCGAATGGTCAATATTTTGTGAGTTTAACAGTAATTATTGATTCAGTGGAAACTCCACAATGATGTAGTATTGCCTTAATGTTCTCAGGCCATGGCATCGGTCAAAATCATCCTTCGTAACGAAAAAAAATCAGACGGTTTATTTCCTCTTGCCATACGCATTACTAAAGATAGGAAAAGCAGTTATATATATCTTGAATATCGGATAGCCTTATCCGACTGGGATAAGAAGTCCCAAAAGGTCAAGCGATCTCATCCAAATCATGTTCGCTTGAACAACTATCTATTACAGAAACTTGCCGAATCAAATGACCAAGCACTTGAGATAGAAACAAAAAAATCGCATGTAAGTGCTAAGGCTGTTCGCAATAAGATTAAACCTTCTACCAAAGAAACATTCTTTGCCCAGGCGCAAGCGTTTCTCAATTACCTAAAAACATCGGGTAAGTATAATCAGTATACTTCCGATAAACCTCGAATAAGCCATTTCAAGACATTCTTGCATAAGGAAGACATCGCATTCTCCGATATAAACGCCGGGTTGCTAGATAGATTCGTAGCTTATCTTAAATCATCTCACAAACCAAAAAGAGGAAAGAACAGAATTGGTGATCGAACAATTGCCAATCATCTGGTGACGCTTCGCTCAGTGTATGCATTCGCTCGAAAGAATGGAATAGTCGCCAAACATGAGTCACCATTCGGTGACGGTGGAATAAAAATCAAGTTTCCTGAAAGCAGCAAAATAGGTCTTTCAATAAATGAGATCAGTGCTCTTGAAACTGTTGCTCTCGTCGAACCTTCGCATAACCATGCGCGTAATCTTTGGCTTATCGCTTTTTACTTTGCTGGCATGAGAGCCTCTGATGTGTTACGAATGCGTTGGCATGATATTCAGAATGAACGACTGCATTACACGATGGGTAAAAACAAAAAAACAGGATCACTGATGATAGCCGACAAAGCGCGGAAAATTCTTGATCAATACATCACCACAGATACATCCAAATCCAATCTTATTTTTCCAGATTTGAAAGGGTGCGATTTTACAGATGCTTTCAAAACACAACGTTCAATTGCGTTCCGGATAAGCGCAATTGACAAGTGTCTTCGTTTGAATGTCGCCCCTGCCGCATCGATAGAAAAGAAATTGACAATGCACTTAGCGCGACACAGCTTCGCTCAACTGGCCACAGGAGTAGATATAAGAACGCTTCAATACATGTTTAGACACAATAAATTGGAGACGACCGAAGGATATATGGGTAATTTCGTGCATCATGAAAGCGATGCTGCCTTAACAGCAATTATAAACAAAACAAAAGCAGAACCTTTGTAAAATATTAGCTCGGCGCTCCCGTTTGCAAACATATTTCTCCTGATCTCAAACGTATTTGACCTGCACACAAGCCTTTGCTTCCTTGAAAAAGTTCACCTTTGAATAATTGACTTAAAAGAATCAAAACATTTTCGCAAATCTGCAAACATGATTTATTTGTTTCCGAGGTAGTACCTGATATAAATTGATAACTAAAACTATCCATGAATATTCAGGCAGCACAAAAACAGTTGGCAACCGCAAGGAAGCAAGCGTGCGAACTTCGAGAGCATATCGCAACGCTTCGGCAGTCGATCATTAAGGCTGGCGGCATTACTCACCATACAGGAATCGATCATTTTAAGAGAAATAAAAAAATGTATCGGCAATGGAAAACTGGTCGATCTCTAAAAGATATTGCTAAAGATGCGAGTATATCCTTGGGAAGGGCAAGAGAAATATGCAAGCGTATAGATCGTGTGCTGGAATACAAGGGTATTGCCTTTAAGAAATATCAGTCACTATTGAAGTATTACGAAATGGCCAAGCGCAGTTAGTCAAAATAAGTGCGGGTGCCCTAAGGGGTATTTCGTAGGACGTCTGAAGGCTAAAGACGGCACGAATGTCGGGGCTAACTCAATGCGCTTGGGCCAGTATAATTATTTGCTATAGAAAGACCAAGCTGGTGCCGGTGGTAAACTTGCATCGACATTATAATGGTTGAAATGTCGGATGATCGTATCAAGTGCATTGATAGAAAGAGTTCTGTCCGCTTCATATTTTGCCCATAGGTCGTTTTCATTCGGGCCTGTTAAAGTACGCGAAAAAGAGACCAGCAATCTTGAATCCGCCGTAAAAGTGGCGTTGATGGTTTTTGCCCCTTTGGTCAAATCTGGGTCGGCGTCGTCAGTAAATTTGATATGAATAGCATTTGGCGAGGCAAGGCCAGTATATAACGTGGAGGCTTGAACAAGGGGAGTACCTATTACACTTTTAGCTAATAAGATGGAATCAGTATCGAACCAAACGGTTGAATTCATCTTGCCTTTTAGATACTGGCCATTGCCAATTGAGTAGTAGCTGGTATCACTGTATTCGAAGGAAAAATGATATTTCGTTCCGTCAGCAATTTTTACAGTAACAACGCCTCCAGCATATTTTACACCATCATTTATATTTTCAAAGTCGATATAGTCCACCGTTCCATTCAAAGTCGCGGGTAAAGAAATTTCCTCTGGTTTCTGAACATCCGACGATTTGTGGCATGAAATAAAGACACCGGCTAATGTTAGCAGGACAAATAAAATACGCATAAAATAAATTTAAGGTTATAAAAAGTTTTGCAACTACGAAAATGAAGGACCGCCTGCTTTTCTTAATGCTACTGAAAGACGCTGAGTAAATTCATTTGCTCGTTTTCGCGAGAAGAATTCCATTTCGTATCTCGGCTTTCTAAAGTCATCTAGTTCAATAATAGCCTTCCAAGCTTTGCTGCCTCCATGACGGTGACTTTGTGTGTATGGCTCGGCTTTGATACCTGTCACTTGGTTTACTTTATATTCTGTGGTTCTGATCTTAATGATGCCGGTTGCAAATATCACATCGACATCACCTTGCTTAAAATGATGTTCGTCAAATGTCATTTGCGAACTCTTGTAACTTTTGTAAATTCTCACCCCGACCCAACCTAAGAAGGCGACAATAAGTAGATAGATAATTCCCATTGTTTTTTATTTAAGTTTATTGATATGTTGCAAAAGCCTGTGAACGGTATGAACATGCCATCTTCCTTTGCCCGTTACCGTTTTTATTCTTAATCGATTCAATTCGACGACAATACTTCTTATCGTCTCATGCCCGTTATTTTTCAATTCTTCAATTACAGGTTTCATTTCCCGAGAAAATGTAATCGCCCTTGCTTTATTTTTTTTCGCCAGCTCTTTGGCGTTTGTGCCGAGTTTGACGCCTTTATTTTTTGCCACTTGAAGAGCTTCTTTAGTCCTGCGACTTATTTGATCTCTTTCATGCTCGGCGAAAGCCGCTAGGATATGAACAATCAACTTGTTTGCATGCGGGTTATCGACAGCAACAAAATCAATTCCCGATTCCATCAATTTTGAAATGAACGCGACATTACGACCGAGCCTGTCAAGTTTTGCAATCAAAAGCACTGCATTGTTTTGCATGCAGCCCTCAATTGCTTCAAGAAGAATAGGCCGTTTGTTATTCTTGCCGGATTCAATTTCTGTATACTCAGCGAGGATAGATAATCCATTAGCTTTCGCATACTGTTGCACAGCTAATTTTTGGGCATCGAGGCCTAAACCGCTTTCTCCTTGTTTGTCTGTGGACACACGGTAATAGCTAACCGCTTTTGTCATTGACAACAGGTTTGCGGCAGGTTGTTTTCCGAATCATCTGTATATAGATAATTCGTCCTTTATCTTTGAACAATAGAAAAGTTGGGCTGGCGAGAAAAAAGAAAAATTATCTGAAATATCAGGCGGGATATTGCGAGACTTTCCTAAAATTGCTCATTGAAAGAATTGAGTTTTGTTCACAGGCAAAGGACCATTTGAAATTGAACAAATAATTCTTGATTACCTAGAACGTTTTCTCAGCTTTAATTCAGATAAAAACTTATACTTAGTAGTGGTTCGTTTGTCTTGTCCTTAACGACACTATGTGATTACATATATTAGGAAGTCAAAAACGCCCCATATTCCTGTAGTCTGAGGATAGAATCGGAAAGATTCATAAATGGTGATGTATGGGCGTCTGTTTCTGTTGGCCGAAGTAATATTGCTCTTGCATATGGATGAATTGCAGGATCATCAAAATTGTAAACTGTATAACGGGGTGAAGTATGTGTCATAGAACCTTTTGCATCGGCAATCATAACACATATCTTTGAATTAACACTGCCACTTTCAGTGTCTACTTTAACGCAATGCCCAACGCAATTATTCGAATAGCGATATTGCTCTTTATAGGAAAAATCATAAGTACAAGTCAAATTACTATCTACAAAAGAGGTAAAGCATTCAAACCAGAACGTATAATTTAATGGATCAAAAAAACAACCGATTGGGGTTTTCTGGTCTGGCGCTATAGGAAAATCGATTAAAGCTCCAGGGTAACCGTTAGAATCAATTATCGATAAATCATCATCACCAAACGGTTCGAACTCACAAATTCTTCTTACGATACTTTTTTCTTCTTTTTCGAATAGCATCCATTTTTGAGACATAAAAAATTCTCCGGTAATAGAAACCAAATCCTTCAATGACTGCTCATCATTAAACCTCATTCTTCGTTCTATTTTATCCTTCAATAGGTTAAACAAAGCCTTTTCAGCCATATAAGAATCAACTGTTGTGCTATAGAATCCTGAAATGATGTTTAGTGCAGAAATAGGAAAATAACTGGCGCTTGTATTTTCGTTTTTTTTAGCCAGCTTTTTTTTAGTCGAATGTGCATGTCGAAACCTCCTTATTTCGGCTTTATAATCGTTTTCAAAATCCAACTTCAAATCTTCTGTTTGATCTTCAATACTTCCATTTTTATCAAATATCTTTTCCGTCAAAAACGTAAGCAAATCAGCCAGGCAGGATGTATCAACTTGAACTAAGGCGTCAAAATTTTTAAGAGAACGTAGATAGGCCAAATAGATGTATCTGGGACTTCTTTTACTCGATCCTCCAAACCTCGCTCCATAGGTAACCCCATCATTATTTTTCTCGTAAAAGACAGATTCGGTGTATGGATTTCTGCCATTCTTGATAAGTTGATTATCAAAGCCCTCTTCATGAATTTTGTCTAAAACCCGGGTATACAAGTATGCGTAGGAGTCACCCCTAATGTCCATATAAACTAGGTTATTTTAATTCAAAAATGAAAAAACTAATTTTTGTACTGTATGTACAAAGTTATGGTCCTGCCCCTATTTAGTGTCGATCTTTGTGGTGTTGGAATTGGGTATCAAATGTGTAGCGTAGGTTATTTTCAAAAATTCGAGAAGCTCTTGTTCATTTACATGAAACTTCTTCAAAGCGGTTCCTACTACTTGCATAGAATTAATTCTTTCGGGTGATTGGAGTAATCCGTCAATTTGACTAATAAAATCACGTAGTGCATCACAATACCCAGCGAATCGCTCAGAGCCAAATTCATGGATATACCGATCAACGTTATGTCGATTCAATGGCTCTTCACGTTTGCTAAGTAATTGACCGTCGGTTGAGAAATCCTCGAAAAGAGGCATGGCATCGCTCCAGGCAAAAATGACATAATAACTATTTTATCAAAAAAGTAAACCTATTT
>JAFDXO010000177.1 GCA_018267925.1 Bacteroidota bacterium | reverse complement strand
TTGACCGAAAAAATGCGTACTTTTATCCATGTAATTGAAGTTGTGGAAAACCTAAATTACACTAAATCGGGGTAACCATAAAAAGTTACCCCAACTTTTATTTTTTTATCGGACAATAATGATTCGGAATATGCTATCATAAAAAGAGGGGTCGCTATCAGCAACCCCTCACTTTCAAAAAAGAAAGTCAATTATTCACCGGCAACTTCAAACTCCATCTCTACGATGTTGTCTTTGCCAAAGTCTATTTGAGCCTTATAGTTACCCACTTCTTTCACTTCGTCCATAAGGGTAATACGGCGGCGGTCAATTTCGTAGCCTTTTTGCTCACGAATAGCACGGGCTAATTGTATAGCGGTAACAGAACCGAATATTTTGCCGCTGGTACCGATTTTTGCACCAATTTTCACTGGTCCTTCAGCCAACACCTTGCGTACTTTATTGATTTCTGCCATCAATTTTTCTTCGCGCTTTTTCAGTTGTTTTTGGCGTTCTTCCAACACCTTTCTATTGCCTTCGCTGGCTTCGATGGCATATTTTTGTGGAATGAGGTAGTTGCGTGCGTAGCCGGGGCGAACAGATACCATTTCGTTTGCCGCACCGAGATTATCTACGTCTTTTATCAAAATAACTTGCATTGCATTTTAGTTTTGAGCATGAACAATATCAAACCTATTTCAATAGGTCGGTTACATAAGGCAACAACGCCATTTGGCGTGCTTTTTTAACTGCTTGTGCCACTTTGCGTTGAAACTTCAGAGAGTTTCCGGTAATACGGCGAGGAAGCATTTTACCTTGATCGTTCACAAATTTTTTCAAAAATTCCGCATCCTTGTAATCAATATAGCGGATGCCCATTTTTTTGAAGCGACAATATTTTTTTTGACGCTTTTCTACTCTTGTAGAGGTAAGAAACTTAATATCGTTTTGCTTAGCCATTGTTGAATGTTTTTTAGGAGTTAACAGCTTCTGATTCCGTAGCTTTGTTTCGCTTACGATTGTTGTATTGTACCGCATACTTATCGAGGCTGGTGATCATGTGACGCATTACGTTTTCGTCACGGTTCATCTGCACTTCCAGTTTGTGGTTTACATCGGTTGGTGCCGAGTATTCCAATACCCAATACAATCCGGTTGTCTTTTTCTCGATAGGATAAGCCAACGAGCGAAGACCCCAAGGATGAGTGTGTGAAATAGTACCACCGTTTGCGGTGATGAAGTCTGTAAACTTCTTTTGAGCGGATTTGTAATCATCTTCAGCCAATACCGGCGTAAAAATGACCATCAACTCATAGTTCTGCAAATTGTTTGTTGCCATAAAAACTTTAGTTGTTAGAAAATATTTCCCGCACTTCCGGCACAACTTTGGATACCCTTGCAGGCAGCCGGTCGTATTTTGGGACGGCAAAGGTATGATATTTTTGTATTCAATGGTTATTTTTAAAAAAAAATAAACAAAACGATGCTCACACCCTGTGTTTTATTGATATAATTTTCAAAGTGAAGGCAACCGGAAAATCGTTATCAAAAAGTGTCAGGTGTTGTCGGTCAAAAGCCGAATCAGGAAAGAACACGCCAATAGGTAAGCATCATTTTTTTTCATAGAAAACAATTATTGTCTAATTCATTGAAATCAACATTCGAGCATGTTTTAATCTGCCATCATCTTCAGTCCAAAATTTTATCTTTGAACTTGATTAGGGATACTTCTTCATTGTTTAATTATATAGTCAACCCTAAAAATTTTATGCGTATGAAAAGGAGTGTTATTGTTGTTTTAGTCTGTGCATTTATCTATATAGTTGGTTCTAGCTATAGCAATGGAGCGGCGCAATATGCAAACCTGAACTGTACCGGTTCTTATGGTTCACCAAATTCTTGTGGTGGATCGGGTTGCCACGATACGAGCAATGATGCCAATGTAGTAGTTAATATTACCGTAAAAGATCTGGCCACCGGAAATGTCATTAATAATAGCACTATTGTGCCCAATGCTTTTTATAGAATCATAGTTTCGGGATATAAAACAGGAGCCTATTTGCCCAAAGCCAGTTATCAATTTACAGCTACGTCAGAGTTTAGTTTCAATGGAGGCACTTTTACCACCGTTACCAATCAACATAGCACCACTGTGGGACAAGCCATTATTGTAGAACCGAACAGCCCTATCAATACAACCGCTACAGGAACTTTAAATGCCTACACCGATTCTTTTTACTGGCAAGCACCCGCACAACTTTCTTGGGGAAGGGTCACCATGTATGCCACTGCATTGGTTGCCAATGGCAACTTTTTGCCATCCGGTGATTATTCAAATAATTATCAAAGAATGTTTACACCCATACCTGCCGGCATCAACGACCTGAATGAAAATACCTCAATCAGTTTATATCCTAATCCGGTAAAGGATTTTGTTGTTTTGAACCTCAATCATGCGACCCATGGAGATTATGTTTTTTCGATAAGAAACAGTGTCGGTCAAGAGGTATATCAGGCTACGCAACAGCTTGTTGAAAACAATTTTATCAGCAAAATAAACACTGAAAACTGGACACCCGGGTTATATTGCCTTACTGTGTTTAAAGGGAACGGACGGCGAAGTGTTCCTATATTGAAGTTGTAAAATTGCAAAAAGCAAAAGCCGACAGATTCATGCCGGCTTGCTTTGAAAATTGTTTTTTTATTTCTTTACAAAGGAATATTACCGTGTTTTCTTTTAGGCATAGTTGCCACTTTGTTTTCCAGCATAGCAAAGGCTCGAATCAGCTTTATGCGAGTAGTTTCGGGCATAATAATTTCATCTACAAACCCGCGTGCGGCAGCACCATACGGATTGGCAAATTTTTCGGCATATTCCGCTTCCTTTTCTTTCAATTTTTCCTCCTGATTTTCCGCTTCTAAAATTTGCTTTTTGAAAATGATTTCGGCTGCTCCTTTAGCTCCCATCACAGCAATTTCAGCACTGGGCCAGGCAAAATTCAGATCGGCACCAATGTGCTTAGAGTTCATCACGTCATAAGCTCCACCATAAGCCTTTCGGGTAATAACGGTTACTTTGGGCACCGTAGCTTCGCTGAGCGCATAAAGCAGTTTGGCTCCGTTGGTAATGATACCATTCCATTCTTGATCCGTACCGGGTAAAAAACCGGGCACATCCACCAACACTAACAAGGGAATGTTGAAGGCATCACAAAAGCGGGTAAACCGCGCTGCTTTCTTGCTGGAATTAATATCCAGCACGCCGGCAAGGCTTGCGGGCTGATTGGCTACAATGCCAATGCTTCTTCCGCCCAAGCGAGCAAAACCAACTACTATATTTTCGGCATAATCTTTATGTACCTCTAAAAAGCTGTTTTCATCTGCCACTTCTTCAATCACCTCTTTGATGTCGTAGGGTTGATTCGGATTGGCAGGTACCATGTTATTCAGCTTGGTGCGTAGTTCGTTGCCTGCTTCGTAAGGATAAACAGGAGCGTCTTCTTCACAATTTTGGGGCATATAGCTTAGCAATTGCTTGATGCGCTCAATACATTCCACTTCATTTGTAGCAGAAAAATGGGTAACGCCGCTCTTAGAGGCATGGGTATTGGCACCGCCTAATTCTTCACTGGTAACACTTTCGTGTGTAACTGTTTTTACTACGTTAGGTCCGGTAACAAACATGTAGGAAGTGTTTTCCACCATCAATATGAAATCGGTTATAGCCGGAGAATAGACCGCACCGCCCGCACAGGGTCCCATAATGGCAGAAATTTGCGGAATAACACCAGATGATTTTACGTTTCGATAAAAGATATCGGCATAGCCACCCAACGACACTACACCTTCTTGAATGCGGGCACCTCCGCTATCATTTAGCCCAATGACAGGTGCACCATTTTGTATAGCAAGGTCCATAATCTTGCAAATCTTTTCCGCATGGGTTTCAGAAAGGCTGCCACCAAAAACAGTAAAGTCTTGCGAAAAAACATACACCAACCTTCCGTTGATTTGCCCATAACCCGTAACCACACCATCGCCCGAATATACTTCTTCTTCCATGCCAAAATCACGACAACGATGCGTTACCATCATCCCGATTTCTTCAAAGCTACCCTCGTCAAGCAGTAGTTGTAATCGCTCGCGTGCGGTGAGTTTTCCTTTTTTGTGTTGGCTTTCTATACGTTTGGCACCACCACCCAAAAGGGCGGCTTGCTGTCTTTGTTGCAATATTGCGACCTGATCCATAAATGAGGTAAGTTGGTAACTAATTTATTAGCGGGCAAACCTACTGCAAAAACGCTCTCGGAGTGTGCACTTTATAGATGCTCAAGTGCCTTAGGAAAGAGGGAAAAGAAAAAAAGACTTGTTCAAGAAAAAAACACTTACCTTTGCAGTCCTTTAAACGGAAAAGGTCGGGTGGCCGAGTGGCTAGGCAGAGCTCTGCAAAAGCTCGTACAGCGGTTCGAATCCGCTCTCGACCTCCAAAGTAAAAATCAGAAAACGAATGGCTTGGCTGTTCGTTTTTTTGTTTTGGACAGGCTGCAATATGTTCGCCATGGGAAACAGGCTTTTTTGCTAAAAAAATCTTCCCCCAAAATTTGTTTTTCTCCTAAAGATTTTCTTAATTTTATGCTTGCAAGTTTGTCTAATCAAGCTGCAGAAGCAATATGAATAACAAAATAAAACACATTAATATATGTGTGTGGGGGGGGTAGCTATGCTCCTTTTTAGTATTCATAGCCCTCAAACCTTTGCCCAGCCTGTGTTGCCGGAAACAATGATCACACCTTTGCCGGGCATCACCGGTGTACATGATGTGGTCATCAATATTGGCAACAAGATTTTGTATAAGAAAAGCCCAAATGCTTTTTATTATAAACCAGCGACAACAACAACGGTAAAGACAATAGGCAGCCGCACCATGACCGGTCTATATCCTAATCCGGCACACAACAAGGTTTACCTGAGCCATGCAGCGGGAAAGGAATACCGTCTTATGGACATAACCGGTAAGACGGTTCTTGCTGGGCAATATACCACAAGTGGTGTTGATATAACTACCCTAACCTGCGGTTTTTACATGCTTAATATTAAGGATTCAGAAGGGAAACAAACATCGTTTAAATTCACCAAACAATAAACATGGTAGGACATGGCTCGCTGCAAAGTAGCCGTTCCACTGCCTATTCGTTCAACTTATAAAATATATATTATGAAAAGTATATTTTCAATTTTGTTCATGCTGATATACTTTATGCAAACAGAGGCTAAGGTAACACCGCAGTTTATTTATCAGTCAACTGACCCGCCCTCAGGTAGCATTTCATATTTAGCTCGTAGCACAGGTTCTAAAACTCAATGTATGTATAAGCCTTCGGAGTTTCCGGGGCTACATGCGGGCAAGGTGGTTGCGGTTTATCTGATGTCGAGGGTCAGCAGCCCAAC
>JAFDXO010000176.1 GCA_018267925.1 Bacteroidota bacterium | reverse complement strand
TCCGAGGGGCGTATGGTTCGCACCATACCACTTGACGGCAATACGCCCACCACCGTTCAGGTAGCGGATTTACCACGAGGTTTATATATTGCCAAGTTTATATCGAAAACGGGTGGCGTTCTTGTGAAGAAATTAATCATTGAATGAGAGGATAAAGCATAGCATATTTTATTCGAGAGGAGTCTTGATTTGTTCTAATGCCTTTTGAGCTGCTACTTGTCCGGCATCTTTTTTAGTATATCCGTTGCCGATAGTCAATAATTTTCCATTGAGCAAAATGCCAACTGAAAATACTTTTCTGGATCCTTCTTGTTTTTCTTCTATGGTTTCAAATGATAAGGAATGCGCATTTCTTTGTGCCCAACTGAGTAGTTGGTTTTTGTAATTTGTATCGGTTGCTTCTATTTGGTCAAGGTCAATGTAAGTCTTTATTATTTGACGAAGAATGAAAGTGCGAGTACGTGTAAAGCCAATATCTAAATACACTGCGCCTATTAATGCCTCAAGTGCATTTCCAAATATATGGCTTCTGCCTAATCCTCTATCATTTTGATTGAATTGCACCAATTTGTTCAATCCCATCCGTAGCGCAACATTGTTTAGTGTTTCGCGGCGCACAATGCGAGAGCGCATTTCAGTAAGAAAACCTTCTTGTTGGTTGGGGTACTTTTTGAAGAGATATTCAGCGACTATTGAGCCAAGAATGGCATCTCCCAAAAATTCAAGCCGCTCATTGTTTTGATTATGATCATCTATTTTTGAACGGTGCATCAATGCAAGCTCGTAATAGGGAAGATGTACCGGACGAAAGCCCAGTATATGCTCTAATTGCAGCACTAAGGGTTTGCTGCCAGAAATATAATTGAGAAGCCGTGAGGTTAGCCGCCCCACCGTTTATTCTTCGTATTTTTTGAAGATGGCTGATGCGTTGTGTCCCCCAAATCCAAACGTATTGCTCAAGGCTGCCCGAACAGGTCTATTTTGTGCCTTGGTAAACGTTAGATTGAATCGCGAATCAATTCCCGGATCATCGGTAAAATGGTTGATGGTTGGAGGGATGATGTCATGTATGACCGCTTTTATTGTTGCTACTGCTTCTATGGCTCCTGCACCACCCAAAAGGTGTCCGGTCATGGATTTTGTAGAGCTGATATTAAGCTTATAGGCGTGGTCGCCAAATACTTTTTGGATAGCAATTAATTCGGCAATATCGCCAAGCGGAGTTGACGTACCGTGAACATTGATGTAGTCTATTGCTTCGGGTTGCATTTGTGCATCATCCAAGGCGTTTTTCATCACATTGATCACGCCTAAACCTTCGGGATGTGGAGCTGTAAGGTGATAAGCATCTGCACTCATACCGCCTCCTACCATTTCAGCATAGATGGTTGCACCACGCTTTTTAGCATGTTCCAATTCTTCTAATACAATGGCACCACCGCCCTCACCTAAAACAAATCCATCACGATCTTTATCAAACGGACGACTGGCAGTTTTAGGATCGTCATTGCGTTCAGACAAGGCTTTCATGGCATTAAAACCACCAATGCCGGATTCTGTAACAACAGCTTCTGAACCACCTGAAATGATAGCATCGGCTTTGCCTAAACGAATATAGTTAAAGGCATCAATTAAGGCATTTGTGCTGGAAGCACAAGCACTTACCGTTGCAAAGTTTGGACCACGAAATCCATACTTCATGGAAATATGACCGGAGGCAATGTCCAAAATAAGTTTAGGAATAAAAAAAGGATTGAAACGAGGTGTTCCGTCTCCGGCAAAAAAACCTTTCATCTCTTCAATGAAAGTTATCATACCGCCGATGCCGGATGCCCAAATTACACCCACACGATCATGGTCAATACCTTCTTCTGTCAGCCTTGCATGGCGTACAGCTTCATCCGCAGCCACTACGGCAATTTGTGAAAAGCGATCAAGCTTTCGAGCTTCTTTTCGCTCCATGAAGTTTTCAGGATTGAAGCCCTTTAATTCACAGGCAAATTTCGTTTTAAACTTCGTTACATCGAAGCTTGTAATGAAATCGGCGCCCGATACACCATTGATCAAATTATCCCAATATTCAGGGACTGTATTGCCCAAGGGAGTAAGGGCACCGAGACCGGTAACGACAACGCGCTTTAACCGTAAATTCATTTACTAAGTTTGGATGCTAAAGATCGAAAAAAAATTACTTTACGTGTTCTTCGAGGTAAGATACTGCTTGACCAACTGTAGTAATGGTTTCAGCTTGTTCATCAGGAATCGAGATGTTGAACTCTTTTTCAAACTCCATGATCAACTCAACGGTATCCAAAGAGTCTGCACCGAGGTCATTAGTAAAGCTTGCCTCCGGTGTTACTTCCGATTCGTCCACACCCAGTTTGTCCACAATAATTTTCTTTACGCGATTTGCAATTTCAGACATGGCTATGCAATTTGATTTTATGGGGCAAAAATATACTTTTTACCAAATTGCAAAAGAGAATAAATTTCTTTCTGCAACTTTTATTTTCAAATGTTTATGCTATTTTCCGCGCCCTCCCTTTTTTTAATGATTTTGCTCGGAAACCATTTTCCCATCTCTCATTGTAACCGTTCTATCCGTAAGTGCAGCTAAGGCATCATTATGGGTTATCATCACAAAAGTTTGTTGCAGTTCTTTTCGAAGGGTTAAAAAAAGTTCATGAACCGATTGGGCGTTTACACTATCTAAATTGCCCGTTGGCTCATCCGCAAACACAATGGCCGGTTTGGTAACTAAAGCTCGGGCTATGGCAACGCGTTGTTGTTCTCCCCCGGATAATTCGGATGGCTTATGATTCATACGTGCTTCTAAGCCAACCAGAGAAAGCATTTCAGCCGATGTCTTTTGCACTTCTCGTGTTCCTTTTTTCCCTATCCAAAGAGGAATAGAAACATTTTCAAGAGCCGTAAACTCAGGCAGTAAATGATGAAACTGAAACACAAACCCAATACGATGATTACGGAATTCGGATTGCATTTTGGAGGGTAAGCTTAACAGGTCAATACCTTCTATGAGTACACTGCCCGAATCAGGCTTATCTAAGCCTCCAAGCAAATGTAATAAAGTACTTTTCCCTGCACCGGAAGGTCCGTTGATAGATACGATTTCCGCCTTCGAAACGGATAGCGATATGTCGTTTACCACGGTATGTGCATCATATTTCTTGAATAGGTGTTGTGCTGTTAGCATGTTGTAAAAATAAAAGGTTCCTACTTATGTATAGAATGGTGGCTGTATTATTCAATTTCCTATTCGTATTTTTGGATGATTGGGAAAACGAAAATGAATTTCAAGTCCTTAAAGGGTGCTCTTATTTTCGGGTAGGGAGGTAAAGAAAATTTGTATTTGTAAATTGAACGCTTACATTTGCGGAATTAAAAATTAAAACTAAGGTATTTTAATATGTTTTGGACGTTAGAACTTGCTTCGCATCTGGAAGACGCACCTTGGCCGGCATCAAAAGACGAACTAATAGACTTTGCAATTCGTTCCGGTGCGCCACTTGAGGTAGTTGAAAACCTTCAGGAACTTGATGATGAGGGTGAAATTTATGAAGGTATTGAAGACATTTGGCCGGACTATCCTACTCAGGAAGATTTCTTTTTTAACGAAGACGAATATTAAATTTTACACGCCGATTTAAAATGAGTTTTTAAAGCTCCGGTCAAAGGATCGGAGTTTTTTTGTGATTAAGAATTGCTATTAAACCAAAGTGCTTTTAATTGTTCAGGTGTATAGGCATCTTCTGCTAAAAAGTCGCCAATCTTTGTTCTTCTTAAGCCTTGTAAGTAGCCACCACAGCCAAGCGTAGCTCCAAAATCGTTGGCAAGAGATCGAATATAGGTTCCGGTGCTGCAAGCCACTCGAAAATGAATTTCAGGCAGTTTTATTGCTGTAATTTCAAAGGCTGAAATGTTTATCAGGCGAGGTTTTAACTGTATTTCTTCTCCTTTTCTGGCTAATTCATAAGCCCGCTTCCCGTCTTGTTTTATAGCAGAATGAATGGGCGGAACTTGTGAGATCGTACCTAAGAATTTTTTCGTGGCTTCAAAAACCTGTGCTTCGGTAATACCTTCTAAGGATTTGAAATCTTGTGGTTCACTTTCCAAATCATAAGTTGGGGTTGTAGCACCCAAATGAATCGTGCCGGTATATTCTTTAGGTAGTGCTTGAAACGCTGATATTTTTTTGGTAAACTTTCCGGTGCAACAGATGAGAAGCCCTGTGGCTAAAGGGTCTAAGGTGCCGGCGTGTCCAATTTTAGCATGGATCATTTTGCGCACTTTACTAATCGCGTAAAATGATGTCCAATGAAGAGGTTTGTCAATCAACAATACACCTCCTTCTTTTAATTCGGCAATTTCAGGCAAATGTTTCATTTCGGTTGCAAAGATGCTTCAGGAATTTTCTTCCCGTTTATTTTCTTCATCAAAATATTCCGGTATGTCATTTCTTCGAATAAACAAAGAAAAAGAATACACGATTGGAACGATAACGATAATTAACATAATGGGTAGAAATAACCGGTCTAACAAGAAATTCCAAAACGAAAGAATAGCGATAAACAGCCCGCCTAAAAACCAAAGTATTCCGGCTAATTGATGCGTCTTTTTCCAGTTGTAATTACTGGATAGAGTCCATGGAAGTTTGAATCCAATAAAATAATTCGGACGCACACGATACAGGTAATTGCCTAAAAACAAGAACAACAATCCAATCAAAGTTGGTACAAATCGAATGTTGTCTATCTGTTCTGGATGCAGGCTGGAACGAAGCATTAAAATACCTAACAATGAGATAAATACGGTTGTTCCGCGAGCAATATTTCTCATGCCTGAGGGAACACCTTGGTTAGCTCGTTTAGGGTCAATTTTATTGATGTAAAACACCAGAAAATATATGCCTATGCTGATAAGAGATAAAAATCCCATAATGAGCCAAAGTGAGGAGCGTGAGCTATAATCATTCGGTTTTCCATAGATGTCGAAATGTGTAGGAACCGTTGCGGGTAAATGATCCCAGATGATTCCAAGATAAATGAGGGGTATTAGGGCAATGAAACAAGCCAAAAAATGTTGAACAGAATTTTTCATTTTACTTTCTTTTTAAATTGTAATAACCAATTGAGTAATTCATCTACAACGGTTGTATTAAGTGAATACAGAATAAACTGTCCTTGTTTTTCAGCCTCTACAATACCGGCCTGCTTGAGAATGTCGAGATGATAGGAAATACTCGGCTTGCTTATGTCAAATAGGTCTGCAATTTCACCGGCGGTTAAGTCCTTTTTTTTTAAGGCTTCAAGCATAGCTCTTCGGGTCGGATCGTTGAGTGCCTTGAACAATTGGTACACGATTAATTAGATGTTTAGACAAATATCTAATTAAATGTTTAAAAAAATATTTTCACGCTGCCATTCGGGTAAATTTATGGGGTTTACTTTTGCATCATGTCGTTTTTAAAAACGGAACAAACTCCTCTACTGATTGCAGGACCTTGTAGTGCAGAATCGAGAACGCAAATATTTTCTATTGCCGAATCTCTTGCTCATTCAAACGTTTCCCTATTAAGAGCCGGCGTTTGGAAGCCGCGCTCGCGACCCGGCAGTTTTGAAGGATATGGAGAAGAAGCCTTAGGTTGGTTGGCAGAGTCAAAAAAGTATTTTGGACTCCCTTTTGCCGTAGAAGTAGCGGAAGCTAAACATGTGGCGTTGGCATTAGAATATGGTGCTGATGCCGTATGGATTGGTGCGAGAACAACCGTAAATCCGTTTCATGTTCAGCAATTAGCAGATGTGATAAAAGGAACCCCAATTCCGGTATTTGTGAAAAATCCGGTTACTCCTGATGTAGATTTATGGATGGGGGCTATAGAACGTTTTGAAAGGGTGGGAGTTGATCATGTATTTGCTGTCCATCGCGGATTTACATCTTATCAATCGGGGTCGAAATATCGCAATCCGCCTAATTGGGTTGTGCCAATCGAATTAAAACGAAGAAGGCCGGATATAAAAATCATTTGCGATCCCAGCCATATTTCGGGAAATAGAGTATTAGTGGCAGAAGTCTCGCAAAAGGCTATGGATATGGGTTTTGATGGATTGATGATAGAGGTTCATCCCAATCCTGATTCTGCTTGGAGCGATGCCGCACAACAAATAACGCCGGATTCTTTTGGTGCCTTATTGAAAGGTTTAGTAATTCGCAATGCAAGAACAATAGACCTGTCGGCGAGCGATGAATTAGAGTATCTAAGAGCCTTGACAGACGGGGTTGATACAGAAATAATTGAGCTGTTGGCTCGAAGAATGGAATTGTCTGAAAAGATGGGAAGATTGAAAAAGCGATGCAATATGCCGGTTTACAATCCGGAACGATGGGCTGAAATAGTGGAATCCAGGAGTCAGCAAGCTCAGACCCAAAATTTATCACCAGATTTTATTCTGAATCTCTACGAAAAAATTCATCATGAAAGCGTTCGTCGTCAATTAGATATCTTAGAAAGCAAGGATAATCTTCCAAAAGACTAATTTTAGCCGCTTCAAATCATACATTCCTTGGCACTAAAGCAACATAAAGACGAGCGAATCCGTTTTGATCAACAAGTGGACAATTCTCGGAAATTCGTCTTTCCGTTTATTGAACAGACAAAGCGATTAGGCACTAATACAAAGGTGCTGGAAATAGGCTGTGGCGAAGGAGGTGTTTTATTGCCTTTTGCAGAGGCAGGATGCTATTGTGTAGGGGTTGATCTAAATCCATTGAGAATTGATTTGGCAAATGATTTCTTGAAAAAAGAAGTGAGTGCCGGAAAGATGCAGTTTGTCTTTCAAAACGTTTATGATGAATCCTTTCTTGAAAAATATAAACACTTTTTCGACCTGATTATTTTAAAAGATGCTATTGAGCATATTCCAGAACAAGAAAAATTTATCCCATACTTGAAAAATTTTTTAAAGAATGAAGGACAAATATTTTTTGGATTCCCTCCTTGGTATATGCCTTTTGGTGGGCACCAACAAGTGTGTCAAAATAAAGTTGCCAGCATTTTGCCGTATTATCATATCCTTCCAAAGCCGCTATACAAAGGTATCTTACAGATGTTTGGTGAGCCAAAACCAGTAATTGATGAACTACTGGAAATAAAAGACACACAAATATCTATTGAGCGTTTTGAAAAAATTGTTGTCAATAATGGAATGAAGATTTTGGCAAAGCAACCCTATTTGATCAATCCCATTTACAAATACAAGTTCGGTTTAAAACCCAGAAAGCAATTGCCTTTTATCAATCATATTCCCTATGTTCGAAACTTTCTGACCACTTGTGTTTACTATATGGTTTCTTAGGATTGATGTTTCTTTGGTTTGATTGATGTTTTGACATGATGTTATTGAAATGAATAAGCCTTGATGTATTTCATTTCGGTTTGCCCACGTTCTGCAGTAATCAAGAAATAGGGATAAAAAGTTGTATCGCCAGTTTTAAATCCTATCAAAAAACTATGGTTATAAGTTTGCCTAAGAATAGGTAGTAAATCAGATTGAGGCATGGTGATTTCTGTTGCCGCATCGTTGTTGCCATATTTTACGTTTACTTGATAAATGCCATGATTGTTATCCCCTTTGGGTGTTATTGTTACGCTAAAATATTGGGTATTCAATTGGTCAGGAATGCGAAAACTGTCGGTTATTAAAAGTTGGCTTTCAGGCAGGATTAAGGACTGTGGCGGTTTTGAGGAGGGATTGTTACAGCTCATGAGAATTGTAATCATAACAAGTGTTGAACGGCACATTCCACAAATCTAATTGATGAGCTTAAATTCGTGCCGCAATAAATACATGAACATGCCTTTACAACAACTAATAGAAGCTGCCTATAACAATCGTGACTTACTACAAAACGAAACCTATCAACAGGCTATTCGTGATGTAATGGAAGAGGTAGATAAAGGGAGATTGCGTGTATGTATGCAGACTGAAAATGGATGGGAAGTGCAACAATGGATTAAACAAGCCATCCTTCTCTATTTTGCAATTCAACCCATGCAGACATGGAGTGTAGAGCCTTTTGAGTTTTATGATAAAATGTTGCTAAAACGAGATTATGCAACCTTGGGCGTACGTGCAGTTCCTCATGCGATTGCTCGATATGGTTCCTACATTGCTCGAAACGTGGTGCTTATGCCTTCTTATGTAAACATTGGTGCCTATGTGGATGAAGGCACTATGGTTGATACTTGGGCAACGGTAGGCTCTTGTGCGCAAATAGGCAAGGGTGTACATTTGAGCGGGGGAGTGGGGATTGGTGGTGTATTGGAGCCACTTCAAGCATCGCCTGTGATAATTGAAGATGGTTGCTTTATCGGCTCAAGATGTATTGTGGTTGAAGGAGTAGTAGTAGAACGAGAGGCTGTGTTGGGAGCGAATGTGGTATTGACTCAATCTACTAAAATAATTGATGTCAGTGGTACTGAGCCGACAGAATTTAAAGGTCGTGTTCCTGCACGTAGTGTAGTGATACCCGGCAGCTACACAAAAAAGTTTCCGGCAGGAGAGTATCAAGTCAGTTGTGCTTTGATTATAGGGCAAAGAAAACCTTCAACTGATTTAAAAACCAGCTTGAACGATGCTTTGCGTGATTTTAATGTTTCAGTATAGAACTTTCAATGGACTAAGCGATGTTGGCTATTTTTCTAAAAATTGATGTTGAATATATAGAATCAAAAATTGGTCACGAGCACCTTTCCAGTGTTCTTTGGTGTGTAGGTATTGTTGTTGGTACTATTTTATTAAGAAGGCCACTCTCTATCCTCCTTGCCAAGCTGAATGCCTCCATAGCTCGGCGTTTTAGCGATAAAAAACATGGTAAACTTTTTCAGGATTTAACGGTAAAACCAACAGAATGGTTGTTGCAAACACTGTTGTATTACCTTGCCATCAATCAATTGAATGTGTTTCTGAATGTAGTTATCTTTAGGCGACATCATGGAAAACAGCTTTTGGAGATTCGAATTAGCGATGTGGCTGACAGGCTTTTTCTGCTTTTATTGATTCTTTTTTTGGTCTTGGTGATTTCTCGTGTCATTGAGTTTTTGTTTCGAGTGCAACTGGAAAAAGCTTTTGCAAATAACGATCGGGACAAAGAACAATTGTTTCCATTAGTGAAAGAAGTCGTTAAATTATTATTGTGGACGATTGGGATTTTTTGGATTTTAGGTTCAGTTTTTAATGTAAATATTCCCGCTTTAATAACCGGCTTAGGTATTGGAGGTGTGGCAATAGCTTTGGCAGCAAAGGAAAGTGTTGAAAATTTTTTCGCCGCCTTTACAATTCTTACGGATAAGCCTTTTCAAATTGGTGATAATGTTCGTCTTGGCTCGCTTGAAGGCAAGGTCATGCGTATCGGATTCAGAAGTACTCGACTTCGGAATGCGGATGGCTCATTGTATATAATCCCGAATAAGCAATTGATTGGTCAAAACCTTGAAAACCTTACGGAAAGCGACACTACACGCATAAGCTTTACTTTTTCTTTGAAATATGGTATTGCTGATTCCGTAGTCCAAAAACTCATCTCAGATTTAAAGTCAATGACTAAAGATACGGTTGGTGTTGTAGAACCCATTCATGTAGTTTTCGAAACTTTTACTGACGAAAGACTACAACTCTCCCTAAATTATCATTTGCCAGAACCCATAACGGAAGGGTTGGATGCAAAAAAAATAAAACAATCAGTTAGCCTAAATGCCTATAAAATTGTGTCAGAATATATAGCCAATAATTCAACGGATCATTTGCCTGTTTGAAAAACAGAACAATTTGATTAGAGCAATAGTACTGTAAGCAAATAATCGGCTAAAAGTATCATGATACAACTGACAACTACAGCAGTGGTGGATGCACGCCCAATTTCTAAGGCACCGCCCTTCACATAATACCCATAATAAGCCGGAATGGTAGAAATGATAAAGGCAAAGGTGAAAGATTTTGCCATCGCAAAAAACAAGTTGTAGGGTAAAAAGCCTTGCGTTAACCCTTGCTGAAATTGTTGTTTAGATAAAATACTAGAAAACATGCCGGCAATATATCCACCCCAAATACTCACGGCAATTGAAATGATAATTAAGCATGGAACCATGATAAGTGCTGCTACGATTTTGGGTAATACTAAGTAGGTTTTGGTGTTGATCCCCATAATTTCAAGTGCATCTATCTGTTCGCTAACACGCATATTTCCTAATTCAGAGGCAATTTTTGATCCAACCACACCTGCCAAAACAATACAAATTACAGTGGGAGACAGCTCAAGTATGGACGAGTCTCGAACAATGCCGGCAATTACCGGTTTAGGTACTAAAGGACTTACTAATTGATAAGCTGTTTGTACAGTTAACACCATTCCTAAAAACAAGGAAATGATTAAAACAATCGGTAGCGAGCGAATGCCAATATCATTGCATTGTTCCAAAAATTCTTTCCAATAAACTTTTGTATTTTCAGGCTTGGCTAAAGAGCCTTTTAGCATGAGCACTATTTTCCCGATATGCTCTAATACCTTCATCAGCATAGAACGCAAAACTAAGCAACCAAAAAGGTATGTAACTGACGTTTTTTTGCTAAGTTAAAATTGACTGTAAGTAATTGAAATGTTTTATTTTCAGTCCCGAAATGTAAAAGCAAAATAATTTTACAGCATTGCGGAGAAATTGATAATAGTGTTGGATTTTTGTCTCAAGCCCCACAATATGATTCAAAAACAGAAGATAAAAGTTTGTTTGATTGAAGATGATCAAACTATAAGAGAAGGGTATGCCTTTTTGCTGGGCACCGACCCCGATATCAAGGTTGTGAGCAACTACCGCAACTTCGAAACTGCTGTCAAAAAAATAGTACTCGATAATCCGAATGTCTTGCTTCTTGATATAGAACTTCCGGGCATTTCCGGAATAGAGGCGATTGCAAAACTGAAAAAACTGTTACCCTCTTTACACATCATCATACTGACTGTTTATGAACATGAACAATACATTTTTTCAGCTTTGGCAGCCGGTGCAGTGGGCTATTTAACTAAAAGTTCCTCTCCGGAAAAAATAATTTCCTCTATCAAGGAAGTGATGGAAGGTGGTGGCCCGATGAGTGCCCACATTGCTCGGATGGTGATAGCCTCTTTTAAACGAAATGAACAATCGCCGCTTACGAAAAGAGAAACAGAAATTTTGGAACTTATAGCTACCGGAAAAGGCAGGAAACGGATTGCCGAAGATCTTTTCATAGATTTAGAAACAGTAAAGTCTCACATCAAAAATATCTATGGCAAATTGAAAGTCCATTCAAAAGCCGATGCTATTAAAGCTGCTCGAGAAAATAAGTTTATTTAAGTAAAGCCGGTCTGTTTTAGAAACTTTGATCTTTGTAGGCTTCTAATGTTCTTTTACCCTTCAGTAGATTCCTTTCTTTTCATTTTTCAAAGAGGTTTTTTAGCTTTTCTTATTTGCGAGGCAGCAGATAATCTATGAATTGTTACTGGTTGGTTAATCGCTCGTAAACCAACTGTTAATCGCCATCATACATTTTCTGAAGTACTTAGGCTTTCCCACTTTTGTGCTCATAAATAATGAAAAAGTTTTTCTCCATAGCGGCAATGATTATTTGCATGAGTAAAGTAGGGTATGCACAAGTGTCCACCGGAAATGCAATGGGGGCAGCTCAACAAACAGTTCAACTTTCGTTGACGACTGCTTTGGATATTAGCTTTACCAATTCAAATTCAGCTAATGGAAGTATGGTCAGTTTGAGTTTTAATGATGTAAACGACTATGCAAATGGTGTAGAGTCAGGAGAACAAGAATTGCGTGTACGCTCTAATAAAAATTTCAAGGTAGGTGCAAAAATTGACCTTTCAAATTTCTCGTATGTAGGCCCCGGAAATGTGAATCCATCTCAATCTCCTGCAAATGCTGTCCAGTTGAAAGTTACTAGCAACAACACCGGTGGTTCTATAGTTGCCGGGTTTGTTGGATATGGATCGCTAAATACGTCCGACAAAGACATCATTCTGAATGGTGTAAATGGGAATGATCAAAAATTTAAGGTGAAGTATAAATGTAATCCGGGTTGGGCAATGCCTGCGGGAACTTATACTTTTGCTATTGTTTATACGGCTACCCAACAATAATATTGAGCTGTTGAAACGGTGTGAAAGTACGATAAAGATTAGTGTAGAAACCGTTTAAACATAGTTGCAAATTGTTGAGGAGATATTAAAAGTTGAATTGCACGCTACCAAAAATTCCAAAATAACGATCCGGTCCTTCATTGGGCAATAGATTGGGTGAAACACGCCATACAAAGTCAATACGAAATAATTGTAGAATATTTGAAACACCTGTTCCTAATTCGATATAGGGGTCTTTGTCTAATGTGCGAAAGGTATATCCCTTGTTTAAGTTGAGTAGTTTGTTAGCTTCGCTTAGGTTTCCGTATAGCACTTTGGCTGTCCAGAATTGGCGCATCTTTAGTTTTTTCAAATAAGGAATGTAATTGAATACGCCGCCTCCAATATTGTGCTCTATATTCAGCCCTGCATAACGATCGCTGACAAATTCATACCGATTCATCATATTGAACGAATGTTTGTTGAAATAGAAGAACTCATTACCGGGATGAATTTCAAGCAATGGATAAGGTAATGTTCCGAATATTCGCCCACCAAAGACATCATATTGGATTTCACCAAGGGGTGCTATTTTGAATTTATCTGAGATAGTGAGCGATATTTTTTTATAGCTATAACCGCTATTCCAAATACCATTTAGTCCTAATCCTATCCGCATTTCAAGAATTGGATATTTGCTCCCGAGGCTAATTCTGTTGAAGTTACCATCCAAAAATTTTTCTTTATATGCAAATCGAAGTTTGGCAGCTATCTCTGTGCTGGTTACTCGATCAGATGGCTTTCCGTTGTCGTCATGAAATATGTTTACATCAGGCAAAGGAGCATAAGGATTATATACCCGATGTAAAGCCATAAATGAATGACTAAAGCCACCATAGTATTCATGTTTCCATTCGGCTCGTAGTTCATCTACCATTGCCATTTTCCACGGTATGCCCGGTTTTCTGAATATACGACTGAAAATATTGTCGTTAGAGACTTGGTCATACGAGCTTGTACTCCGGTCTATATCGTGTACATACGAAGCACGGATACTGGCTCGCGGATGTTTTTTGATCAGCCAAAGCCCAGAAAGTTTATACTTCCATTCTTGGTCTTTAGTACCATAAGCAAGGTATCCTTCAAGATGAACATGTTTCATCAGTTGGGCTGTGGTTCCCATTGAAAACCGAAATCTTCTTCCCTCTATGGGGTTACTGCTATACACATTCCAATAGGGTCCTAATTCAATTGGTCCAAATTCTTTTTTACCGGTGGTAAAAAATTTAATTAAGTTCTTGTATCGAATAAAAAATGGTAAGGTTTCCAGCGTATCAATCATGTGATAAATGGCTCGTTCATTTTTGTTGAGTGTGTCGTGACGGGCAGTAGTCCAAAACGCCTCGCTTTTATTTTTAGAGCTATCCGCAATAGTTACATCGTCCTTTATTTTGGGATTAGATAGCACTCGAAGTACCGATGTGTCATTCACTAAGATGTTTTGGTAAGTAGTTGTTTTACGACCAATGAATCCGGGTAATTTGGCTCCGTATGGTGCTACAAAATCGGCTATGAATTTGTCTTTTGTGCAAAACCATAATGTATCTTTTATCGGAGCAAATTCTTGATAAAGGCTCACTCGGTTTACCCAATTGATATTGGCATCTTTGGGTACTTCCATGTTGATGCGCTGCAAAGCATAAATACTATCAACCACCCAAAAATCGCCATAGAAACAGTTTTCACCATTTCTGCGAGGCGTAAATTGCACCAAGATGATGTCATGACCATAAGCTTGCTGAGTATCTTTAATTCGATACTTGTAATAGAACAATCCTTGATTAGAAATGGGGCTGACAAATTGTTTGTCAAAAACAGGAATGAAATTATTGTAGCTATTGATGTTTTGATACATACCGCCCATAAATTGGGTAATACTTTCGTTCTTTACACCTTTCATCTGACTAGCTTTAATGAATTCTCTTGTTTTTTTAGGTGAACGCTGAAAGTAATAGTCAGAAAGGGTTTCCGTAAGATAGAAGGGCAGGAAAGGGGATTTTTCTGATGTGCTATCCATGTTTTTGTAAATAAAACTGAACTTACGCATATAAGGTATTGGCAGTTTTTCAAATTGTTCTTTGGATAATCGTTGCAGATCTACTTCTAGTTTATTGTAAATCTCATAACCATAGTTCTGTGTTCTGTCGGGGTTGTTTTCGGGTTTGTGTGCTATAATCTGGCGCATCAAAACCACAGCGGGATCTTCGCCTGGGCGCAATACAAATTCCTCCAGCGTATTGTCTGTTCTCAATAATTCTATGTAGAATGAAAATTCATTTTTCCCTTTTTCTAACTTTTTATTTTGTGTAGTATAACCTACTGCTTGAATTCGTAAGGTATCGCCGTGCCCATGTGGATCGGTAAAGGAAAAGTTGCCGTTTATGTCGGCTGATGTACCTAAGCCGGTTCCCGGTATAAAAACAGTAGCAAATGGAATGCCTTCACCGGTGTTTATATCTTTAATGACACCGTTAAAACTTCGTTCAATACCCTGCTTTTTTACTGCAATTTCTATGGTGGATATAGAATCTTGAGTAGTGATGCGTGGTTGATTGAAGGAAATGCTATCGCCTAAAATCTTTGATGTGTCTATGGATTGAGCACCAACATTTAGCCCAAGAATCATAAGGATAATTAAAAGCAAAAAGTGTTCAATCTTTATCATGCAATCGGATACTGGGAGCATTGGGGTTCGTCAACAAATATAGTATCACAAAACAATTGGTGTCTATACTTTAGGCGAGATAATAAACAGAATGTTTAATTTTTTATTGTGCAGCAATCATTTGACTTGCTATATTTACCATCCTATGGATTTGCAAAAATTCCGCCGAACAGCCGCACGCAACAAGGGTAAACTGGCTGCCTTTCTGAAAAAATTAGATGAATTAGTGCCTGAAGATATGCCGTTGTTAGTGAAGGCTGCAGATCGGGAAGTGTGGGAAACAGTCAATTGTATGAAATGTGCAAATTGCTGCAAAACGATGACCCCTACTTATACGAAAGCCGATATTGGTCGTATTGCTGCTCATTTAAGAATGACTGCCCGGCAGTTTACCGATAAGTGGTTGAAAAAAGAAGAAGACACCGGAGATTGGGTCAATCAATCACAGCCTTGCCAGTTTTTAATAGACAACAAATGCTCAATCTATGAGGTGCGCCCAAAAGATTGTGCCGAGTTTCCACACCATAACAAAAAGCCTTTTGATGCGTATAATGATACGTTTTCGAACAATGTGGATAAATGTCCGGCAACCTATCTATTGGTAAGTAAGCTTAAAGCCAAGGTGGAAGCAGAATATGAGTGGTAGTTTGATCTTTTTTTGTGTGATAAAAGGATGGGTCAGTTGAGCCATCTATTCTTTATCCTCAGTTTTTGCTTCATTTAAAAAAGTGTCGTTACTGCTTTTGCCCCAAGTGATGGTTAGAATATCATGGGTTGGTTGTTTGGCAAAAAGCGAATCAGCTTTTTCAAAATAAGGTAATGCTTTCTTTTTCCCACCACCAAACATTTTGGGTGTATAGCGTTTGCTGGTGCCTTGTAAATAGTAGATTCGAGGATTGTTAGGATTTAATTCTTTTGCTTTAGCAATGTTTTCATCAAATACTTTTCCAAACGTTTGCCAACGGCTTTGCGGTTTTACGGCTAATCTTGCATTGGCTACCATAGCAGCAATCACGTATGTTTCATCGTTTTCTTTACCCAGCAAACGAACTGTTTCATCTCTTTCTTTTTCTGCTTCATCAATATATGAATCTCTAAGAGCTTCGTCTTTACTGGTATAAGATAAAATAATTTTGCTAAGGGCATTATAGTAGTGAGCAGCCCATTCTTCATTCCACTTTTTAGCTATCAGCCCTAATTTGTTGCTGGCTTCTGCTCGGGTTGCAGTATTGTTAGTTGTGTCAAATGTCGTCCATGTTTTAGTCAGCATGGTTTTGAAATCTTGTGCTTGACTGCTCATTTGAAATGAGATGATGGCAAGAAAAAGGAAAATGTATTTTTTCATTAAAATCATTTTTGGGCTTTGACAAATATTTATGGCTTGTCTGCTGATGCTAAGGTAATAAAGTTGTTGTTTTTTGCACGGAAGTATGATCTACTGCTAAGGTTTTTTTATAGTATCATAAAACGATCTGCATCTTTTAAAAAAGGAAATTCTGATCTGGTATGGTTCAGTAATTCGCGAAATAAATGAACTTGAAAAATACATTCTGTCCCTACCTTTTCTTGTTTTATGAGGTCGTTTCCTAAGGGGTCGAACACCTGACTGGAGCCATTATAGCTAATTCCCTTTCCGTCTATTCCTACACGATTGACACCCACTACATAACATTGATTTTCTATGGATCGTGCTTTTAAAAGAGTATTCCAAGCTGTAATTCGTTTTTCGGGCCAATTGGCTACATACAGTAGTATGTCATAGGTTTCACCAACATTTCTTGCCCAAACCGGAAATCGTAGATCATAACAAATGGATAAGCAAACCTTCCAACCATTTATGCTGACTATCACTCGCTTATCGCCGGCTAAATAGGCTGAATCCTCACCTGCAAATCCAAACAAATGGCGTTTGTCATACGTAGCTGACTTGCCATCAGGTTGCATCCATATCATTCGGTTGAAAAAATGTCCACCTTCTTCAATAATAACACTTCCGGTAATCACACAAAGCCTCTGCCGAGCTATGTTTCGCATCCATTCTACCGTTTCGCCGTTCATTGTTTCTGCAAAGGGTTGAGGATTCATCGTGAAGCCGGTAGTAAACATTTCAGGCAGCACAACAATGTGCCCCTTTACTTCTACGGTACTCAAAAGCCTCTCATACTGGCGGAGATTGGCATCTTTGTTTTCCCAAATAATATTTGATTGAATGAGCGTTAGTCGTAGTTGATCAGAAGGCATAACTTTGATGTAAAGATTCTTTCTTATTGTTTTTCAAAACCAAAATTACAGGATCATGAAAATTACTGCCGGCCTTGCTTTGCTGTTCATCATGCCTTTGATGGGCTTTTCACAAAAAAAACTTTCCGGGAATTGGCGAGAAACGAAACGATCTAATCTGCAAGGTGCTACCATTTCTTTCCAAGATACAATCAAAGTTAGTTTTCTTCCGGGCAATGAATACACATGGTTTAAGAAAGGTGGATTTATTTACAGAGGCACTTATAAATTGGAAAAGAACGATTTAGACATGGGTTCTCGATTCTTTCATGTACTTGAGAATTCCAATAAACATTTGGTTTTGTCTGATGAAGATGCTCAATACACCTTCGAACCTTTTGAAGAAGCTCCTGTAGTGAAGCTTGCCGGAGAGCCTGCTCCTGTGCCGGTTCAACTAACAGCTTCAATTGTAGGTATATGGAAGGTTTTTAAAGGCACAAGCGCATCTAAGATTAAAGAGTTGGACCTGTCAAATCGCATCAAAACGGTTGTTTTTTTTGCTCAACCGGATGAATTCGGAGATGTCGGCTATATTTCCGGAGGTAAGGATATGCAGGGGCAACCTTCATGGAAGATGAGCCGCTTAAAAGATGGCACTTTATATTGTCATGGAAAATCAGATCGTGCTTTTTTTATTAGTCAAACTGGCGATGAACTACTGCTTAAAGAGGGAGATCAAAGTTTTTTTTTAAAACAGTTTAAAGAATAGTGTCTGTTTCAATTGAGGTGTAAGTTTGCAACAGATTCATAGCTTTAGAATCATTCGTGCATACCATGTTACAACTACAATACAAACCTTACGAACTTGCTTTTCGTTATCCGTTTACAACCTCTAAAGGAACTAAAACACATCAACCTACTTTAGTCGTTTCTTTAGGATTTGGTGTGCTGAGAGGGTATGGTGAAGCGCCGGCTATTTCCTATTACAACGTATCTGTAGATGAAATGATCAAAGTTTTAGACGAAAAAGCACCCGTCATTCGTCGCTATGCTCTGATGGATCCCAAGCGTTTTTGGCATTTCCTCGAGCATCTGATTCCACATCATAATTTTCTCATTGCAGCCCTTGATATAGCAGGTTGGGATTTGTTTGCAAAAATGAAAAAGAAACCCCTGTATCAGTTGCTGGGATTGGATTACACGAATGTTCCTCAGACTGATTTTACGATAGGAATTGATGATAAAGAAATAATGGTGCAAAAGCTTTTAGAGCAACCGGCACCCATTTATAAGGTGAAAATCAGCAATGTTGATCAGCTTGATTTAGTTCGAGAACTAAGAAAGCATACCGATGTACCATTTCGAATAGATGCCAACGAGGCATTAACTTTTGAAGAAGTAAAACTTATTTTAAATGACCTGAAAGGATTGGGTGTTTCTATGCTTGAACAGCCATTGAAAAAGGAAAGGTGGGATGAAATGAAAGAATTGAAGGCTATTTCACCTATTCCTCTTTTTGCTGATGAGAGTTGTGTTGAAGAAACGGATGTGACACGATGTAAAGACGCTTTTCATGGCATCAATATCAAGCTTACAAAATGTGGGGGAATCACACCGGCACTCCGAATGATTGAACAAGCTCATGCTTTGGATTTGCAGGTTATGATTGGCTCTATGAATGAAAGTACCGTTGGTAGCGCAGCAATGGCGCATCTTTTGCCATTAGTTGATGCCGCTGACATGGATGGCATTCTTTTGTTGAAAGAAGATATTGCTACGGGTTTAAGTATTTCCAACGGTTATGCTCAATTATCAAATGCTACCGGTTTGGGAGTTGAATTGGCCGATGAAAAATATTTGCGATAGATAAATTATTCGAACTTTTTTCTTGTAGCCGTATTCTGATTCTGTCTTTCTCCTTGTATCTTTCCGCTAATGATTATCCAACAAAATAAGCCGTTAAAGGCTTACAACACTTTTGGTATTGAAACCACCGCAGAATATTTTACGGAACTCAAGCACTTAGATACTTTGCATGAAATAGCAGCTGACGAAACATTGCCTAAAAGAAAAGTTGTATTAGGTGGAGGTAGTAATATTCTGCTTACTAAGCCTGTAACGGGTTTGGTGATTCACAATTCGCTGAAGGGGATTTTTATCAAAGAAGAGAATGAACAACATGTGTGGGTGGAAGTAATGGCGGGCGAAGTTTGGCATGAGTTTGTTCAATATGCCTTGACCAATCATTTATCTGGTATTGAAAATTTAGCCCTGATTCCGGGAAGGGTAGGAGCCGCACCCATGCAAAATATCGGTGCTTATGGCGTAGAGGTCAAGGATACAATAGATCAAGTAACAGCTTGGCATTGGGCTGAAAAGCGTTTTATCGTTTTAAGAAATGAAGATTGTGATTTTGGCTATCGTGAAAGTATTTTTAAGCATTTGCTGAAAGATAAGGTTCTCATCACTGCTGTTACTTTTCGGCTGAATAAAAGGCCCACCCTTCATCTTGAGTATGGAGCCATCCAAGCTCAATTGGAAACAATGGGCGTTTCTTCACCGTCTATAAAGTCTGTAGCAGAGGCGGTTATGGCTATACGCCGAAGCAAATTGCCAGATCCGGCAATGATTGGCAATGCAGGTAGTTTTTTCAAAAATCCAACCATTAGCAAGCAACAATTTGATTTATTAAAAGCACAATTCCACGACATGCCTTCATATCCGGTTGCTCACGACCAAGTCAAAGTTCCGGCCGGTTGGCTTATTGAACAATTGGGCTGGAAAGGTATTCGCCGTCATGATGCGGGTGTACATGTGAAGCAGGCTTTGGTTTTAGTAAATTATGGAAAGGCATCAGGAAGCGAAATTCAAAGCCTTGCTCTTGAAATTATAAAATCTGTACAATCGAAATTCGACATTCTCCTTTCAATGGAAGTAAATATTTGGTAAGTTTCCTGATTAATGCCCCACCGTTGGTGTTTCCGTGTTTGAGTTGCTCCAAGTTGGCACAAAGCCTTTTTCGTACTCAGGAAATTGAACGGTTTTATAAATGTTCTCACCTAAATATTTCAATACCTTTTCCATCATCACGACATCTAAGTATCCCGGTATGGAAACGGGGTTTTGAAAATTTTCTTC
>JAFDXO010000175.1 GCA_018267925.1 Bacteroidota bacterium | reverse complement strand
ATAAAGAGGCTGCCGAAAAAGGGCTGGAAGATTTCAAAGCAGGGTTATTAGGTTCACATCCTGCACAAGTAAAAACCAACGGCACAATGACCGAGCCACTCAAATATGAAGCCTTTAATCATTACCTGAATCAGTTTAAATACAACTATCCATACCGCACAGCGGTATTTGATTTTAAATTTTCCATGAGGGATTATTTAGACTACTTCAAAACAGAAATATTAGATAATATTATTATATTAAGTAAGGACGATAGAAGGGCTTACTTGAACAAACTGAAATATGAACTGGAGAACAAAAAGCAACATGCTTACACCTCAAAGGAAACCATTGATGAATGGCTTGCAAAATACAATGTAGAATCAGAGGAAGCAATCAGGGCAGGTAAGAAAGACAATGAGCTTTATACAATCCTCACCAGTGAACCGCCAGAATTTGAAGATGAATTTGCCGAAAATTTTAACCGGGACACACATGGCATACAAACAGACTTTTACAATTACTACTATGGATTTTATTTAGATACTGCAATTGCTTTTATCGTAGAACAAATAAATGAGCTTAACCCATTACAATCATTATCAGCAAACGGGAGCCAGGCACAACAACCATTACAGGCAACTAATCCCAAATTGAAAGTAAACATAACAGTACCCCAGCTTGCTTATTTGTTCAAGATGTTGAACGATGTAAAACCTGAAATTTTCGACATAGAAGCCAAGACAGAATTAAGCAATTTCATTGCTGCAAATTTCATAACTAAGGCAACCGAAAAAGAAGGCATCAAACCAAAAAGCGTTTACAACTTATTCAGCGACACCGATAAAAAAGTGGCAAACTATTGGGTAGATATTTTAAAGAAAATGCTTGAAGATGCCCGGAAAGTATAAATATTTTTTATAGCTAAAACCTTTACCCATCCTACATTTTAGCAAGGGTTGTACCACCCCTTACCAGTGAAATACATACACTACTCTATCCATTTTTGCAGTGTTAATTATTCAATAACACTCAAATATTTAAAAAATGGAAGTAGTAACATTTCAGTCAGAAGTTTACAGAGAATTTTCAAACAAACTGGATGCAATCAACACCCGTTTAACAGCTAAAGAAAAAGAACCTAAAGAAAAATGGCTGGACAATCAGGAGTTAATGTTGATGCTCAAAATTTCTAAACGCACTGCACAACATTACCGAGACAGTGGCTTAATTTCTTTTAGTCAAGTCGGAAACAAAATTTATTATAAACTTTCAGATGTAGAGGAATTATTGAAAGCCCACTACAACAAAGCATTCAAAAAGTGAGTATCACTTTTTTGCTTTCTGTTTAACGCTTAAAAATTTCTTTACGGTGGAAATATTTACAAAGTCATACCCCGTTGTGTCGGTATATAAAAATATACTTGATACAATCCCTTACGAACAAAAGCCTTTAAATGAAGTGCTGACACAAATTCATAATAGTGTGCAGTGGCACATCATTGAACCTTGCAGAAAACTATATGCAGAGGGTAATACAGACGCTTACAGCGAAAAGAAAAAACTGCTGATGTGTTTTACTCCATCAGGCAAGTTTGAGGGAGGAAGAAAGGCAGAACACTTTAAAACCTATTCAGGTTTTATAATCCTTGATATTGACAAATTGCCACTTGACCAACTTTTAGCCATCAAAGAAAAAGTAATTGCTATGCAATTAACTTTTTGCTGCTTTATCTCCCCGTCAGGAGCAGGTCTTAAAATATTAGTACAGGTTAGCAGCGACCCACTACAACATGAACAAGCATTTAATCAGCTTAAATCTATTTATGAAAAGAAGTTAAATGTAGAAATTGACAAGTCCGGCAAAAACATTAACAGGCTCTGCTATTATTCTTCAGACCGTGAACTATATGTGAACGAGCAAGCCCTGATTTTCACACCCACATTTGCAATACCTATGAAACAATTGAACCCTCAAAATCAATCAGCCAACAACTACCACAACTGGCAGCAGGCATTTGAAAAATGTATCAGGCTAACAGAAAACAAAGAACAGTTTGTTGAAGGTTCACGAAATACTTTCGTTCACTTACTTGCAAATAATTGCAACCGTCAGGGCATCCCTGAAAGAGAAGCTACACTATTAATAAAGAGCGGTTACAACTATGATGATGTGGAAGTATCTGCTTCAATAAATAGTGCCTACAAAAACAATCCGCTGGAGTTTGGCAAGTTTGCTTTTCAGCAAACTATTGCCCCAAACAATAAAAGCTATGCACACAAGGGAGTAGTTACATTAGATGTGCTGATTGAAAGGCACGACCAAGAGCCGCCAGTTCCCTTCATTTGGGGCGGTATAAAAAAACAATCCTTCGGATTTGTTTTTGGCCCGTCCAAAAGTGGCAAGACCACTTTTTGCGAAAACCTTGCAATGTGCCTTTCAGCACAGTTGCAAACATTCTTTGGGCAACAGATAACACATGATGATTACAAAGTGATGTTTATTTCTTTGGAAGAATATTGGCAGAATAGAACTGAAAGAAATAAAAAGCAAGCCTCGCTGCTGACAGAAAATTTAGGTTCTACCGATTGGATGAAAAATTATCAGGTCATTACTGAATTAGTACCGAGATTGATTAGCAGTGATGAAGATTGGGAAGAGATTGAAAGAATGATAAGAGTGAATAATGCCAACATAGTTTTTATTGACAGTTTAAGCCGTTTATATGAAGGCGGCATTGAAGATAGCGGCTTAGCTAAGAAAGTTTCTTTGAAGCTCCGTGAGCTTTCTAATAAACTCCAAATTACTCTTATCGTTATCCACCACACACCAAAGCAAATAGGAAAACCGATAACACAGGATAGTTTGGCAGGTTCAAGAATATTAGGACAGGAAGCCGATTTTTTAATCGGT
>JAFDXO010000174.1 GCA_018267925.1 Bacteroidota bacterium | reverse complement strand
TTTAGCGAATCAAAGTAACATTTCCTGTTTTGTTGAAAGGTTTACCATTTTTGGAAACAGCTTCGATGCTATAGACATAAACGCCCATTGGTTGTGGTTGACCGTTAAGTTTACCGTCCCAACCTTCATCAATATTTTGAGATTCGAAGACCTTAGTACCCCAACGGTTAAAGATTTGGAAAAGCTTCAAAGTAGCATCACCGCGTCGTACAATTTTGAGTGTTGCGTTAGGGCTGCTTCCCGGGCTGAAAGCATTAGGGAGGTCGAGGATTGTTTCGCTTTTTACGATTACGTCAATAGAGTCGGTAGTGCTACAACCGTTTTCGGTAGTTGCTTTGAGGAAGTAGCGCGTGTTAACATCAGGCGAAGCAAAAGGATTAGCGATGGTGGTTGGATTTACACCGGGATTAGCAGAAAGTCCAACCGGTGGCCACCATTGGTAGTAGAGTGCATTTCCACGCGGATCTAATTGTGTTTGTTCGCCGGGGTAAAGGGTGATGGAGTCGGGCATATTGATCAAGGCATCGGCATGAACAAAGATGTTAGAATAGACAGTATCCTTACACCCGTATTTGTCAACTACATACCCAATATAGTGCATATCGGTAACTGGAGTAGATATAGGAGTTGGCGAGTTTACACTATCTAAGAAGGCGGCGGGTTTCCATTGATAATATTTACCGCCGGTAATTTTGAGTGCTACGGAATTGTTAGGGCAAATAGCGGTGTCGGCAGGCGAAACTTTAGCGAAGTTTCCAAGGTGAACTTTAATGTTTAGGGAATCTTGTCCTGCACAACCTGCCGGTGTGGTTACTTTCACTAAAAGTTTACCATCAGTTTGTCCTGTAAAGATTGGGTTTGGAATATTGAGGTTAGATAAACCGGGGTTAGGCGACCATTGGTAAATATATTTTTGATACCAGCCCGGGCTTACGTTTACGTTAATGGGGAAAATATCCCATTGGCATTTAGTGGTGTCTGGTCCGGCGTTTACAATGGGCACGGGTTGGACATCTACGGTTATAGATTTGACGATAGTTGGGCAAGTAGGATAGCTTGCGGTAACGGTATAGCTTCGAGTAGTATCAATTTGAACAATAGGCGACACGACCGTCGAGTCAGAGATTCCGATAGTAGGAGTCCAGCGATAAGTGAAAGCGGGATGCCCCATACCGGCTATTTGAAAGACGGTTCCTTTGCAGACGGCAGTATCATTTAAAGAGAAAGTATTGGGTAAAGTGGTTAGCGTGATACTATCTACTTTTCTACACACGCCGGAGTCAACGGTAAGGACATAAGTGGTTGTTCCTAAAGTATTGTTGCTGGGAGTGAAAGTAGGCGTAAGAATATTGGTATTGCTTAGACCGGCACCGGGTTTCCACTTGAATTTATAGTTACCGATGGTTGGTTTCACCCAAGCATTCAGTTGCACGGGGGTTCCGATACAAGTAACAAAGCTGTCCCCTGCACTCATCGTAAAGTGGCTTTCGATAAATCGAATAGAATCAGTACGGTAGCAGTTGTTTGAGTCGGTCACTCTAACAGAGTAGGTTGGATTTCCTGAAGTTACAGAAACGGGGTTAGTACAGTTGTAGCAACTGAGGCCTGGACCTGTCCAAGCAATGGTGAGGGGAGGGATTCCTCCTCCGATGGTGGCCCCTAATTGCACGGGTGTTCCGGGTTTGTAACAAACGGTGTCAGAGGTGATTTTAAGTGTAACATCGGCAACGGGGTTTGTCACCAAGGTGTCAGAGCAGGCTAAACCACCAAAAAATGGGACTAACACAACTCGAAAGAAGGAAGCAGGATTGGGCGGAGTAATGCCGGTTAAGATTTGTCCGGTACCAATTTGTGTCCAGTTTGCATTATACCAAGTATAGCTTTGATAGCCCGGAGGTGCAGAAAGAGTAAGTCCGGGACCGCTTAGGTTGCAAGCTGCCACTACGGCATTATAAGTTCCGCAACTGATAACATCAAAATAGCCCATACCCATGTGTGCGCCGGGAGTACAATCAAATGCTTGTACATCAATAACAATGGTTTTACCGCCTTGTTTTGAAAGGTTCATGGTTCCGGATTGCCAAGCCATATAGTTTACAACATTGCCACCAGGTCCGGTTAGAGGCGATGTCTGTACACCCGGGATAGCTGTTCCGGCAATGTAAGTTTTGGTAGCACATGCAAAGGTGTCGCCGGTTGCCGAGTCGTAAGGACGAACAATGAATTTGGGTTGTTGAGTAGCTGGATGTCCCGGATCTTCTAATACAAAAGCATACTTATAGACGAAGCTATAGTTGTTACTTGAAACTGGAATGTGAATGTAATATCTGGCACGCTCGCATTTAGATCCGGCAGTATTATCTCCCAGTTTGATAGAATAAGTACCGCCACCGGGTGCCAATGCCGGAAAGCCGCCATACATATCGTTTGGTGAAGCAGACGAAGTGATAGTCTGTCTGTTTACAACCGGAGGTCCTATGGGTTGCCAAACAGGGTTGTTAGTGCTTACCGTAGCTTGTCCAATTTGTAAGTCCCAATTCTGAAAGGTGCCTGTTTCAAAATCCAAATTGGGTGGACAAGGAATGGGTTGAGCGGTAACTTTTGCCGCAATCAGCAATAAAACGCCAAGTAACCAACTTGTCTTGAATCCATAGTGATTCTTACTTTGATGCGGAATTTGTACAGTGTAATACATTTTGTTTGTTTTTCAATTTCCTAATAATATTTTTTCAGCCTAAAAGAAGCCAAGTTCTTTTAATGTTTTAAATTCAATGAACTTACTGCTTCGGCACTTATCATCAAAAGGGAGGGATTGATGTTAAATGACAAAAAACTCGTGTTTCAATAGGTCGTTAAAAAAGGGAAAAACTGAAATGAAAAGGGTTTAAAAAATGATAATTGATTTCAAAGTTGAAAGATAAATTTCGATTAAAGTTAGAGCTATTTTCAACTAAAAAAAAGTTATTTTCTTAAACTCCTTTGCAATTAAATCTTCCTTGGTAGAGAAGACGTTCATTTTTTTTATTGCGTTGGGAAATAAATCTTAAAAATACCATTTATCAGGTTAAAGCATGGTATCCACGAAGTACATTTTCATAAAGTGCTTCATATTGAGGAATAATACGTGATTTTTCAAATTTTTTAGCGTGTGTTAAAGCGGCATCTTTAAACAATTGCAAGGTTGCATCGGTTCTTAAAATTTCAACTGCATTTTTTGCCATCCCGTCAATGTCGCCAACATCATTCAAAAAACCAGTTATGCCATCTACATTAATTTCCGGCAGCCCACCTACATTGGTAGAAATCACCGGCACACCACAAGCCATTGCCTCCAGAGCAGAAAGCCCAAAACTTTCATATTGAGAAGGTAATACAAACAGATCTGTAATGCTCAAAATCTCTTCCATTTGTTCTTGTTTTCCGAGAAAACGAATATCTGAACAAATTCCTAACGAACGGCAAATCTCTTCTGCATTTTGGCGTTCCGGTCCATCGCCTATCATCAATAATTTAGAGGGAATTTCTTTGTGCAATTTTTCAAAAACAAAAATTACATCCTCTACTCGTTTCACCTTTCTAAAGTTTGAAACATGCGCCAGTATTCGTTCTCCGTTTGGAGCAAGCATTTTTTTGAAATGTTCTTTGTCTGATTGATGAAACTTAGAAGGGTCCACAAAGTTGTGAATGACCTGTATGTCTTTTTGTATGAGAAAGTGACGATAAGTTTCGTCTTTCAAATTTTGTGAAACAGCGGTAATGGCATCCGATTCATTGATAGAAAAAGTAACAACCGGTGCATAAGTTTGATCTCGACCAACTAAGGTTATATCTGTGCCATGCAGAGTGGTAATATAAGGTACATCGCGTCTTGATTTTTTTAAAATTTGCCGAGCAAAATAGGCGGCAGATGCGTGTGGAATAGCGTAGTGGACATGTAATAAGTCAAGATGGTGGTTGGTAATTACTTGGACTAATGTGCTTGTTAAAGCCGTTTCATAAGGTGGAAAATCAAATAGGGGATAATTTTGAACGGTAACTTCATGGTAATATATGTTGGGATGAAAGTGTAATCTTACCGGCTGCTGATAGCTGATGAAATGCACTTCGTGACCTTTTTCAGATAAAGCCATACCCAATTCTGTGGCTAAAACACCACTACCGCCGAATGTAGGATAACAAACAATGCCAATTTTCATAAAATCTTTCTGTGGTGCAAATATCCTACACAACAAATTACCCAACCTGATGGTTGGGTAAAGTTTTTTGATAGTCAAAAAAAATATCAGGAAACTTTTGCCTTAGATAAAAGAAAGGCTCGTACTAATTGACCTTGTTCGTTGGTTAGTTTTGAACGTGTAATCATTCGGGGTAAAACACGTTCCCATTTTGCTACCGAGTGTGATCCCGGCTCATAGAGTTTATGGCATTTGCCGCAATGGTTTTCCCAAAGTGTCTTTCCTTCTAACATTTGAGTAGGTGTAAAGTTTTTGTTTACCTCTGCAACTTTTGCAGCCTCACTCATTTCTGTACTTGCACTTTTTTTACTGGAAGAGCAATTAGCCATGAAGGCTGCGCAAGCAACTAAGGCAAGAATAGTACTTGTTTTTTTCATTTTAGAAGTTTTAGTAGTTATGATTCAAAGTAGTCATTGAGAAATTACAGGATTTGTGTGACCTATCAATTTCAATTGGTTATTGCATGTTTCATTAATGCTGCAATAAAGCCTAAAAATAAGACTATTTTTTTCTTGCACAAGGCACGTATTTTTATCCGCTTATACGCTAATTTAAATCACGATTTTGAGCTGCAATTTTTAAATACAAATAGGAATCCCGCCCAAATCGTTCAATCATATTTCTACCAAATGAAAAAGTTTTTTTTTGTTTTTTTCATGATGACTCATTTGTCTGTTTGGGCACAGTCTGACAGCCTTATTTTTCGACAATTGGCTAATCAGATCATGCTTCATGGAAATTGTTATGATGACCTACGCTATTTGTGTAAAAAAATTGGAAATCGTATCAGTGGTTCCGAATCGTGCCTAAAAGCTATTAATTGGGGAGCCGAAACACTTACCCAAGCCGGAGCTGATAAGGTTTGGCTACAACCGGCTGAAGTCCCCTATTGGGTGCGCGGGGCTGAAAGCTTAAAAGTACGTTTGCCAAACGAAAAAGAATGGAGAAGTATTCGGATGTTGTCAATTGGTAATTCTGAAGGCACCAATGGTCAAATCTTAGAAGCACCCATCGTAATGGTAGAAGATTATGCTGCGTTGAAACGTTTGACGAATGATGAAATAAGGGGTAAAATTATTTTTTTCAATCATCGCTTTCCTCAAGAAATCATAAACAGTTTTGAGGCTTATGGCAAAGCCGGTTCTTATCGTTGGACTGCGCCTAATATAGCTTCAAGTCGAGGTGCTTTAGCGGTTATCATTCGCAGCCTATCAACGGGCGATGATGATGAACCACATACCGGTTCAATGCGATATGCGGATTCGGTGCGAAAAATTCCGGCTGTGGCTATTGGCAATCATAGTGCGGATAGGCTTGAAGAAGCTTGTAATAAAGGAGTGGTAAAAGCACAATTACAATCACACTGCACCATGCGTGGAACCAAAATGTCTTTCAATGTTATCGGAGAGTTGAAAGGATCGGATTATCCCAATCAATTGGTTGTGGTAGGTGGGCATTTAGATAGTTGGGATGTAGGTGAAGGAGCGCAAGATGATGGAGCCGGAATTGTGCAAAGTATTGAAGTTTTAAGAACTTTTAAAGCACTTAAAATTCGTCCTAAGCGCACATTACGTGTGGTGCTGTTTACTAACGAAGAAAATGGATTGCGTGGTGGTATAGCTTATGCAGATAGTTCAAAGGCACATAATGAACATCCCATTTTTGCCTTAGAGAGTGATGCCGGTGGCTTTTCTCCACGGGGTTTTTCTATGTCTATGCCATTAGCAAAGAGAAAGTATCTACAATCTTATCGCCAGTTGTTTTTACCTTATGGCGTTTATGATTTTGAACAGCATGGATCCGGTGCAGATATTTCTCCGCTTGAAAAGATGGGTGTTCCTTGCGCAGAGTTGATGCCCGATCCGCAGCGTTATTTTGATTACCATCATACCGCAAACGATGTTTTTGAAATTGTAAATCATCGAGAATTAAAGCTGGGTGCGGTCGTTATGTCACAATTGGTCTATCTGATTACACAATATGGACTATAAAATACCAATACATTTTTTTTGAACAGACAGCAAACTATAGGGCAAAAGCTATTTCACAAATCTACTGCTGTGGTGGCATTAACAGTAATTTTTTTTACCGTAGTAATTGCTGTGTTTGCTTATGTTATTGCACCTGACAACACACCTTTTGCCAATAATATGGCTATTGAATTAGCCGCTAAACAGCCGGGTTTTTCCACTCACTTTCTGCTTGTCCCCAAAATGGTAAATCAATCAGAACCGCCTGCCTGGCAAGCTTTTTGGAGTGGAAAACCAACAAATTTTGTTTCCGTTCCTATCAATGGTTATTTTGTGAAAGGAAACCAATTAGTTGTTCGTCATTATGTTGACGATGGATTGGAAGATACGCTACACTATTCACTTTCTTCACTTCAATCGAGTCCTAACTATTCACTTAATGACGTGATAAAAAATCAGATTAAGACTCAAACATTTTGGTTGGGTACTGATCGGTATGGGCGAGATATTCTTTCGCGTTTAATTGTGGGTACACGTGTTAGTATTTCTGTAGGATTAGTTGCCGTTCTCCTATCTCTAAGTATTGGAATATTTTTAGGGTCAATTGCCGGTTATTATGGTGGCTGGGTGGATGATTTGGTGATGTGGGTTATCAATATTCTATGGTCAATTCCAACTTTACTTTTAGTTTTTGCTATTACCCTTACCATTGGAAAAGGGTTTTGGGAAATTTTTATAGCCATCGGTTTAACCATGTGGGTTGGTGCTGCAAGATTAATTCGCGGGCAAGTGAAGGTGTTAAAAGAGATGGAGTATATCACAGCTGCAAGAGCATTAGGCTTGTCCGATATGCGGATTATATTTCGGCATATTTTGCCCAATATTGCCGGTCCGGTGATGGTTATAGCTGCAAGTAATTTTGCTACGGCAATTTTGATTGAAGCTGGGTTAAGTTTTTTGGGAATTGGTGTACAGCCGCCACAACCCTCATGGGGATTGATGATTAAAGAACACTACAATTTTTTATTAGCGAATCGTCCTATACTTGCTATCATTCCGGGCATAGCCATTATGTTGTTGGTTTATGCTTTTAATGTATTAGGCAACGCACTACGTGATGTGTTAGACGTGAGAGATTAAGCTATTAAAGGCTTCAAAACAATCAACATTCTTTTAGTCCTAAGGGTATATGAGCAGCCAATCCGCCTTCTGCGGTTTCTTTATACTTATGATTCATGTCTAAGGCTGTTTGCCACATGGTATCTACAACCGTATCTAATGAAACTCGGGCATGATCAGGATTGCTTTGCAGTGCCAATTGTGCAGCGGTAATTGCCTTGATGGCACCCATCGTATTTCGCTCAATACAGGGTACTTGTACTAAGCCTCCAACAGGATCGCAGGTAAGCCCAAGATGATGTTCCATAGCTATTTCAGATGCCATTAAACATTGGCGAACACTACCACCCATACATTCAGTAAGTGCTGCTGCTGCCATAGAAGAAGAAACGCCAATTTCAGCCTGGCATCCGCCCATTGCGGCCGATAAAGTAGCTCCTTTTTTAAAGATACTTCCGATTTCAGATGCAGTCAGTAAAAATTGAACAATCTTCTCTTCGGAATAGTCTCCACAAAATGCAAGGTAGTATTGCAAAACAGCAGGAATAACGCCTGCTGCACCGTTGGTAGGAGCTGTAACGACACGACTAAATGAGGCATTCTCTTCATTTACAGCTAAGGCAAAACAACTTACCCAATCAAGAATATATTGAAAACCATTGCCTCCCTTTCGAACTTCTTGCAGCCATTGGTCATAGTTTTCGTAGGTTTTTCCTTGTAGCAATTTTTCATTGAGTTTGGATGCTCTCCGCTTTACTTGAAGCCCTCCCGGCAATTCACCATCTAAATGGCAACCGCGATAAATACATGTTCGCATCACATCCCAAAATCGAAGAACTCCTTTTTTTGTTTCTTCTTCGCTACGCCAAGACAGTTCATTTTCCATCACGATCTCAGAAATACTCAGCCCTGTTTTGAGGCACCAGTGCAAGAGGTTGTCAGCATTTTCAATCGGGAAGGGGAGAGAAATTTCATTACTTGAGCCGTTGTTTTCTCCTTCTTTCACTACAAAGCCGCCACCCACAGAATAGAAGGTTTCAGCAATTTCTTCTCCATTTTCAAATTGGCATAAAAAGGTAAGTGCATTCGGATGAAACGGCAAAGTTTCGGTCATCAGAAAAACGACATCCTTTAGCGGATCAAACGGCAAAAGTTTTCGTTTACCAAAATTCATTTTTTTCTTTTCGCCTATTTGTTGGATACGAGGGTTAATTTCATTTACATCAAAGGTTACGGGATCCTCGCCACAAAGTCCTAAAATCACGGCTACATCCGTTCCATGCCCCTTTCCTGTTTTGGCAAGTGAACCATAGAGTAAAGTACGAATAGAAATAACTTGGTCAATCCCATGTTTTTCTATTGTGTCTAAAAAACGCAATGCCGCACGCCAAGGTCCTAATGTATGTGAACTGCTGGGGCCTACGCCAATCTTGAAAATGTCGAAAACGGAAATACTCTCTGTTGCCACAAAAACGGACTTAATTATTTGAGGTTAAAGGTAGGAATAAGGATGTTTTATTTTCATGCTGTTTACATAAGTATTGCTGATTGAGTATTTACTTTTTATTTTGCCTAATCATTCATCAATTAAAGCTTGAGTTATGCCATCGTTCGATATAGTTTCAAAAGTAGATTTACAAACGCTTGATAACGCCGTAAATGTTGCCAAAAAAGAAATTGACACCCGATTTGATTTTAAAGGGACTCATGTCCAGATTGAATTAAACAAAAAGGACATGATGATAAACCTTGAAGTAGAAAGCGACATGAAGCTCAAGCAGGTGGAAGATGTGTTGCTTACCAAAGCTATGCGTCAGGGGTTGGAAAGTAATGCCTTTGACCTCAGTAAAGCTTTTTCACCATCTGGTAAATACATTCGTAAGTCTATTGTAGTGCGCAATGGATTGGACAAGGATATGTCAAAGAAAATAGTGAAACTGATAAAAGATAGCGGGCTAAAAGTACAAGCAGCTATTATGGATGATACCATTCGGGTAACAGGAAAAAAAATTGATGACCTACAATCTGTTATTCAACTTTGTAGAGGAGCTTCTTTAGAAATTCCATTGCAATTTTTAAATATGAAGTCATAATAGCGTTAGGAAAATGAATTCTCAAGGTTTCGAATTTTAAAAGTTTGGGTTTAATCCACATTTGTGTATTGTTTCTCTCTGTTTAGAGGGCTAAATACGTTATCTTCGCGCCCACACAACCGTTCTTTCCTTTATGGATCAAAACAACCAAGATTTAACCCCACAAAATACCGACGATTCCAGTAAAATAATTCCCGTCAACATTGAAGAGCAAATGAAGACTGCTTACATAGACTATTCTATGTCTGTGATAGTAGGACGTGCCTTGCCTGATGTTCGCGATGGATTGAAGCCGGTACATAGACGTGTGCTTTTTGCCATGCATGAATTAGGGAACACCTTCAATAAGCCTTATAAAAAATGTGCGCGTATTGTGGGTGAAGTATTAGGTAAATATCACCCTCATGGCGACACCGCAGTGTATGATGCAATGGTACGCATGGCTCAGCCTTGGAGTATGCGATATATGATGGTGGATGGACAAGGAAACTATGGTTCACAAGATGGGGATGGGCCGGCCGCCATGCGTTACACCGAAGCGCGGATGCAACGTCTTGGAGAAGCCATGATGGAGGATATTGAAAAGGAAACGGTTGATTTCACGCTCAACTTTGATGACTCTTTGCAAGAGCCTTCTGTTTTACCCTCTCGCATTCCAAGTTTATTGGTCAATGGTTCATCGGGAATAGCTGTTGGTATGGCTACTAACATGATGCCACACAACCTAAATGAAGTAGTAGATGGTTGTATTGCCTATATTGATGACCGCGATATTTCTATTGACGACCTCATGAAACATGTGAAGGCTCCCGACTTCCCTACCGGTGGAATCATTTATGGCATTGATGGTATTAAAGCCGGTATGCACACCGGAAGAGGAAGGGTAGTGTTGCGAGGAAAGGTGACTGTGGAAACAATGAAAAATGGTAAAGAGCAAATTATCATTACAGAAGTACCCTATCAAGTAAGTCGTGATGCGCTTGCCGAAAAAATTGGCTCCTTAGTAAACAACAAGATTATTGATGGAATAACACACGTTGCCAATGAATCTAACAAAGAAGGTACTCGTGTAGTCGTTGAATTGCGTCGAGATGCAGTAGCTCAAGTTGTCATCAACCAACTGTATAAATACAGCGAACTCCAAACTTCTTACGGAATCAATAATGTGGCACTGGTTAATGGTCGTCCACGAACTCTGAACCTAAAAGATCTGATTTCTGAGTTTGTTCATTTTAGACATCATGTAATTGTTCGCCGTACAGAATATGAATTAAGAGAAGCTGAAAAGCGAGCTCATATTTTAGAAGGCTATTTGATTGCACTCGATCATTTAGATGAGGTTATCACCTTAATCAGAAATTCTGCTACTCCGGATATCGCTAAAAACGGATTGATGGAGAAGTTTGGTATGAGTGAAATCCAATCAAAAGCTGTATTGGAATTACGCTTGCAACGTCTTACTGGCATGGAACGCGACAAGATTCGTGAAGAACATGCAGAATTGATGAAGACAATTGCGCATCTCAAAGAAATCTTGAGCAATGAAGAAATGCGCTATCAAATAGTCAAAGATGAACTGGAAGAAGTAAAGAAAAAATTTGGTGACGAACGCCGCTCAGAGATTCAATATCTGGCTAATGAAATGCGTATTGAAGATTTAATTGAAGAAGAAGATGTGGTTATTACGATTTCGCATCTTGGATATATAAAACGCACTTCTGCCGCTGAATTTCGCTCACAAAGAAGAGGAGGACGCGGTGCCATGAGCGGGCGTACTCGTGATGAAGATTATATTGAACACCTCTTTATCGCTTCAACCCATCATACGTTATTGTTTTTTACAGAAAAAGGTCGTTGCTATTGGTTGAAAGTTTATGAAATTCCAGAAACAGATAAAAATGCAAAGGGCAGGGCTATCCAAAACCTGATTCAATTGCCACCTGAGGATAAGATTCGTACTATTATTGATATCCCTCATCTGGATGATAAGGAGTATGTGCAAAATCATAACATCGTTTTATGCACGAAGTTTGGAATAATTAAAAAGACTTCACTCGAAGACTTTAGCCGCCCACGCCAAAATGGAGTAAATGCAATTACCATTCAAGAAGGCGACCAACTCTTAGATGTTTCCCTATCTGACGGAACTGGATACATTATGATGGCTGTGAAATCCGGACGGGCAATAACTTTCCCGGAAGATAAAGTTCGCACAACCGGACGAGGAGCAATCGGTGTTTATGGAATAGAATTAGATGAAGAAAATGACCAAGTTGTTGGTATGATTTGCGTTCCCAAAAATGATATGAAGCACAAACAAGTATTAGTAGTTTCAGAAAAGGGATTAGGAAAACGCACACCACTCCTTGAGTCGGTAGATGAAAATGCTAATTTAGAAGAGTTATCAAAATTGCTCGAATTAGTGGATGAAGAAGGACAGACGCATCATTATCAACTCAGCTATCGAATTACGAATCGGGGTGGGAAAGGCGTTCGCACGATCAATATCACCGAAAAAACAGGCTCATTAGTCGGTTTGCTTGCCGTAGAAGTAAATGATGATTTAATGATAACATGCAAATCCGGTTTAACCATTCGAATGAAGGTTGAAAACATACGTGAAACCGGACGTGCTACACAAGGTGTTCGTCTAATTAACCTTGAAGATGGGGATGAAATTGCAGCAATAGCACGGATTGAAGAGCAGGAAAATGTTGAGGCACAAGATGATGAAACTAATTTAGATAGCGAAGCGGGCGATACAACAACAGCAGTTTAGAATTACAGAATAATTCACTTAATACGAAACGGGTCGCGCCAAAGGCGCGACCCGTTTCGTATTAAGTGAATTTACTCAATTGACAACACATCTTCTTCAATCATGCTCAAAATAGTTGTCCATGAAATAAGCACTTCAGCATATTTGATGTGAATGAAACACTTATGCCGGAATAAATTTACGTCTATAAAAGATATATTGCATAATGTTTGCACGCTCTACTAAATAAAAAATTCTATCTCATCTTATTGTCTAAACGCATCAAATAGCAACTATTTGTTTTTTTAAAAAAAGATTTTTAACTTTACGTTTAAACCAAAAAACACTCTTATGAAAAAGTCAATTTCAACCATTCTATTTTACGGGGGGGGGGGGTAGTTCTTATGGGCACCTCTAAAAACTAAAATTAACAATACATTATACTATACTGTTTCTGTATTATGTTGAATGTCAGTATCTTTATGCCATAATTCAATAGATATGAAGCGATATAAAAGACATAGAGA
>JAFDXO010000173.1 GCA_018267925.1 Bacteroidota bacterium | reverse complement strand
TCCTATCGTAAAATCGGACTTTGCGCAGTTTTAAGTTGCTTTTTGAGTCATTCTCTTTTACCTCTACTTCGATAATAACATCTTCCAAAACCCCGCTGTGAATACAGTCATCTATATACAGTTCATGTTAGCGGTTCGTTGCAATTTCTACGGTTTATTTTAGCTTTTTCATTGAGTTGCTTTCGAGCAATGATTTCATTTGTGTTATGGCAACTTTGTTAAGTTGGACAAGCCTGTTACTTTGCGATAAACCTTGCCCGATAAGCAAAGCGTTAATACTTTCCATATTGCTCAAAACAACCAATTGCTCCAAAGTTGCATAATCTCTGATGTTTCCTTTTTGGTCTGGATTGTTTTCTTTCCAAATTTTCGCTGTTATTCCGAAGAGTGCAACGTTCAATAAATCGGCTTCGTTTGCATAAACAAAACCTGCTTGTTGTTTCGTAATTTCTTTTGGTATCAGGTTTTCTTTGATTGCATCAGTATGGATTTGATAATTAACTTTTGCCAAAGTTCGCTGTAAATTCCACCCTAATTTAAGACGGTCGTTTTCTTCACTTTTTAAGCGTTGAAACTCTTTTATCAGATAAATTTTGAACTGCGGACTAATCCACATTCCGAACTCAAATGCAATGTCGGGATGTGCGTAAGTTCCACCATATCGTCCTGCGGTTGCTTTCAATCCGATAGCATTGGTTTTTTCCACCCAATCTTTCACGCTGAGTTTGTAACTGTTCAAACCTGCCTGACTTTTAATTGTGGCGAATTCGCCATAATTAAAATTTGGATTGTAAACACTTTCCCAAATTCCGAGATATTCTACGGTATTTCTATTTCGAAGCCAGTCGGAAATAAAAAAATCTCCGTCTTTGGCTTTCAACATATCGGTAAGCGAAATGTATTCTTGTTCTTTGTCAAGAATTATCGTAATTTCTTTGCCTTCAACTTCTATTTTTTTATTTTTTGCCATACTCTGTTCTGTAAACGACAAATTTACAAAAAATGAAAGTGGAATTTAAGATTGCTCGTCTAAATATTCCTGCCAGATTTCAATCCATTCATTAGTATAAGCTGTAGCGGTTTCATAGTCTGGAAATGCAAGCTCTGTAAATTCGTTATATTCTTGTTTTTCCCATTCTCCAGTTTCAGGATGTTGGATATAGCCATATCGGGTTTTAAATTCTACAGTCAATGTATTTTTCTTTCCGATGTCGTTGAAATTGCTCAAGCGAAAACACTTTATTTGGGAAAGATTGATTGAAAGTCCTGCGTGAGTTATAACTCTTGGTGAATTCATAGTTAATTATTGTTTAGTCCGAATGAGTTTGTTCCGAGTTTATTTTTGAAAAGCCGCTCTTTTTTGATTGCTTCATCCGCTGTAATTGTTCTTGGTAAAAGCATTAAAATCGAAAACTGAAAATGACTGCCGTGATTTGGGTCGTTTCCGATAAGTTCTTTTAGCGTTTTGTTTCCTCCGTGTCCGTTTGTTGAGGCATAATTACACCAACGTCCCCAAATTCCGTTTTCTCCATAAGCCGAACCAACGTAAAGTTTGCCCGTTTTGGTATCGCTAATCAGATAAATTCCTTTTGTAACCGATAACATTCTTTTCCAATCGCTGTATTGATTGACTACGATTTCTTTGAGTTCGTCAAAGTTAAGGATAAAATCAAAATAGTCAGTAAATTGTTTGTAATGAAGTCCTGGATGAATTTCGATGACTTCCATTGCGTTTTTTATCCATTGATGCCAAGAAATTGCATTACTCCATTTGATGATTACTCGTTCTTTAAGGTCGTCAAATTGTCCGACAATTTCGATCATTTGATATTCAAAATGGTCGTCAGCAATTTTTTCTCGGTTCGTAACTTGATAAACGCCAATAAATCTTGCTAAAATTCCTTCCTCTCCAATAAAAGAAACAACGTAATCAACTCCGTTGAAAACGTCTTTGGATTGTGAGTTTTGATACGCTAAAAATTGCTCTCTTTCAGATTTGTAAAGGTTGTATAAATCGTGGCTTCCACTTTTGTGTCTTACGAGTTTGACTTTTGCATTTTTGTCAAGACCTCGATTGTAAAGTAATTCTTGAATTGTTATCATTTTTTCCGCTTTTTGTTTATGACGGTCGGTTTTTCAGCAATGACCGCTAACGGTTTAGCAGCTTGGCGAAGTGGCGGAAATCGAAGCACAAATGTTCAGTTTGGCACTACTGTTTAATCGAAGAACTACCGTTGAATTTAGCACTAACCCCGCCATTTTGCCAAACTGCCTGTTAGCGGTTCGCCCTGCTTGTCTATATGTTGTTTGTCCGTTCATTTGGTCTGTCGTGGTGAGTTGGCTGGTGGCTCTTTTGCATTTTTTGTTTGGCTTTGTGTGTCGGTAAAAATGCAAATGTGCCACCAAAAGCGTTGATTATTATAATTGAATGCCTTTTTTGTCTAAATGATAAGATAAAGAACTAATATATTTTGACATTTCATCATTTTCATTTATATATCGTGTAGTTTCCTCCTTACTAAAAGTAGAGTATTTTTCAAGCATTTCCCAATAATGTTCATCAAACAAAAATTTGAATTTTGCGATATGTTTAAAGTCTGATGTATCTATTTTAAGATTATCAACTTTAAAATACTTATTCTTTTCAGGTTGTTCAAAATCAATATCCTCATATAAAAACAGTGTAAGGTTATTACCTGTCTGCTCATATTTGGTCAACCATATTAGCAACTGTTTCTCGTTGCTCTTGTCTATGCTTTGAAATTCTTTAATAGCCTTTATTGCAAATTTATTTGATTGCAAAAAATCCTTTAGCTCGTTAATTCTACTGTATAGCCAATAGAATTTATCAAATTCAGCATAAAAAATAGGCGGAAGGTCAAATGATTTGTATAAGGGGTAAAATTTTTCTAACCATACTAAATACACTTCTTTATCAATAGCTGTGTTTTGAAAATGAATAAGTTCTTCGTATGCTAATTTGCATTTTTGGCTTTTAATCAAAAAATCAATGCTCGGCTTAAAATCTGCTTTTTCATCGTTTTTTATGAAGATGCTTATTGAATTATTTGTTTCAATAGACTCCCCTGTAATTTCAAAACCGTTGCAATGGAAAATGTCATTTATTTCATTTTCTGTTTCTTGAAAAATAAAATCAACATAATTTTTTGAGTTGTTGCCGACAAACGAATAACCGCTGCAACCTTTGTTATTACATTCATCAGAATTGCAAAATCCTTTATGCGAAAACAAAAAAGTATCGCCTTTTTCTTTGAACTCTGAAAATGCTTTATTTAGTTTTTCAAGAAATATGTCTTTTGCTGCATCTTGATATGTTTTGTTATCGTCCAACAAAATTTCAAGCATAGTGCTATCCATTTTTTGGAAACTCTCAATTATCAATTCCTTTTTATTTTTATTCATATTTCAAATGTGCCGCACAATGGATTAATATTTAAATCTTCGTCAAAAGATAAATGAGAATCATTGAAATTATCGTTAGTCCTACAATCTGAATTATTCT
>JAFDXO010000172.1 GCA_018267925.1 Bacteroidota bacterium | reverse complement strand
TTGCGAAGGGTCGGCTTGTGTTTCGGGCAAAACCAAATGTGCCATTTTGTGCGGTTGACATTTCGGGTCATTTTTCTGTCGGTTAAATGTTTCTCTGTCTGTCGTCATAGGGTTGCAGCTAACGGTTTGCGGCTTTGCGAAGGTGGCGATTTTCACCACTAAACTTCAATCGAAGCACTAAATTTTGATTAACCACTTCACTGTCATACGAAGCACTGCACCGCCACTTTTGCAAAACCGCTGTTACCAGCTGGCGTTCTGTCTGTCGTGTCTTGAAAGTCAGGTCTGATAAGGGTTTCGCTGTCAATGTCCAGTTTGTGTTTTTGTCTTTATGTGTCGGTTGTGCGGTGGCGGTTTTAAAAATTTTTGAAGGGAAGGAAATTTTAAAAAATAATTTTTCTTGGGTGGGAAAGGTGGAAGCTCTTTTGCAAACTTTGGTCTGCGGGTCGGCTTGTAGCGGTTTGCAAATGTGCTTACACCTGTGCATTGGGTTTGTTGTTTGTTAGTTGATAAATTGCTGCTTTCAAAACTTGCCAACAAATTCTTGCTGTATGTTCGTCAGGATTAAATCTTGAACTTACCTGTTCGTATGGATGAATGTAATTTCTAAAATCACGCAATGAATGACTGAATTTCTTTACGTCCTCTTTCAAAATTCCAATGTCGTTTGCTGTGTCAATGAAATTGCTAAGTGTCCATTCGTGATATGGTTTTACCTTGCCGTTTTGGTCTTTAGGCGATGTTCTTGATTGGTTAAATTCTTTCGGATGCTTTGATGCAATTCCTAACAGTATTCCTTCAAGTGAACTGCCTGAAAGAAAAATAACCGACATTGGAGCTTTGGCATTTAAACATTTTTTTATTTCGTCAAATCGAATGTTCAAAGTTTCTGTTATGATGCTGTCCAAACCTAATTTGTCAAGGGAAATATCGCTAAACTCTTTTTGTAAAAAATCATCTTCTTTTACTTCAATCTTTTCTTCAAATTTTATTTTCCCTGCTTTGGTAAATGTTATTTCGGTTTCCTTTCTTAAAACCTGCCATCCATCAAATGCAAGATATTGATTGAAGTCAGCAATGAATTTGTCCAGTTCTGCAAATCGACCAATGAAATTTACAGGTGCAAAAAGTTTTCGTATGCATTTGTCAAGTTCGGGTGTACCATTGATTTTTGATAGTTTTTCGTCCGTATACATCCATCGAGAAGGAAACCCACCGCCTCTGTTGTATGTGTCGTTTGCACCTAAACTATTAAAGAAATCAACTAGTTTAGGACCTGAACGATATTCTGTTTCCTCATTGATTAAGTTTCTTAATTTCTCTAATGTCTTTTGTTGCAACTTCATTTTTTAATTCATTTTTACCGCAAATCTGATTCTATACAGATGTAACAACGATGATTTAATTGCTTCGTAATGCTCAAAAATGTCGAACGCTTCAAATAGAACTCTTTCAAAATTTACTCTGTCTGCTTGTTCAACTTCCTGTTCTAAAGGCAATCTATTTCTATTAGCAATTGGTTGAAAAGCATTGATAATACTTTGCTTTTGCTCCTCTGATAAAAGTTCATAATTTAATAGTTTAAAATCACGCTCAAATTTTGTCGCTCTTAAATCAAGTGCACCTAAACCTCTACCAAAACCGAAACTTTCAATAAAAAACATACTTAGAACGCTGTTTAATAAGGCAAGCAGTAAAACTCTGTTTTCATCTTGATGCTCCGTTTTAATTGAAAGTCCAATCATTCTTTGGTCAATGAAAGAACGATTAACAAAGGTTGCAATGAATAAACTTTTATCGTAATTCACATTGGCGACAAAGTCAGCCATATTTTCGGTTTTCATCTCATACCAAAACATATTAGCTCTACGCAAAGATTGAGTAAGCGGAACGCCTGTTTCGTTGTTTTGATTTTCAAAACTACTAATCCATTGCAAAGCACCTATATGATTGAGTTGCTCTAATTCTTCAATACTTCTTGAACAACAAAATGCTTCTCCATCTGCTGAACAATAAAGTCCTGATGTTCCTCTTAGGTTTTTCAGAACTGGTCTTATATATTCCGCTTCAATGTTGTGACCAGATGCAGGATAAAATAAGGGATTCCAACCTCTTCTTTCACCACGAGTAAACTTGAAAATCTGATTGCAATCAATTAGTTTTTCTGAAACTTCTGTAAGCCAATTAAGATTTGCAAAGTAACCGCACCAAGGAACACCAATAGTTTCAAAGTTGGTTATCTCATTTACTGAATAATTTTGAACAGCTACAAATTGATTATCAGTTTCCAACAAAATATTTTCGCTCAATTGTTTAATGTTAGGTATTTCGTTTATGCTTTCTTTTAGGGTGCAAAATGAAATTGTTCTGTTTTGGTTTATTGGAGTATTGGGGTTCCGCTTTTTTGCAATTAGGAAAGTAGTTACTACATCTGCATTGTCAAACCATTTTCCTTTTCCTGAAATTACAACAGTTTCAATGTCATAGAATTTTTGAATAAGCTCTAAGAAAATTTCTCCGTAATCAGTTCCCAACCAAGCATTAGAAAGTATCAGCCCAATTTTTCCGTTTTCAGAAAGTAGCTGATGTAAATAAAATGGGATATAAGCGAAAATATCGCTTTTGCCACTTAGTGATTTTGTAGTGTCAGCTTTATCTTGAATGAAGTTGTTTATTTCTGTTATGTTCGGGTTTAATACTTCAATTTCTTTACTCTTGATGAATGGTAAGTTTGAAACAACATAATCAATAGTTGGGAAAATTTTTACAATATCGTTTCCATTGTTTGGGTCTTTGAAAGTTACATTTTGCCCTGTTGCTAATTCAATCACATCTTTTCTAAAAATGTTAAGCACCTTGCCAATGTTGTTTGGCTTTGCCAAAGTAAGTGTAGACAATTGAATAGGGAAAGAATGTTTGTCTGATGCCCAAATACTGTTTATAATTTCGTCTTGATTAAACTCGTATTCTTCTTTGAGCAAATATGCTTGATTGATTATTGTTCCTGTTCCGCAGCAAGGGTCAATTACAATTCCTTCTTTGTCTTCTATGGTTAATCTAACCAATAAATCCGCTAACTTTTTAGGAGTAGCAAATTGTCCGGCTACTTTACGTTTTGCTGAAACAATTGAAGATTGGAGTAAATTATGAAGGATTTCGATTTCAATTCCTGCAATGTTGATTGATGAAAGAAACTGATTTAACTGGATAATTTGTTTCCAAGCAGAAGTTGAAATGAACTCAATTGCAAGGTTATCGCTGAAAATATTCCAAAAATTACAATGCTCGGATATTGAGGTAATTATTTCCTTTGCTTGTTCAATCGAAGTTTCATTGCTTATTGACTCTATTGCTCTTGCTTCATTAAAATGCCTTTTCAGCACATTTGCGAAGATGATTTTGAAAACCCAATCGGTTAAAATTACTTTTGAAAGAGTAGGTAATTTATTTGAAGCGTCTTTTATTGCAGTCGGATTATAACCATATTCTGTTGCCGAGGATAGCCACCAACTATTTATTTGGGCTTCAAGTCTTGAATTTCTTCTAAAATTTCCCCTTATGTTTTCCGCTGTCGAGGAAATATTTTCGAGTATAACATCAATGATTGCATCAACAGCTAAAATTTCTGTTGAAACTTCATCTGAAATTTCTCCTGATTCAAAATAGCCGTTTAAGTCTGAAAGTATGGTGTGCAGTAATGATTTCCAAAGAGTTTCTTTTGGCTTTACTTCTGTTCGGTTATTAATGTCAATGTCATTCCAAGTTTTTAAAATTGAGAATGAATCTCCTTGTTTAGAATAAAGAACGGCACTCTTTACATTCCACAGAATAAAACTGTCTCTTTGTAGAATCTTGGCTTTTTTGATTGCATTGCTAATTAATTCAGCATCATTAATTGGTGTGTCAGGCATTTTCAATTCCCAACCTTGCAAAATGATATTTCTTGTTTGGTCTTTGAAAATCAACACATCAGGAAATAGACTTGACTTTTCGTTGCTTATGGTGCTTTCACCACCTGCACTTTTAAAGTGCCAACTTTTATTTGCAAGATGCAAGCCGATTTCACTTATAACATCTATTGCCCAGCTTCTTTCGTTGTATGTAACTTTTGCCATTTCAGGTAATTCAATTAATAAATTGCTGGACTTACTTTTGCCTTTCCGTTTTTGTAATTAAGTGTATGATATTTTGCAATTGGCTCATTGAATAATCTTAAAGTTGATTCTTCAATCTCCTTGCGTTTAAGTGTTTCTTGAATCCTATCAGTGCAAATTTTAATGTAATCAACTGGCTTTACTTTATGTAGTAAAACATCTTCATTCTTTTCAATCCCGATAAATTGTCTGTTTTCAAGAATTGCAGAAAGTAGAAAACTTCCACTTCCACAAGCATTGTCAAGAACAACATCTCCTGGTTTTGTAAAGGTCTTTATCAGGTATCTTCCTAATTCAATTGGTTTTTGTGTCGGGTGCAAAACGGGTCCTTCTGATTCCGCAGTTTTCACATATACAAAGTCGTCAATGGGTTGTTCTTCATAACATACAACATCATTTGGGTATCTGTCTCCACTACTTTTAACGTGTCTCGGTTTGAAATCTCCATAACTACCAGTGTATTGGTCTTTTCTAATGCCTTTGTCGTATGCTTCTCCATTTGTCATTTGTGGATTATATGTAGGCTGTTTTTTGTAGAAGATACAGATGTCTTCGTGTTTACGAAGCGGTTGCTTCTTTGCATTTAAGAAGTTTGTTGATTTAGATTTTATCCAAACGATTTTGTATTTGAATAACTTCTCATTACTCATAATCAACTTTGCTGTAAATAGTCCCTGAGCAGTCAAAGCAATTGCTCCATCATCTTTGATGATTCTTTCATAATGTTTCCAAAGTTGGTCTAAGTCAATTACCGAATCCCATTTGTTTTGAGTTGTTCCGTATGGTAAATCACAAAGAATCATATCAATGGATTTGCTCGGAATATTTTTCATTACATCTAAGCAGTCACCTTGAATAACCTTGTTTAAGTATTGTTCTATTGATTTTGCCATTTTTTAAAATTTTAAATTTCCTTGTTTAACCTTTGATACTCTGTAGTATTTCGCTTTTTCCTCTGCCAGTGTCAATAATTCTGTTGAGTCGGGAACTCGGTAAATCATTTCTGCTATCTTCTCACTGAAAAATTCTTTTTCAAGTTTCTTAATGTCCAGCTTGAAAACCTTGGCAAGTTTGGGAAGAATTTCTTCTGGAACATTGCGTTTTTGATTTTCAATTTTGGAAAGCGTTGATTGGTCAATATCAAGCGCAGCCGCAAGCTTTGTAAGAGTTAAGCCGTGTTCAACTCTCAAATTGTGAATGTATTCTCCAAATGTTTCTTTCATTACCTTGAAATTTTCGCCTTGACAATTTTGTCAAAATTACAATTTATTTTCATAACCCGAACAAGTGCGTGGGAAAAATTTTGCTCTTTTGGTTTTGCTGAAGCGAAGGCTTTGTGTGTAAGGGCAAAACCAAATGTGCAAAATGCGGGCAGGCATAAAATTATTTTTTAAAATGTGCGGTGGGAAAAATTTTTAAAACCATTTGGGTCGGCTTGAGTGTCGGAAAAGTCAGGTCGGTTTGTGTCAAGGAACAGCGAAAAAGTCTGTCGAGTTACTGTCGTTAGATTTTGGTCGTGTCGGTTTTCTACGCTTGCTGGTAACGTCTGTGCTGGCGCATATTGCGTGTATATATATTTTCGTTTTTAATGACACAATATACCTAGAAACCTCATTCAAACCTTAAAATCGAAAGATATATTTTTTAGGCAATACCCTATTCGCCACCCTTGTTTTTTAAAAACTTGGTGCCCGCCAGGTCGTCTAGCGGGCTTCTGATTTTGTCTAATGCAAAACGGCTAACGTGCGTATAAATTTCAGTGGTTTTAGATGACTCGTGCCCCAGCAGCACCTGTATGTACCGGGTAGATGTACCGCTTTCCAGCAAGTGCGTGGCAAACGAGTGCCGCAGGGTGTGCAGTGTGGCTTCTTTCTTAATCCCCGCTTTTTTCTTGGCCGCCACAAGCACTTGCTGTATGCTGCGCTCGCTATACTGCCCACCCTTTTCGCCTTCAAATAACCAGTAGGCAGGTTTGTATTCGCTCAGGTATTTTTTTAAGTAAGGTACCAGCATCTGGGCCAGTATGCTCTGCCTGTCTTTGCGACCTTTGCTCGCTTTTACCAACACCGTGCCCCGGTTAAAATCAATATCTCCCACACGCAGGCGCAACATCTCGCCTCGCCTCAGCCCGGCCGAATAAATCAGCATCAGCATGGTCTTGTGTTTCAGATTTTGAGTTACTTTAAAAAGAGACAGCACCTCCTCCTGGCTTAATACAGACGGCAACCGAAATTCCCTCATCGGGCGCTCCAGATAATATACTTTGCGTTCTTGCTTCAGCACCACTTCATAAAAAAACTTAATGGCATTAATAGCCTGATTCTGAGCCGAGCGGCTTACCTTCTTTTTTTCTACCAGGTAGAGCAGGTAGTTTCGTATCTCCGCTTCTGATAATTCGCTGGGCCGATGCTGCCGGTAAAAAAGCAAAAAACGTTTAAACTGATCAAGGTAGGTTTTAGCCGTAGACGGAGAGTAGCCCTTCAGGTGCATTTTTTGTTCCATTAGCCGTAGTATCGTGCGGGCTTCTTCTTCGGCCGCCAGTGGTACACTGGGAGGTTTGTTATTTTGTTTTTCGATCTCTTTCTGTTCGGTATCATGAACCATAGCCCGGCCGTGCACAGCTCCAGTAATTTCGGCCAGCAGGTGCGGGCGCATGGGGGCATACCAGCATTGATGGGTTTTGGAAAATGTAACGTGCGAAATTTTTTTTATGCATTCGATCAATTCTTTATTGTACTTAAAATAGAAAGCCAGACAATCTTGGTTACGGTGAAAAATTCTTTTCACTTCGATAGTGGGGAGCGATAGACCGGATGCCATAACGTATTAAATTTAATTAAAAATTTTGGCAAGGAATGCAGAAAGCCCGAAGCGGGAGTAAGACGAACCTGGCGCGTACAACCCCCAGAACGAACACACCGGCATGCCGCCAGAAGGATATGAACTTTCGTACAAAAAATTTGTTGGTATATTTGATTGTAGAAAAATAAAAATCACTCATTTAAAATTATAAACCAAAATTTGTATGGCCTTTACCCTTCCCGCGCTTCCGTATGCATTTAATGCACTGGAGCCACACATTGATGCACGCACGATGGAGATACACCATGGCAAACATCACAATGCGTATGTAACCAACCTTAACAATGCCGTTGCCGGCAAGCCCGAAGAACATCTGAGCATTGAAGAAATTTGCCAACACATTTCTAAATACCCGGCCGCGGTGCGCAACAACGGAGGCGGACATTATAACCATAGTTTGTTCTGGACGATCATGGGCCCGCAGGCAGGCGGAGCACCTGCAGGTGCACTGGCAGATGCCATCAATGCTGCCTTTGGCACGTTGGATGAATTTAAAACCAAGTTTAATGCAGCCGCCACCGGCCGCTTTGGCTCGGGCTGGGCTTGGCTGGTAAAAACGGCTGATGGCAAACTGGCGGTTACTTCTACTCCTAACCAGGATAACCCACTAATGGATGTGGCCGAAGTAAAAGGTGCCCCTCTTTTAGGATTAGATGTGTGGGAGCACGCCTACTACCTGCATTACCAAAACCGCAGGCCCGATTACTGTGCGGCCTTTTGGAATGTGGTAAACTGGAATGAAGTGGCCAAACGGTTTGCGGCTCGGTAAAAATAGTTGTAAATAAATGGAGAGGCTGGGCGAAGTTTTTTCGTTGCCAGCCTCTTTGTTTTAGTTCTGTTTGCCATTAGATAGACCGACTTTGTCCGGCTTAAGAATAAGCTGTTTCATAAAAAAACAGTTGATGCATTAGAGAAGCCACATCTGCCCGGAGGGGGTACAAATGCTGGCCAATGCGTTAGCCTTCGTTAATCATACCATTAGTTTTCTATTGTATTATTTAGAGCCAACCGAACTATTGCGGCATCCGATGCAAAAAGTATTTTGGGTAGCCAAAGTTGTTTTTATTTCCGTGTTAGTTTGTATCGTATATGGGTTGTCTGGCGGGCGGGTATTACTTCTGCTATTTGTAGCACATATTTATCTTTATCCAAGCCCTCAAACAGGCGGATACCGCTTCCTAAAAAAACGGGAGCGATGTGGATGAAAAATTCGTCTATCAGCCCGGCATTCAGAAATTGCTGAATGGTGTTGGCCCCGCCTTGTATTCGTATGTCTTTTCCATTTGCTGATTTCTTTGCTTTCTCCAAGGCGCTTTCAATTCCGTCTTGGATGAAATAGAAAGTGGTTGTTCCTTTTTGGATCCAGGGTTTCCGTTTTTCGTGTGTTAGTACATACACATCGGCTTCGTATAAGTCTTCGGCCCATACAGCTTCGCCTTCTTCAAACATTCGTTTTCCCATAATGTAAGCGCCTGTTCGGGCAAACACATCGTCAATTAATTTACTGTCGGCACCGTACTCCTCACCACCTTCCATTTTAATGTGTTTCCAAAACGCTTTTTGTTTAAACATCCACTGGTGTATTTTTCCTGAAACGCCCCCCATAGGGTTATCGGGGCCTCGGTTGTCGCCTGCAAAAAAGCCATCGAGCGAAAGGCCGCTGTCAAAAATTATTTTGCTCATTGTTTTTTTATTTAGGTGGTTAGGGTGAGCGCAGGTCTTTTACAACTCGATCGTTTTTCTCATGTTGGCCACCAGCGCAGCCCAATTTCCTTCAGAATGTTTGGCTTGCTCTTCGTTATAGTTGCTTTGGCGTATGGTTAATTCGGTGGTTGTTCCGCGGGAGGTTACCTCATAATAAACCCATAAATAATTTTCGGGCAAATCTTCTTTCCCGCTCCAACTGCTTAAATAGGAGTATGAAAGTTTTTTGTTGTGTTCGTATTCCAGCACTTCGCCCTTGTCTTGGTAAGGCTTCCCTTCCCATACGCCTTGGAATAGAATAGGGTTTCCCACTTTCCAATCGGTTATCATCTCGGTTCCGAAAAAATATTGTTTTAAAATTTCCGGGTTGGTCAAGGCCTCCCAAACTTTTTCGAGGGGCGCATGAATTGTTGCTTGGTATTGAATTTTGAAATGGGTTACCATATTTATTTTAATTTCATTTTTAAACCGCAGGCTTGAAAGATAGGATCACGAAATGAATGGATTTATCTATTTCAACACTTCTTTTCCCCGATGTCTGTTCGTCATTTTTTTACTTGTCGTTTTATGCTCGCTGCGAACCGGTTAATACCTACCGCAAAATATAGCCTATGCCCATGCGCAAGGCAAAAGCCCCGCCTCCAAAATAATAATCGCCCAGCCCTTCCAGCCGCACATCTTTAGTAAGGGGGTGCGCAAAACCAAGACCAAGCGAAGCATCATTGGCACCTATCAATCCGCGAAAGCGTAAAAAAACTTTGTCGTTGGCATACCAGCGGGCACCCATTACAAACGAACTCTTCTGCCCCGTGGTCCAGATCTCGCCCCCTACACCCACCGAAAAATGACGCACCACAAAGTA
>JAFDXO010000171.1 GCA_018267925.1 Bacteroidota bacterium | reverse complement strand
CCATCTATCGTTTGGGTTACATACCATGTAGTGCTACCCTGACCTTGTGTGCTCGGTGTAGGGGCTATCGGTGTGCCCGCGCCGCCTGTCGCTACCGAATACCATCGCAAGTTCTGACCCTGAGCTGACAAGGGTATAGAGGGATCGCCCTGACAATAGCCTACCGGACTGGTAGCTGTTGGCATAGGGGGTTTCGGCGAAACGGTTACGGTAACTTGTTTGCGTGGACTCTCGCAGCCATCTATAGTTTGAGACACATAAAATGTATAAGTGCCGCCAATGGATGTATTGATCATCGGATTAGGTCCGGCTACGCCTCCACTTGGAACGGTGTACCATTTTAAGTTCACACCAACTGCATGAATCGAATCAAACGGATCGTTCTGACAATAAGTAATGACAGATGCTACTGTTGGCATCGGTGGAACAGGATTCACCGTAAGCTGTACCCAACGAGGCGCCGAAGTGTCAACCGGACTACCCGGGCAAGCATTAGCTTTTAAGAGATAGAGATAATAATTACCAGATTGTGAAGGTTGAATATTGTTAATGGTCAAAGTAGTTGATGTATCCCAAGTTCCATTTGGTTTTTTCCAAAGAAAACTTGGAGTGCCGCCAAAAAGACTTGATCCGGTAAGTACCACATTTGAGCCAGCACAATAAGTGCCTTGATAGTTTACCAATCCAGTTCCGGTAACATTGGGTGCTTCTTGAATATTCACGACATAATCTTCAGTTTCACCATAAGTACTACTTTGACAACCTGTAATACTTGTTCCGGCAACATTATAAGCTAAAATCACTCGCATTCCGGTGATGCCGGTAAAAGCTTGTGAAGTTGGAATTGAAATAGTGCCAGACACATTAAACGGAGAAGTACTATACATGGATGCAGTAGCAAACACCCGTTCGGTAAGAGCATACGTGCCATCGCCGTCAAAATCTATAAATGCAGCAACACCATACGAAAGGGTACTAGCACCACAATTGGTTGCCGTAATAGAAATAGGATACTGATCACCTTTTATTAAACGGGGTGCGGCAACAGTAGGTGCAAAATTGGTATATCCGCTTGAGCAAATGGATGAATTATTAAGTGTACCCAACGTTACGTTTGTAATGTTATGATAGGTGCCATAAGTTGCAGCAGATGTGCAATAGCAAGGAGAAACTGAATTAACAAGAACAGCATTTGAGGTATCAGACTGACCGGAAGTTGTACAAACTAAAAATGCTCGATAGCTGGTTGGTACTGACTGTGAGCCAATATTGTATGCATAACTTGTAGCTCCCGGAATATTTGTCCATACACCACCGCAATTAACCTTCTTTTGCCATTGAATCGTCATATTGGCGGCAAAAGTGTTTCCTGTTAATTTTACCATAGCAGGGCAACCCGGAACATAAGAGGCAACACCCGCATTGGGTTTACCCGAACATGGCGTTGGAGGAATTAAATCAAAACCAAAATCAACTAATCCAGTACCGGTTGATGTACCAATTGCGCTACCATAGGTTCCCCAAATACGTTGATTTCCGGTGCCATTTACCTGAGATACATAATTTGAACCAGAGGAACTTGTGGTTAACTCAAAAACAAGCGACTGCGAAGGATTATAAAGAAAAAAAGTAGGCAAACTGACTGCATACCATGAATTAGCAGTAGCTCCTGTCATTGTAAAGCTGGCAGAATACAAACACTGAGTCAATCCTGTAATATAGGTATTGCTTGGGAATGAAGTAGTAGTTCCTACATTTTGCCCTAATGAAATTGTATAATCACTGTATGTAGAAGCTGTGGCAAGCGACCCCAATCTAAAATAAACAGTAGTTATGAAACCCGCAGGTGCTGGTGTGCCGGTAGGCCCATTGGAATTAAATAGACCCGGACCATAAATCCATTGAACTTTATTTGTAGTACTCCCTAATGGAAAAACGTTTGATGTATTTCCAACGTTGCTATTAAAGTATTGTGGCTGTGCAAATACTATCGTTGAATACAAAAAACACAATAATGGAAACAATGATCGTATCAATCGAATCATGGCGACTATTTAAGGCGGAAAATTAATAAAGAATTGTGAAAAATTTATACCCCTAAAGACGGTATTTTTACACTAAATAGTTTGAATACTCCTCCTACATTTTTCACCATAGGCTAAATCATTCAGATTGAACCCTTTTTATAAGAAACTACTCTTAGTCTATTTCTAAAAATGAGCCAGAACGAGTTTGGGTTGATTATCTTCGCACTTTATGAAATTCCTAATTGTCGGACTTGGAAATATAGGCTTTGAGTACGACTCAACCAGACATAATATTGGGTTTGATGTGGCCGATGCTTTCGTCATAAAGCATGGTGGAAACTTTCGTTTAGATAGACATGCACACGTAGCTGACTGCCGTTGGAAAGGGAAATCATTTACTGTATTAAAGCCTACAACCTTCATGAACCTCAGCGGTAAAGCTGTGAAATATTGGTTAGATAAAGAGAAAATCCCCTTGGAAAACCTACTGGTCATTGTAGATGAATTAGCCTTACCGCTTGGCACTATCCGTTTGCGAGGAAGTGGTAGTGCCGGCGGGCACAACGGGTTGAAAAACATAGAATTACTACTTCAAACAGCACAATATTCAAGATTACGATTTGGAATTGGAAATAATTTCCCCAAAGGGAAGCAAATAGATTTTGTATTAGGCAAATGGAACTTGAATGAAATCCCTACCGTAAAAGAAAATGTTCTAAAATCAATAGATGCTATTGAAAGTTTTGCCACTGTGGGGTTGGAAAGAACCATGAATCAGTTTAACAAATAATCAAAATGAGGTTGACCTCTCTTCGAAATTTCTATTTTTCAGGAACCATTTTACTTTTCGTAATTATTTTTCAAAGTTGTAGTTCATCACAACAAAAAACATCCCCTATTAGTATTGGTTTCAAATTTCATGACCTCACAAAATTCATTTACCTAACTGACTCCCGAATAAATATCACTCAAACAGTTGCAGGGCTAAATACAGAAATGCAACAACACATGCAGTTGCAATCTGCTTTTACGGTTGATAGCCTGAATGATTCTACCAATTCACTAACTGTTGCTTTTGAAAGGTTCTATATCAAATCAAAAAGTAGCGAAATGACTATTGAATTCGACAGTAGAGATCGAAACAAACAACCGAATGAACTGCTTCGATTGGCAGATATGGTCAACCAACCCTTTCGAGCTACGATTGATAAATGGGGGCGCGTATCAACAATCACATCCTTTTCTCCTGATACAATTGTTTCTAACACTAAAGCCTTTACAGACACTGCCATGCGCGGTTTATTAGAACCATTGGTCAGCTTCTACCCTAACAAACCAGTAAGTGTAGGAGATGAATGGCAAAGAAGTTTTTACTCAAATGCCGGATTTGTAAACCTTCGCATGACTGTACTTTTTCAGTTAGAATCAGTTCATGATCATATTGCCAACATTTCTTTGAAAGGTGCCGCAACAAGCATCAGTTCAGGCGACCCTCAAATGCGTGGCATGAAACTGAAACTAAGCGGCACACAACAAGGAACTCTTGAAATTGATACCACAACAGGACTTATCCAGAATGCACATTTCACTCAAAATATTTCAGGAACAATTTCAATCCCCAATGCAGAAATCCCAATGACTATTTCATCTGACACTAGAATTGTGGGTAAGGTAAGTCCTTAAAAAACGGGCTAAAACAAATAATCCCAAGCAATCTGTCCGACAGAGCTTGGAATTAATGACAGCTTAATTGCTGATTTACTTAGATGATGTTTACCTACTGTTTAGTCTTTATAATTCTGTTGTAAAGCAAGATGTATGCCATTTATTTAATCTCCCCTTCGTAACGTTCAGCTTCTTCGCTATTCCATTCTACAATAAAATTATTGCGACCGGTGCCAATCAATATGTTTAGATATTTTTGTTGAACCAATTCTAACATAGCCAGAAAGGTAAAAATAGCATGGATTCTATTTTGACACTGAGCAAAAATCGTTTCAAAAGCTGCGCGAGACTGATGTTTCATGTATTGCACCAAATAATCCCTTTGCCCTTCTTGACTCCAATTATATTTCACCACTACGTGTTGCGGTTTATTCTGCCTTTCTTGAAAACGTTTCATCACTTTTTCAAAAGCCTGCATCAGCTTAAACATGGTGATGGTTTGAATTTCCGTCCCTTCTGAATTTTCCTCACTAATAGCCTCTATTTCTTTCTTGATATTTCCACGTTTGGTTTGAAGCAGTCTTTCTGCTTCCATCAAACTCATGGCTTCTGATGCTTCCTTAAAGCGTTTATACTCTAAGATCTTATCTACCAACTCTTGACGAGGATCTATTTCGTTTCCCAAAGCATCTATTTCTTTTCTTGGCAAAAGCATTTTTGCTTTGATGCGCATCAGGGTAGAAATAAACAAAATAAACTCACTGGCAAGCTCAATATTGAGCGTTTCCATTTGGTGGATATACGCTAAAAAATCATTCGTGAGGTGATGAATCGGAATGTTGTAAATGTCCAATTCATCGCGCTCTATAAAGAATAACAGCAGATCAAACGGACCTTCAAACTGCGGTAATTTTATTTGATAAGTTGCAGACATAACGTTCTAACAAAAGCATTTTGAAGAAGATGCTATAATTTCATCTCTCAAACCACAGCGTTTGTTATCAAAACGAGAAGATTGACTGATGCTTGTGCAAGCTAATTATTTAAAACGGTATTCAATGCCAATAGCCAACAATTGCTTGATTTGCCACCAACCTAAATTGGCACCTGGTTCATCTTTTGCAATTACATTTCCGGTGCTTGGATCCGTGTAAGTTGATGAATACGGCAAGTCATTATCATACATAAATGTTGCAGCTAAGGTTAGACTTAGGTATTTCGACATTTTGTAGGAGAAGAAATTGTCCCACAGAATATCAATATTGCCCGGATTGTCGCGCTTGATGATGTTTCCAACGGAATCTTTTAGGTTTTTAGCCAAATAATTTGTGTATAAATCAACCCTGGTTCTAAAGAATATTTTCTTTGCAGGGTTTGTTTGTAAACGTCCCGTAAAATAAGCACCAAATTCAAACTTAGAAGTCTTACCATAAGGAATGCCAAACATACCATCCGGCTTTAAGGTAGTGTAATACTTATCCGCAACAATCATTCGAGCAGCAATAGGGGAAAGAAACAAGCTTAGGTTATTTTGACGGCGATATTCCACACCTACAGCTCCGGTAAAATATCCAGGTGACAAAAAGTTGGAGGTTGGATATTGTGTCCAATTGGGCACTGTGTAATCATATCCTTTTGTAAACTGGCTTTTGAAATTGAATAAACCGGACAAGTAAAAATTCTTTTTATCGTCCACTTGAAGTCCATATTTTGAAGTAAAATCTATTCGATCATCAATTTTTCTTGGAATAAAACTGTTTGAATAGCCATAGAACAAACCGTAGGTCATGTCTAAATTATTGGTCCAAATATGACGATGATAAATACGGTTTAAAAATCCACTAAACTGTCCGTTAATGGTAATAGAGGCTACTTCACCACCTGCTGTCCAATTGTGTAAAAAACCTTGATTAATTCCAAGGTTAAATACACCGCCTTTAGCCCACATAACCGTGTCCTTACTATCTAAGGTAAGCGATTTTTTAACGTCATCTGTTTTTGAGAGTTGTGCTGTTGCATTTAATGCAGCACCCATTGTTAGAAGGGTAAAAATTTTCCTGAGCATGTAAACATTATCTTATTAAGGTAAAAAATAGGACTACTTAAAAAAACTAATGAGGTTTGTATTTAGAATCTTGAAGAATTTTTTGAGCATCTGGTAAAGAAAGTATCTGCTGAAAATCAACTTTTGGGTGCATTTCCGCATAAGCTTGTAAAATTCGATAGCCCAACCATGTTCCAATATTACCGGGGCTTTCGGCAGGCATTCCGGTTGTTGACGGGCCATCAAAAACAAACCGATAAACCTTGTTAGGACTGGTTTCGTACAAAAGGTTTTGTGCAATAAAAAAATTGTAAATCAGTGCTTCATTTTTTTCACACCAACTCAATTGAGCTGCCGTAAATCCTAACCGAATACTATCTGGTGTATTGGGTAAAATATGAGCTAAAAACCATTGTTCTTTACCCCGTTGAAGCATGAGTTGTAATAAGTTTTTATCTTCCATTTCAACAGGATACCAATCTCTAAAAATTGCCTGAAATACGTTAGTAGAAATGTATTCAGGAGAGCACTTACGGATTACATATTGTGGAATTTGAACTGCTTTATAAAAGGGATATTGCGAGCCGAGGTACATATCCAAACCTACCCCTACAAGGCTACTATCTAAGGTTATCGCTGACCATTGATTTAATCCGGAAATAAAATAAACGATAGTAGGAACTTTAAAATGCGGAAAGTAATATTTAACATACTTAAACCCTTCTATTAGGGATGATGTGGGAGCATCTACATTTGGGAAATGCTTGTCAACCGTATCAAATAAAGCACGAATGTCGGGGTGTGCCAAAAATGGACGCAAGCCCAAACGTATGCCTGCTGACGTATCTGCATAATCTTCTCGAATGCCAAAACCCATTAAATTATCTAAATAGAAATCGAGAAACTCAGGATATTTTTTCTTGAGTGACATAAGTCCCATCTCAATTTTAGCAGTATCCAGCTTTGCCATATCACGGTCAAAACGGAATACGATTGGCGAAACTTTGATGTTTTTTATATTCGGACGACTATCTTGTCCCGATCCACAGCCAACCATAAGCCATAAACCAAAAAGCAAACCAATAGTTTGCTGAAGTCTAATGTGAAACTTTTCCTTTTCCATCCCCCTTTTCGTCTTTAAAATTTACCTTTGCCGCGCAAATTTAGCATAACAAATGAAAGATGCTATATTGTTTGTCAATGACCCTCATTTAAAAACGTAAAATCATGAAGAAGTTTTTTCTCTTGTTGCTGGTTTCCGGCAGCCTTGCCCATCTTGCCTCTGCACAATATTATGAAGGCGAAACAGCTAAAACAGACCGTAAAATTGACATCAACCGTGTTCGATTAGGAGCCTACATTGCCCCAACTGTTTCTTGGATGAAACCCACCTCAGCCAAAAGTGATAACGGCATCTTTAAAGTAAATTCCGGTGGCAGTAAAATCGGCTATACTTGGGGCTTAATGGTTGACTATTTCTTCGCCGAGAACTATGGTATTTCTACCGGATTTCAACTAAACACCAGTGGTGGCATTATCAGAGCATCACGCATTGACCAAGACAGTGTCATAAAAAATGCAGTTTACAATACCGACTTCAATTATACACTTCAGTATCTCGAGATTCCCTTTCAATTAAAGTTGCGAAGCGATGAACTAAAATCCGTAGGCGGAATGCGCGTTTTCGGACAACTCGGGCTTACCGGCGGGTTCAACATTGGTAAAAAGGCAACCTATTCTGTTGATTATACAGATGCCAATGGCAATCGGGAAACCATTCATGGAGATCATGAAAAAATGATAGGCTCATTTACCATTGCCCCATTCCTACTTCAATTAAATATTGGTGCCGGTGTAGAAAAAACCATTTCAGATAAAATGTCTTTATATGGTGGTATCTTTTTCAACAACGCCTTTTTACCTGATGTAACAAACCCTAATCAATATGATTTTGGTTATAAAGGAACCTTTACGGATGGCAATATCCGATTGAATAATTTAGCTCTTAGAGTTGGGCTTTTCTTTTAAATCATTCATCAACACAAGAAAAGAACTCTTGCATTTGTAATAGCAAGGATTAGTTTTGTAGCATCATTTAACCAAAACAAGTGCCCGTGCTAATATTAATATTGTACGGGCATTCTTTTTTTAAATCGGGCTGCAATTTTTTATCAAAAATATTTCACGAGCGTCAATAAAAGTTATCTAAAAATCAAGTTGCTCTTAAACTCATAAATTTTATTAATTCCTTTTTCGATGAGAATATTTCTTGCTCAGCAGAACTACCATATCGGAAACTTTGAAGCCAACACCCTAAAGATCATAGAGGCTATCAAAGCAGCCAAAGAAAAACAAGGCGACTTAATCGTCTTTTCAGAATTATGCGTATGTGGTTATCCGCCGCGCGATTTTTTAGAGTTTGAAGATTTTATTGACAAAAGCATACAAGCTATTGACACCATTGCTCAATATGCAGATGGTATAGGGGTAATAGTAGGTGCTCCAGCACGTAATCCGGTTTTAGCCGGCAAAAACTTATATAATACTGCCTACTTGTTGTATGACAAAGCAGTGCAAGGAACGGTTTTTAAAACCTTGCTTCCAACCTATGACATCTTTGATGAGTACAGGTATTTTGAACCGGCAAATGAATGGAATGTTTTGCAATTTAAGGGTAAAAAACTTGCCCTTACTATATGTGAAGACATTTGGAATTTGGAAGACGATCCACTCTACCGAATTTGTCCCATGGATCAGTTAATCAATCAGCACCCCGATTTGATGATTAACATTAGTGCCTCACCTTTTGATTATACTCATGCCGACGGACGATTTTCCATAATTGAAAAAAATGTAGCTCGCTATCAACTACCAATCATTTATTGTAATACAGTGGGTGCGCAAACAGAAATAATCTTTGACGGTGGATCTTTAGTGTTGGACGCAAAAGGCAAGCTCGTAACCCGTTTAAGTTCTTTTGAAGAGGATATGCAATGGGTAGATTGGACAGACGAAGGAACTTTTATTCAAGCTACCGATACATCTTCAACTACTAATATCCATTCGCCCAATCCGATACAATTTAATCCGGAATCAGGAATCAACAATATACATGCTGCCTTAATTATGGGCATTCGTGATTATTTCAAAAAGATGGGATTCACCAAAGCCATTATAGCTTCGTCGGGCGGCATAGATAGTGCTGTGGTTCTTGCTTTGGCATGTGAAGCATTGGGCAGTGAGCATGTCCAAGCCTTGTTGATGCCCTCACCCTTTTCAAGTGATCATTCTGTAAAGGACGCAGTTCAGCTTTCCCAAAATCTAAAAAATCATTTTGATATTCTTCCTATCAAAAACGTATTTGATGCTTGCCAAGAAAGCCTTTCGACCATTTTTAAGGATTTACCTTTTTCGGTTGCAGAAGAAAATTTACAATCACGTATTCGTGGATTATTAGTAATGGCGTTGAGCAATAAATTCGGTTCTATATTGTTAAACACATCCAACAAAAGTGAATTAGCAACCGGCTATGGAACACTTTATGGCGATATGGCCGGTGGACTAAGTGTATTGGGCGATTGTTATAAACAACAAGTTTATGCCTTAGCAAGGTTTATCAATCGTAATGGAGAAATTATTCCACAAAACATTTTAGATAAACACCCCAGTGCTGAATTACGTCCCGGGCAAAAAGATTCTGACAGCCTGCCTGATTATGCCATTCTCGATGAAATTTTGTATCAATATATTGAATGTCGTCAAGGACCTAAAGAAATAATTGCACTTGGGTATGAGCCGACATTAGTTCAACGAATACTAAAACTCGTGAACTCTAATGAATACAAGCGAAATCAATTTTGTCCCATCATTCGTGTTTCGCCCAAAGCTTTTGGTGTGGGAAGACGGATGCCTATAGTGGGCAGGTATTTGTACTAAATTTTTCGGCTGTCAAAAAAGAATGTTTGCAGCTATTTATTAAAAATATATTTTTGCGTATTCATTTTTCCTTATTAAAAACGTTTCAGACATGAAGAAAGCAATTTTATCACTCGGCTTAATGGCATTTGCAGGAAGCGTGATTACACTACAATCATGCAACAAAGTAAAAGATGCCGTTCTTAAAAACATCAATCCTTTTGATTTTTCGATGCAAAGTTTTGTTGTCAATGTAGATCCAACACCTTCCGGTTTGGACTCCCTTAACACAGGTGCAGTAAGCACTAAGATCAATTTGCAAGACAGCATCAACAAGTATGTTCCATCCGGCTTATCACTTTCTTTAAATGATGTAAAAGAAGTTCGTTTAAAAACCGTGACGGTATCACCAGAATCCGGATTTACCGGTGGATCTACCGGCAACAATTTCACTAATATTTCTGATGTGGCGGCTATGTTTAATAGTAATGTAGGTGCATCTGCAGGCTTGCAAAACATTGGTCAATGGCTCAATATTCCACAAAGTAGTGAGCGTGAAATGCAACCCATAGTTTTTGATTACACTTCTAATCCGGTTAATCTAAAAAACTATTTCAGCACATCGGGAGAAACAGAAATTCGCTATTTTTTACGTGGCAAACTTCGCCGTGCGGTAACAGCACCCTTACAAGTAAGGGTTACTGTTCAATATACAATTGTACCTTAAATCAAAATCATTTTCTACCATTTGGCAATGGCAATCCGAAAGGATTGCCATTGCCATGTTAGATTTACCCTCTATTTTTGAACTTACTAATTTTCAACGCTATGGCAATTTTATCTTCCGCTTCTAAATTTTCCAACTTTGGTTTGTTGATATTAAGACTGGGATTGGGTGCTATGATGATTGTTCATGGGTTTCCCAAATTAATAGGTGGTCCTGAAAAATGGGCGGCAATTGGAAGTGCAATGACACACATGGGCATTTCAGGCTATTTTGCTTTGTTTGGATTTTTAGCAGCCATTTCAGAAGCCATTGGTGGTGCATTAATCATTCTTGGTTTAGCCTTTCGTCCAGCTTGCCTGATGCTGATAGGAACTATGATAGTGGCTGCAACTATGCACCTAAAATCAGGAGATGGTATCGGCACGGTTTCTCATGCCATAGAATTAGCCTTTGTGTTTTTCGGCTTGTTCTTTGTTGGTCCCGGCAGACTTTCTATTGATAAAGGATAATCATTTCACGACGAATTATTTATCTTGCTCAAAATTTTTCGATGAAGCGCATTTTGTTTTCTTTTTCCTGTTTGCTTTTTGTGTTCTTTGCCCTTGCACAGTCTTCCAAAAACATTCCTTGCATTAATGGTAAAAGGCTAAAGAATGAAGCTTCCGACAAAATGGTAGTGAAGGAGCCAAAAGTACATTTCACTTCAAAATCAGAAAAGGCGTATGCGGTTGTAAACGGCACTATTCGCATGGTTTCAAATTTCAATGTAGTGATTGAATCAGAAGGCAAATACTTCATCTATCAAGACGTAAAGGGTGTTCCTGATCAATTGAATAAGGAAGTAAAACGTGGTGATGAAATAGGCACCATGTATTTCAACGAGGATAAAAAATTGTACGGACTGTTCATTTCAGTGATGACTGCCCCTAAAAAATATCTTAGTTACGAAGATATTGTAAAAGCAATTAAGGGCTAACCTAAGTTTAAGGGTTCGATTATTCATTCCTTTCCCTAATTCATTTTTACTGAACAAAATAAACCAATTGGTTTTCCGAAAGCAAGTAGCATTTTTCGACAAATGAATTTAAGCACTTTTTTTAAGTGCTATCTGAGTGTCGTTTACACTTTCATGTCTTTATTGTATTTTGCCACCGTTAGTAAAGTACATTTGTAACATTTTTTCTTTACACCCGAAAATCGAACTTGTATGCTCTCACAGGAATCTCTGGTTTCATCTAATGGTCGCTTGTCTTTTGAAGAATTTAAGCAAGAAGTGTTGAAAGATTATCGCTTGGCTATAGCCAGCCGTGAAGCCAGTTTGATTGGGCGACGCGAAGTGCTTACCGGAAAAGCAAAGTTTGGCATTTTTGGAGATGGGAAAGAATTAGCCCAAATAGCAGCATCAAAATGTATGCAACCCGGTGATATCCGATCAGGATACTACCGCGATCAAACATTAATGTTTGCAACCGGCATGAGCGATATTGAAAAATTCTTTGCCCAGTTGTATGCCAACCCAGACATAAACGATGAACCATCAACCGGTGGTCGAATGATGAACGGACACTATGGTACTCGTTGGTTAGATGATAATGGCGAATGGAAAGACTTGACAACAGCACCTCAATCTTCAAGCGATATTTCACCAACAGCCGGACAAATGGTTCGAGCTTTAGGGCTTGCTTTTGCGTCCAAATGTTATAGAAATATTCCGGAGCTTCAAAAAGGGTTTGAAAAATTTTCGAAAAAAGGAAATGAGGTTGTCTTTTGTACCATTGGCGATGCTTCTACTTCCGAAGGCTTATTTTGGGAAACAGTCAATGCTGCGGGCGTTTTACAAGTACCCCTGGCTGTGTTTGTATGGGATGATGGGTATGGAATTTCTGTACCTCGAAAATACCAAACAACAAAGAACTCAATTTCCGATGCGCTATCCGGTATGCAATATGACAATAAGAAAGGCGGCATCAATATATACACAGTAAAAGGTTGGGACTATCCCGCTTTAGTACAAACTATTCAACATGGCATATCAAGAGTACGCGAAACCCACATCCCGGCTATCTTTCATGTGCAAGAGGTAACTCAACCACAAGGACACTCTACTTCCGGATCGCATGAGCGTTACAAGAGTAAAGAGCGTCTTGAATGGGAAAAAGAATTCGATTGTCTTACCAAGATGAGAGAGTTTTTGCTGGAAAATGAAATAGCTCCGGCTGAAGAGATTGACGCTTTGGAACAAGAAGCTAAGCAAGAAGCACGCGACGGAAAACAACGTGCTTGGGATAAATTTATTAATCCAATCAAACAACAAGTAGAACAAGCTGCCAATCTTTGCCAACAGGTAGTGTATGAAGGCGGTGCTAATTCGGTGATTGTTGCAGAAATGATTCAAAGGCTAAAATCTATCAAAGAGCCTATTCGCAAAGACATCATGCAAACACTAAGTAAGGTCATTTCCCTTGCTTATAGCAATACAGAAGCCATTAGATCCGTAAATAATTTTTACGACCAACTAAAGGTAGAAAACAAAGAAAAGTTCAGCTCGCATCTATATTCTCAATCTGCCCAAAGCGTGATGAAAGTGAAAGAGGTGCCGGCCATTTTCAGTGGAGAAGTAGCCAATGGCTATGAAATTCTCAATAAATATTTCGACTTGACTTTTGCCAATAATTCTGCCGTAGTCGCTTTTGGTGAAGATCTCGGTAAAATTGGTGATGTAAACCAAGGCTTTGCCGGATTACAAGAAAAATATGGAGAGCAGCGCATTTTTGATACAGGCATCCGTGAAGCAACCATTATTGGTCAAGGCTTAGGAATGGCTATGCGTGGATTGCGTCCGATAGCCGAAATTCAATATCTAGACTATTTACTTTATGGCTTGCAACCACTCAGTGATGATGTTGCGACCATGCTATATCGCACCAGAGGCGGACAAAAATGTCCTCTAATTGTTCGTACTCGCGGTCACCGTTTGGAAGGCATTTGGCATAGTGGCTCTCCCATTGGCATGATCATCAATAGTCTTCGTGGCATGTACTTATGTGTACCTCGCAACATGACTCAAGCAGCAGGTATGTACAATACTTTGTTACAAAGCGATGAGCCGGGCATTGTCATTGAATGCTTAAATGGATATCGCCTCAAAGAACCTATGCCAGCCAATCTGGATAGTTATACCGTACCTTTTGGTATTCCTGAAATTGTACGGGAAGGAGAAGATATCACTATTGTGTCTTACGGCTCTACATTACGAGTAATAGAAGAAGCCATTGTTAATTATTTAGAACCTGCCGGCATTTCGTGCGAAGTAGTTGACGTGCGCACACTTTTACCTTTCGATGTCAACCATCAGATTGTTGAGTCGCTGAAAAAAACAAGTAGAATTGTCTTTATTGATGAAGATGTTCCGGGTGGCGCATCTGCATATATGTTCCAACAAGTAATGGAAATTCAAGGTGGATTCAAATGGTTAGATGCCGCACCACGCACGCTTACTGCACAAGCACATCGCCCTGCTTATGCTACTGACGGTGATTATTTTTCAAAACCAAATGCAGAAGACATTTCAGCAATCATTAAAGAAATCATGGCTGAATAAAGCACGTTATATTGGACAAAATATAAACGATTCTCAACGCTAAATTTTAAAGCAGAAGAAATTACATTTCTGTTTTAAAATCTCGCGTTAGGCATTGATTTATCTATTCTTGTTCATCTCTTTTTGAGAATCTGTATGTAACATTGCGGCTCGAAAAAAATGCTTGCTCTAAACAACCCAAAAAGTGCACTAAGATTCAGAAGATGGAGTCGTAAATCTTACGCTTCCTTTCTGACTATTGGCAAGCACATAACCATTGGTAGGCTAAAAAGCATAGTTGCCGATACTCTACTCTCTAAAACCAATAAACCGAATAGCCCATCTAACCTAAACTTATTGACCGGTAGTTTTTCTGAAAAAGAAATTGACGATCCGCCCTTGCTTTCGTCGGTTTGCCCACTCACTCCCTTTGTATTTATTGAATTCTTACTACAAGAAGAAGATATCATTGCTTTAAACATAACCAATTCATTTAGCCGGCTGAGAGTTGCTACACAAGCACCTTTCAGCCATTTTTATTTTAAGAACAAAAAAGGATTTAGAAAACCAAAAAACTAATGAATAGAAAAAACCTTCTGAAAATATCCATGCTGATATTAGGTTGCACAACCCAAACGCTTGCTCAAATACAAACTTTAGACCCCATAACGGTAACTGCTTCATTAAGCGAAACTCGAAGCTCAGAAACCGGACGAAATATCGTTATTGTTTCAGGATCTGAAATATCAAAATTACCGGTTCATTCTTTAGATGAATTGCTCAAATACATTCCGGGAGTAGAAGTGCAATCACGCGGTCCGCAAGGCTCTCAGAGCGACATTAGCATTCGAGGAGGCACCTATCAACAAGTGTTAGTAATCATGGACGGAATGCGATTAAACGACCCTAATACCGGACACTTTTCAGCATACATACCCATCACACCGGCACAAATTGAACGTATTGAAGTGCTAAAAGGTGCATCTGCAGCTATATATGGTGCAGATGCAGTAGGTGGCGTTATCAACATCATTTCAAAAACTTTCAGCAATGCACAGCAACCTAATAAACAAGTAGCCATTGCTCAAGTTGGTGTAGGAGATTTCAACTTAACGAACATGAATGTTGGCGGATATTTTCAAGGACAAAAGCTCAGTGTGGATGGTGGGCTATTATCCAATCAATCTGCAGGTAGTCCACAACGAGGAGAAAATGGCTATTTCTATAACACTACCGGCTCAATTGGTCTTCATTATCACATCGCAAAACACTGGAACCTTTCAGTACGTAGCACTTATGACAATAGAAATTTTGCCGCTCAGAATTTCTACACCACGTTTGTTTCGGATACAGCTACCGAAAAAGTAACCAGTTGGTGGTGTCAAACTAAAGTAGATTATCAAAACAAACAAATGAGATTAAGTATCCAAACTGCTTTAAAAACCCTATCCGATCAATATGCTTTCAATTCACGTTCTACAGCTAATCAAAATCAATCAACCTATTTTCAAACCTTAATACTATTTCAACAAAGACTCAGTCAACAACTTGATTTTACATCCGGTTACAATTTTCAAAACAAAGGGATTGTATCAAACGATAGAGGTAACCACCAAATACAACAACATGCCCTCTTTGCAAGCGTACAGTATAAAATTTCAAACCAATTGAACCTAATGCCTTCTACACGAATTGAATTGATAGGCAACAATAAAGCTGAAATATTGCCTCAAATTAATGCTTCTTGGCATTTACATCCGTTTCAAATACGCGTCAGTGGTGGAAGAAGTATTCGTGATGCAGACTTTACTGAGAGATATAACAATTACAACAAACCTTTAGTGACAGGAGGAAGCATAGGTGATCCTTATTTAGTACCAGAAGTATCGTGGAGCTATGAAGCAGGTGCGGATTGGTTTTATGGAACTCAATTAAAATTATCAACAACTTTTTTTCAACGCTTTCAAAGTAAGTTGATAGATTGGGTTTCTACTCCCTATATCAATATGCCTCGACAGGAAAACCTTACGCCAACCGGCAGTTATGCTTTAGCAACCAACATAGCAGAAGTAAATACTACCGGTTGTGAATTAGATATGCAATACACTAAAAAAATTGCATCCAAACAACAATTCAAACTCAATGCAGGCATGGTGTGGTTACATAGCACCAGCAGTGAAAATAATCCATCTTTCTACATTTCATCACATGCCAACTTTCTTGCAAACTTTAATTTACGATACCAAATAGGCAAAATCTCCGTCAGCTTCACCGGAATTTATAAAAATCGTAAACCCCAACAAGCAACAGCCATAGATGCTACTATCAGCGAAAACTACTTCCTGATAAATGGACGAGCCACCTATTCTGTTTGGAAAGATTATTTAAACACTTTTGTGGAGGTGGACAATTTATTTAATCAGACTTACAGTGATTTATTAGGTGCAAAAATGCCGGGGAGATGGCTACAAGGCGGAATAAGTGTGAATTGGATCAAGTAATGAAGTAATCTTTTAGACACCGCCACCACTTTATATATACGGTATTTAAGTTTGCTTTTCATTTAAATTAGGCTCAATTTGCAAGAGATGCAAAATGACATATTTTATTTAAAAGTTCTACTGCTTCGCAGTAGAACTTTTAACATGCAACAACATAAGTACAGGAAACATACTGACATATAATGTCTAATGGAAAAAGATAGTTATTATGACATAGTTCTTGGGAATAATGCTAAAGCAAATTATAGGGTTTAAACTTTTCACCCAAGCTATAAAAGTTTTATTCTCTCCCAAAAAAAATTGCCTTCAAATTGAAGGCAATTAGTAAAAGTTTTGGATAGATAAGTGAATTTATTCACCTTCAGCAGGGGCTGCATGTTCTTCCGTGCTGGCTTCTTCTGAAGGAGCTGCGGTTGCTTCTGCTGCACGAGCTGCATTTTTCTCTTCCACACGACGCACAGACTCAGCAACAATAGCATGACGTTTATCTTGCTTGTGTTTGCGGTGTGCTTCTTGGCGACGAGCGACAACTTCTTCGTGCTCACCATTCCAATTTTCAAATTTTTCCCACGCAGTCTTTTCATCAAATAGACCAAGGGTTACGCCACGCATCAAATGTTTCAGGAACAATACTCCCTTGAAAGATAGGATTCGGCGGCAAGTGTTTGTAGGCTGTGCACCTTTTTGCAACCAATGCAGGCTACGCTCACGACTTAAACGAACTGTGGCAGGTACAGAAAGAGGGTTGTACGTACCGAGTTTTTCGATGAATTTACCATCACGAGGAGCAGTGCTGTTTGCAACTACAATAAAGTAGAAAGGGCGTTTCTTGGAGCCATGTCGCTGTAAGCGAATTTTAACGGACATAAATAATAGAAATTATTTGTGTTGAACAAAAATGGTTTTTGGAGTGCGAAGATAGTAAAAAGTTTTGAGCAAGAAAAGTTTTTTGAAAAACATTTTATCTCTTTCCAAAAGGCATTCCCATTCCGGGCATTCCCATTCCCGGCATCATACCTTTCATTTTGCCCATTTGCCCCATCATTTGCCGCATTTGATCAAATTGTTTCATAAAGGCATTTACTTCGGTTACTTCCTTTCCACTTCCCTTAGCAATTCGTTTTCTACGGCTTCCATCAATAATATCAGGGTTCTGCCTTTCTTGTGGTGTCATGGAATTGATGATGGCCTCTATGCCCTTGAAGGCATCATCGGAGATGTCAATATCCTTTATAGCCTTTCCTATTCCGGGAATCATGGCAAGCAAATCTTTTAGGTTTCCCATCTTTTTAATTTGCTGTAATTGCTCTTTAAAGTCCTCGAAATCAAATTTATTTTGACGAATTTTCTTTTCTAATTTCTTTGCCTGTGCCTCATCAAATTGAGCTTGGGCACGCTCTACAAGGGTTGTGATATCGCCCATACCGAGGATTCGTTGAGCCATCCGCTCTGGGTAGAATACATCAAGTGTATCTAACTTTTCACCCATGCTCACAAACTTGATAGGCTTATCTACCGTGTATTTGATGGATATTGCTGCACCTCCTCTTGTATCGCCATCTAATTTTGTAAGTACAACGCCTGTAAAGTCAAGGCGGTCATTAAAAGCTTTAGCTGTATTGACGGCATCTTGTCCTGTCATGGAATCAACAACAAACAAGATTTCATGCGGATTCACGGCTGCTTTGATGTTGGCTACCTCTGTCATCATGACTTCATCCACGGCTAAACGCCCTGCTGTGTCAATGATGACAACACGATTGCCGTTCTGCTTTGCTTCTGCTAAAGCATTTTGAACTATGGCAACTGCATTTTTGTTTTCCGGCTCACTATAAACGGGCACTTTCACCTGTTCACCTAAAACCTTCAATTGATCTATGGCTGCCGGACGATAAATGTCGCCCGCTACCAACAAGGGGTTCAGTCCTTTTTTGTTTTTAAGAAAATTTGCCAACTTACCTGAAAAAGTTGTCTTACCACTTCCTTGTAAACCGGCAATTAAAATGATTGTAGGTCGAGCAGAAAGATCAATTTCTGATTCTGTTCCTCCCATCAACTCAGCTAACTCATCTTTTACGATTTTCACCATCAGCTGCCCGGGAGATACGGCTGTAAGCACTTTTTCACCCATTGCCTTATCCTTTACTTTGTCTGTAAATTCTTTGGCAATTTTATAGTTCACATCTGCATCTACAAGCGCACGACGAATTTCTTTAATCGTACTGGCGACATTAATATCGGTGATACGACCTTCACCTTTTAACTGCTTAAATGCGGAGTCGAGCCGCTCACTCAGGTTATCAAACATTTGATTTACTTAAAATTTCGGAGCGCAAATTTAGCAATTGCTCTCTTTTCTATAAATGTATTTCTAAACTACTTCTACTTTTCTCTTTCTTGCAACTGCAAACAAAAATGAATTGTTAAGCCACTTGTTAACGAGTGGTTAATCAGATGTAAAGTTGATGGTTGAATTTGTGGTGCATTGTTATTTCGCACTCAAGAAAAACAACTGTCATGCAACAAGACCTTATTCAAAAACTACATCAGGATAAATATCAATCAACTATGTCTGCCGATCAATATTCAGCAAGTGTTCAATCCGGATTCGACAGCTTATTGCAACATGGTTTTGAATCTACTACTTACAATAACAGAGAATCGGTAAACATGGCTCTTGAATATAATGAAGAGCTTATGTTGAACCTTTTGCGTTCGCTTTAAATATACACCTTAGCTGATTAGAAGCTATCGCTTCATTGGAAAAAAAATCAATTGTAGAAATTTACAATCTGCTTTCTTAGGATTGTGCCAGCTTTCCTTAGAAAGTATGTTGTGGCGAAAAACGAAATTCCTCTTTTACCAAGAATAAAAGAAAAAAGAAAGTCGCAACCGAAGAGAAAAATATGATGTTTCTACAATCTATTGTTGAGTTAACGATTATAAAGCCGGTTCATAAACAGAATCATGCTTAAACTCCTTTAAGAAGCGAATTATATCGGTAGCTTCGTTAACAAAAAGATCTTTTACGTTTACGGTACGACCTTTAGTAAAATCAGAAATAAGGTTGTCTTTTTTCAAAGTAAGGCGCTTTTCAGCAATCATTTTATTGATGCATATAAGCTGACCAGTTGTAAGTTTTGTTTCAAAAAGTTTACACTTTGTTTCGGACATCTTGTTTTTTTTGCAAATTTAGGAATTTTTTTCGAATTAGGCTCAAGTTTCGCCAATTCGTTGTAAATAGGGCGCATTTAACCATTGATTGAAGTGCTACTTAATCACGCACAGAACGCCCGGTGTAATGCAAAAAAACATCTTCCAAACGTTGGCAATTGGGTAAGTTTGAAATAAGATTTTCAGGAGTTCCACTGACAATCAACTTGCCTTCATCCACAATTACAACTTCATCGCACAATGTTTCTGCTTCGTCCAAATGGTGAGAGGTGTAGAGAATAGTATTTCCTTTTTGATTGTAGTCTGTCAGAAAACTATGAATCAATGCACGGCTTTGAACATCAACACCCGCAGTTGGTTCATCCAAAATCAACAATTTGGGTTCGTGGAGTAGTGAGGCTATAATGTTTGCACGCCGTCTCATCCCGCCACTATATCTCCCCACCCTTTTATCGGCATGGGCTGCTAATCCTAATCTGTCTAATAGATGGGCTGCTCTGTATTTTATATCCGCCTCTGAAAGGTTATATAATCGTCCAATGTAGGAAAAATTCTCCCAAGCAGTCAGGTTGCTAAATAAGGCAATTTGTTGAGGTACTACACCTATTAAAGATCGAATTGTTTGAATTTCTTTTCGGCAATTTTTCCCTAACACAAGAGCTTCTCCGTCATCTGCACTGACCAATCCACAAAGAATATTGATACAAGTTGTTTTACCTGCACCATTGGGACCCAAAAGCCCCATAATTTTTCCACGATGCACTTGTAGCGACAGCCCGTCTAATGCGGGCTGCCATCCACCGGTGTATTTTTTTTTCAGATTTGAAATTTCGATTGCTAACGATTGCATCAATGGTTGTAACTAAGGTCGCGCACCAATGCTTCCGGCAATTCCGGTAACATGTGTCGAGGTAATAAAAAGGAAGTTAGCTCTGCCACTTCGCTGAAAATATAGTGGCTGTCTGCTGCGGCTTTTAGATATTCGGCACCACTACTTCCGCCAGTTCCTGCTCGTTTTCCAATAGTACGTTGCACCATGTGGATATGTCTATGTCGCCACAGGCTCAACATTTCATCTACTTCCAACAACATGGCAAGTAGTTCATAAGGCAAGTGAAGCAAAGGGTAATCACGGTAGAGCATGATAAACAAAGCATTTCTGTTTGCATCAGCACTAAAGTTTCGCTCGGTTGAATAGGCTTCGCCGCCCATAAATAATTTGTCAAAATTTTCCAGGTTATTCATTTCACCTTCTTGCAAACTATCTGCATAGGCATCTCTATAAATTTTCCAAAATGGTGTATCGCCTTGTTCATTCTTCCAATAATTTTTAGACTTGATAAAAGGCATACGCTCTAACCAACGATTTATCAAGATGACCAAACTTTCTTCTGCTTCTACATTCTTCACTCGTTCTACATCTTCAGGTGTCAGTTGAGAAAGATAGTATTGTTGTCCATGTCGTTTTTGAAATTTTAGACCAAGCGAAGCTTCAATCATCTTAAACTGGATACTTTGAAAACCGGAGGCCGGGCGAAGCAAATCTCTAAAGTCCAAAAAATCAAGCGGAGTCATTGTTTCAATAACTGCAAGTTGATTGACACCCAATTCTAAAATGGTGCAAATTCTTTTCAGGCGATGTACACAATTATACACATCGGGGCTATTGTTGGGAATATTAGGCTGCTTAAATACATTGCGGATTATATTTAGCTCGTGCAATACTTGCTTAAACCAAAGTTCATAAGCTTGGTGAATGATAATAAAAAGCATTTCATCATCTGCCCTGATTCCTTCTTTGGCACTTTCCGGTGCTTGGGCATTTAATAATTTATCAAGCTGCAAATACTCACTATAATAAACCGGTTTACGTTGTTTTTTTTCCATGATTGCTAAAGTAATAAAAGGATTGAAGAAAATTTGGGCGATTATAAAATGAAATTATTGGGGCGATTAAGGTTTTCCATAAAAAGCAACTTCTTCATTTCCCTCACTGTTTCGCATGGCACGATACATGCCGGAGGAATTGAAAGAGAAATAATAGTTGCCCCAAGCATCTACTGAAATCAGTCCGCCTTCACCTCCCAATTTTTTGAGTTTGTGCTGCACCACTTCATCACATGCTTGTTGAAGGGAGAAACCCTTGTACTCCATCATACAAGAAACATCATAAGCTACAACAGAACGAAGGAAAAACTCACCATGACCGGTGCAAGAAATTGCACAAGTTTTATTGTTGGCATAAGTTCCTGAGCCTATAACAGGGCTATCGCCAATTCTACCGAAACGCTTATTGGTCATGCCACCGGTTGAGGTGCCTGCAGCAAGATTTCCGCTTACATCACAAGCCACCGCACCTACTGTTCCAAATTTATGATCTGTATTTACTGGAATACCTTTTAGATTATCATCCTTATGATCGAGTTGATAAAAGTCGCTATCGCGAATAGCTATCCATTGATCATATCGTTCTTTATTGAAAAAATAATCATCGGGGGCAAATTCCAATTTTCGATTTAAAGCAAATTCGCCTGCTCCTTTTCCGCTTAAAAAAACATGACCCGAATGAAGCATGATTTCTCGTGCTAACACGATTGGGTTTTTAATGTTTCGTACACCGGCTACAGCTCCTGCTGCCAGATTGCTTCCGTCCATCACAGCAGCATCCATTTCATGCAATCCTTTTTTGGTAAATACGGATCCTCTTCCTGCATTGAACAGAGGGTTGTCTTCTAATGAACTGATAGCAGCCACAACCGCATCCATAGCTGCACCACCCTTTTCTAAAATGCTGTATCCAGCATGTAAAGCCTCTTTTAGCGATTGTCTGTAGCTTTTTTCTTGTTCTGCATTCATCATGGATGGGTTGATATTTCCGGCACCTCCGTGTATGCAAAGTGTTGTCTTCTTCTTATTCATTTCTTCCGGTTTGGCTAATTGTTTTGAAAATTATTGTAAATAAGCACCTTTAATTTCATCTCCATCACACACCACTTCAATATGGTCTTGCAAGGTTGTAGCTACCGTATGACCTACAATATCGGGGGAAACTGGAAATGATTTGTGTTTTCTGTCAACCAAAACAGCAATGATGATGCTTTTAGGCATGAATGTCAGTAGTGGTTTCATTGCATACAACAAGGTTTTTCCACTATTTGCCACATCATCAATCAGCACAACCGGCTTATCGTTCAGATTTTCTGAGAACTGAGATGTATGTGCTAATGGATTTCGCTTATCAATTGGCAATGAATGAAAATGAATTTTTAACGGACTGATTTCCGTCAAATGATTAGCCAATTGGTGTGCTACATGAGTTCCCGTACCTTCTACCGCTACGAAATGTAAAGTAGTTTCTTTGCAATGTCGTTCCCAAATTTCATAAGCCATACGTCTTAATTTTCTTTGGATACGCTCTTTATCAAGGATTAAAATTTTGCTGTCCATGAAACTATTTTAATGGGAACGAATGGCTACTACGGGATCTAATTTTGCTGCTGCATTTGCCGGTACAATTCCGGCAACTAACCCAACGAAAATAGAAACCCCCATGCCAATCATAAAGTTTTTTATTGAGAGAATGATCGGATAATCAAAACCGTAGGTCATTAATAAACTCAAGATAAACACGGCAATTATACCCAGTAAACCACCGGTCAAACAAAGTGCTACGGCTTCTACCAAAAACTCTAATAAGATGCTGGCAGAACGTGCTCCTATAGCTTTTTTTAATCCGATAATTTTAGTTCGCTCTTTTACGGTAACAAACATAATGTTTGCAATCCCAAAACCACCTACTAACAGCGAAAATCCGGCAATTACCCAACCAATGATATTAATTGTTCCAAACAGCAGATCAAGTCGTTCGGTAATTTGACTAAGTTGGTTAATGGCAAAATTATTGTTGACACCGGGTTTCACCTTTCTGGCCTGACGCAAAGCACCCTCAACTTCATATTTCAAATCAGAAGTGTTGATACCGTTTCTCGCTTTTACAATCAAGAAAGGATCGTAGTTTAGTGATTTCACATCAAAAATAGATTCTGCAGCGAAATAGGGTATAATCATTCCGTCATCAAAATCAAATCCTGCCATGTTCTGCCCTACCTTTTTCATTACACCTACTACTTTAAGATGTTTTCCCTGTAAGGATACTGTTTCTCCTATTGGGTTTGTATTTCCCGGAAAAAGTTGTCGGTATGCATCATAGCCCAACACACAAACGCCCGCGCCACCAGACAATTCCGCTATGCTCAGATAACGTCCGATTTCAATTTCAATATTTTGAAGCTTATCAAAATTTTCAGTGGTAGCATATACACTAATGCCAGAAATTTCATTGCTATTTCGTTTTAAATTCTGACCATTTACATTCAGACAAAGGGTGGAAAGTGCCGCCGATGGCACGTTTTTTTCTACCACACGAAGTTCATTTATGGTCATGCTGGGACGCCGCCAAAATTCCCACCATTTATATTCTCCACCTTCATCCATCCAAGGCCAACGTCCTACGTACAAAACATCGCTACCTAATGAATTCATCTCCTTTTTAATGTTGTTTTTCATGCTATCAACCACGGTCAATACAGCTATAATGCAGAAAATGCCAATAGTGATACCTAAAAGAGAAAGAAAGGTTCGTAGTTTATTGACAGCTAATTCCTGAAAGGCTTGAAGGATACTAGTCTTGAAAATGTGCCTGTGAAAAAGCATAGCAACAAATTTAAGTAGAAGGTTTAAATAGTGTTATCAAAAAATAGGCGAAATATAGATTTACATGTTGCCTATTGAAATATTTATTGGAATAAAATCACGGTTACATTTGTAAATAAAAACCGGTTTTGAATTTTGCTTTAAAGTTTCTGATCAAAAACAAATCGTTACATCATAGCTTATTTAGACGATATCTTAGTCAGCGTTTCTCCATCATCCTTGCTCTTTTCATTCAAAATACCATTCTGGTTTATTGGCTTTATACCATCACCAATGATGTTTGGTCAATTGGGAAATTAGGTTTGTTTGAAGCTATTCCGGCTATTTGTTTTTCGTTGTTTTCAGGGCACTTGGTGGAGCGTAGAGAAAAACGAACCATTTTAGTTATATGTACTATCAGTTATGTTATACTGACGGCGGGCTATGTAGCATTAATAACCCTTTCTGAAAGAAAGATGTGGTCTGTTCATAGCATAACAGATTGTGTGTATGCCGGCTTTTTTATCAACGGTGCGATACGTGCCTTTCTTAGTCCTTCTTCTTTTTCTTTATTAGGGTTATTGGTTCCCAGAAAAAGGTTAGCCAATGCAGCTACATGGAGCTCTACATCTTGGCAAACGGGTGCCGTAGTAGGACCATTAACCGGCGGTGTATTGATAGCTTTGATGTCAGTATCCAAAAGTCTTTGGGTGGTTCTTCTAATTGAAATATTGGCGTTGATAGCTATCCTTACCGTTCCACGACAAGCAATCATAAAAAAGGAAAAAGAACCTGTGTTTAAAAGTTTAAGTCAGGGGCTACAATTTGTTTTCGGAACTCAAATTATTTTGGCAGCATTAGCATTAGATATGTTTGCTGTTTTATTTGGTGGGGCAACTGCTCTTTTGCCTGCATACGCAAGAGATATTTTAAACATAGGCGAAGTGGGATATGGTTGGCTTCGAGCAGCACCGGGCATTGGAGCTATTTTAATGTTTATGGGCTTAGCTTGGCTGCCACTGCGACGACATCCGGGCAGAAAATTATTAATCAGCATATTGGGTTTTGGGGTTTGTATGATTGTGTTTGGGCTATCGAAAAATGCCTATGTTTCATTTGGTGCATTAGTTCTAAGTGGCATGTTGGATGCAGTAAGCGTAGTGGTAAGAAGCACTATTTTGCAGCTTTATACTCCGGATGAGATGAAAGGAAGAGTGTCTGCCGTAAACACGATGTTTATTTCATCAAGTAATGAAATTGGTGAAGTAGAAAGCGGCTTAACGGCAAAGTGGATGGGAACCATTCCAGCTGTAGTGTTTGGTGGTTGCATGACATTAGTAGTAGTAGGTATTACTTGGATAGTAGCACCTTCAATCCGAAAATTCAAATTGGAAGATATTGAGCGAACAAACTAAGATGGCTTTTGGTAAAACATGAAATAAACAGCACCAAAAATGAAGAGAAAGGCAACTATATAATTCCAACGGAGTGGCTCTTTTAAAAAAAGCACGGCAAACAAGCAGAAAATAACGAGAGAAATTACTTCTTGAATTGTTTTTAATTGAAAGGGAGAAAAGCCATCTTTTAAACCAAAACGATTGTTGGCCGGCACCATAAATAGGTATTCAAAAAAGGCAACGGCCCAACTCAGTAAAACTAATTTTAGCAAAGGAATATTAGAAGTATCTTTTTTCAGGTGTCCATACCAGGCATAGGTCATAAAGCAGTTTGAAATCAGCAAACATAAGATTGTACGCATAGGAAAATCTGATAAAAAAACAGGCAACTTTTCAGTGCCTGCAAAAGTACATTGATGCTGTGTATTGGCTATAAAAGAAGAATATCTACCGGATTGAAAAAACGCAATCAGATAGATATTCATTTAACCTTAGTTCAATTGAGAAAATTATTTTTTCTCAAGACCGCGTTTATACTTGTCTAATTTTCCGGGTTCAACATAACCCTCATACATTTTCCAACGCCAGTTTTCAATTTCAGCTAACTGTGCTTGTTTGTCTTGAGGATTGGCATTAATAACACTCATGGATCTTCTTTCGGCAGAACAATTTATTTCTAAGACGGTTTCAAATTGGCGTTTATCCAAATGTAAAGTTGATTTCATTTTGTTCGCATCTGCAATTGCCCTTTCAACATAAGGCTTTTCAGCTTCATTCTGTGGTTGTGCAAAGCGAGGCAAATCTTGGGCATTGGTCATGGCCGCGCCAAGAAGAAGTGTTAATGCTAACGCGATCTTTTTCATTTGATATTGACTTTTCGATTATTTAGAGAAAACAAAGTTGCTTATTACAAAAGACATAAACAACAAAAATTTGGTTGGGGGTTTGAATTTATCTTTTGCGCATTAATTCTTTCAATTTTGTCATTTGCTCGCCATTCAAAATATTTCCATACATGTTTAATTTAGCGTTATCCAATTCACGCAAGGTACGTTCATTGGTATTTCCGGTGCGATTCAGATAATCTTTTCGTTCAGCTAAATTCCGATTTACATTTAAAATAGCTCCTTTCTGATTGGGTGTTAAGTCTATCAATTTTCCTAATTGTTCTGTTTCCTTTATCGCTTCTTGTTCAATGGTTGCTCGATCTGCTTCTGCTACTACTTTTCCTGTGTTCTTAATAGGCTTTGCATCTTGAGCATGAGCTATAAAAGACAAGCTTGAAACAGCCATTATTACAAACGCAATTTTTTTCATTTTAGAAAGGAATTTTTTTTCGTTGTTCAAGTTATTGACTTATTTTCATAAAAAGTAAATAGTCAGTTGTTTTTTAAATTTTTTTAAGAGAAAACCGGCTATTTTTCATTTCTGATGACCACCACTCCATCAAAAACATCTATTAGTACCGGTGTTGCTTTATGAATTTCACCTGCAATTATTTTTTTGCTTAAAAGGTTGATGATATCTTTTTGAATTAAGCGTTTTAGTGGTCTGGCACCATATTGTGGATCAAATCCTCGCTGAGACAAATAATCCAACACATAGTCTGTGAATTGAAGATCAATTCCTTGTTCCATCAATTGTTTTTGAAGAATTTCTAATTGAATTTTGATAATTCCTTTAATTTCTTTTCGCAACAAGGGTTGAAACATGATGATATCATCTACGCGGTTTAAGAATTCGGGGCGCATTGTTTCTTTTAGCAAGGTCATCACTTCTTCTTTGGTTGCCTCTACTACGTCTTCAATGTTTTTCCCTTCAAGGTTTGCAAAGTTTTCTTGAATGATCTGAGAACCCATATTTGAAGTCATGATGATGATGGTATTTTTAAAATTAACCACTCTTCCTTTGTTGTCGGTAAGTCTTCCATCATCTAAGACTTGCAATAGTACATTGAAAGTATCGGGATGAGCCTTTTCAATTTCATCGAGTAGAATTACAGAGTATGGTTTTCTTCTAACGGCTTCAGTTAATTGTCCGCCTTCATCATAGCCTACATACCCCGGAGGTGCGCCAACCAGTCGGCTTACGCTGTGTTTTTCTTGATATTCGCTCATGTCAATACGGGTCATCATGTGTTCATCATCAAACAATACTTCGGCTAAAGCTTTGGCCAGCTCTGTTTTTCCTACTCCTGTGGTTCCTAAAAATATGAATGAGCCGATGGGCTTTCGTGGGTCTTGCAATCCGGCACGCCCGCGTCGAATAGCATCTGCCACAGCTACAATAGCCTCGTCTTGTCCAATGACACGTTTATGTAGTTCATCTTCCATGTTCAATAATTTTTCCCGTTCGCTTTGCATCATTCTTTGCACCGGAATACCGGTTGCTTTGGCTACATTTTCGGCAATATCTTCGGCATCTACTTCTTCTTTCAACAAACGCTTGTGTTGTGCATCCATTGAGTGGAGTTTTGCAGAGCTCTCGGCTATATGTTGTTCTTCTTCTTTTATTTTTCCATAACGAATTTCAGCTACTTTACCATAATCGCCTTCTCGCTCTGCTTTTTCGGCTTCCGTTTTTAGGTTTTCAATGTTAGCTTTTGATTTGTTGATCTGCTCCACTATTTCCTTTTCATCAAGCCACTTTGCTTTCAGTGTATCTCGTTGCACATTTAGCAAGGATATTTCTTGACTAAGAGCTTTTAATTTCTCTTCATCATTTTCTCTTTTAATGGCTTCCCGTTCAATTTCTAATTGCCGGATTCGACGTTCTAATTCGTCCAATTCTTCAGGCATAGAATTCATTTCCAGCTTGAGTTTGGCGGCACTTTCATCTATTAAGTCAATTGCTTTATCGGGCAAAAACCGATCAGTTATATAGCGATTTGAAAGTTCAACTGCAGCAATGATTGCTTCATCTTTGATACGGACATGATGGTGATTTTCATAACGATCTTTCAATCCGCGCAAAATGGAAATAGCATCTTCCGGTGTTGGTTCATCCACCAATACTTTTTGAAAGCGACGTTCAAGTGCTTTATCCTTCTCGAAATATTTCTGATATTCATTGAGGGTGGTAGCTCCAATGGCTCGTAGTTCCCCTCTTGCTAAGGCGGGTTTCAAAATATTTGCAGCATCCATGGCTCCTTCCATAGCTCCTGCACCAATTAAGGTGTGAATCTCGTCAATAAACAAGATGATTTCTCCATTGCTTTCTGCGACTTCTTTAATCACTCCTTTGAGTCGCTCTTCAAATTCGCCTCGATATTTTGCTCCGGCCATTAGGGATCCCATATCCAGCGCATATATCAGCTTACTCTTTAAATTTTCCGGCACATCACCATTAATGATTCGATGCGCCAAACCTTCGACTATGGCAGTTTTACCTACACCCGGTTCGCCCACAAGGATAGGATTATTTTTAGACCTTCTGGACAAAATATGTAAGGTGCGTCGTATTTCTTCATCACGACCAATTACAGGATCAAGTTTTCCGTTCCTTGCCAGATCATTCAGGTTTTTAGAGTAGCGTTGTAATGCTTGATATTGCTGTTCTGAAGTTTGAGAGTTTACTGTTGAACCTTTACGCAACTCTTTGATAGCAGATATCAATCCTTTTTCAGTTAGCCCTGCATCTTTCAATAGTTTTCCGGCTTCATCGTTCACTTGCAAAATGCCAATGAGCAAATGTTCGGGTGTAATAAACTCATCTCCAAATTCTTTTAGAATAGAACCGGCTCTAAGGATAACGTTATTTAGTTCCCTGCTTATGCTTTGTGCAGGTTCACCATTTTGAACTTTTGGTAATCGTTCTATTTGTTCGTCCAATTTTTTAGTAATAAAGCCAATATTGACATTATTTTTCTTCAGCAAAAATTGAATTGGACCCTCTTCATCTTCCAGTAAGGCTTTAAGCAAATGAGCTGTTTCAATATTAGGGCTTTGATGGTTGAATGCAGTTTGTTGAGCTTGAGCAATCAACTCTTGTGCTTTCACTGTAAAATTATTGAAATTCATGTTTTTTGTTTTTATGGTTTACGCATAGATGTTGCCAATCAATAAAGCATCTGCTTACATTTTACGGCTATAATTCAATGCAATTGAGAGTTACAATTCTTTAACCATTGAAAAAAAACGGACAACTTTTCGCATTGTTTTGAAAACATTGTGCCAATCCGTCTAAAATCAATCTGCAAGTCAGAAATTTTTTCTTGTTTTATTTTAAATGCTGCCTAACTGTCGTTATCTGTTCAATGAAATTATGCAATCCCATTTTCATTCAATAATTTGTCATCAAGAAAATTGTCTTGATGAAGCCTTTGTTTCTCTTTTTTTTCCTTCTTTGGCTGCAAATTGATGCCGTATGTGCACAAAAGAAGAATGACACTTTTTCTGTTTATTTTGATTTAGATATTGCCCAGCTAAATAGGGAAGCGCATGATCGTCTTGACTCCTTACTCTACTTCAATAAGATTCATACAGATGTCCCGATTTCAATAATTGGATATGCCGATTTTCTAAACACCGATGAATATAACCTCACTCTTTCAAGGAAAAGAGCAGCCAATGTTCGCGACTACTTATTGCAAGCAGGTTTGGAAAGCAAAAACATTAAATTGTGGATTGGTAAGGGAGAAGTAAAACGAATAGATACAGCAGGAAAAAAGAAGGGTATTCCTAAAGATCGAAGAGTGGATATTGTGATGGAGTATGTGCAGAAGGCAAGCAAGCCGAAAGATGTTCATATCAATATGAAGCCATCGGAAAAATTGATTATACCTCCTTCCACCGGCGATCCGAATTTTGACATTTCCAATATTCCAACCGGTAAAACGTTTATTCTTAAAAATATTTATTTCCCGATGGGAAGGCATTTTCCCAAACAAAATTCTTACGAAGATTTAGATATGCTGCTTCGAGCAATGAATGAAAACCCTGAAATGGCTATACAAATCGAGGGGCATGTATGCTGTGTAGCCAATATGCCTGATGCCTTAGATTTAGACAGCCACGAAATAGACCTTTCCATCAACCGAGCAAGATTTATTTATGAGTGGCTTCGGGCTAGGGGAATTTCACCCAATCGTATCAAATACGTTGGATATGGTCGTAGCCGTCCTATCATTGACGATGAACAAACTGAAGAAGAAGCCTCCATCAACAGGCGTGTAGAAATTAGAATTTTACGAAAATAGCTGTTATAAATTCGTAGCTAAAAAACATACGGATTCAGCAAAGGCTAAAAATTTGATGCTTTTTTTAATCCCAAACATTTCATAGTTGAATTCACGCTTCCAAAGTTTGTGGCGATAAATTCATAGATTTTTACCTCGTTAAAGAGAATGCTTTTTTCTTTTCATAAAAAAAAAGCAACGACAAAAGATCGTTGCAAAAAGATATTTTTTTGGGAAAAGAAATCATCTGATTAGATTTCCAGCAAAGCCATTACAGGGTCTTTACCAAACAGTAGCAATTCAGGGTTTTCTAACAGATCTTTTACACGAACCAAGAAGCTAACTGACTCACGTCCATCAATAATTCTATGATCATAAGAAAGTGCGAGATACATCATTGGACGTGCTTCAATCTTTCCGTTTACCACCATTGGGCGTTCTTGAATTTTGTGCATTCCAAGAATAGCACTTTGCGGAATATTGATAATAGGTGTGCTCATCAAAGAGCCAAACACACCTCCATTTGTTATGGTAAAAGTGCCGCCGGTCATTTCATCCATGCTCAATTTATTTTCACGAGCTTTTTTGGCTAATTCTACAATCTTACTCTCTATTTCAGCCATAGAAAGGCTTTCTGCATTTCTGATAACGGGAACAACTAAGCCTTTAGGGGCTGAAACAGCTATTGAAATATCACAATAATCGTGGTAAATAATTTCATCCCCATCAATGTAAGCATTGACAGCCTGCCATTCTTGAAGAGCTATGCAACATGCCTTTGTAAAGAATGACATAAACCCAAGGTTAACACCATGAGCTTCTTTAAAAGCATCTTTATTTTTAGCTCGAATTTCCATGATGCGAGTCATGTCCACTTCATTGAAAGTGGTGAGCATAGCTGTGCTGTTTTTGGCTTCTACTAAGCGACGAGAAACGGTCTTACGGAGGTTGCTCATTTTTTCACGACGGTCAATTCGACTAAATGCCTCAGAGCCTGCTTTTTTTCCGGGATTGGCTAAGGCTTCGAGCACATCATGTTTTAGGATCCGTCCGTGCGTACCGGTTCCTTTCACTTCCGTAGCAGGTAAGTGTTTATTTGCCATGATGGATTTGGCTACCGGCGTGGCTTTCACTTGATCGGTTGATTGAGGAACTGCACTTGCTTTTTGCTTTTTATCTTCAACTTTTACGGGTGTTGCTTCTTGGGGAGCTTTCTTGGGAGCTGCAGTGGTGGCAGGCTTAGTTGCTTTTTCGTCTATTTTACATGCTAAGTCGCCTATATTTAACGTAGCACCTTCTTGAGCTACAATATTCAATGTTCCTGCTTGTTCTGCATTCAGTTCAAAGGTTGCCTTTTCAGATTCCAATTCACACAACAATTCATCACGTTCTACCCATTCTCCTTCTTTTTTCAACCATTTTACGAGGGTAACTTCTTTGATAGATTCGCCAACCGGAGGAACTTTAATATCAATCATGGAACAATAAAGTGTTTTTTTAAGCGCCGCTAAATTAGCACAGTGAGGCTGATTTAGCAAAAGGCGGCATATTCCATCCTTTCAATGATTTTTATCATCTCAGCACAAAAATAAATTGTAGTTCAATTTAGCCTTTAGCTTTAATGAGAATCAGGAGGCATATCTAAATATTCACTACCAAAAGAGAATGGTAAAAGATATTGGGCATCATCAACTACAATAATGGTTCCATCAGGTGCACACATATAAACGGCAATAGGTTTATTTTGCCATTGTTGCACTTCTAAAATGGTTTGCCGACAAATTCCGCAAGGCGAAATAGGTTTAGGTAAAAGGTCGTGACTAAGGTACGTTACTGCAATTGCTAATACAGTTTGCTTGCCATTACTCATATCTAAGGAAGATAAAGCAGCCCGCTCTGCACAAACACCTGCGGGATATGCTGCATTTTCATGATTGCAGCCGGTCAACAGATTGCCATCGTGCAACAAAACTGCGGCTCCAACTTTAAAATGAGAATATGGGGCATAAGCTTTATGAGCAATTTGCTCTGCTGCTTCAATCAGAGATTGAATATTGGGAGGTAATTTTGTTTGAAGAGTTGTTTGGAAATTGAATTGAAAGTGTTTCATAAGTTCTTTTAGTGTTTCAGAAAGTGGCATTGGCAATAAACATACCTAAACGGCAAAGAGCAAGGCCTAAACCAACACTTAACAGTGAATAAAAAGTAGCTGAAAAAAATTGGGCTTGTTGTATCAATCCAATATTTTCTAAAGCGAATGTAGAAAAGGTTGTAAAGCCGCCACAGAAGCCTGTTGTCAATAGGAGGAGTACATTTCCTTGCATCCAAGCTTGCTTGTCAGCCAATCCGAACAAGAAACCGATCAGCAAGCAACCGAGTAGATTAATAAAGAGGGTTGAAAAAGGGAAAGAGGGTTGAAAATAACGTTGAAAAAAAAGTCCAATTGCATAGCGCAACATACTGCCTGCTGCACCGCCCACACCTACCATAATAAATGCACGAAACATGAAATAAAGATAGACACAAACAGAATAGATTCAAACTCACTGTACACGAAAGCATAAGAAAGTTTAGCACACCAAAAAAGCCGCACGAAACAGACGTGCGGCTTTTAAATTCAGTTGGGAGCAATTAAGCGATTTCCACTTCAGCACCAGCTTCTGTAAGCTTGGCTTTCAGGTCTTCAGCTTCTGCTTTACTAACACCTTCTTTTACATTTTTAGGTGCACCGTCAACCAATTCTTTTGCTTCTTTCAAGCCAAGACCGGTTAATTCTTTTACAATCTTAACAACGTTCAGTTTTGAAGCACCTGCGCTTTTCAATACTACATTGAAAGCTGTTTTTTCTTCAACAGCAGCTCCGCCGCCATCTCCGCCAGCACTTACTACTACTGCAGCTGCAGCAGGCTCGATGCCATATTCTGCTTTCAATACGTCTGCTAATTCTTGCACTTCTTTCACGGTAAGTGCAACTAATGATTCTGCTAATGCTTTTACGTCAGCCATGTGTTTTACTTTTTAACCGCCTTCATTGCCATTCATGCTCCGGCGGCATGGTTAATAAATATTGCCTTATTTGAACCTCAAAGGCATTGGTATATCGTTTGGTCAACACACCCGAAAGTGTGTTAAAAAATGTTTAGTTATTCAGCAGTAGCGCCTTCATTTTGCTTTTCGTGATGGTGCAACAAAGCAGCCAATACACGTTTAGCAGGCGATTGCAACAAGCCGATAACTTCGCCGATAAGCTCGTTTTTCGTCTTGATATTCGTAAGAGCAACCAATTGGTTGTCGCCGCTATAAATTTCGCCACCAATATAAGCAGCCTTCAATACCGGTTTTTCCCCTTTTGCCGCTTTTCGGAAAGATGAAAGTATGAGAGCCGGTTCTTTAGGGCTTTCGCTAAACATCAATGCCGTAACGTTATGCAAGGCATCATAAACACCGGCATATTTTTCGCTATCAAGGCTTTCGAGCGCTTTTTTGATAAGCGTATTTTTTGCCACTTTCATTTCCACTTGCTTGTCAAAGCAATGACGGCGAAGTGTGCTCACTTGTTGAACAGTGAGAGATTCTGTATCGGTAATGTAGAAGTTATTGTACTGAGAGAATTTCTCTTTCAGCATCTCTATTACTTCATTTTTTTGAGCAGTTGTCATTTTTTTAGTTTGCTAATGTGCTAATTGTTGGTTTTACAATCCTTGCACACTGGTGAAACAAATTAATTTTTATCAGGCAATTGAACTGATTATCCAACAGATTTTGTGTCAATTGCTAATCCCGGACTCATGGTGCTGGCCATACTGATACCTTTCAGGTAAATACCTTTAGCGGTTGCGGGTTTCATGCGCACCAGTGTATTGATTAATTCTTGAGCGTTTTCAGCAATTTTTTCGGGTGTAAAAGAAATCCGTCCGATAGAGGCATGAATGATTCCTGCCTTATCTATTTTGAATGCAATTTTACCACCTTTTACATCTGTTACGGCTGCGGCAACATCATTGGTTACAGTTCCGGTTTTAGGATTGGGCATCAAGTTACGAGGTCCGAGGACTTTACCAAGACGACCAATTTTTGGCATTACTGATGGTGTAGCGATGATTACATCAATATCGGTCCAGCCACCATCAATTTTTTGTACAAATTCATCCAGTCCTACATAATCAGCACCGGCAGCTTTTGCTTCTGCTTCTTTATCGGGAGTACAAAGCACCAATACACGCTTTGTTTTACCGGTTCCATGTGGCAGGGTAACTGTTCCACGAATTGCCTGATCTGCCTTTTTAGGATCTACACCCAAACGGATGTGCATATCTACAGAACTGTCGAATTTAGTTAGGTTTACGTCTTTTACCAACGTAGCAGCCTCAGACAGTGTGTATTGTTTGTTTTTATCGAGTTTAGCCTCTACAGCCTTTCTTTTCTTTGTAATAGCCATTGCTACAAGATTTTAATGAGGTGAATCAATGGATTATTGTGCACTTGGTTTTTCGCCTTCAACAGTAAGACCCATGCTGCGTGCTGTACCTGCAACCATACTCATGGCACTTTCTACAGTGAAACAGTTTAGATCTGCCATTTTATCTTTAGCGATTTCTGTAACCTGAGCCCAAGAAACCTTTCCAACCTTGTTACGGTTTGGCTCTTTAGAACCCGATTGAATTTTGGCAGCTTCCATCAATTGAACGGCAGCCGGTGGTGTTTTGATGACAAAGTCAAATGACTTGTCCGTATAAACGGTTAGTACTACCGGAAGCACCTTGCCCATTTTATCTTGTGTGCGGGCATTAAACTGCTTGCAGAATTCCATGATGTTTACGCCCTTGGAACCGAGCGCGGGACCGATTGGCGGTGCCGGATTGGCTTGTCCTCCTTTTACTTGGAGTTTTACAAAGCCAGAGATTTCTTTAGCCATTGTACCTTTCTTTTGGTATTAACGATTGTTTTTACACTAATCTCCCAAATGCAACTTTATTGTAAGAGCAACCCGATTTTTTACTTCGGGGTAGAGAAATTGGAGCGCAAAGGTAAGGTATTTGAAAATAATACAAAATTTTTTTTCGAACAAATTGTCAACTTTTGGGCTATTAAAGCCCTGCCAATTGTAATACTTTTTGGTATTCCTTTTCTCTTACTGCACCTACAGACAACCGCGAAAGGCGTACCAGATCCATATTTTCTAATTCCTTAGTTTGTTTTATGACTGATAATGATACCGGTTTGGGTAAGGCTTGTATTGGCTTTAAATCAACTGCAACCCAATGGACATCATCGGTTGTGGGATCTTGGTATGCTTCCTTTACTACTTCTGCGATTCCTACAATGGCTAATCCCTCGTTACTATGGTAAAAAAGGACTTTGTCACCCTTTTTCATGGCTTTCAGATTATTTCGAGCTGCAAAGTTTCTAACACCATCCCAAAATGTGTGTCCATCGGCAACCAACTGTTCCCAGCTATACTTAAATGGCTCTGATTTCACTAACCAATATTGCATTATGATCCGTTTCTTAGCTTAATTAATTTAAAAATGGTGTTTAATAATTTTTAGTTAAATTTCATGAATTTATTGATCCCGCAATAAGAGATAAGAAGCCAAGTCATGCAAATGTTTTTTACGATTGCTCATTACAGCTACTTCTTCTAAAGAATTAAAAGCTGCTGTTGAATATGATTCTACTGCTGCTCTACAAGCCAAATCGGCACCGGTAGTACGAAAAATATCGAGTACAGTTGGAACTTTGGATTCGTCATTTCGTTTGGTACAATCAACCAATTCTGCCCGATGGCTATCTTTACCTAATTCCCAAGCTTTGAGCCATAAATAAGTTTTTTTATTAGCAAGAATATCTCCCCCTCTTTGTTTTCCGATTCGCTCACTGGATCCAAAAGCATCTAAGTAATCATCTTGTAATTGAAAAGCAATACCTAAATTTTTACCAAAGTCGTACAGTTTTTGGGCATTCCCTTCGGAAGCTCCGCCCAAAAGTCCGCCCATTTTTAAACTACAAGCAATGAGAACAGATGTTTTGAGGGTAATCATCTCAATATATTCATCTATTGAAACAATATTGCGCTTCTCGTAATCCATGTCTAATTGTTGCCCTTCGCAAACCTCAATTGCAGTTGTGTTGAACAGATGAAGCACTTGCGAAAGAGAATGATTGATATTGGCTAATTGTTCATAGGCATATATGCTCATAACATCTCCGCAAAGAATACCTGCAGTCAATCCGTTGCGTTCATGCACGGTTGACATATTTCGTCGTAAAGGAGCCTTATCCATAATATCATCATGAATCAGTGTGAAGTTGTGGAACAGTTCGATGCCCATAGCTGCGTGCCACGCATCATTACTGAGCGGTTCAAATAATTCATGAGCCATAAGGCATACGACAGGGCGAATGCGCTTTCCGCCAATGGTTAGGAAATAGCGACAAGGCTCATACAGGGTTGTTGGGTTTTGGGGAAAGGGTAAAGCGCTGGCAAATCTCTGCTCGAAAGCAGAAACCAATTCGTTAAATGAGTGCATAGCCACAAAGGTAATTTTCCGTTGAATATAGAAGACAAATAGTACGAAGCGTGTATAGCAAAAATGATTCGATAAAAAGAAATCTGAAAACCTTTTTTAAGGATTTTTTTTCAAAAAAAATGCTGACTAAATGAATTAATTTTAAAAATAGAAAAAGCCGCAAAATGCTGATAATAAAGCATTTGCGGCTTTTGTGTGTCGGGAAGACAGTACGACAAAGTATTTAATTGCATTTTTTTAAATTATACGAAAATGCGGCTAAAACTCCTTTATTATCAATGCTTACAAAGTATATATGTTTTGTGTAATGATTAAATAAGGTAAGAGAAAATAAAGAAAAGTAAAGAAAAAACGACAACGAAAACAACAACGTTTAACTTTTTAAGGTATTTTTGTTGATATGAAATTGAATTGTCGTTTTAACCTACGCCGTCAAAACAGCAAACGACCCGAAAAAGTTTATCTAATTGTTCGCTGGGCGGGAAACAAGTTTGTGTATCCGACAAGCTACAACATATTACCTAAGCATTGGAACGGCAAAACCTATGAAGTAAGAAATGTTATTGACGAACCCAACAGGGACGAAATTAACAACTACCTGAAAGACCTAAAGACAGAAACCAAACGAATTTATGAAACGGGGATTGCCCAAAGACAAACCATAACAAAAGACCTATTAAAAACAGGGCTTGACTTGTGGACGGGAAAAACGGTAATTGAAAAGGCTACGTTTTGGAATTGGCTGGCAAAATTCATTGAAGCCTCAAAAACCCGTATTAATCCCAAAACAGGGCGGGTTATCAGTTACCGCACTATACAGGAATATAACACAACCTTTGACGTGCTGAAAGCCTTTGAGAAAGAAAACAGGGAGCAATTGGAATTTGACACAATAAGCCTACAAACAATTTCAGATTTTCGGGATTTTCTCACGTCTGTAAAAGGCTATTCAGTAAACAACATTGCAAAGCATATTGATAATTTCCGGCAATTCCTACGCGCCGCGCAATTAGAAAAAATACCTTTTGAAGCGGACGTTATTAACCCGCGTTTATTCAAGGCGGCACGGGAGCAAGCGCAAGACATTTACCTAACACCGGACGAACTGAAAAGGATTGAGGCGGTAAAGTTGGACACCCAAAACGGGTACGACCGCGCACGGGATTTATTTTTGATAGGTTGTTATACAGGCTTGCGCGTATCGGATTATAACAACCTCAAACCGTACAATATCAAAGGGGACAAAATAGACCTTATACAGCACAAAACAGGCGGGCGCGTAGTAATTCCCATACACCAAACCGTAAAGGCAATTTTGAGCAAGTACGGCGGCAATACGCCCCCAAAATTATCCGACCAAAAAATAAACGATTACATTAAAGACGTAGGTAAGAGAGCTGGAATAGTTGAGAAAGTAGGAAAGCAACAAACCAAAGGCGGTAAGCTGGTAAATGAAGTTTACGAAAAATGGCAGCTTATCACTACGCACACCGCCCGCCGTTCCTTTGCTACCAATGCCATACGCGCCGGAATACCCACCCAAAGCGTAATGAAAATAACCGGACACAAAAAAGAAAGTGTGTTTTTGAAATATGTAAAACTATCCGAAACCGAACACGCGGAAATTGTCGCTAAGTATTGGAACGCCGCGCCGCAAAATGAATTTTAAACCCGTTTGAAAATTGTTTTAAAAGCAAAGAAAATGACAGCAAAGAAAACACCCGCTAAGGCGTTGAATATTGATATTGAAAAAATAGCAGACGGAATAAGACCGCCTATAATATACTTTGAAACAACCGCCTATAATGAGGCGGAAAAAGAAAACGCATTTGATTTTGAGGGAATAGAGGAGTGTATGAGTAAAGAACTTGCGGAAAGGTTTATTAAGGAAACGAAAGAAAACGCGAAAGCAATAAACAACCATACATATAATACAACTTTCAGAAAACAGATATACACCGCCCGCGATATTGGTAATTTGAATGAAAGGAAAGCCTATTTTGAAAGCATTATCAAAGAGCAAAAGGAACTTGAAACGGTTGTGAAATATGCACCGCCGCAAACAATTACTTTCAATGATAAAATACTTTTGGAAAGAAAAGAGAATGAAATAAGGTTGCAGCCGGACAATGTATTAATAGAGCAATGCAAAACAGAAATGAATAAAGTAATTGACTTACTATACATTAAAATATTGCTGATTGAGATTAACGGAATAACGGGCGAAAATCAAAAGCAACTTGCAATTTTCAACGCAAAAGACGGACATGGGAAAAACGAATACCATAAACCAAAGTTTTACACAGAAAAAGAATTTGCCGACATTATAGAGGCTGCCATAAACTATAAAGAGAAAAACATGAATGAAGCCACACCACAAACCGCCGCCGCTCCTTTGACATGGAAAGGAACGCAAAATGAATTTTCAGAGTTAATAAAGGCTTTGGCATTAACTGTATTTGTAGGCACTCCCGAAACGGAAATAATACGCCGTTTTGCTCCATTGGTAGAAGTATTAGCACCCGAAAAGAAAACACCCACGCCGTTTAATGAGAAAAGGCATAGCATAAATATTAACGACCTGCAAGACAAACCGCCCAAAGAATTATTTACCTCAAAACTTAACGCTGCAATCAATAACTTTTTAAAAGATAAAATGACAAAATAAGCCATAGCAGAAAAATATATTTATGGCTCAAACCATTACACCGCTTACGTTTTGCCCGTATGTTACGCCGTAACTTACGGGCTTTTCTTTACAAGTAAATTCAGCTTTGCGGCATAAAATACTTTATGCTATGCAAAAGCAACTAATCCAAATTGAACAAATAGACAGTTCAATACTTTTACAGCAATTTGAAGCCATAAACAAACGGCTTGACGTAATTAGCAAGACTGCCCAACCAAAAGAGCCGGAAGATTACATTACAAGGCAAGACGTAGCGGATATGTTTAAAATATCCTTGCCTACCGTTCATGCGTGGATTAACGCGGGTATCTTGAAACCTTACAAGATTGCAAACAAAACCCGTTTTCTATTGAGCGAAGTAAAAGCCGCCGCCAAAGCGCAATGCAGCAAAAGGGAGCGTTTAGCATGAATAAGCTATTAACGGCGAAAATTGGAGCTATCAAAGCGGCTTTTGATGCCTTTGCTCCATTGATGCAGACAACACACAAACCAACGCCGGAAACCAAACGCGCCGCCCTTGCCGAAACCATGAGAGAGGTAACGGAATATCTGCAACTACCAATGCCGGAGCTAACAGCCGTGCCGGATAATGCCGCCGCCACCGTTGCCATGTTGTTAGAATTGGAGCAACTACAACACGCGCCGGAAATGGTATATAGTACCGTGTCGGAACTTTTGGGAATTGCTTTAGAAACCTTGCAAAAACTGTACACGCTTACGCTTACGGCGTTCACAATACAGGGCGAAGCATAACGGGCGGCAATGATAGACGGTATAAAAGCAACGTACATAGGCACGGCAAATAGTCATTTGCCCGCCTTGCCTTGCTGGGAAATAACCGTGAACGAAAGCACAGGTAAGCGCGTGAATGATAACCGACACGCCGAAATTAGAAACTTACGTTTTGACCTTAAACCCACACGCGGCGGCGGCTATGCTTTTAACCTTGCTGGCAGCTTGCACAAGTACAATAATTACGGGCTGCATAATGCAGACACTTACACTATGGCAGCCCTGCAAAACACCATATCCGGCATTGTGGACACATTCGGCATTGATGCTAAGGAGTGCGAAATACACGGGTTGGAAATAGGCGTAAATATTCCCTTGCCTTATCCGCCTATCCGGCTACTGAAAAATATTGTTTCATTCGGCGGTAAGACGTTTGAGCCTATAAACAAACGTCTATTGCGAAACGGCGTAGGCGTGTGCCTTGACAGGTATAGCGTAAAGGTGTACGACAAAGCCAAACAAAGCGGTGTTGACGTAGGTAATATGCTACGCTTTGAAGTATCGGTAAACAAGATGCAAGCCTTAGAGCAATACGGTATTAAAACAATGGCAGATTTACAAAACCCTGAAAAAGTATATCCACTAAAAGCCGTTTTGTTGAACGCGGTAAAAAATATTGTGTGGACGGACACCACCGTTAATCTTGACCGATTGACCGACCGCGAACAAAAACAATGGTTGTACTACAACAACCCGCGAAGCTGGGTAAACATCAACCGAAAGAAAAGATATTACCACCTCAAAAAGTGGAACGAATTACTTAGCCATTACGGAAATATACCGGAGTTGGAAACTTATATTTCCGGTACATGGAACGCCCTTTTTGAAGCGGAATTTATAGGACGTTTGCACCGCCCCAAAAAAGAAAATGAAGCGGTAAAAATTGGGACGTTTGCACTGCTTGAATGTACAGGGCAAACGTCCCACAAAGACACTCCAAAAACACCCTATCAAAATGCAACTTTTTTTAGTAGAAAAATAAATAATATAAATGGTGCAAAAAATGCACAAATGCCGCCGCCGCGTTGCTGTCTTTCGTGTGGAAAAAACATAAACCACCAACGCCCGCAAAGTAGGTATTGCAGCGAAGCCATAAACGGAAAGGCGGGTAAGAAATGCCGCAACGCTGGCAGCAATCACAGACGGGATTTAAAAATTAAAATAAACAAAGCAATGAAAAATGAACATGAATTTATAGCCGTTACATACCGCGCCAAAGATGCAAGCGGTAATACCTATACCGATACGCTCCATGTTTCGGAGCTACACATTACCCGCGATTGGCTGGATAAAATAGAACGCATAGACCTATTACCAACGGTACGCAGCGAACCGCCGGAAACCCTTACAGGGCAAGCGGCGCGGGATTATCTACAATTATTCACCAACAATAAAACCAAAGTTGAAAAATGAAAACAGCAAAGAAAATGTTGTTAGCCCAACAACGGGCGCAAGCAATAGAAATGTTTGGCAATGGCATTACCAACAAACATCAAATTGCAAGACAGACAGGCGCAAGCCGCGCCAATGTTATGTATTGGCTCAAAGTAGCTTTTCCCAATCACAACAAAAAACGCGAAAAAAAACAGCTACATGAAAAGGCGTTGAGTTTGCATAATTCGGGACGGTACACGGGTACAGCCATTGCCCTGATGTTGGGAGTGAAAGAAAGAACGGTAACGCGCTGGGTGCGTGAAGCTGGCAGCTACTCAATGACTAAGAAACGGGCTATCATTGAGCGACTGCATACAGGCAGCAAATTTGATATTCAGGAAATAGCGGACTTGCTGGGTTGTGCCAAATACACCGTACAACGATACATCAAAGACTTTGAAGCAAAAAAAACGTATCAACCGCATATCAATTCAACCGGAATTAAAGAAAAACAACCCTTTCGGGGCTTGCGATTAAAGAAAAATAACGGTTAAAAGTCCGTGTATCAATACCCGTATCAATGCAGCCGCCAAAGGATAAAAAAACTACTGAAAAATGCTATAAAACAGGGCTTTTGAGTGCCTAAAAACCATGAAAACCGTAAAGGCAAAGGGTTTAACCGTCAGATTTTGACAGTGGGGGCGTATCTCAAAATGAGTTCAATAAAAGCGGCAATTTGTCGCGAAAAATAGCGACACGAAAAACTTTAATTAACCATAACTAAACGTAAATTAAAATGAAAAACGACACAAAACACGCTATTAGCGACAAAATGCCCGAATTGGTAGGCAGGGCTTATCAATATCATTTGCGGGGCTTAAACGCAAAGGAAATAGGCAAACTGATAGATACAAACCCGCGAACGGTGCAACGCTGGATAGCACAATACAAGTTTGCCGAAAACGCCGCGCCTACGCCGTTGAAGCAACGGGCTTATAACTTGTACCAAAAGGGATTGAGTTATACAGCCATAGCAAAGGCACTACGCAAAAGCCGGAGCATGGTTTATTACTACATTCGGGAGCTAAGGGAAAATGATAATGCCGCCGTGAAAGGATAGTATATACACGCGGGGCGATTACATCAACCCGCAACCATAGAGGGCGAAAACTTGCAAAGGTTTTCGCCTTTGCTTTTTTAATGGCTCAATGCCTACCTTTGGCTTTCCTAAATCTAATACCCATAATGTTAAACAATCATTCAGTTTATCAACTGAAAAGCCCGTGTGATGGTGCGTTAGTCCGAAAGGCAACGGCGTTTGTATTAGAACGCAGGACACCTAAAACACGGGTTTTTCAATTCCTAAATCTAATACGTTATGGCAATTATTGTAACGCCGAAAGGTTGGGCAATAGAATTTCCCACCTACACAGAAGAAAAAACAGCTATTAGGCTGGCAAATGACTACACGCAAACGCTGCAAGGGCTTGTATCTACAATACAGGCAACCAAACTAAGCGAAGATGCAACGGGCGAACCCAACTACTACACATTACAGCTACTTTCTGAAATGCTGCCTACCATTGACGATGCAAAGGTTATGTTTCAGGCATTATTAAACAATCAAAACACGGGAGGTATGTAATGATACAGCACAATGAAAAAGAAAACAAGTTGGTGTTTGAATGGGTTGGTACTGATTATAACGACTTGTATAATCTGCAATGGGATATTTTGGAATTGCTGAAACAACAAACAGATGCGGAATTTTTAGAGGCATATTGGAAAAATAACGGGCGTACAACTTATTTCACCGTCTTTGATTTTCTGCAAAAAACATTGATTGATATAAGCGATTTGAAGTAACGAACGTTAAATACAAGTATAGTACATTTGCAACGCTGGGTATTGCACCTTGCACACCGCCTTAATAGTCATAGATTGTTAAGGCGGATTTTTTTAACCGTTTTTTGTTTCCGGTAATGGCAACAAAACGGATAAGATAAAAGGCAAATAAGAGGTCGAAAAGGGAGTTTTAGAGATTTATTGACAACCAAACCGACAACAAATAAAAATAGAAAAGCCGCAAAATGCTGATAATAAAGCATTTGCGGCTTTTGTGTGTCGGGAAGACAGGATTCGAACCTGCGACCCCCTGGTCCCAAACCAGATGCGCTACCGGCCTGCGCTACTTCCCGAAAAAAAAACCAGCGGTGAGGGGGGGATTCGAACCCCCGGTACAGTTTAACCCGTACGACAGTTTAGCAAACTATTGGTTTCAGCCACTCACCCACCTCACCAGTCTGAATGCTGCCGGCGGTATGGCAGCTATTCTGTTTAAGAACTTTTACTTTCCCTTTTTTTCTAAGGGACTGCAAAGATAGTTGTCCTTCCGATTTTTCAAAATAAATTTTGCATTTCCTGCTTAAATACTTGCTAGTTGCACCTTTTGCTGCAATTCTAAAAGGTTTTCTTTGTATTCGCCATCAGTGTGCATGAGATTTTCAACCGTTTGGCAAGAGTGGATAACCGTTGTGTGATCGAAACCACCAAAATGCTCTCCTATATTTTTGAGAGAACTTTTTGTAAATTTTTTTGCTAAAAACATGGTGATTTGACGTGCTTGTACTACTTCTCGTTTTCGAGTTTTTGCTAACAATCTGTCATAGGGAATATGAAAGTATTCACACACCAATTTTTGAATATTTTCTATGGTTAATTCTCTGGCGGCAGTTTTTACAAAATTCTTCATTACTCGTTTTGCCAAATCCAGATCAACTTCTTTTCTGTTTAGTGTAGATTGAGCAAATAAAGCTATCAATGCGCCTTCCAGTTCACGCACATTGGATTGCACATTGTAGGCAATATATTTCACTACATCATCAGGCAATTCTAATCCTTCCCGTCTCATTCTTTGACGTAGAATTTCTTGTCTGGTTTCAAAGCCCGGAGCTTGAATATCGGCATTGAGTCCCCAGCGAAAGCGGCTCAGCAGGCGTTCCTGAATACCTTCCATATCTTTGGGAGGTGTATCGCTTGTGAGGATAATTTGTTTACCACTTTGGTGCAAATGATTGAAAATGGCAAAAAACACATCTTGAGATTTAGCTGCTGGTACAAACAAATGAATATCGTCCAAAATCAGCACATCAATGAGTTGATAGAAGTGAATGAAATCATTTACTTCATTGTTTTTGGAATGGTCAATAAATTGGTTGATAAATTTATCGGCACTCACATAAAGTACTGCTTTATTCGGATGCAATCTGCGAACTTCATTTCCTATTGCTTGTGCCAAATGAGTTTTTCCCCAGCCAACTCCACCAAAGATTACCAGTGGGTTAAATGAAGTAGCACCCGGCTTTTGTGCTACATGTAATCCAGCAGAACGGGCTACTCTATTGCAATCGCCCTCTACATAGTTTTCAAACGTATAGTTAGCATTCAATTGAGGGTCTATCTGCATTCTCTTCAATCCGGGAATAGCATAGGGTGTTTTTATGTTAGACGGATCATCCCATTTTAGGGGCATGTCCACATAGTTTGAATCTTTAGATGGCTTATGATAGTTGCTAGCCGGAATATTAATGGCAGCGGGGTTTCGTTGAGTAGAAGCACCTTCCATTAGAATACGATATTCTAACTGGCCTTCGCGGCCTAAAACACGTTTTATGGTTTTTCCCATCAACTCTACATAATGCTCTTCCAACCATTCATAAAAAAACTGACTGGGAACTTGCAAGGTCAAAACTGTGCCTGACAAGGCGGCAGCCTTAATTGGCTCAAACCATGTTTGATAGGTTCTCCAGTTCAGATTATCTTTTATGATACTCAAACATTTTGCCCATACTGCTTCTGCTTCATTTTTAGATGTAATATTATAGAGGTGCTTGTCCATGTTTTTGTTAACCTGAATTCCTGTAAATTACTAATTTTTAAAGCAAATGTTCCCTTTGCAGCAACAAATTTGCCCCCGCTTTCAATATTTCTTAAAAAACCTTTCTAATTAATTAATGCTCAACTCGGAATCTAATTAAGATACAACGCAAGACCGCATTGATACTTTTTAAAATTTCGCCGTTATATTTCTTTGGCGGGGAAACGAAATTGCCAACATTCTGTTGAAAAAAAAAATCCCTAACCTCTTGTTTGTTTCCTAACGATTACAGATTGAGCATTGGTAAGTTTGGAACTCTTTTTGCTATCAAATTCAAAATCTAATCTACCTAAGCGAACACCTGCCCAACCTACTTGATTGACAATAATATCTTTTTGTTTTTTATTTTTTAATAGTGTGGGTTCATCTAAAAAAGTATGCGTATGACCACCAATGATCAAGTCAATGTTTTCTGATTCTTTTGCCAATATGAGATCATTTACCTTTCTACCGTTTGAGTGATAGCCGAGGTGGGAAAGGCAAATAATGAAGTCACATTTTTCTTCTTTTTTTAGTCGTTCAGCTGTTCTATTTGCTATTTGAATGGGTTCCAAATAAACTGTTTTTCCAAAGGCATCGTCCGGTACTAACCCTTTTAGTTCGATACCCAACCCAAAGACACCCACTTTAATAGCACCCTTTTTAAACGTTTTATAGGGTTGTGTTTTCCCTTCTAAGGCAGTAGCAGCAAAGTCATAGTTAGCTATCAGAATAGGAAAATTTGCGTGGATTAATTGCTTGGCAAAGCCATCTACTCCTGCATCAAAGTCATGATTACCCATCGTGGCAGCATCATATCCCATCAGGCTCATCGCCTTCATTTCCGGCTCGCCTTTGAAAAGATTGAAGTAAGGAGTCCCTTGAAAAATATCGCCGGCATCAAGCAACAACAGTTGTTCTGTTTCCTTTCTAATACTATTTATCAAAGATGCACGTTCTGCCACACCGCCTTCGCCTTGATATTTGCTTCCATCTAAAGGAAAGGGGTCTAATCTACTATGCACATCATTGGTGTGTAAAATAGTCAACTTATGTGTGGCACTACCAGCAAGGCTTTCAAAGGGAAATGCTCCACCTAAAAGCAAGGCTCCACCAGTTGCACTTAATCTCAAAAAGGATCTTCTATTCTGCATATTGTACTCTCTTTTCAATGTTTAGATGAAGGTGGATGTTTTTGGCTTGAAGTTGTTCTACATATTCAATCATGGCATCTCGAATAAAAACACCCGTATTTTTTCTTTTAAGTGGGCGTATAAAATCTGCATTATCTCCACCATTAGCTATATAATCTCCCATAGCTATTTTATAAACCACATTATCATTTAAGGGCAATCCGTCCACCCGAATATCTGCGGCGGCTTTATCTTTAATAAGGTAGGTAATCCCGCTAATTGGCCAGCCTTTTCGTATAGCCATAAAATCACAAAATTGACGTAAATCGCTTCCGGGCATTTCTACAATAGTCAGCACATTATCAAAGGGCATTAATTCGTACATTTTTCCCCGAGTTAATGCACCCGGAGCTACATAAGGCAATCGTACACCACCATAATTGACAACCGATCCTACCACTTTTCTATCTATTGATTGAGCCTTTTTCAATTGTGCATCAGCCATAAAATTTCCCAAGGTAGATTCCGGTTGAGCCTTAGTCAGTGGCACATCAGAATAACCAATTACAACTTGCATTTGTGTATCAACGCCAATTTTATAGGGTCTTAGCATTTGTACCATAGCGCTATCTGCCGCATACTGATTGGATATGGTATAGAAATGATTGGTGTGGCTGCTGATGAAAAGCGGTTTGTGGCAAGCATTCAGTAGCGATGCCAAAACCATAAGCAGGGAGAAAAAAAGATGTTTATTTTTCATTCGGGTTTGATTATTTTTTGTTTCGAACCGGAAAAGATGCAGCCCTTTTGCTTCATTTAAAAATAGGAAAAATAAAGTGAAATACATTTACTTGAAAATAGAAAACAGCTTTTGTACATTTTTCCTATCCATTTTCATTGCTTCCTTTGAAATGCAGTTGAAAATATTTACCCTAAACTTTCCTTTATGATAAAAGTAAACAACAAGCACGACTCCTCTACTTCAATATTGTGGAGCATACGTCAATTGTTTAAAGACAGTAGAATGGTGGGCATATTATTGCTTTTTTGCACTATCATTTCTCTGTTTTGGTCTAATAGCAGTGGCAGTGATGCCTATCTTTCCTTTTGGAATGAAGAATTGGGAAACACTTTAGGGATGCTTCATTTGCCTCATTCCATATTGCATTGGGTGAATGATGGTCTGATGGCTGTTTTCTTTTTTTTGGTTGGGTTGGAAATCAAACGAGAACTTTTAAAAGGAGACCTTAGTAGCATAAAAAAATCTTTGTTGCCAATTGCCGGTGCTATAGGTGGAATGGCTGTACCAGCACTATTTTACATGGTTTGGTGCGGTAACTCTATCTATAGCCACGGTTGGGGTATTCCTATGGCTACGGATATTGCATTTTCATTGGGCATTCTTTCCATATTAGGAAATAGAGTGCCGGCTTCATTACGAATATTACTAACTGCCTTAGCTATTATTGATGATTTAGGCGGAATTCTTACGATTGCCATTTTTTATACCAACGATATTCGCTTAAACTACTTGCTTTATGCCGGAGTGGTTACTACTTTTCTCATCCTGCTGAATATCTTTAATGTTCGAAAACTGATATTGTATTTTGTTTCGGGTATAATATTGTGGTATTTTGTTTTCAACTCTGGTGTTCATGCTACAATTGCCGGAGTGTTACTTGCATTTTGCCTTCCCTTAGACAAGGGTGAAAAAGTTGAACATAGACTTCATAACCCTGTCAATTTTTTCATACTCCCCATTTTTGCCTTAGCGAATACAGCTATTGTACTCCCTGAAAAAATGTCTTTTGTATTTCAATCAAACTTGCACCATGGCATCACGATGGGATTAGTATTAGGCAAACCGATTGGCATTTTTGGTTGTTGCTATTTAGTTGTAAAATCAAGATTGGCTCAAAAATCTGCAAATATTAGCTGGATGCAAATTTTGGGGATGAGCATTCTTGCCGGTGTAGGTTTTACAATTTCTATTTTTATTTCAATGCTTGCCTTTGACGACATAACTGGGCAAACCATAGCAAAAGTCAGTGTGATGATGGCTTCGTTAGTAGCTGCTGTATTGGGTTTACTATTTCTTCTATGGCAAACTGCCATTCCTCAATCAAACAAAAGTATTGTTAGAAAAAGAACGTACGAGCGGTAACTTTGCCGCGCAAAAATCAAGGTGATGCAAAACAAAAAGACCACACTCATTCTGCTCAGTTTCTTTATTCTGCTTAGTGCTGCATTTATGACCTATTACTACAAGGTTAATAGAGAACAACCCAAACGTTTACCCACTTTAGGTGAAGGGGACCATAGAGTTCGTTCCTTTTCTTTTATTGACCAAGATGGCAAAACGGTAACTGATAAAGATGTTCTTGGTAAAACTTATGTAGTTGAATATTTTTTCACTACCTGCAAGGGAATTTGCCCAAAGATGAACGAAAACATGCACAAGGTCTATGAAGCTTTTCGAGGAAATAATCAAGTCATGATTTTATCACACACAGTTGACCCATTAAAAGACACAATTGCTGCTTTAAAAGAATATTCTCTTCGCTATGAAGCCGACCCCAAACAATGGAAATTCTTAACCGGAGACAAAAAGGAATTGTACGATATGGCAAGATATAGCTATTTGGTTACTGCTGCCGACGATACGGCAACCACAGATATTCAGAGCGACTTTATACACACCGATCGTTTCGTTTTAGTGGACAAAACCGGACATATCCGCGGGCAATATGAAGGAACCAATGTGGGTTCGGTAAACCAATTAATTGGAGACATTAAAGCCCTTTTACAAGAACCTTAAACCTACTCAATAAGAATTCATAGCCCAACCCAAAAGCAGCCAACCCAGAACAATCAGAGGAGGGGGAATTTTGGTAAACTTCAAAAGTGCAAACGTTATCAGCACCACAACCACATTGAGCCATTCAAATTCCATAACTTGAAACAAAACAATGCCTGATGCCATGATAATCCCTACTACAGCGGCATTGAGCCCTTCGAGTGCGCGATAAATAACGACGTGTTGCCTGAGATTTTGATACAGGGGGAATAAGAAAAACAACAATAATGTGCTGGGCAAAAAAACACCTACGGTACCAATTATACAGCCTAAGATTTGCCAAGACACACCATAGTGACTCATCACCATTCCCCCAACAAAACTACAAACCGAAAAAACAGGCCCCGGAACCGCCTGCACCATACCATAGCCGGTGAGAAGCTCCGCAGATGATAACAAAGGCTCACGATGTAACTGAAGCGGATGATTGACAAACTGATAAAGCATCATGGGCACCAATGCTTGCCCACCACCAAAAACAATTGCACCAAATCGGTAGAAGTTTTCAAACAGGTTGAATAAAATTGCGTGCTTCCAATGATGTACACGTGCTAATTCCGACAAAATACCGGCAACCAAAAATACCACTGCAAAAAGCCAAATATTAACCCACCGAATAGGTTTGGGTTTTTCATTAGTTGCAGGAATTCGATTGCTACTGAAATTACTGATAGTGCCCGCAAGTAAAAGAATGACAGGGAAAATCCAGGGTGAACGAATCAATATAGTGACAATAGCTGAACCTATCATGATAGCACTTGTTGCAAAGTGCGAAACGCTCGACTTCATCATTTTTACCGCCGCATAAGCAATAAACCCAACAGACATCGGCTGTACATACATGAACAAATTGGGAAGAATATCCTTTGCGTTGAAATAATAAATCAGGAAAGAAAAAAGCCCCATTAAACTTGCAGCAGGCAAAACCCAAAGTAATAAAGTAAGAATAGCCAAGGGTATGCCTCCACGTTTCATAGCAATTAGCATAACAGTTTGCGTAGAAGATGGACCAGGCAACATTTGGCAAAACGCATTATATTCCAGCAACTCTTCTTCGGTAACATCATGGCGTTTCTGCACAAAACTCTTGACCATCATGCCAATATGCCCTTGCGGGCCACCGAAAGCCGTAAGGGCATAGAAAAATACCGTCTTTAGAAATGCTACATGGCGTAAAAGCATGAGATTGCAATGCTACGATGCGGGAAATTAATCACAAAAAGCTAAAATTCTTCCTCTATCTGTTTTTTGAGCGTATTTTGTATCTTGCGGCAAATTTATTCACAGCAATGAAAGGCATACTACTCAATGCGTTTTACGATTCTATTCAATATCATATTGGTTGGACATTAACTTATATTTTCACCATCCTGCTTGCCATAGAACTCATTTATGTTATGGCTAAATATTTAGGATCACGTACTGACAAATAGTTTGAGCTTGTCTTCAAAACACATAGCCGACATTCGAACGGAGTATCGCTTGGCCGAGTTAGATGAAAAACAGACCGGAAGCGATCCTTTATTGTTTTTTTCGCGATGGTTTACTGAAGCAGAACAAGCGCATGTTCGAGAAGTAAATGCTATGACGTTAGCGACTGTTGATGTTCATAATCAACCTCATGCACGTATTGTTTTGTTAAAGGCACTGGACAAAAGTGGTTTCGTTTTTTTTAGCAATTATGATAGCGACAAAGGACATCAGCTTGAGGCTAAAAGCGCAGCTGCTTTGGTATTTTTTTGGCCGGAATTAGAGCGACAAGTGCGCATTGAAGGATGGGTTGAAAAAGTTTCTGAAGCTGAAAGTGATGAATATTTTCAATCCAGACCAGAAGGCAGCCGAATAGGCGCATGGGCATCACCACAAAGCCGACCAATTTCTAACCGTTCAGAGATAGAAGCCAATTATTCAAAATACGCCAAGCAATATGGGAACAATATTCCACGTCCTCCCTTTTGGGGTGGCTTTCGAGTTTTGCCCCAGCGTATAGAGTTTTGGCAAGGCAGAAGTAGCCGAATGCACGATAGAATATGCTTCACCTTATCTAATAATGGTTGGAATAAAGTTCGCTTAGCACCCTAAACAGATGCCAATCTTCAGGCACACAACAATAAACCTAATTGATAACTTTTTTTCTATCTACATATCAATATCCAAGTTTCGTCATGCACCAAATGGAAACAAGTGTGCACAACAAGTGGATAACTTGTTAATAACAACAAGTTCATACTGAATTTCGTTTAGACATTATTCAGTTTTCAGTTTATTTTGCAAAGCAATAAAAAAAGTGAAAGAACCTGAGAGGTAGAAATAGTGCTTATCAAACTATTAGAACATGGTTTTATTAGTACCAAAATGAAAAAATATTTTTTTATCGCACAGCAACTTACGCACCCATGCACCGAATATATGTATTCCTTATAGCAGTTGTACTGTTAGCCACCTCATGTACAGGTCCGAAAAGGAGTGTTTACTTTAGAGAAAATACCCCCTTAGATCCAACCGTTACAACACAAAAAATGGATCGTTTTAAAGAGGCAATTATTCAGCCTGATGATATCTTAGCCATCAATGTAACTTCACCCAGCTCATTGGTAGAAGACAAAGGAAACACAACAGTTGCTATTTTTAATGGTGGAGGAACACCTTTTGCGACCACAGCTACATTAGGTGGCGCAAGTACTAATGCAAATGGTTATTTGGTAGATGCTTCCGGCTTGATTGACTACCCCTTTTTAGGGAAAACAAAGGTCGGCGGATTAACCATTCGCCAAGCGAAAGATGCAATTTCTGGAAAACTTCGAAGCATCGTAAAAGAACCCGTAGTAGAAATCAGAATTGTAAACTACAGGATCACTATATTAGGTGAAGTAAATAGGCCCGGAACCATAATGGCTCCTAACCATAAAATAAGTATCATTGATGCCATAGCTGCTGCGGGCGATATCCCTATTACCGGACGAAAAGACAACATTACTATTATTAGGGAAAATGAAGGAGTACGAGAATTTGCACACATTAACCTGAACAGCAAAGAAGCGTTTAATAGTCCCTATTTCTATTTAAAGCAAAACGATGTCATTTATGTTGAACCGGCACGTTCTCGTAAACAAGAAGGCAGTGATTTCTTTAGATTCTACCTTCCTGCAATTAGTTCATTAATGTCCACCTTATTAGCAGTTTACGGTATCATACAACTTACTACTAAATAACCCAATTGCCTACCGCGCCCATGGAGAACAACCAAATATCGGACACGCTCAGGCAGTTAAATTCCGGAATTGATTTCAAACGGATTTTAGGTGCATTAGTCAGTAAATGGCATTGGTTTATTATCTCAATTATAATCACAACTGCATGTGGTTATTTGTATTTGCGTTATACCACTCCACTTTATTCCATTTCCAGCATGTTGCTTGTGGAAGACAAACAAAAATCAGGTGTAGGAAGTGTGGTCAATAAACTGGGCGATAATACAGATCCTGCCACTGCCGCAGCTCCCAATCTTTTTAACGAAATTTTCCTACTTACCTCTCAAGACCTTGTTGGCACGGCTGTTGACTCACTCAATATGAATATCCAATATTGGGCAAAAGGGCGTGTTCGACTGGACGAGCTTTACGATAAATCCCCCATCATCATAGAGTTTGACTCTCTTGGCTATATTGGCAGCACCTTACAGGAAATAAAAATTCGACAAATTGTTGAAGGAATGTTTGAGTTTACAGAAGGGGAAACACAAACAAATATACTGTTCGGCACTTGGATAAAACGCCCTTGGGGAAGATTTAAAATAGTTTATCGCAAAGGACCTAATGTAAACAAAGGATACCTGTTAAACCGAACAGAAATCATCGTACATATAATGCCCTTAAAAAATGCAGTAAAACAAACCCTTGCTGTATTAAAAGTAAACGTTAGTGATGGCAGAACCAGCCTTTTAAACCTTGCTTATACCGATAATATACCGGTGCGAGGCGTTGATTTCATGAATGTTTTGATCTATTTCTATCGAAAAAAGGAATTGGAAGATCTCAACCAATCGGCTGAAAAAACAAGAGAATTTATCAACCTCCAAACGCACAATTATATTGATGAATTACAAGCACGTGATTCCGTTGAGGAAGAAATAAAAACGCAAAATCAAATTGTTGATTTAAAGTCTCAAGCAAGTGCCATACTAACCGGCAAAGCCGCAGAACAAGACAAAGTACAGGCTCTTTTAGCACAAAAACAATCGGTGCAAGCCCTGAAGGATAATGCAATTGACGGAGCGGGAAGTCGGTATGAGTTTATAGCCGGTGTGGGCGTTACTGATCCCGTAATTTTAGGGTTGGTAACGGAGTATAATGCCTTAGTTGAAAAAAAGCAATTATTAGAACGGAATGTGGAATACATGCACCCTTCGTTGCTAAAAATAAAAAATGATATTGCAGCTTCTCGAAAAAACATTGCCGATGCTTGCGATAGAGTTATAGCATCTTTAAACATCAGCATACAAAACGCTTCTCGAAGTATAGCAGCATATTCTGCTTCTATGTCCACCATACCCTCTGCTGAACGAAGTATTAATAACACAAAGCGAGAATATCCTTTACTTCAACAGATTTATTTATACCTCTATCAAAGGGGTGTAGAAAATGACATAGCCCAATATGCAGCAACCAACAAATCGAAGGTTGTCGTTGCGCCTTATGCTTTAGACGGAGCTATTCAACCTGTTCGTAAAAACGTATATGCGCTGGTATTTTTATTGGGCTTGTTAGCACCGGGCTTAGTGATTGTGACTCGTGTCATGCTCAATAACAAAGTAATTAACGAGAAAGATATAGAAGGCACAACAGCAATTCCTGTAATTGGATCTATTGCACGATCGCCAAACGGAGAGAAAAAACAAATTGTAGTAGGACCGCACATTCGAACCGGAGTAGCCGAGCAATTTCGATTGATTCGAGCTAATCTTGAATTCATGTCGGCTGCACAAAGTAAAAAGGTTTATTTAGTTACTTCAAGCATGAGTGGTGAAGGGAAAACCTTTATTTCTTTAAACCTCGGCATTACTATGACCTTAGCGAAAAAGCGGGTTGTGATCATGGAATATGATTTAAGGAAACCCAAACTTTCAAGCTATTTAGGGCTTCATAACGAAGGTGGAATCAGTTCTTATTTAGCAGGTATTGCGGGCATTGAAAAAGTAATCAAAGCATCCGGCGTTCATGAAAACCTGTATATCGCCAATTGCGGGCCTATTCCACCAAACCCCGGTGAGCTTTTAGTGCTGCCTTCTGCCCAACAATTAATTGATGAGCTACAAGAAATGTTTGACGTAATCATCATGGATACAGCACCAATTGGTTTGGTTTCTGATGCGCTGATTCTTTCAAAACAATCGGATATCAACCTATTTGTAGTACGCCAATCCTATACTATGAAAGACCAAATCAGTCTTTTTGATTCATTGTATCGTGAACAAAAAATTACCAATGCAGCAATAATTTTCAATGGGGTTGAATACCTAAAAAAATACGGTTATGGCTATGGAGGTTCTTATGGCTATGGCTATCATTACAATGGCGGTTATTTTGATGAAGAAACTGAGGGAAAACGAACAATCATTGACAAACTCTTTAAAAAATAACGCTGGAAAACAACACGCATGAAATTAAAAGACAACAATGTCTTCTCGGCATTAAAGAAGTTGCACGCCATTTTTGCACCTACTCAAAAGAAAAAATTTAAGTGGTTAGTTTTCTTTACTTTTCTCAGTTCATTAAGTGATTTAATTGGGCTTGGCTTCGTTATTCCCGTAGTTGGGTTGGTGCTATCTGAAACCTTTCAAACCAAGTTGGTTGCAGCAGTTCCTATTTTTGCTCCTCTATCAAAAGAACAATTGCTTTTAACCGCTGTCGGTCTATTCTTTTTACTGATTATTCTTAAAAACCTTTTTGGACTTTATATCAATAAACTACAAGTAAATTTTGTTCGAAGTTTATTTGTAAGCTCCACCGAAAATGTTTTAAACAAAGTCTATGACCGGCCTCTTCACGAAATTTTAGACAAATCGTCAAACTCATGGGTCAATAAAATGGTGGAACTACAAGCCGCTCTTTGTAGCAACATGGCTATTTCCATGATGATTATCATCAATGAGGCAATGATCTTTTTGTTAACTACCATCGTTGTTTGTTTTTGGAATTGGCAATTGTTTTTGCTCTTGGTGTGTGTGCTTATTCCCGCAGTAGGCTATTTTTATTATCGGGTAAAACATCTGTTAGTGCAAGCTGGTTATGAAAAAAATCACAGCTTTATTTACTTACATGCACGTGCTCAAGAAATGATTTTTGGCTATACAGATATTAAGATTGCCGGAACAGAAAAAAACTTTAAAAGTAGGTTTATGTCTATTGCAAAAAAATATAGCAACCTTCAGGCAAAAGTTGATTTCATTCTATTCATCCCTACTCGCATTATTGAAGTAGCTGTATTTCTTTGCATCATCGTCATTCTGCTTTTTGGTGTGTATGTAATTAAAGATGTCAACACGATCGTTACAACGATCACTTTATTTTCTGTAATAGCTTATCGTAGTATTCCATCAGTAAACCGTTTTGTCGTGGCAATGAATAACATTACCTCTTCAGAATTTATTTTAAAAGACCCTGATTTTTCACGCACTGCCGAATCTAAGCCTGATAATGACACCGGTGAACCGATGGCTTTTCATCACCAAATTCAGTTTGACAATGTATCCTATCACTATCCCAACTCTGACAAGCGAGTGTTAAAACATTGTAACCTCACCATTCGAAAAGGAGAAAAAATAGGCATTATCGGGCAATCCGGTTCTGGGAAATCTACTTTAGTCAATAATATTCTCGGCTTCTTACAACCGACGGAAGGCACCATTCATGTAGATGATACTTTACTAAATAATGACACCTTCAAAAGCTGGTGGAAAATTGTAGGCTATGTGCGCCAAGATGCGTTTATACTCAACACAACCTTTGCGGAAAATATTGCACTGGGAGAAACTTATGACACGATAGATCAGGCAAAATTGCAACACGCTATCAACTTAGCCAGCTTACGCACCTTGATTGACGAATTGCCCGAAGGTGTCAAAACAATTCTCACTGAGCGAGGAAACAACCTTTCTGGTGGGCAAAAGCAACGAATCGCTATTGCAAGAGCAATATATAAAGGTGCGCAAGTTTTAGTTTTTGATGAAGCAACTTCTGCACTTGACACAAAAACAGAAGAAGAAATTACTGAAGCAATTAACCAACTTGGAAACGAAAATTTAACGATTATTATCATTGCTCACAGATATACTTCACTCCGGTTTTGCCAGAAAATTTATAAACTAAATGAAGGCATCATGGGTGATACTTATACATACGAAGACTTGCAAAAATCCATACATTAACCTGCCTCGCCAACCAACGCAAAAAAGGCACTATGAAAGAAAATATTTTAATCATTTCTTTTCAATCTCTCACCTCAAACAGTGGTGCAGGTATGGCTAAAGTAGGCTACAACCTTGCACAACAACTTTTTGCAAAGGGCAAACTGGACACATTTATTGTTTCATCTAAAGGCAAGTTTGAAACACCTTTCCCTTCTAAAGCAGTCAGTAAATTATCTCGCTACTATTTGTTTTTAATAAACAAAATTGAAAGAACGCTGAAACTACCCTCATATCTTTCTCGATATGCTCAAGAATTACTTTTCGACAGATTTTGTCAGCATCATGTTCATCATAACCTGACCAAAATAGTAGTAACTACACCCTACTTGTTTCATACTTTTTCAAAAGCAAAAAAATTGGGGATTCCCATCTATTTTATACCGGGAAATCCTGAAGACAATTGGATTGAAAGATTGGTTCAGTCTGAAAATTTAAAATTTGGCATTACTGATATAGATGCCTACACCTATCGCCCACGGTTGAATTATTACAACAAGTCTATTCCTTTAGTTAACTATATCATCGCCTACACATCTATCCTTGAAGAGAGTTACAAAAATAGCTCTTGTGCAAAAAAGATAATTGCGACAAGGGGCATTTTAAAACCCAACAGTATCTCCATCACGAAAGAAAGACCTTTGCTTGGCTCAACCATGAAAATTGGTTTTCTTGCTCATATTGTATTGCTAAAAGGACTTCAAACACTATTAGATGCTTGGGAAGAATGTCAAGACTTAAACATGGAATTACATATAGGTGGAGTGATGGACAAAAACATGCAGCATCTTTTCCGTGAGCGTTACGCCCATTTAAAGCATATAATTTTTCATGGGAAAGTAACAAATGTTCCTCAATTTTTTTCTGAAATATCATTGTTTGTCTGCCCCAGCCTTGTAGATGGTGCTCCAGTAACTGTATATGAAGCTATGCAAAACAAGATTGCTGTTATTGTCTCTGATCATTGTGGTGCAAAAGATGTTGTAGAAGAAGGAGAAACCGGATGGATTGTTCGCACAGGAAATGTAGAAGCTCTTAAAGAAAAACTACTGGAGGCATACAACGATCCACATCGTGTTTATGAAATGGGGAAACGTGCTCAAACAGCTATCAATAATTACAATACCCAATCTTTCTATTCGAATCTGGAAAACATAATTGTAGATACGACATTGATCGGTTGATTTTTGGTAAACAACCTGTTAATGCAGCATTAAAACAGAATGACAATATAAAAAAAGTGGATCATTGCACTCCAAACTAAAAAGCAACCTTGCCTAAGGGCTAAATAAAAAATAATGACGGTCAGCATTATCATGTGTGCTTACAATGTAAGCGAATTTATAGACAGAGCAATTCAAAGCATTCTGGCACAAACCCACCAACAATGGGAACTTATTATTTGTGATGATGCCTCTACTGATGATACCGTAAGTAAGATAAAGCCTTATTTAACCGACAATCGAATTCACTTGTATGTTCAGCCTCAAAACATAGGCTATCTTAAAAACAAAAACCACGCTTTCACACTATATACCGGCGACTTACTCACCCAACTTGATGCAGACGACACTTGTCCGCCCAATAGGTTAGAAAAACAAGTTGAAATCTTTTTAAAACATCCGGAAATTAAAATTTGTGGATCTAATTTTCAGCAAATAGATTTAAACGATCGCCCATTGGAATCCGTCGCCTATAAAGAAGATTTTATAATTTCAAAAATTCAAGACAACTATCCGTTTTGGTTTCCGGGTCTGATGTTTCGCCCTGAATTGATTCGAGAGTTTGGTTTGTTTTCAGAATATTTTACCGGCATTTTTGGGGATGATAATTATTGGGCAGTACGGGTAAATCGAAAATATCCGATCTACTTCATCAAAGATATTTTGTATAACTATCGAATCAATCCCAATTCGCTCACCAATGTGTTCAACAACCCACGCAAACTGATTGTGATGGAAATTGTTCAAAAACTAATTGACCAACAACGCAATACCGGAACTGATTGGTTAGAACAAAACCAAGAACAAGAAATGCGCTCTTTCGAGCAGCAACTGTTAAACAACAAAAAATTGATGGCAGAAAAATATCGTTTGTGGTGTGCTAAAGCCATTGATAAAAATGATTTAAAACAAGCCAAATCTTTACTGGATCTATCTTTCAACTTGCAACGAACCAATCCGGCTACACTGAAAACAGCATTTTATTATTTACGCCGAAAACTATTTAACTAATGACTTCCCTACGTGAAAAAATAAACTTTTGGGTGGCACCTTATGTTTGGAAAAAGAAACCTGCTCCAAACCGTAAAGACATCGTAAATACTATTGAAAAACCTTTTTTTAATGATGATCCTAAAGATCTGGAACCTGCTGCTATTGCATCTTTTATTCACGACAATAAAAAATGGGAACATAAAGAACACATATTTGAAGTAAAGGGTAATTTGACCATAGACCCCTACTCCGGCTTGTTGGTTGATGAAGACAATCAGATTATTCAAGAAAGTATGGTTTTTGATCACTATGGTGTATATCCCGAAAAGTTCAGAAGACGCCATTCATACATAACACAAATGGATGCCGCCGTTATATTTGACCATTTTTGGTCGGAAAACTATTTTCACTTTTATTCAGATATTTTTCCAAAAATCAGACTCATGATGGAAAAAGCACCACATCTGAAAACCCTTCCCTTAGTGGTCAGTGAATTAGTAAGTAAGACAAGGGTGTTTCGTTTTTTTATGCAATTCCCCGAAGTGTCGTCTATGAATTGGTATGTACAAAAACCCCTTGAAGTCATCAAAACAAAGTTGGCTTATGTGCTTCAGCCCATGCCTTATGATTATGACCATTGGATGTTTACACAATCTTTGACCAAACAATATTTAAAACCGTTTAACCCCGATCGTAAAATTTTTATTAATCGCCCGGCTAAAACAGGAAGGCACATTGCCAACTTTCAGGAAATTGAGCCTATCTTGAAAGAAGAAGGTTTTGAAATAGTAGAGCTTGAAGGTAAAAGTATAGAAGAACAAATTGCGCTCTTTTCGTCAGCAGGAATTATTACCGCCATTCATGGTGCTGCTTTAGCTAATTTGGTATATTGCAATCCTCGTTGTAAAGTGCTAGAAATCATGTCTGACGGGCATTTGAACACACACTATTATTGGTTATCCAAAGCACTTAGATTGCAACGCTATAAATGTTTGTTAGGATATAATTTTGAAGTAAATCGCTTTTTCTACCCTAAAGGACGCTTTTGGTTAAATGCCGCACACACTCGAGATTTGATTCAGGAAATAAAAGCTTAAACACCTTGCCTACCTTCCTTTCAGTGAATGTACAGTGTACCTATGTCAGCACTGCCACTGATATGTCTTTTCATTAAGGTTTCCGACCCACTAATTAAATAGTATTTAACAACGCTGAATTCATTTTTCATGAATTACACAAAAAAACAGTCCATTCAATTGGAATGGACTGTTAAAAAAAAACATCAAACTTAATTAATCAATCAAAGCATCAAATCTGCATCATCTGCTTTAGATGAATTGGTTTGTTCTTGTCCTGTAATATGTTGAGTAGCAGAGGTTGTTTCACCCTGTGAATGTTCGTTGCGGTCGCGACGATCACCACCAGAACGACGATCGCCACCACTGTTACGGCGATCACTTCCGCCTCTACGATCTCTATCACCACCTTCACGACGTTCTTTTTTTTCAGGCTCTACATATCCTTCCGGTTTGGGCATCAACACTTTTCTACTCAAGCGAAGCTTTCCGGTTTTAGGATCGGTACCCACCAATTTAATTTTAACCGTATCGCCTTCCTTCATAACGCCTTCCAACGAATCAAGTCTTTTCCAGCTTACTTCAGAAATATGCAACAATCCTTGTTTCCCGGGCAAAAATTCTATGAAAGCACCAAATGGAACAATGCTTTTTACGGTACCTTCGTAGGTTTCTCCAATTTCAGGTACGGCAACAATTCCTTTTATTTTAGCTTTAGCCCGTTCGATACTATCTTTATTGGAAGAGAAAATTTTAATAATGCCCAATTCTCCCACTTCTTCAATATTAATAGTAGTGCCAGTTTCACGTTGCATTTCCTGGATTATTTTTCCGCCCGGTCCTATCACAGCACCTATAAATTCGCGGTCAATCTCTATTTGTTCGATGCGTGGCGCATGTGGTTTTAGTTCCACTCGATGTTCTGGCATACATTGATACATGGCATCCAAAATATGCATTCGTCCACGACGAGCCTGAGCTAATGCTTGACGCATAATATCCATACTCAAACCATCCACCTTAATATCCATTTGAATTCCGCAAATTCCATCACGGGTTCCGGTAACTTTAAAGTCCATATCTCCAAGGTGATCCTCATCACCAAGAATATCTGTCAACACAGCCCATTTTTTATCGCTGCTACGAGAAATGAGTCCCATAGCTACACCACCTACGTGTTTGGGAAAAAGAATACCGGCATCCATCAAAGCAAGCGAACCGGCACAAACCGTGGCCATAGATGAAGAACCATTTGATTCCAAAATATCTGAAACAACCCGAACGGTATATGGAAAATTCGTTTCAGATGGCATCATCTGCTTCAATGAGCGCATAGCTAAATTTCCATGCCCTACTTCTCTACGACCGGGTGCACGAAGAAATTTTACTTCTCCGGTTGAAAATGGTGGAAAATTATAGTGCAAAATAAACTTGGCATATTCTGAGGTAGCAGCACTTTCTTGCAACAACTCATCATCAGTTGTTCCTAATGTAACGGTTGTCAATGATTGTGTTTCTCCGCGCGTGAAAAGTGCCGAACCATGAGGTGAAGGCAACAAGTCAACTTCCATAGTCAGTGGTCTTACATCCTCCAAGCCACGACCATCCAGACGACGACTCTCGTCAAGAATCATATTGCGGACAGAATAGTATTGAAGATCCTCAAAATATTTCTTCATCAATTTCTTATCCTCTTCGGGCATTCCGGCTTCTTCAGGATAAGTAGAAATAATATGTGCTTCTAAATCAGCAAACAATTGCTTGAAAGCTTCGGTACGTTCGTGTTTTGCAGAAGCACTACGAGAAATTTCCAACATGCGAGCCGCAGAAAATGCCTCTACTTTCTTTTCTAATTCTTGATTAACAGAAGGCTTAGCATAAGCACGTTTTTCAGTAATACCTTTTTTATCTCGAAGTTGTTGTTGAGCTTGAATTTGAACACGTATTGCCTCATGTGCCAATTCAATTGTTTTGATCAAATCTTCTTCTTGGCATTCTTTCGCTTCGCCTTCTACCATCATAATATTTTTGTCGGTAGCGGCAATAATGAAATCCATATCCGCGTCTTTCATTTCAGTTCGCGTAGGATTAATGCGATATTCGCCATTGATTCGAGCAACCCGCACTTCAGAAATTATTTCCTGAATAGGAACATCAGAAACAGCCAAAGCAGCCGATGCGGCCAAACAAGCTAATGAATCCGGCATTACTTCCGGATCAGAAGAAATAAGAGTAACAATTACTTGTACATCACAGAAATAATCTTCCGGAAACAAGGGACGTAAAGCACGATCTATTAAACGCGAAATCAACACTTCATAGTCGCTCAACCGACCTTCTCGCTTAAAAAATGAGCCGGGAATTCGTCCGGCAGAAGCAAATTTTTCTTGGTAATCAACAGTCAGCGGAAAGAAAGATTGTCCGGGTTTAGGCTCAGAATTAGCCACCACCGTAGCAAGGAGCATACAGTTACCCATACGCACTACGGCAGCACCATCAGCTTGGCGAGCAAGTTTTCCCGTTTCAATCATTATTTCTCGTCCATCGTTAAGCTTAAACGAAACGGAAATTGGATTGGGAATCATAAAATTATTTTTGCATCATGAACATAAAACTATTCCCAACCGAATGAGTTGGGAATAGCGTAACTTTTTTGGTAGCTTACTTACGCAGACCTAATTTTTCTATCAGGGCGCGATATCCGGTAAGGTTCGTACGGCTCATATATTGTAATAAACGCTTTCTACGACCTACCAATTGCATCAACCCGCGATGAGTTGAAAAATCTTTTTTATTTTTTTGAAGGTGGTTAGAAATGTGATTAATACGCTCTGTCATCTGTGCAATTTGCGCTTCGATAGAACCTGTATTTTTTTCATTGCCACCAAATGTAGTGTAAATGCTTTTCTTTTGTTCAGCAGATAAATGCGACATTGTAAAACTTATTTTCTGTTTTTTTGAGAGTGCAAAGATACATCGGAAACAAACATCAAACTTTTTTTGAAAAAAAATTTTATTATTGATAATCAACTATTTATGGAATTTGTAAACTAATTAGTTATCTACATAAAGCTTACTTCCCTTAAATTTGCAACATCGAATTGATTTGTTTTTTTGTTTTTCAAACATGCGCCACCAAAAAACCTACGAAGAGCTTTTAGACCTTAAATATGGCGAACCGGGTACGCCCAAGCGAAACGAATATGAAGGCAAGGCTACCATTTTTGCCGTTGGCGTAATGCTACGAGATGCCAGAAAGGAAGCAGGCTTAACCCAAGAGCAATTAGCCGTTCGATTGGGAACCCAAAAAGCATATATATCACGTATTGAGAATGGCAAAAGCGATATTCAATTGTCCACACTCTATCGTATTTTTGAAGATGGACTTGGGAAAAAAATCAGCATCTCCATTGATTAAATAAAAAAACTGCACCAAATGGGATCCTACAGTATAGGTGAAGCACTAAACTTATTGATTGAAAAATCGAAATGGAAGCCTAAAATTCATGGGCTTAGAATACAACAGGAATGGGAGCAAATAGTAGGTAAAACCATCGCTAAATATACTCGAAATGTACTTCTAAATGGGGAAACTATTATTATCTATACGGATATTGCCGCTCTCAAACAAGAGCTTCATTTCGGGAAACAGCAACTTATAGAGCGAATCAATGAATATTTTGGAGAAAGAGTGGTGAGTGATCTGGTTGTAAAATAAGTACATTCATGTAGGAATAAAAAAGGTATCTGTTTTCTTGATTGTTTCATAAAACATCAATAATAAAACTCTGGGATTCCTATTTCAAAATCAGGTTTGATATTTAACCCTATACACAATAAACTGGGATAATTTTTTACTCCCTAAGGCTTCTTCTTTTCAGCTCTATGTTTTTTGGTGTAATCTGCTATCTTTGCGCCACTTTTTAACAGATAATAAATACATGAAATCTATTTTTTACCTCGTGCCTGCATTTGGCTTATTAGCTTTGGTGTACACGATGATCAAGGGTTCGTGGGTTAGCAAACAAGACCCCGGAAACGACCGAATGAAAGAAATAGCAAAGTACATAGCCGAAGGTGCTATGGCCTTTCTAAAAGCTGAGTACAAAATTTTGAGTTACTATGTAGTCATTGCAGCTCTTTTGTTAGGGTTTATGGGATATAGCAATGCTGAAAGTCATTGGTCAATTGCAATTGCATTTATTGTAGGAGCCGTATTTAGTGCATTAGCTGGTTTTATAGGCATGCGAATTGCAACCAAAGCAAATGTTCGCACGGCCAATGCCGCACGTACAAGCCTTAGTAAAGCATTAGCTGTTTCTTTTGGTGGTGGTGCTGTTATGGGTTTAGGCGTTGCGGGCTTAGCAGTGCTTGGTTTAGGTGGATTGTTTATCATTTTAAAAATGATTTTTGCTCCCGAAGCCGCTGTAGATAGTGCTGAAATGGCCAGAACGATTGAAGTATTAACCGGTTTTTCTCTCGGTGCTGAAAGTATTGCCTTATTTGCTCGCGTAGGTGGTGGAATATATACCAAGGCTGCGGATGTGGGTGCTGATTTAGTAGGTAAAGTAGAAGCCGGTATTCCGGAAGATGATCCACGCAATCCTGCAACTATTGCAGATAATGTGGGCGACAATGTGGGCGATGTTGCCGGTATGGGTGCCGACCTTTTCGGCTCTTATGTAGCAACGGTATTAGCAACAATGGTGTTAGGACGTGAAACCATTTCGTCGGATAACTTTGGTGGAATGGCTCCTATATTATTGCCCATGCTGATTGCCGGAACAGGTATCATTTTTTCAATTATCGGTACTTGGTTAGTGCGTGTTTCGGACAGTGTTGGTGTAAGTACATCCGCTGTTCAAAAGGCTTTAAATATGGGTAATTGGGGATCTATTATTTTAACTGCTATTTCTGCATATTTTCTTTGCAATTATATACTACCCGAGTCCATGACCTTACGTGGTTTTGATTTTACTAAAATGGATGTGTTTTATGCCATTATTATTGGTTTAATCGTAGGTACACTGATGAGTATCATCACGGAATACTATACAGCCATGGGTAAGCGTCCGGTGATGTCTATTGTTCGTCAATCTGCAACAGGTCATGCAACTAACGTAATTGGCGGCTTAGCTGTAGGAATGGAAAGTACATTTCTTCCTATTTTAGTATTGGCTGGTGGCATCTATGGATCTTATCATGTTGCCGGCTTGTATGGTGTAGCTATTGCCGCAGCAGGCATGATGGCTACTACTGCGATGCAGCTTGCTATTGATGCATTTGGTCCTATTGCCGACAATGCAGGCGGGATTGCAGAAATGAGTGAACTACCCAAAGATGTACGCGAAAAAACAGACACTTTAGATGCCGTAGGAAATACAACTGCCGCTACGGGTAAGGGATTTGCCATAGCATCGGCTGCACTTACTGCCTTAGCATTATTTGCTGCTTATGTGGGTGTTGCCGGCATTCAAGGAATTGACATTTACAAAGCACAAGTCCTCGCTGCCCTATTTTTAGGTGGCATGATTCCATTTATCTTTTCTTCTCTTGCCATTCGTGCGGTTGGCGAGGCTGCTATGAGTATGGTGGAAGAGGTTCGTCGTCAATTTCGTGAAATTCCCGGTATCATGGAAGGAAAAGGGAAGCCCGAGTATGAAAAATGTGTGGCTATTTCAACCCAAGCTTCTATTGCTAAAATGGTTTTACCGGGTGCTATCGCCTTAGTTTCGCCTTTGCTCGTTGGCTTTCTGATGGGGCCGGAAGCTTTAGGTGGAATGCTTGCGGGCGCAACCGTTAGTGGTGTTTTGATGGGAATGTTTCAAAACAATGCTGGCGGTGCTTGGGATAATGCAAAAAAATCTTTTGAAAAAGGTGTAGAAATTAATGGTGAGATTTACTACAAAAAATCAGAACCACATAAAGCATCGGTAACTGGAGATACGGTGGGTGATCCTTTTAAAGATACATCCGGACCTTCAATGAACATCTTAATCAAATTGATGTCTATTGTAGCATTAGTTATTGCACCCACTTTAGGTCACTTATTTGGAACCAAATCAAATACTTTAAGTCAGAAAGCTCCAATTCAAAAAGAAATGATAGTGAAAACGAAATAATTTTCATTTTCAATATTCAAAAGTCTCAACAGCAATTGTTGGGACTTTTTTTTAAGTTATAAAAGTGCTATTTCTTTTCCATAGTGTTGCATTTGTAGCTTGAATTCAAACTCTATTTTCAATTACCTCTTGTAATAGTTTTTCCACTGTTAGAAAAAGGACACTATTTGAATATTGTAAAAAAGAATTTACTTTTCGAGCCAACTCCTATTAAGATGTCTTATGAAAAAGACCTTTTTAATCATAAGCATGTTGTGTACTTCTTTTCTTTTCGCACAGGAACAAAAGAAACTTGACAGCATTCAACAGGTTCTGCTTAAAGACACTAATAACACAAGTGCGTTGCTCGCCTTGGCGCAACTAAAGCAAGATAATGTTGATACGGATTATGTGCTCTCTCAAAAGGTAGTAGGTATTGCTACAAAAACAGGTAATTTCCGTGACCTTGCTTTTGCAAACAACAGAATAGGGGTATTATATTTCTTTGCAGGAATTTACGATACGGCACTTATTTATTTTAGAAATACTTACACAATAGCGGCGAAGCATAACCTACACTATATCGCTGCTAAGGCGCTTACAAATATTGGGCAACTCTATGTTATTTATGACCAGCCTCGAAAAGCCATAGATACACTACTACTTTCACGCAAACATTTATCTCAGGAACAGGATATAAATCTGAGGCAAGATCAGGCTACTAAGACTGAGTACCTGCTCGGTGAAACATACAATCAGGTAGGAGTATATGACGAATCCATAAAAACCCTTTTGAACCTGAAAAAACTTTATGATGACAACCCCCATTTAAAAGGACAAGGCAATGTGTTGAACGGTTTAGGCAATACCTATTTGCTCATTGGGGATTACCCAAAGTCGCTCCAATATATGCGTCTCGCGGTTGGCTATTATGAAAAAGAAAACGACGTATTGAATAAACAGAAAGCATTGTACAACTTAGGGCATGTGTATTTTGTAAAGGGCGATTTAGATAGCTCGTTATTTTGGTACAATGCTGCCATAGCACACAACCAAGCCTTGCAGGATAAAACCCAATTACCTTTTCTGTATGAACTTCGCGCCAATATTTTTAGAGATAAAAACCAACATGACAGTGCTTTTGCGTACTATAATAAAGCAATACCATTATATGCTGCAACAGGCTCTAACGGAAGGGTTGGCGAATGTTACTATGAAATCGGCAACCTGTTTTTCAATAACTCCAAGTATAGGGAATCCATCCCCCACTATCAGAAAGCTATCGCATTATTTCACGAATCTGAACTTATTGAACAGGAGCAAAACACTTATTTGTTGCTTGCGAAAGCGGAAACAGAGACGGGCAATTATAAGCAGGCAGTTCAGTATTACCAACAGTACGACAGCTTAAAAAATGAAACTATCAGTATTGAAAAAACAAACGCTATTACCCAACAGGAAATCAAGTACGAAACATCACTTAAAGAGGCGCAAATAGCAAAACAGAAAGCAGAAATAAAGCTCCGCAAACATCAAAATTATTGGCTCTTGGGAGGAGCCTCATTTGTAACGTTGGCTTTAATTACAATAGGCTTTTCTTATGTGAGAATACGAAAACAAAAAGCTGTTATTGCAAAGCAGAAAGATGAAATCTTACATAATAACCGTAACAACATTCAACAGCTTATTAGCATTATGGGACGGCAGGGAGAAGAAGAAGGCTATAAGGATAAAGCAACTGCCAACCAGGAACGCCTATTCACACTCAGTCTGCTGAATAAGCTCTTATATGAAAGCAGCAGTGCAGAAGCAGCTACATTGGAAAGATATTTGGAAAAACTGTGTGAAGCAAAGCAAATAAGTTATAACATTCCTATCGCACTTCATATAAAAAACGCACCATTAACAGTAAAGTCAAACTATTGGAAAAGTATAGGGCTTATTATCAATGAGCTTACTACCAATGCAGGCAAGTACGCTTTTGATACGACGGGAAAAGAAAGCACAATAGATATAACAGTAGAGCAAGTATCGGAGAAACATTTGAGAATATTTTTCAACGACAATGGAAAGGGGCTACCGGAAAACTTTGACATACTTGCAAGCCGCCAATCATTCGGGTTAAGTTTTATTCATGATTTGGTAAAGCAGCATCACGGAGCAATAAAAGCCTATAATGATAATGGTGCTTGTTTTGAAATAACCTTAGAAATACGCTAACCATGTTGAAGGTACTTATCGTAGAAGATAATCTGCTTTTTGCCAAAGAACTGAAAAACGACCTGGCAAAATTCGGTTGCGAAGTCTTAGACATAGCAGATAATGTAAAAATCGCCATGCAGTTATTTACTACACAAAATCCCGAATTGGTTTTTATTGACATCAAGTTGAACGGCGATAAAGACGGAATAGAGTTTGCCAGGTACATCAATAAAAATAGGCGAGTACCGTTTATTTACCTTACCGATTTTTACGGCTCGGAACATAAGCATTTCAAAGCGGCAATGAGCACCAAGCCTGCCAATTTCCTACCAAAGGGTAGTTTCCTGCCTAAACAAATTTGGCATTTTTTGGAAACGGCAATGGAGAATTTTGCTATGGAAAATGACTTGTTTATTAATGGTATAGATAAAAGTTATTTCCTGCAAGGACAGTTATTTATCAAAGATAAAAACGCTTACAAAAGAATATTGGCGCACGATATACGGTATGTAGAAGTTGCGGACGCTTATTGCAAAATCTATACGACGAACAAAATGTATGCCCCGAAAATCACTTTGGAAAAATTGCTGCAAAGCCTTAGCTCCTCTTTTATCGTTAGAAACCACCAAAGTTTTGCCGTAAACATCAACTACGTCAAAGAGTACATTCCCTCTGCAAGTAAACTCATTCTGGATACAGAAAAAGTGCTGAACGTAGGCAGAACATATAAAGATCAAATACTTTCTCATCTAAACTTAGTCGGATAGCATTTACAAATAGCTATCGTTTTTGGTAGAATAGCATCTTTTTCCCTTTAAGAGCTATGGCTAATGGTATATTGTATTTACAAGGCAGTTAACCTGTTTTCCCCTAATTACAAGTATCAATGAAACAATTAGCCCAAGATGTTATCTCCGTTAAAAGACAGAAATTGCACAAGCTGCCTATACCTACTTTGGAAGGGTACGAACTGCTTGATGCTATTGATATACTCTATCTTAAAGCTAACGTCAATTACACTACTTTATACCTTAACGACAAGACAAAGATAACTTCCAGCAAAAACTTAGGGTTTTATGAAGACGAGTTAGCAGAAGAACCTTTTTTAAGAATCCACAACTCAACTATTGTTAATCTCACAAAAGTAAAAAGCTACATACGAGGAGATGACGGTTGGGTAATTATGCAAGATGGAGAAACACTCAAAGTATCTAAGACTAAAAAAGATGAATTGCTGATTTTCTTCCAAAGCAGAAAGCAAAATAATAATTCAATTAAGGATAGTATTGCTGAAAAGTAAACGAACAATAATTTGATAAAAAAGGCTGTATCTACGGCACATACTTTTGACTCACCATAATAAATTATGACAAAGACTTTCGGTAGAGCGGACAATAATAATGTTAGATTTAACAAACCGGACATTAGCTCTTTTCACACTAAAGTAACACTGTTAGCTGACAACAAGTTTTTTGTAGAAGACCTTAATTCTACCAATGGAACTTTTGTAAATGGATATAGAATCAATAAGGCAACAATATCGTTAAAAGATGAATTACGCCTTTCTGAATCAACGGTACTCAACCTTGCAGAAATATTCGGGTTAAGAAAAGAAGTTACTGTTAGTAAAGCAGATCCTTTGGACTTCTCTACTGAGTTTCTTTACTTAAAGGAAGTTTGGGAAGACTATCAAAAAAATAGAATTGCCATTATGAAAACAACCCAAAAACGTTCAGCATTTATACGTTCGGGTATTACACTCGCCCCTTTGATAATTTGGGAAATACTTCAAGCTGCTTATATCAAACATTTACCCCCAGAAGGAAAAGCCTTTTGGCAAAGCAAATACATAGTCTTTTCAGTTATGGGAAGTACGATTGCTATGCTGTCAACAGGCAATATAAATTCTAATGAACAGTTAAGTCAGTTGGATGAAGCATTCAGGGTGATGTATGTATGCCCTAATACGGCCTGTCGTACTCAACTTGGGAATGTGCCGTGGCAAAGCTATTACAATCAAGGAAAATGTTTCCGTTGCGGAGCAAAATACAATAACAATCATTAATCATTCTTAAAAAACAATCAAAATGCCAAACGAAAAAACTATGGTAATTGGGAAAGACAAAACATTACCAATTCGAAAAGAAACAATGAAGAAAATACTTTCAAAGGTAGGCTTAGGTGCCGCAGGTATTGCAGGCGGTGTAGGTATTTCATCCTTTTTTATGAGCATGTCAAAGGATGATTCCCAACCGGAGGCAAGCAACAACATTCCTCATAAGCCTGACGTACATGCAGAACCCGTACATGCAACATCAGTAACCGACAACATGAGTTTTAATGAGGCTTTTAGTACTGCACGACACGAAGCAGGTGCAACCGGATATTTTACTTGGCATGGCAAAGTATTCAACACGATGTATCGGGAAGAACAAGCATTGCTATCTCCACAAGAACAGAAGGAAGTGTACGCGAATATTATGGAACATCAAAAAGAGCATATAGCAGATAACGACTTACACCATGATAAGCCTGTTGTTATTGTACATGAAGAAGCTCCCCAAGCTACGCATGTACATGACGACCTCAGCTTCAAAGACGCTTTTGCAATTGCTCGTGAAGAAGTGGGTCCCGGAGGGACATTTGAATGGAAAGGAAACCTGTACAATACTTATACCCGCGAAGAATATGATGCAATGACGGACGAACAAAAACAGGAATATACAGCATCTATAGACCACGCCACCACCGTACCACATGATGTAAGTGCAAAAGATATTGAAATCGTAAGCATTGATGGTGGAGATACTACCGTACATACTAATCATGGGGAAACAGACAATGTTGCAGTAGAAGGCGAACAAATGTTGCAAGAACAATGGATGGACGATGGTACTGGTCATAAAATCCGCGTTGCAGAATTTTTAATTAATGGGGAACATATTGTGAAAATAGACCAAGACGGAGACGGTAACTATGATATGACAATGACACAAAATGAAGACGGAACTGTACATGTGCAAACACCGGATGGACAAGAAGCAGACTTGTCAGGAGAAGATTTTGCACAACTTCAACACTTAGACAGTTCTGATGTACACACCGATTTTTCCGCTAATGACAACATAGATTTTACGGCTCACGATGACCACCATAATACACACGTAAATGATGACGTTACTAGCTATTATAACCATAACAATATGTCCCTGAATAATGATTTTCCTGACTTAAATGATAACATAGTATGATAGTAAGTTGTGTAAACTGTGGTATGAAACTACCTGTGCCGGATTTAGCTTTTAAGTTTGGCGTACCTAAAGTAACATGTACTAAATGTAATAAAACATTTAAGCCTGCTTTGGCAGAAAATACCGAAGAAAAAACGTTTGTACTGAAAACTCTCGATAAAGAACCGTTGGGCTGGTTGGTTGTGCATGACCAACAAGCCGCTGTGCAAACATTTGATTTAAAGTCCGGCAAACACATTATCGGCAGAAAAAGCCAAACTCGCCCTTGCGACATCATAATAGAAACGCAGGATATGTATATGAGTAGGCAACATTTTATAATTGAAGTAGCCAAGAATGGAACAAGCTTTGATTTTAAACTTGCCGATTGCAATAGCACTAATCATACTTTTCTCAACTCGCAAGCTTTGCAGGAGAATATAGGAACAATCAATAAAGGAGTGTTGCTGAAAGATGGAGATATAATACAAGCAGGACAAACCAAAATTGAATTTCGTAAGAGAAATAGCAATATTCCTAACGCCACAACAGCAACAGAAGTAGTTACCAAGAAGAACTACGCAAAAACAGTATTAATCCTGAAATAACAATCAACGTTCAAATTCTTTAGTATGGAAATAAGCTCTCAATGCTTTTCGCGGCAAGGGAAAAGACAAAACAATGAAGATTCTATAAAGCTCAATACCGAAGCCGGTTTGTTCATCGTTTGCGATGGTGTTGGTGGTAATAAAAACGGAGAGGTAGCAAGCGAATTGGCTACCAACACTATTAATGACTGTTTTGGGAATGATAGTGAAAATGATGTTGCGAGTATTATTTCGGAAGCTATCAAAAAAACGGAAATAGCAATGAAAGCTTTTTCTGAACAGAATGCAGAAAGTAAAGGAATGGCGACCACCTTAGCCCTCCTGAAACTTGACGAAGCTACGGCAACGGTGGCGCATATCGGAGATAGCAGGGTTTACCATATAAGGGATGGAAAGATATGCTTCCGCACACAAGACCACAGCTTAGTCAATGAATTGGTAGCAAGCGGATTTATAACCGAAAAACATGCCCTACACCACCCTAAAAGAAATGTCATTACAAGAGCGATACAGGCAGACAATGAATATAGCGAAGCAGATATAAATTTCGTTGAAAATATTGAAGTCGGCGACTATTTCATGCTTTGTAGCGATGGAGTTTTAGAAGCAATAGGCGATGATTTTATTGAACAAAATTTTCTTCAGGAAAAGCAATTAGGCGATATAACAGCTTTGATTGAAAAACAATGCGAGGAACACTCTTACGATAATTACTCAGGCATTTTTATCAGGATTAACAGCTTGTAACATTATTATTGATGAATAATTACGACCTACCTGTTGGAACATTATTAAACCAAGATTGCTACCGAATTAACAAGCGTATCGGTAAGGGAGGCTTTGGTATTACCTATCTTGCCGAAGAGATTGGTTTTATTAAAAACACGGGGTTGGGTGCTGAATATGTATCTATAAAAGAACCTGATTTTGTCGTTATAAAAGAATTATACTATGAAGAATATTGCCAGAGAAATTCCCAAACTGGGCTTGTTGCTATCTCCAATAAATCAAGAGCAATAGAGTTTGAAAAATTGGTGGAGAATCAGCTTAATGAAGGAAGAAAGCTGAAAACTCTGAATCATGACAATATTGTAAAAACCCGTGACATCTTTAAGGAAAACGATACAGCCTACATGGTAATGGACTATGTGGATGGGCTAAGCTTGGAGGAATTATTAAAGAAAACAAAAGCCGGAAGATTGGAGAAAGACAAGGTTTTTAAATATATCTCTCAAATCCTTTCTGCGCTTGTTCATATTCATGAACGAAATAAGCTACACTTAGATATAAAGCCAACCAACATTCTTATTCATCGTAGCACAGACAACGCTGTACTGATTGATTTTGGTATAGCACAAAGCTACGACCAGAACGGAAAAATCATTGGCAGTACCAGCCAACTTGTAATAGGACAATCGCCCCACTATGCGCCTAATGAACAGAGCGATATAGACAACCTAAAAGATTTTGATGCTACTTTTGACACTTATGCCGTAGGAGCTACATTGTATCATATACTTACCGGAAATAAGCCGCCGTTAAGCAGCCTACTTAGTACGGGTAGAAAAAAACTTATACCACCATCTGAGACCATTAATGATGAAAACATTACTGATTATACAGACGCTATTCTTATTAAAGCTTTAGCTCCTCTGTATCATGAACGATTTAGAAGTGCAGAAGAATTTAAAACTGCTCTCTCTAAAGAAAATGAATATCAGCAGCATATTAGACAGATTAATGACCTACTTGTAAAAAAAGAATACGGGCAGGCTTTGTCAAAAATAGCAGAGACAGAAAAGAACTTTCTGCCTACTCCTACTCTTTACCGTCTAAAGCTGAATATACTTCCTAATGTTGCAAACCCGCCTCACGTTTCTGACGACAAGAAAAATACCGGAGACGATGATAAGACAAGAAAAGTACCACCTTTAAAAAAGCCTTCCGGAAAACCTCCCATAAAAGGAGAAAACAAGAAGCGTACTATACTAATTATTGCAATATTGTCTGGAATACTGTTTTTAGGAATGATAGTGGGAATCGGGACAAGCGAAAATGTGAATCTTGCTGCTGATACAAGCGTAGTTACTAACATAGTGGAGAATGATACTTTAGTGCCTGCCGATGAGATTACAAAGGTAGACTCTATACCTTCTATTGAAACAAAACAGTTGGCTGTTAAGCCTCAACAAATACCAGAGTCTGCGGTGCCTCGCACAACCTATGACACAGTAATAAAAACAGGAGACGATGGTAGTGAATACATGTATGTGTATGGGAACGAAAATATTTCAGAAAAACAAAAAAAAACGGATGCGCTATTAGAAAAACAAAGAAAAGCGACAGATTTGGTAGCAGAGGGTAATTATCTGTTTTCAAAAAAGAAAAAATATGACGAGGCTTTTTCAAAATATGTGGAAGCCAATAAGTTAGTACCTAATAGTGCAGAACAAGGCTATAAAAATTTCCTCAAGTTGGCTAATGATGAGTATAGTATAATTGACCCTTGCGATAAAGGATATATTGATATGCTCAAAAAAGCGCAAGAACTTAAAAACACTTCAGAAGTTAGAAAGTTATTAAAAGCCTGCCCATGAAAAAAAAGATTATTTGTATTGTCTGCTTTATTTTGCTAATCATGCAATTTGGCTATAGTCAAATTGACAACTATGCCAAGCACTATTATGATAAAGCTATGGCTGCAAAAAAACAATATGACACTATTGCTTTTGAGTTGAATCTAATTCGCTTGGAAAAAGTTATACTTTCTAATAATCCCAAAGAAATGGATGATTCCTCTTTATGGTATTATAGCACCTGTCTTTATTATGCAAGGAACATTCTAAAAATTGACGAAGCATTTGATAAGAATGCACTTCCTTATATTGAAGAATGTGCTTCAAGGGGGAATTATGACTGTAACTTTAATTTGGGGTATTATTATGATAATGGACTAGGGGGACTTTCCCAAAATACAGAAAAAGCTATTAAATACTATACGATTGCTAAAGAAGGAGGAGATAAAAAATCAATGGCGTTAAATAATCTCGGTTGGTGCTATAAACGGCTAAATAATTATGACTTGGCGATTCAATACTACAAGTTGTCATACGAGCTAAAAGAAGGATTAGCTGCATCTAACTTAGGTTGGTTGTATTACGAAGGAACGGGAGTATCTAAAGATTACGCTAAAGCGTTTCAATACTTTAAAAAAGGTGAAGAATATGAAGACATGAACAAGCGGTATACGTTGGGGTTAGGGCATTGTTACTCTTTCGGGTATGGAGTAGAGATTGATTATACAAAAGCTATGCATTATTATAGATTATCTTGCACTAAAAAGATAGCAAGGGCTTATGGACGAATCGGTTATCTTTTTAAAAATGGGCAAGGTGTCCCCAAAAATCTGGATTCAGCAATCCTTTATTATAGACAAGGAGCTTTATTAAATGATGGTTGGTCTGCCAACAGCTTAGCTGTTATTTATGGTAATAATAAAGAGACCTATGGGGGTGTAGATTTTTATAGAGATGTAGATTCAATAATAAAATACGGAAAAATAGCTATTGAAAATGGAGAAGAACAGGGTTATTTAACTTTAAGCAAAATTTACAATAAGTTCACCTGCCCAATCTCTGAAAAATTAGATGTGATAGATAGAGGTTTAAAATTGACTTCTTCTAATATTCTACATGAACTCGTAATTGAATATGCTCGACTTGTTTTTAATAATAAAATATCTGAAAGGTATAACGATGTTATAACACTACTGCAAAAACAAAGCAATCAGCCCTCTGATAAAGGTGTTTGTTTGAATTTTTTAGGTATGTTCTATTGGTTTGGCTATCCCAGTAAAGATAAAAGTAAAGCTGCCGAATATTTTCAGCAGGCTATTGATATGGGATGTGAACAAGCAATTAATAATTTGAAAATCTTGAAAAATGGATTAAGATAAACTATTGATTTTTTCTTCTAAGTCATTTGGAATTGATTGGTCTGCTTCAGCCATTTCTTGTATTCTCTTCAAGGTTTGTTGTTTTTTTTCTTCCATAATTCTTATTGCTTCATTAACCCAACTTGCAGCTATCCACTTTCAAAGATTCTGTTTATAGGCGTTTGCAAATTTTTGAGTTCAGTTTTGTGTACTACAAATTTAATTTTGGTATAGGGTTTTGGTTTTGTAATTTTTAGGGCATGGTGTATTTTCTTTAGGTCTTCGGTGGGTTCGCTGCATT
>JAFDXO010000170.1 GCA_018267925.1 Bacteroidota bacterium | reverse complement strand
GTCCACTCATTTGTGTCGCTGAACAACGAATAGCAAAAAGCCCTGAGCCAACGCTCAGGGCTTTCTCTTCATCAGGGCTTTCTTCTATTCGTCAGAATGTTATCGGTAGCTCTTCTGTCCGTCCGAAGTGTTGTTGTGTCAAGTTTGCACAGTTGTCTGCGGTGTCCCGTGTGTTGGCTTGCAAGCTCTTTTGCTTTTTTCTGCGTTGGTTGCTGCGTTGGCGAAAAAGCAAATGTGCTTGCAAATGCGTAGGCATTGGTAGCTACAGAACTTCGCTTATACTGTTCGGTTTTAATTCTCCTGTTTTCCATTGTTCAAGTGTTTCGTCAATTCTTTCTGATGAAATAAGTCCTTCAATCTTTAATTCTGTTTTGTCTCCGAACTTCTCTGATAGCTTTGAAATAATTTCTTTGAGTTGTTCAACCACATAATTGCGTAACTCTATTTTTGATTTTCTGAATTGTAAATGTCTGTAGATATGGTAATAACCTGAAAATAATTTACCGCTACTTTCCCTGTGATGCCAATTATAAACTTTACTCTTTCTCCAAAGTTCAAGGTCATGCAATCGCTGATGTTCTGTCATGTCATAACCTGCATGTCCTGTCAGTGGATTTCTAAAGTAACTCATCATAGGGCTTTGCTGTCCCAATTCTTTAAACTCCTCAAGGAATTTCAAATATTTTTCTTTACCACCTAATGATTTTGGGAAGTCAATCACAAAACATTTTGCACTTGGTATTACTACTGGTTTGGTAATTTTCAAATGTTCTGCTGCATCGTTATGGATTACTTGAATAACGTTGCCACCTTCAATTTTTACTTCCTTTCCGTAAACGCTTTCAAGTTTATAAATAACTTCTTCGTTGATATCCTTTTGGGTAACGAATTCAAGAACCAAGTAACCATGGTGAACCAAATGTTGAGCAATGAACTGAATGGTTCCTAAGATAATATCATTAAAGTCTTCGTTGTAGCGATGCTTATAAGAAGGAAGCAGTTCACTAAGCCGTTCTTGAAAGTCTGTATTTACTGGTTCTAATGTGCATTGAACAACTTCGTGTTTAGAGCCATAAACTGGAACTATATTTTGACTAAAGTCGTCCATGAACATCCATGAATGATGTTCTCTTTCATCATGAGTGTTTGTGTGGTAGCGAATAGAAAGTCTATCTGTTTCAGAAATCATCATAGGTTCTTGGATTTGGATTATCAATATTCCAACACCATCTTTTGAAGAATTCTCTTCGCAATAGTTTGGTTGCACTTTTCGCTTCTACAAAAGTGAAGAGATAAATCTCCATGAAGAGTTCAGCAACATTATAAAAACTGGAGTGGTAGGAATCTTTAATAAAGGGTCTTACAATTAAATCATCAACATCTCTTGGTCGCAATTCTAAACTTTGGGTTACATCTGAAAGTGTTCTTTCTCTTTGATGTTTTTCATTGAAGTTTATACCTGTTCCATACAAGTTGCTTTTGTAATATTCATAATAAGTAGCAAACAGTTCAATGTTTTCTTTTGTTGGTAGAAAATTTTCATCCCAAGCTGTTGTAACGCAAGTCCAAAAGCCAGGCTTCTTATAAATTACGGAGTAGATATAGCCATATCCACTAATTTCCATCAAGTCAAGCAGTGTTTGATATGAAATGTTTTGCGGTTTGTCAAAATGCTTAAAAGTCTTATTAAGATTTCCGAAAGCGTTGATAGACGCTTTCAAAAAAGCTGGAAAGCTTTTTTGAAATTCAGCTAAGTCATTTTTTGCGAAGCACTCATTCAAATGAATTGACAAAAGAGAATACGAATGAGCAAAGACATCGGGAAATTGGTTATTCCATTTTACAGAAGAAAGTTTATCAATGTTCTTAATAATGATTGCAAAACATTTTTTCTCATATCCTTTGAGCAATTTTTCAATTTCGTCAAAGTTTGGTTTTACCCACTTGAACTCACCTTTGCAAACTTCAATTTTATCAAGGTCAACTAAAGTGGATTTCAATTCACCAATTCTGTAATTGAGTTTATGCAGAATCTCTAAACCAATTTGTGCTGTGAAGGTTGAGAGTAGCGAATTGTTTTCATTGTCAAAATGATTGGCTAATGAGAGAAGATGTGAATCAAATAAAACTATTGAGGACTGAATCTTTTCTGATATTACTCTCAAATATTCTGCAATCAGAGATTGCCGAAAATACCAATCGGGAGTTATTTGTTTTCCTTCAATCTCTTTTTCGTTTTCAACGAAAAGCCGATACCTATTTAATGATTCGTAAAGGTCTGGGATAAAATCGGTGGAGTAAATCGTGTCTTTCTTTTCCCAATCTATTTTTTTGTATTCACTAATTGTCTTGTTTGAATTAAATTTTGTTGCTACTTCAAAAATTCCAACTTGAAATCTTAAAAGTGCATAGCAGTATGTCTCAACACAACCCAATTCATCTTTCCAATTTTCATAGTTTGAAACATCAACCTCTTTTTCTTTTTTCTTACTAATGAGAATTATGTTTGAGAAGAGATTGTTCATTAATATCTCTCCTGTTCTCAAATCAGTTATTGCACTCAATGAATCAAATAGTGAGTGTGTCATTAAAATTGATTCGCCTAAAACATTTATGTGTCCGCTTACCACCACTGATTTCAAACCTCTTGAAAGATTATTTACTATTCGTTCTTCTAGCCAAAATTGGTTTTGCTTTACTTTTGGTTGAATAAAAGTATTGGTGCTTTGTGAAAGTCCCCGTAATGTCATATCGCTTTCAAAAAATGATTGATGTTGATAGGAATTAGGAAACCAAAGACTGTCAATAGGAATCTTTGGCTTTTGTTGGAGATAATATTGAAGAATGTAAAGTGAAGTTTGAAAGATTGATTTGAAAGATGATTCTTTCAGGTCATCATCTTTAAGACACAAACTTGTTAGTAAAGACAAATTTTCAGTTTGTTCAAATGCAAGTTTGTAGTTGTGATTTTGAAAATTTCTTTCATTCCAATATTCTCCTTCTGTTGTTACACTCTTGATTGTGTCAGTCAGCTTTTTGAAAACTATTCTTGATAGTGTGCTTGGCTCAAAAAAATTATAAACTCCTAAACCGATTTTAAGAATTCCAAAAAGAGTAGTGAAAGCATAAAACGCTAAAAAAGAGAGAACCAAATTACCTGGCAGCAAATGAAAACTAAAAAATAGTAAAACTGCAATTGAACATGCAGTCAAGTAAGTGAGTCGTCTTAAATATGCTTGCGTTTCCTTTTCGTAAAGCAAAAGGTTTCTAATACTCGCATGAACCTTTGCGTATGCTGTGCTTGCTATGGTCGCAAGAATAGGATAGAACAAAGCCAAAATAACACCTGTTACACTTGCGATAACAGAAATCAGTTCAACTATCGCATCTCGGTCATCAGGATAAGTTGGTTTTGGAATTAGTCCCTGTAATCTAATTAGCCAGTCAGGAAATGAACTGATATGTGCTTGCCAATAATTGGTTGCAAAATGTTCAATGGCAAAAAGCAATGCAACAAAACCAACAGCTTTGAAAATACTCCATAGCGTAAGTTTAATATGTGTTACTGTTGAGTTTGCTTTATATTTTTCTTCAGAGAAAAAGTTCCTTATTCTAAATGTTTGTCGTTTTAAACTAAACCGTGTCCGCTGGACTTTATTTTTTAAAGTCCAATAGTTTTTGTTAGAATATATTTTGAATGGAAGTCTCAACGATATTTAATTATTGGCGATAAAGGTAATTATGTGCACTGTCATTGTGCGTTGGGGTAAAAGCAAATGTGAAGCAACTTACGTTGGCTTGTGCGTGGCATTGCTTCTCTTTTGCTTTTGCGAAGGATAGCCAAACGGCTTTGCCGAAAATTGTTCTGTTGTTCATTTTTAGTCCGTCCGTTTGATGTTAGCACTGTCGTCATAGAGTTACCGATAACGTCTGGCAGCTTGCCGCAGTGGCTGATTTTCACCACTAAGCGCCGACCAAAGACGTAAGCGTAAATTTACTACTTTTCTGTCAATCGAAGACGTTTACCAGCCATTGCGGCAAGCTGTTTGTTGGCTGCATACTCTTTAATTCCTTCTAATAGATTGCTCAAGACTTTTCTTATTATTTGAAACCAATATTTTAGTTTTTGTAAAAAATATACCGCGATTAATATAGTCAACCACTTCTAAATCTGCTTGTTCATACTCAATCTTCATATTCAATGCAGAAATCTCCAGAGGTGTCCCTACAAAAAACGGGGATATTTCTAAACAATATTTTGGGGAGAGTGGAAAAAATATGAAAGAATTCGCATTTAATTCAATTACGTGATGGTAGGGGTTTTCAATGGCAAACCTTTTGTCCATATTAGGCGAAAAGCCAGGATTATCATTAGTCCAAAATTCAAAATCAGTAGTGGATTTTAAAATCCTCCATTGCTTTGCATTAAGTGTCTTTGAAAATAAATCCCATAGATTGTTGTGCTGTTCTTTGTTAACAAACGAGCCTAAATGTATTTGTTTCGCAATTCTTTTCGAAATGCTTTCAATTTGTTTTTCTTTTTCAATAGAAATATCCTTGTTAATATATCTTTCGTCCGTTTTTGCAATAAAATTTGTTATGCGCTCAATATTATTTCTCATGTATGGGCTTCTCATTTTTGAAACATAAAGCCATAATATTATTTTTTCCCTAACTTCTTTTGAAAGATTCTTTTCTTCATTAATCTCGTCCATAATATCATTCCATATGGACTCAATATTAGTTCCAAAAAAATCTTCTAAAATATATGGATTTGAGCAATTATTAATATTGTAATATTTATGTTCTTTAAATACCTTGTCATTAAGTCCAAATGTTTGAACCCCTTTTTTATACTCGTTTGAAAAGTCTATCCCGTAAACAAAATTTTTATTGGGTTCAATTTTCCAATATCTAAGATATGTCTTTGGAATTATGTGTTGCTCATTTTTTTTAGTGTGCTTCATTTATTCATTTGGGAGGTGGTTGTTGTTAGAGTTGCAGCCAACGAGCAGGGCTTTGTGCAGGTTGGGAATTAGAATTCCGTCTGCCCGGAACCGCTGCTGATTGAAAATATATTGTTGAAGTTAAGAACTAAAGTTGAGCATTGAACGTCCAGCCC
>JAFDXO010000016.1 GCA_018267925.1 Bacteroidota bacterium | reverse complement strand
TTGTTTAATTATAAATCTAATTGTCTTGACACTTGAAAAGGTAAAAACGTTGCACGGTATAGCAGCCAACGTACAGGGCTTGGCGAAGTACGGGAATTAGTATTCCGTCAGCCGGAACGTCAGATGATAAAAGTAATAAAAGATGAGGATAAGCACAAAAGCTGAACAAAGAATTTTCAGCCGGGGCTATGGCTCAATAGAATTACAAATGCTCATTGTTAGCAGGTCAGCCCGTATTTTGCCAAACCCCCTGTAAGGCGCATACTGCTTTTCTTTTCAGTTTGTTGATGAGTTTTGTTTTGTCTTTCAACTCACACTCCCAAAGTCTGATAACACTCCAATTTTTTTCTGTCAAAATATGTGTTACTTCAGTGTCCCGTTTTTTATTTCGCTCAATTTTTTGGTGCCAATATTCTTGGTTGTCTTTTGGCTTTGTGTTTCGGCAATTGTGTCCGTGCCAAAAACAGCCGTCAACAAAAATAACAATACGCTGTTTCGGAAATACAAAATCGGGTTTCCCAAAGAGTTTAAAAGTCCTACGCCAACCTGTTATTTTCTGTGCCTTGAAAAATTGGATTAGTTTAAGTTCAGTAGATTTGTTGCGGTTAGATTTTACTTTCCGCATTATTTCACTTCGCTGTTCTTTTGTAAAAGTGTCAGCCATTTCTTTTAGTTACACTAATCCAAGATTTGTCAAAGCCCAATGCTTTCAAAATATCTTCTTTGTTTAGTGTTTCGGGTTCTTTGATTTTTATGAGCAAACTGTCTTCGGGAATTTCTTCCACAATAGTAAATTGTGAGCCGTGAGGTTGCCAAGTAAAACGATGCTCTGTCGTTGATTTTTCAATGCCACGAAGATTACCGTTTTTATTCCATTCCCAAGCAAAAAGTTCCGGGTCGTAACGAATAGAGTCAAACTCAAAGACAACAACTTCTGTAAGGTCGTTTGATTTTACTAATACGACTGTTCTTAGGTTTTGAAATTTTTCTCTGACAGCAGAAACTCTTTCATTCCAAATTTCTAAAACGGATTGTCCAACGGCGTTAGGGTCGTGATGAATATCAATGGTTTCTCCGAATGAATAAATTGGTGAATTACGTCCTGAAATCAATCTTACTTTCTTTTGGGTTGCTGGGTTAGTAGCTTTTACAGTCTTAGCGCCCCAAGCTGTATTGCCAAAAATTACGTCATCAAGTCCAACGTTTGATGGCTTCCATTCCGCACCAATGCAGGTTGCAAAGATTGCTTCCCACTCTGGACCTTCAAGAATGGGCTTACCTTTTGAAGCAAGTAAATAAACAAGTTCTTTACCAAGTATGAATGGAAAATCTTTTGGAAATTCGTTTAACGGAAATGGCGGTAACGATTTATCTACAGTTCTTAATTTGGGTCTTTTATTCTTTGCCATATTCTACTTCGTATTCTCTTAAAACATTAGTCATGTCCAAAGTTGTAGCCACATAGGGCAATAACTTTAGGATTGTTGCTTTTACAAGATTAACAGGGACTGCGTTGCCTGCTTGTTTTCTCGCCTGTGTATCATTGTCAATGATTTTGTATGTATCAGGGAAGCCTTGCAACCTAAACATTTCTCTTGGCGTTAATCTGCGCTCGCCATTTACAAGCAAATAATTGTAAGAAGCACCTGCACGCAAAGCGCAAGAATATGGATAACTGCAAATATTTCCGGCTTTGTTTTCGTGCCAAATAGAAAGTTTGTATGCTGATTTGTGTGTTGCTTTTCTCTTATCTTTTATGTAGTCAGATGCATAATGTTTTTTGTCAACTTTTTTTTCTAAAATTTCAGATAATGGTTTGAATGGTCTGATTGGCGAAGGATAAGAAAACAAAATCGGGTCTTTATGTCCTACAATTAAAACTCGTTCTCTCTTTTGAGGCAAGCCGTAATCTAATGCATTCAAAACAGCATATTGCACATTGTAGCCTAAATCTTGTAAAGTTTTGATAATAACTTTTAGGGTCTGTCCACCGTTATGCCCAACAAGTTGTTTTACATTTTCAAGAATAAAAGCCTTTGGTCTTTTTTCTTTCAAAATGTTAGCAATATGAAAAAATAATGTTCCCCGTGTATCGTCAAAACCTTTCATTTGTCCAATGATGCTGAAAGGTTGGCAAGGAAAACCAGCAAACAAAATGTCGTGGTTGGGAATTAATTGGGGGTCAACTTTTGTTATATCGCCTGTTGGTCTGTGTCCAAAGTTATTTTCGTAACTGTCTTGGCAGTACTTGTCAATGTCTGAGGAAAAAACGCATTGAGGGATGAGGTCATTTTCTATACAAGCCTCGTCCATAGCAACTCTAAAGCCACCGATTCCACAAAATAAGTCAATGAATTTTATCCGTTCCATATTTTGAGATTATTTTTAAAACCCGAAAATACTAAAAGTTTTGGGTTCTGTCCAAATGTTGAAGTTTGTACTGTCGCTCGGTGCAGTTGCGCCTTACGGTACGGCTTGGCGATGTGGCGGAAGTCCGTGTTCCGTCTGACCGTAACCGATGCTAAATATATAACTAAATGTTCATTGTTTATTCTATTGCCCGGCGTTATTCGTCAAGCCGGGACTGAAG
>JAFDXO010000169.1 GCA_018267925.1 Bacteroidota bacterium | reverse complement strand
GTTCCTGTACATACCGTACTGCCTGGATTGGCAGCGATAGATACGGAAGGAGAAACCGTTGAGTTCACTGTCATAGTGATGGCATTACTCGTACCGGCAGCAGAAGTAAGGCACGTAGCACTACTTGTCAGCACACAGGTCACAACGTCGCCGTTATTGAGTGTCGTGCTGCTATAGGTAGCGCTATTGGTGCCGACATTGCCATTGTTCACTTTCCACTGGTAGCTCGGTGAGGAGCCGCCGTTGGTCGGTGTTGCAGTGAACGTCACGTTAGTCCCGGAGCAAATCACAGAACTTGAAGCTGCGATGCTGACAGCAGGCACTACAGTAGGATTAACTACCATAGTTATAATATTACTGGTAGCAGTTGTACTCGTATAACATCCGCCTGAAGGAACTGTCAACACACATTTCACCTGATCACCGTTGGACGGCGTATAGGTGTACGTAGCGCTGCCCGTACCGACGGTTGACGTACCGACATACCACTGGTATGAACCGCCGACAACAGAAGTTGTCGCAGTATATGTTACCGATGTTCCGGCACATACCGACCCGCTAGGGCTGGCAGAGACAGAAACAGTCGGCGTAGTAGATGTCTGTACAGTTACGTTAGCTACGTTACTGGTTGCGCTGCCTGAGGCATAGCAACCTGTAGCAGGCACGGTAACAACACAGCTATACGCATAGCTTCCGGCTGAAAGGCCGGTCACGTTAAGCGTAGCAGCATTTGTTCCTACCGGTATAGTTCCCTGAAACCACTGATAGCTGCCGCCAACGACGTTAGTCGTAGCAGTCAGTGTAGTGCTTCCGCTACCAGTGCATAGAGATGCTATAGAGGGAGATACTGTCACAGTGGGTACAGAGCCGGCTGTACCGGTGATGGTCACTTTAAGAGTGAACGTATCACGGTAATACGTGTTAGGACGTGGTTCAGACTTCCAGGCCATATAATAGGTATATGTGCCGGGAGCCAACACGTTAGTGTTGATGCTATCGTTGCTGATAGCAGCTAAACCATAACGGAGACTGTCCACTATGGTGAAGCGCTTCGTGTAAGGAAGCGCCTTCTTTCCTGAACAGGCCGCAAAAACAACGCTGTCAGGCTTCATAGCTTTATAGCATACTGTATCGATACCAACAACATAGCCGTAACCTGTCATAGAATCCTTATTGGGATAATTAATCCCGAGTGACCGCATCTTTGCAATCACCTGAGGGACAGTAAGGCTGCTGTCTATCTTCAGGAGCCACCATACTTTTCCGGCAGCATTAGGAGAGGCCATAGAAGTGCCACTGAGAGACCAGCTGGCAGTATTACTACCTCCGCTAAGAGATATCACACTAGTACCTTTATCCATAATATCCAGACTGTCTGAATAGCTAGAACTAGCATCTCGGAATCCACCCATATCGGCATTCCCTACTGTCAGGACGTCAGGTCCGGAGGCGGGATAACCATAGTGTAATGTGCCAGTATTACCACTTGCTGCGACTGGCACAGCCTTATAGGTTGTAACACCAGTTGCAATGGCAGACATCAATAGTGTAGGATATGAAGAAGAGAATATAAATGACATATTGACTACCCTCGCACCCTTTGAAAGAGCATAATAATACCCGGAAGCTGCCCAAAAGTCAGTTACCACTGCGCCGGCACTAATTACTTTTAGCACCATAGTAGACATTGTGTCAGTCAACCATCCACATATATTATTGGCATTATTATTGCGTGCTGCAATTATGCCAAATACATGCGTTCCATGCCATACACCACTATAGTCATCTGTAGGATCATTATCATTATTGACATAATCCCATCCCCTCCAGTCATCAACTAGACCATTATTGTCATCGTCAATATTATTGTTGGGAATCTCTCCGGAGTTAATCCAGTATGATCCCTGTACATCCTGATGGGTAAAATTTAACCCAGCATCAAGGACAGCAACCAGAATTTTACTGGTATTTTTGAACACATAGCCTGCAGCATGTGCCCAGCCCTGATACTTTACGCCCATAGATATTGCCCATGGATCATATTTCATATGATACTGGCTTGTGGCATAATCGGGATCGTTTTGTGAGATAGGAGTCGATGATAACACCTCTCCTTTCACATTAAGATACGCTGCAGATATTACTGCATTTTCCTGCAGAAGTATTTCTGAATGTACAATCTGAGCAGCATTGGCGGTAGGAAGCTTCACCAGGAAGCGACTGCCCCATATCATGCCTCTTCTTGTAAGTTCAGGCTCCTGAGGAGTAACAGGCGCATCAGCGCAACCGACAACCTTACTGCCTGTAGGCAATACAAGCCCGGTTATCTGCTGCTCTGTACGACTCCACAGCATAGGAGTCTTAGTGACTATAATCACTTCATCCGGCACATAACTACCGGAAACGTACGTATGAGCAGGGCTTGTAGCCTGCCCATAGGATGACAAAGACAATATCGTCATTGCCGCCATCGCAAGCATTATTATTTTTTTCATACACTATTTTTTTGTTTTTTAGTTGCGATTGAATTACTCCACTTTTTGTGATAAAGTAACCTTGAGCATATTTTTCAAATTGTCTTTTTAGATTTAAAATTCGTTTTATGTTGCTTCGTAAATCTCTTAGCTTTACAGTACTTTGAGAGTTAGTGTTGATGCTTATTAAGTCTATTGGGTTTCATTACGGAATTTCGTAAAACCTAAACAAGACATACTTTTCATCTAACTTTTTTATTGTTTCGCTACAACTTTGGATAGTGTTTAACGATTGGCAACCGTTTACAACACTCAAATCATAAAGTTTAAGCTTATTGTCGTTTAGTTCCATTCGGTTACAAATTGCTGTAATATCGTTATGAAAAATAAATAATCTTTATATTTGTCGCCTAAATTGGTTTGTCGGATTTTCTTGTTTACTGCAATGTTTGTTCCGAAACTTTGTCTTACATTTTTTTGAAAAAGCGAACCGTCCATTATTCTTTGTATCTAAACGGACTCTTTTAATGAAATTGCAGCAATAATAACTGGTGTTCCTGCAATTCCAACTAGCATACATTTACCCTCTGCCAAATTTAAAGTATAATTTATTTGAGGATTATCGGTTTCTAAAGCTAAATCGTAACGTATGCTTAATTTTACTTCTTCTACCAAAGAAATAATCGCGTCAAAATCTTCATTTTTAAAAATGTCAGATAATTGCTTTTGAAAAGTTTCTAGATCTTCGGTTCTTGAACTTAGGAGTTAATGAAGCAGTTGTGATAAGTTCAAAACAAACTTCATATTCGTCTTCAAATGCTATGGCAATCTCTGAAAGTTTTCGTTGCAGCTTTAGTATTCGCATAGTGCTCTTGATAATAAAGCCAAGATGCAGCCCCAGCTATCTAGTCAGCCCATGCAATATTCATTTTTTGTTATCTCGTTTATGCCATAAAAGGTACGTTTGTATATCACTATTTTAACACCTACTCTTTTCTATGGATTTTCGGTTACCTCCTTCAACATTATAAGAACGAAAATAATATGGGGGGTGAGTATTTCCAAATATTTTAACGTTTATTTTTCCACATAATCCACAAATGCAAAAAGCCGTTCAGTTGTTACTGAACGGCTTTCAATAAATATGGCAGCTACCTACTCTCCCGCATTGTGGTGCAGTACCATCGGCCATGAGCGGCTTAACTTCTCTGTTCGGAATGGGAAGAGGTGAACACGCTCGGCAATACCACCATAAGAACTTGAAC
>JAFDXO010000168.1 GCA_018267925.1 Bacteroidota bacterium | reverse complement strand
CTATTTAAGTGTAGTAGTTCAAATTTCTATCTTTTCCGCCTTTCTCTTTTGAAAAACTTTCGGATAGTTATGGCTTCTTTTCTAAAAAGTCAAATCAATTCAAATCCTGACAGAATGGAATTGAAAACAACAGACAAGCAACATAAGCGAATCTGTCTGACTGGATTATTCCTAACGAGTTGCTCCTCAGCAGAGCCCGTTTCCGCTTCATCGGGTTCAACAAATGCAAACGGTATTTAGGATTGAAATAAATGTGTAAACTTTTTTCAGGACGAGTCACTTTATTTGGGCTTTGGTTACTATTGACAACACCTAAAATAGACTAAAAATGAATGCAGACAAACTTGTATTGTTTTTCAGCTTTATACTTTGTTGGACTACATTCGTCTGCCTGACAATCAAGGCAAAGAACAAGAGGCAAACAGTAATAATCAACCTTACAATCTACATAATTTATAGCTCATACTTTCTTTATGGACTTTTTTACAGATCACAAGGAAATGGGACTGCATTAGCTTGGTGGTTTTATCTTTTGCTGATACTTTGGACACAGTGGATTATTAATTTAGGGCAATTAGTTTACTTGTTTGTTAAGAAATAACATCCTCCTAATTTATCAGAACTTGCATTTTTTGCAGGTTTTGATAATTTGTTTTATATCTTTGCCCTATGGCAAATTATACGAATCGTAAGGAATATATAGAAAAACTACTTTCCTACAAGGACAAAGACCTCATAAAGGTTGTGAGTGGTTTAAGGAGGTCAGGGAAAAGTACTTTACTCGAAATTTATCGTGAACTCTTGCTTAAACAAGGAGTTGGCAAACGGCAAATTCAGTTTTACAACTTTGAATTGCCCGAAAATTTTGTAAACAAAAATTGGGACGATATTTATTTTGACATCAAGAAAAAACTACAAGCCGATAAACCCAATTATATATTTTTAGACGAAGTGCAAAACATTCCGCAATTTGAAAAATTGGTGGACGGACTTTTTGCCTCAAAAAACACAGATGTTTACATCACAGGTTCAAATGCGTTTTTGTTGAGTGGAGAATTAGCAACATTGTTGAGTGGTCGTTATATCGAAATTTCTATTTTGCCTTTTTCATTCAAAGAATATTTAACCGCACGAGAAATTGATACGAGCATAAAATACCTCAATTATGAAAATTTGTTTTTTGATTACATCAACGAAACTTCGTTGCCCAAAGGTGTAGAATTAAGAGAATGTGGCTTTGATGAAATTTATGAATACTTGGAAGCAATTTACAACACCATTGTAGAAAAGGACATCACGCAACGCCATCAAATAAATGACAAACGTGCTTTTGGAAACATCGTGAAATTTGTAGCTTCAAACATCGGCAATGCACTTTCGCCAAGTAATATTTCTAAAACATTAAAACAAGATGGACAAAGCATACATCACGCAACTGCTGAAAAATATTTGGAATATTTAGTAGCAAGTTTTGTTTTTTACAAAGTAAACCGCTTTGACATCAAAGGCAAAAAACAACTTGCCACGCAAGAAAAATATTATTTAGTTGATGCCGGTTTGCTCAACATTTTAGCAGGAAAAGAACGGACAACCGATAGAGGACACATTTTAGAAAACGTTGTTTACCTTGAACTACTTCGTAGAGGTAAAAAAATTTGGACAGGTACAAGCAGAAATAGCGAAGTAGATTTTGTATGCAAAACAAAAACGGGCGACATTGAATATTATCAAGTAGCGTGGCAAATGACAAACGAAACGACAGTAGAACGGGAATTTGGAGCATTAGAAAAGATAAGCGACAACTATCCTAAATTTTTACTTACCACAGACGGATTTGCACAAGACAGAAATGGAGTAAAGCATCTGAACGTTTTTAACTGGTTACTTGAAACAAGCGAAAAATAATCACCACTGGCTATAACATGAACTGGGCATCAGGTGAGCTGACATTCAAACATGAAAGTTCCTGCAGACTTTCCCACCAGAACGCCAAGCCCAGAACCGTTACCAGAAATTTTAAAGAATTATCTTTTTCGATTCAGTTAAAGCTAACAATTAGATTAAGGTAAAAATTGCGTCCCATGCGAGGAATAGCATTCCAATCTGAGAAAGTAGCGTAGTAAGTATCTGCCAAATTTTCAACTCCCGCCTTAGCCATAAGGGGGAGTTTTCTTATTTGAAATTGTTTTGAGGCAGATAGATTGAATACTACAAAAGGAGGCAAATTGCGTTCGCCAAACTGTGGATTAATCAGATTATGACGAGCATTTCCAAACATAGAAATATTGATGCCATAGCTTTTGTATTTATACCCTAAATCTGAACTATAACTAAAGGGTTGGATGAATGGGATATTGCCAATAAGAGCAGCTACGCCACGGCGATAACCGAAATTATTATTCCATTGCCAGTTATCAGAAAGGTGTAAATTAACATCAGCCACCACATTGGCAATCCTTGCCCAGCTTACTTGTTGATAAACCTTCACCCCGTTTCCACCAATTGTCATTCCACTTAACTGAGGATTGGGTACGCCTACAATATAGTCTGAAATATAGAAGACCGAACTACTAACTTTTGTCATTAACATCCCTTTGGAATAGGAAACTCCAGCAGAAAGTGAGGTTGACTTTTCGTTGCGCATCATTGGATTTCCGATATAGTCGTAACCATCGAAACTATTAAAAAGATAAAAGCCATACCCTTCAGAAACGCTTGGCGCACGAGTTCCATAAGAAACAGATAATTTGAACGCCCAGTTTTTTTGAACATATTGTGTTGCTATGGAAGCACGTGTTAAAACCCTTGTTCGACTACGTTGCATTTCTGGATAAAATATTTGCAAACTTTCCAGCCCGAAAGTGTCTTTTACTACATTATTATGCACTGCTATACCGGTGCTAATATTGATAGAAAATTTTTCAGAAAGTGCAATATCATCAGTTACAAAAGCATCTAAATAATTGGTGAAAACATTCGGCCAAGTAAGCATGTACATATCTTTTTGCCCGGGTGCGTTAGCAAACATGGTCATATCTGCACGCGATTGATTTTGGTGTCCGCTCAATGTAGAAATCCAATGATTGTTTCCTGATTCTCCAACAAGCTTAGAGTAGAAACCGGTTGTCCTGCTTTTACCGGGCATATCCATACGAATAGGCACATAAGGGCGCTTTGAATCATCCATTTTGTGCGTAATGTCGTTGTGATAAATCTTGGTTTCCCAAAGATGAATAGTAGAAGATATATGGTGCTGTGTATAACTTAGCGATCCGATGAAAGCCTTTGCCAGTGATACATCCATTGGCAATGCAGGATATCCTACGTTTGTAGCCTTATCATAAATCAACGATGCTTCTATCTCTTTATGTTCGCCCAATTTATAGCCTGCATTGGCAGCAAAATTCCATTTAGTAAACTGAGAATAGAGAATTTCTTGCCCGCCTCCTGCATGATAATCACCAGCATTTCTGAAAGTAGTGTTCACATCTACATACCACTTGGGCTGACTAAAAGAAATGCCGCCGCCTACAATTTTTTGACCGTTGTTTGATTCAAAACCCAACAAGCCCCTACCCTTCAGTTGTCGTTCTCCAAATCCTGCTTTTGTGGGTTGTAAGTCAATGCTGCCGGCAATTGTAGAACCGGTTGATGCTCCTGAAGTGCCGTTGTGTATAATGGCTTTAGAAAGATTTGAAACTTCAACGTAAGAAGTAACCGGATCCATTTTATCGGTACATGCAGCATAAATCCGCATTCCGCCAATAGTTGTAACGCTGCGCTCGGAAGCCATTCCATTCACATACGGCTCCCAAGCATAAGCACCCCGCCGAACCATATTGACACACTCTGATTTTTCCAAATAGCTTTCAATAGAACCTAATGGTTTCTCATATTTTTGAGCAGCCGATTTATTGGTGATAATAATCACTTCATCCAAGTGCCTGGCAAGGCTATCCGTCCCATGATTTGCTTGCTTTTGAGCCAGCGACAAGTGTCCGCTAAAAAGAGCAGCAATCAGGAAACCACTCAAAACCTTTTTACACACGATAGATTGTAGCGGATTGATTAGAAACTAATGTCAAAATATAAGCTACTGCTTTCGTTGGAAGGAGTAATTTGCTCTCCCATGATGATAGAATCAGCCGCGTTTAACAACTGCATGTTAATACGCCACTGACCAGTCATTGTAAGAGACAATTTGCCATAATATTTTTGATCAGCACCCTGAGTCAGATCTTGATTGTTGGGTGATGAATGATTTCCCATGGATGGCATACGTGGATCAATTTTCAGCTTATAGCCTGAAACGGGAATAAAACTAAATGATGAAGGCATTTGATATACAATAGCAACCATATCGTTGATACCGGCTTTGGGTTGCTGCGGTTCAGCCAATGCCACTACATAGCGCATTCCATCATTGCCTACAAAGCTTTGAAGTGTGCGTGCTGTTGAGGGCACCACATTAATAACTCCGTTTGTCTTAAAACTTTGACCATTTATGTTATATTGAATAGTTAGTTTCCAATATTCTGAACTATTGCTTGCCATCTGAAAAGCAAGATATCCTTGATAAGTAAACAAGGCGTTTGCCTTTTTAATAATACCGGAAGCAGGGCAGCCATGACTGTTGGACATCATAACCATGGTTGGTGTCCAGGTAATAGTTGCATTATTTATAAGGTTTCCGCTCTTATCTTTTATTTGAAGAAACACATCATTATAACCCGTTTGAAACTTTCCGGAAGGAGTAAAAAGAGAAACGATATTTCCGTTCAAGCTATCAGTAAAAGAAGAGGCCAGTTGAAGCCCATCTAATTCATTAACAGGCATTATCGTTGAGGTTTCTTTTTTGCAAGAAGAAAAAGCAATCAACCCTAAAAAAGAAAGAAATAAAAATGAAGAAAAGCGTGAAAGCATTGGTGTATGTTTTATTTATTTTTTAAAAGAAAAACTATTTTAAATGGAATACACAAGATGAACTTTGTAAACAAGCGCAAAGGTATGGTCAATTGTATAGTAATACTTATGACCAAAGCTGTTTTTGGGGATGATTTTTGTTAGTTGTGACCTATTTTCTAATATTTAAGAACTAACCGAGTTTTATCACCTTTGCGGGACAAGCTTCAAGTGTAGCCATAGATTCGTAAGCAACTTCTTCTGAAATAGGCAGTATAAAAACATTCTTTTTGGGAACCCCTTTTACCAAAGTTGCTTTTCCATCTTTCTTTGACATACGCCAAATTTCGGGCTGCAATTCATAGCAAATCCCGCATCCGATACAATGATTACGATATTGAATGAGCTTAGGCATTAGAGGATGGTGAAAGTTTATATAGTTTATCAGTTGTGATTGTTTTATGCGGAAAGGGAAAAGTGATTAAATCGCCTTGTTTAGCTTCGTTTGCAGGCAATCCATTCACCCGAAACTCATCAAGCACCAATTTTTCTGCCCCAAAATTTCTTCCAATCACTATGATCGAATCGCCTTTTTTGATGGTTGTTGCCTCAATTTCAAATTCTGCTATGGAGATTTTGCTAAAATAATTTCTTCCTTTTCCCACAAAGGCTTTTCGTTCTGTTGCAGCCGATCCGGGATTTTTTGTCCAAGCACCGAGCTTTCTTCCTAAATAATAACCTTCCCAAAATCCACGGTTATAAACCGTTTTCAACCTAAGCATCCAATCTTGAACTTTAGCTTCATTAAAGGAATTTGAGCTTATGGCATCAAGTGCATCACGATAGCATTCCGTAACCGTTTGTACATAATCAGCACTCTTTCCTCGTCCTTCAATTTTCAATACATCAACTCCGGCTTCTACCAATTCATCTAAAATAGGAATCGTACACAAATCTTGTGGCGACATAATGTATTCATTGTCTATTTCCAATTCATTACCGGTTTCTAAATCAACAACCTTATAGGGGCGACGACAGTTTTGCGTACAAGCCCCCCTATTGGCGGAAGCGTTTTGCTCATGCAAACTCATGTAACACTTTCCCGACACAGCAACACATAAGGCTCCATGAACAAAAACCTCAATCTGAAGCGGGTTTCCTGACACACCTTTTATATTCTCTCTACGAATTGCCGAAGTAATTGCTTTTACTTGTTTAAGGCTTAATTCACGAGCTAACACAATAAGATCTGAAAAAGGGGCAAAGAATTTTACCGCTTCAATATTGCTAACGTTTGCTTGTGTTGAAATATGCAGTGGGATAGACATTGAGCGACACATTTCTATGACTGAAAAGTCTGAAGCAATAACCGCATCAACACCAGAATGTTTAACGTTTTCAAGAATTCGTTTAATCAGTTGCATATCGTGATCATACATCACGGTATTCAACGTTAGACATGATTTTACTTGGTGTGATTTACAAATCGAAACAATTTCGGGTAAGTCTTCAACAGAAAATGAGTTAATAGACTTGGCACGCATGTTCAGTTGTTCCACGCCAAAATAAACGGCATTTGCACCGGCACGAATAGCAGCCATCAAACTTTCAAAAGAACCTGCCGGCGATAATAAGGATACTTTTCTTGTTGAACTATTGTGTTGCATTTTGTCTTCTAATTCCTGCCTCATTAAAATTTCGTTCGTCTTCTTTATTGGAAACAGCCACAGCCGGAACCGCTCGCTTTTGTGCTTGGTCATCAATAGCTACAAAGGTGAAATAGGCATGAGCTAAGGGTCTTGGCGTGTTGTCAAAAACATTTCGTACCGATGCTTCAACCATTATTTCCATGGAGGTGGTAAATGCTCTGGTTATTTTAGCACGAATGGTTAGTATCTCTCCCACCTTAGCCGAATAATAAAACCGAACCGTATCTATGGATGCGGTAACACAAATTCCATCTGCATGTGTTTGAGCACAAACAGCTGCTGCTATATCCATCCACTGCACCAATCTGCCGCCTTGTAAAATACCCATAGGATTGGTATCGTTAGGGCATACCACCTCTGTTTTTATAGTTTCAGAAATTGCCGGCGACTTAGGTTTTAATTGTTTTTCGCTCATCAAAAGTGTTTTTAAAAAGATTTTAGAGGCGTTCAAAATGTGCTGTAAAGTGGCGTAAAAATTTAGGCTCTTTTACAATTCGCAAACCACGAGTTTCATTTCTATGCTTCATGATTTCATCAAACACCTCAATGACATAATCAATATGGCTCTGTGTATAAACTCTTCGAGGAATGGCAAGCCGCACTAATTCCATTGGAGCTGCAACCGTATGACCGGCTTCATCATATTTACCAAACATCACTGTTCCTATTTCCACTGCTCGAATACCGCCACGGGTATATAATTCGCAAACAAGTGCTTGTCCCGGAAATTCATGAGCTGGGATATGTGGATAGAGCAATCCGGCATCAACATACACTGCATGACCACCAATAGGATACAGTACAGGTACACCTTTTGCGCGAATTCGTTCTCCTAAATAGGCGGTACTTTTAATTCTGTAATTCAAATAATCATCTTCAAATACTTCTCGCAAACCAATAGCAATAGCCTCCATATCGCGACCGGACAAGCCGCCATAGGTTGTAAATCCTTCTGTGATAATTAGTAAATTGGTACAAGCTGTTGCCAGTTCTTCATTTTTTAATGCTAAGAAACCTCCAATATTTACAAGCGCATCCTTTTTAGCACTCATCACGCACCCATCAGCTAAAGCAAACATTTGTTGTGCAATATTTCTATAGCTGGTATCTGCAAATTCAGGCTCTCTATGCCTGATAAAATAAGCGTTTTCGGCGACCCTGCAACAGTCAATAATAAAAAGTACACCGTGTTTTTTGCAGACACGAGAAACCTCACGAGTGTTTGCCATACTAACCGGCTGCCCGCCGCCGGTGTTATTGGTAACCGTTAGAATGATGGCACCTATGTTTACAGCACCCCTTTTTTCAATCAATTCATCAAGCTTTGCAACATCCATATTCCCTTTAAACGGAAAATCGGAATCATGATCTGCCGCTTCCCTGCAAGGAATATCAATCGCTTCAGCCCCGCTAAACTCAATATTGGCACGAGTTGTATCAAAATGAGTATTGCTGATAAACACCTTTCCCTTACCTCCCAGATAGCCATATAAAATACGCTCGGCAGCTCGACCTTGGTGTGTAGGTAAAATATAAGGGTAGTTGGTTAAATCCTTGATTTCATATTCTAATCGCTCCCAACTTTGGGCACCTGCATACGATTCATCTCCGCGTAAAATACCTGCCCACTGCTCGCTACTCATGGCTGAGGTGCCGCTATCCGTAAGTAGATCAATAATCACCTGCCGTGCACGCAGCAAAAAAGGGTTGAAGTGCGCCTCTTGAATATATGCCAATCTTTGCTCGACAGTGGACATGTGAATAGGCTCTACTGATTTTATTCTAAATGGTTCGATGATAGTTTTGAAAGACATAAGAAATAGATTTTTACAGAATGATTTTAGCGATGCAAATAGGGTAAAAAAATCATCGTGCTACATGACTAAAATCATGTTTTGCATTGTTGCTCGTTGGCAGTTTTACACCAAAACAATAACATGAGTTTGACTAAACGTTCGTGGGCAGAGCCATTTAAAATCAAAATGGTTGAACTGCTTAAAATGACGACACCTGAACAAAGAGAAAAAGCTATTAAAGAAGCCGGTTACAATACCTTTCTACTCAAGTCGGAAGATGTGTATATAGATCTTTTGACAGACAGTGGAACCTCTGCAATGAGCGACCAGCAATGGTCGGGGCTTATGTTGGGCGATGAAGCTTATGCCGGTAGCAAAAACTTTTATACACTTGAAAAAGCAGTAAAAAAATTCTACGGATACAAGCATCTTATCCCAACGCATCAAGGTCGAGGAGCAGAAAATATACTTTCTCAAGTAATGATTAAGAAGGGTGATATAGTGCCGGGAAACATGTACTTCACCACTACCCGACTACATCAAGAGCTTGCCGGTGGCACCTTTGTAGATGTTATCATTGATGAAGCACATGATTCTGAAAACCTACATCCTTTCAAAGGGAATATTGACCTCAACAAATTACAAGCTTTAATCAAAAAGCATGGAGCTAAAAAGATCCCCTATGTCTGTGTTGCTGTTACCGTAAACTTAGCAGGCGGACAACCCGTTTCCATGCAAAACTTAAAAGAATTACGCGCATTAACACAGGAACATGGCATAAAAATCATGCTTGACATGACGCGAATTGCTGAAAATGCTTACTTTATTCAACAACACGAAAAAGGATATGCTAAAAAGTCTATTGCAGCTATTGTGAAAGAAATATGCAGCTATACTGATGGAGCTACATTTAGCGGAAAGAAAGATGCCCTCGTCAATATTGGCGGATTTTTAGCTGTGAATGATCAAGACATTTTTGAAGAAGCCAGCAATCTGGTGGTTGTGTATGAAGGCTTACATACTTATGGTGGCTTAGCCGGTCGTGATATGGAGGCTATGGCAATAGGAATTGAAGAGTCCGTGCAAGACGAGCACATGAAAGCTCGCATTGGTCAAGTACTTTATTTGGGTGAAAAAATGCAAGAAGCCGAAATTCCTATTGTACTCCCAATCGGCGGACACGGTATTTTTATTGACGCAAAGCGTTTTTTACCCCATTTAAAACAAGATCAATTTCCGGCACAAACTTTAGCAGCGGCATTGTATATAGATTCCGGTGTACGCACGATGGAGCGCGGCATTGTATCGGCAGGCAGAAACGCCAAAACTGGCGACCACTACTATCCAAAATTAGAATTAGTAAGGCTTACCATTCCACGTCGAGTATATACACAGGCACACATGGATGTGATTGCGGAATCCGTTGAACGAGTATATCAAGACAGAAAAAAAATAAGAGGGTTAAAGATGGTGTATGAACCAAAATATCTTCGATTCTTCCAAGCTAGATTTAGCAAATTATAATTCACAATAGCATGAACAAGCGGCAGCATATCTTATCGGTAGCTGTCGCTTTTCATTTCACCAAACATGACAGCAAAAGGGCAAGAAATAAGGAAGCATCAATGGCGCGTATTGGGAATAGAAATGATAAAGTAAACAATCACAATAATGGTTGCCAAAACGGTTGTAAGAAATGCCGTTTCGGCTCCCCATATAAACCATATTAAACCGGTTAGAGAACTGGCAATTAAAGCGGCAATGCTTTGGAAAGCAGAAAAGGTTCCTATCGCAGTTGCTTTGAATTCTTTTTCTGTGATATTGGTAATCCACGCTTTAGAAATGCCATCTGTTGCAGCTGCATACAGCCCGTATAAAAAGAACAAAAAAACATAGAAGTAGAACCCACCATGAAGTGACATTCCAGCATAAACGAAAGCAAAAAGCACTAACCCTACCACAAATATTTTCTTCAGCCCCAACTTGTCTGCCAAGACACCAATCGGAAAAGCAAAAAGTGCAAAAACAAGGTTGTAAAAAATATACAATCCTATAACAAAAGTGTCATTCAATCCGGTATCTTTTGCACGCAACAATAAAAAAACATCAGAGCTATTAAACAGTGTAAAAACGACTAAACCAACAACCAATTTTCGATATACTATCGGGCTTTTTTTCCAATACTGAAGAAAGGAAAAAAAAGAAGTGGAAGTAGTTGTTTGATTGATTTGAATTTTCTTTTCTTTTAGAAAGAAGGAAGCAATAACAGCCATCAGACCGGGTATTACTGCATAGTAGAAAAGTGCTTTATAGTGTTGTGGAAAAAAAGATAAATAAAGCAAGGCTAACAAAGGACCTATCACAGCACCCAAAGTATCCATAGAACGATGAAAACCGAAAACCCTTCCTTTAGTTTGGGGTGTTGATTCATCAGATAGAAGAGCATCACGTGCGGCGGTTCTTATACCTTTTCCAAACCTATCTAATGTTCTTGCAAAGAAAATCCATACAGGATAAGTCATCATGGCAAGCAATGGCTTGGAAAATGCACTGCAAGCATAACCGATCTGGACAAAAGGAGCACGCCTTTCGAACTGATCAGACAAGCTACCAAAATAGCCCTTACTCAATCCCGCGGTTGCTTCAGCCACACCTTCCAAAACGCCCATTAACACAACAGAAAATCCGATAGACTGTAAGTAAATCGGCATGATAGGATAAAGCATTTCACTTGCTGCATCCGTTAGCAAGCTGACGACAGACAAAACCCATACGGTACGCGAAATACCTTTGAATGAAAGCATAAAATAAACTTAGAGACAGCGGAATCATCATATTGAAGATTGAAAAGTTACACCAAACTGCCCAATTCATTTCTACATTTTCAAAACATTGGATTAAAAATTTTGAACGAACTAAAATCGAACTTGAATTCCGAACACTTGCGCGTACCATTCCGTTTTTTCGTATTAATTTCGAAACCTCAATATGTTCTCCACACTTGCTTTAATCATTATTACTTGCATAGTTTCATTTCGCGGAATACACGATAATTCCTTTTTAGAACGCTATGCTTTTTCGGTAGAACAAATTACCACCCCCCAACAATATTATCGTTTTATTTCCTCTGGCTTTTTACACATCAATTGGTTGCATTTAATTGTCAACATGTTTGTACTATGGGCTTTTGGTAGTGGTTTAGAAGTTTCAATCGGTGTATTGCCCTATTTATTGATTTACTTTTCCAGCATGGTTGGCGGCAATCTTCTTGCCTTGATTATCCATTTACACCATAAAGGCTACACATCAGTAGGTGCCAGTGGAGCTATTGCCGGGCTTGTATTTGCATCAATTGCTTTGACTCCCGGGTTACAAATTTTTTTTCTCCCTGCTTGGGTTTTCGGTATAGCGTATGTTTTTTATACCCTATATGCTATTCGTAGCAGAAGAACAGATGTTGGTCATGCGGCTCATTTAGGGGGAGCTTTGATAGGTATGATCATTGCAATTCTACTATTTCCACATACTTTGCAAAACAATTTGCTTCCGTTGTTAGGAATTTTACTTCCCGGAATTATACTATTGTTCATACTGATTAAGAAGCCAGACTTCATTCTGATTGACAAAAACATGCAAGAAAAACAATTAACCATTGACGACCGTTACCATCTTTCCAAGCATCATAAAGAAGAAGAAATAGACAGAATATTAGACAAGATCAATAAGAAAGGTTTCAATAGCCTAACTAACGAAGAAAAAAACACACTTAAGAAATAACTACTCAAAAAGCCACACACAGCAAGTGATTATACCGGGTCATTATTACACACTTCGCGCAGTCAAACAAGTAGATTTTGGCTGGTATTTAGATGCAGAAGGAACCGTGATTTTACTACCAAAGCGATATGTACCCGATGGACTAAAACAAGGTGATGAGCTTGAAGTTTTCATTTATCATGACAATGAAGAACGCCTGATTGCCACAACCCAAAGACCCTTAGCGGCTGTTGGCGATATTACTATGTTGAAATGCGTAGGCAAAACTGCTCATGGAGCCTTTCTTGAATGGGGTATTATGAAAGATGTATTTGTTCCCCTTTCCAACATGATTGCTCGAATGCACGAAGGCGAAAGTTATCTGGTTGCCTTATATATTGATGCCATGACCGGACGAGTAACGGCATCGGAAAAACTACTTCGCTTTCTGAGTAATGAACAGTTGACTGTTAAAGAAGGAGATGAGGTGGAATTAATAGCTTGGCAACAAACAGATATTGGCTACAAGATGATCATCAATAGCAAACATACAGGAGTACTTCATTTTGGTGATATTTTCCGCGACATGACAAGGGGTGAAAGGGTAAAAGGGTTTATAAAAAAAATACGTGAAGAAAATAAAATTGATCTGGGCATTGGTGAAAAGGGCTACAAAAGAGTAAATAATGAAACTGAGCGAATTTTAGAATTGCTGCAAGAACACAACGGCTATTTACCCTACAACGACAAATCGGCTCCGGAAGAACTTTACGCATTTTTCGGCATCAGCAAAAAAACTTTTAAAATGGCAGTAGGCACATTGTATAAAGCCCGAAAAATAGAAATTACACAAAGTGGTATTAAATTGGTAGAATAAGCTTACTACTTTTTCCAACGAAGCGCATACTGCAAATAAAAATTAAAGTCGAAAACGGTTGGCTTATCCCCTTTGCCATATCCGGCAACAAAAGCGGGTGGCAGTTCTTTGAACGCAGATTGACTCATTAAAAACTTCCCACGAATTGTATAACCGGCAAAAAAACCTCGTAATAATTCTACTCTAAGTCCGGCTGTAAGCTCCGCCCAATGAGCCGTAAAAGTCTTTCCGGGAATAACACCAGATGTTTGCCCCCAAATCGGATCTGTGGTCATATAGCGTGCTTCACTTCGCTTAATAGAAGCTATTCCATAACGTACACCCACAAAAAGATAGTCCCAATCCTTAGGAAAAAGTCGAGGCAACATACTTTTATCAACGCCTACTTTCACAAAGCTATTCTGACAATTGTAGCCCAAGTCTGCATAGTCAATATTTGAACCACCCCATCCCCCTTCAAACGTCAAATACAAATCCTTAGGAACATGGTAATCTATGGCAAACTCATAGCTATATTTCGTTTTAAAAAACAGGTTTAACACCGGCTTACTTATGTCGAATCCGACTCTTATTTGATGTTGATTGGGCTTCACCATATCATCTGAAGAGCCATTGGTTGAATCACTTTGTGCATAAGTGATGAAAGGGAACAGCAAAAAGACAACACTAAAAAAATACCTGTACATGATCGGGAGTGTTTACATTGCCATTTACATCCGTGTTTCGAATTCTTACCGAGTCTAAAACATGTTTGGTAGTAGAAATAGAATGTAGTCCAAAAAAGTAACAATAACCACAAGCATTTGAAATGAAATTCAATTTTCGATCGTAAAAAAAAGTAAGTGTATCAAACATCAAAATGGAAGAATCAGGTTGAAGGGCAAATCGGGCACTATCTGAAGCAGGATTTAAAGGAAGTAAAAAAGAAGCAGTTTGTTTCGAAAAAACTAATGCTACTTGCGAGTCTATGGCAATCCATCTTGGGTTGGGCAATAAGCTATCTGCAACTGTTGTATCTGACAAAGCTTTTACCGAGCGAACTCGCATATATACTGAAACGGGCTGCAAGCAAGGATCTCGCTGAGTTTCACAAGAAATAACACCAGCAATTATCAATAAAATAAGAAGACCTGAAAACCCGTATTTATTTTTCGATTTAATCATGAAGTGAAACCAATATTTTATCAATCTCGCGCATGACCTGATCTAACTGCCCACGCATTTTTTCTTTCTCCTCTTGGTTCAATAAATGCTTGTTTAAATTCATAGCAAGCATATTTTGTTCAGCTTCTTGCAACTGTTGTTTTAATTGAACATGATGTTGCTGTGCATTTTCCAATTGTTCTTTCAGTTTCGTTATTTCTTTTTTTTGAGACACATACATTCGCAACAAGGCATCTAATTTATCATTTAATATTGCTAACTCGTTCATACTCTAACTGCGAATTTGTGCCTGCAATTCCGAAACATAGGTTTGCTTTAATTGTTGCATCAAATGGTCTGTTTCAGCGTCTGTCAATGTTCTGTCTTCTAATTGAAATGTAAAGCTGAGTGCAAAGGATTTCTTATTAGCTCCCAATTTTTCGCTTTCAAACACATCAAATAAAGAAAAAGAGCGTAAAGCCGATAAATCCAACTTCCGCGTGGCTTGTTCTACTTGTTGATAAGTTATGACCCTGTCCAGCACTAAGGCTAAATCACGTTGAACTGCAGGATATTTGGGTACTTCTTGATATTTTGTAGTTACAGTCTGTGTTAATTGAACTACTGCTTCCCACTCTATAAGAGCAAAAAATACGGGTTGCCTAACATCAACGAGCTTTAATTTTTCAGTCGGTGTTTGGAAAAGGGTTGCCAATAGTTGATTTTTGTGTTTATAGAAAATCTGACCATCTTGGTATTCAACTTTGAGAGACTGAAGACCGGCTCTTGAAAAAAGATTTTGTACTACCCCTTTTATAAAATATAAATCAGCAGCAGTTGAGGATTGATTCCATTGAGCTGGCTGAACGTTTCCGGTGATCCATAAAGCTAACTGTTGTTGTTGAAAGAATTTTTCTTTGCGCTTTGCATAAACACTACCAAATTCAAAGAGCAGTAAATCGTTGTTCCTCCTATTATTGTTGTACTGAATGACCTCTAATCCACTTTCAAGCATGGAAGGTCGCATAACATCCAATTCACTACTCAAGCTATTTAGCATTTGCACCAAATCGTTCCTATCAGAATAGTATTTACTGTTGACAATAGAATTTGTAACAATTTCTTGAAAACCAATTCCACAAAGCATTTCAGCAAATTGTTCTTTTAATGCACGATCATTTTTCACGGGTGGCACTAAGCTGATATTCAACCTTTCAGGAATCACAATATTATCCAACCCATCAATTCTTAGAATTTCCTCCACAATATCTGCAGGTTGTGAAACATCTGATTTATTTGATGGAACCCTAACAACCAAGCCATCCTCTGATTTACTTTCTATGACAAAACCCAAAGCAACTAAAATTTGCTCAATAGATGCCTGAGTGTATGTTTTCCCGCTTAATCGTGCTATGTATTCATAGCTTATTGAAACGGATTTCAAAGGCAACGGATTAGGATATAAATCAACTATTTCAGAGGAGACAACGCCGCCTGTTAATTCACAAATCAAGGCTGCTGCACGTAACATGGCAGGTATTACATAGTTTACATCCACGCCTTTTTCAAAGTGGGTTGCAGCATCTGTTCTCAAACCATGAAATAATGAAGCACGACGAATAACAGTAGGATTGAAGTAGGCACTTTCTAAGAATATAGCAGTAGTAGTAGCAGAAACGCCGCTATTTGCACCACCAAACACACCAGCCATGCACATTCCTGCAGTTTGATCACAAATCATAAGCTCTGACCCGTTGAGCTTTCTTTCCTTTTCATCCAGCGATAGAAAGGAAGTATCCGGAGGTAAAAGTTTCACATTGATTTCCTTTCCCCTAATCTTATCAGCATCAAATGCATGTAGCGGTTGCCCATATTCATGCAGCACATAGTTTGTAACATCTACCACATTATTGATGGGGCGAAGCCCGATGGCTTTCAATCGTTGTTGTAACCAATCAGGAGATTCTTTGATTTTTATATTAGAAATAGAAACTCCGGCATATCGAGGGCAAGCATCGGCATCATGAACATGAACATCTATGGATAATCCCAACTTGGCTTGAGGCAATTCAAAAGTCGGTGCTATTGGTAAAACACTTTGTTGTTGATGGTGTGATAAATAAGCACAAACATCACGTGCTACTCCAAAATGGCTCATAGCATCTGAGCGATTGGGAGTCAAACCAATATGAATAGCAAAATCAGGTTCAGGAATATCAAAATATTGGGCTGCCAACTTGCCAGTCTCTACCTCATTTGGCAATATCAAAATACCTTCATGATCGTTTCCCAGCCCTATTTCATCAGCGGCACAAAGCATTCCTTCACTTAGCTCTCCCCGAATTTTTGCCTTTTTAATTTCGAATGAATTGCCATTGACAGGGTGTACAAAAGCCCCAACCGGAGCTACTACTACCTTTTGTCCGACAGCAACATTAGGTGCACCACAAACGATATGAAGCACTTCCGCTCCTCCTAAAGAAACAGTTGTAACTTTTAATTTATCAGCGTTTGGATGTTTTTCGCAAGTCAATACTTCACCAATCTGCAACCCTTCCAGACTTCCTTTAACTGCTTCAATTCGCTCAACTGCTTCTACCTCTAATCCGATTGACGTAAGAATATTGCTAAGGTCTGCAACCGGCACGGGTTTGGGCAGGTAGTCCATCAGCCATTGATAAGAAATGGTCATTTAAATAGAAAAATTTGCGGTAAAGATAACCTAAGCCAGTAGCAAAACACATCGTAAAAATGGAAGGATGACGGCTTTGTTTTTATCCACACTATTTTGTGAAATCTATGTGAGTTTTGGTGTGTAGCTTTACTAAAGTTGTGGATAAAGATAAAAAACTGCCACTTTGCGGTGGAAAAACTTGTTAGTTGTCAGTTATCGAATGGCTTAAAAGAATTTGTTTGAAAATCTTTGTTCAAGCCTTTTTAGCGTACTACATTCGTTCCCCCACTTTGAAAATCTCTTTCAGATTGACAGTAAAAACCAGAAAACATCCCCAGAATATCGAATTGAAATATGGCATTCAACATTAAAAAAGACCTTGGAAACAATAGGACTCGCAAACCAGATTTAACTACGTTAGTTTATGGAAAAGTACCGCCACAAGCAAACGAGCTAGAGCAAGCTGTGTTGGGAGCTATCATGTTGGAGAAAGATAAGTTGGCAGAAGTTCTTGAAATCATCATGAGTGCCGACTGTTTTTATGTAGATGCTCATCAGAAAATATACGGTGCCATTCGTCGTCTTTTTGATAAAGGAATGCCGGTTGATTTAATTACTGTAACGGAAGAGTTGCGCAAAAGCAATGATTTAGAAATTGTTGGTGGTGCATTTTATCTTTCACGGCTTACCGAGCATGTAATTTCCAGTGCTCACGTCGAAGCACATGCTCGTATTGTAATGGAGAAATTCATTCAACGCGAGCTAATCCGAATTTCAGGAAATGTAATTGCCGATGCTTATGAGGACAGTACCGATGTTTTTGATTTATTAGATAAGGCAGAGTCCAACCTGTATGAAATTACGGACAAACACTTACGCAAAAATTTCAAAAGCCTGAAAGAAGTCTTGGTACGTACGGTTCAAGATATAGAAGATGCCAAAAACAGAAAAGAAGATGTTACCGGAGTGCCTACCGGATTCAAGTCATTAGATAGAATCACTTCCGGCTGGCAAAAGAATGCTTTGATCATCGTTGCTGCGCGTCCTGCCGTTGGTAAAACAGCCTTTTGTTTGAACCTGGCCATGAATGCAGCTATGAATAGCAGCAAACCCTTTCCTGTAGCTTTTTTCTCTTTAGAAATGGGTGCCGGTGAATTGGTAAAAAGAATGTTGTCAGCCACAACGGAAGTAAGCATGGATGCGGTTACAAAGGGGCGTATGCAAGAGCACGAATTCATTCAAATGACACAACGAATGACCAAACTGGCATCGGCTCCTATCTTTTTAGATGACCAAGCGGCACTAAATATTTTTGAATTACGCGCAAAGGCACGTCGTCTCAAACAAAGGCACGACATTCAACTCATCATCATTGACTATTTACAGTTGATGCAAGCTGATATAAACAAAGGGGGGAATCGCGAACAGGAAATTTCAAAAATATCTCGCGACCTCAAGTCTTTAGCCAAGGAGTTAGAAATCCCCATCATCGCTCTATCACAGTTGAATCGTTCGGTTGAATCACGCAAAGAGTCAAAGATGCCACAATTGAGTGACCTTCGCGAATCAGGTGCTATCGAACAAGATGCCGACATGGTTATGTTTTTATATCGCCCAGAATACTACGGAATCAACAACGATGAAATGGGTAATCCAATTGAAGGCGAAACCCATATAAACATTGCCAAAAACCGTAGTGGACAAACCGATGTAGTTAAAGTTCAGTTCATCAAAGAATTCCAAAGGTTTATTGACTTAGACACGGATGATTTTAACCGTGGTGGAACAAATGGCGGCGGAATGCAGCCCGGTCCACATCCGGGAGATAATCCACAAGCTGCTTTTCGAAATAGAGATGTCAGCAATTTCGGAGATTCTAAAATGTATTTACCCGGAAACTTTCAAACGATGCCCTCCAAAGCCAGTCAATATGACTTTAATGATGAAGATGATTTAACACCACCGTTTAAACGGCCCGGAAGTGCGCCCTCATCTGAAGATACACCGTTTTAATTGTCAAGCAAGTTTTAGGTAGGTTGGTAGCTATGACCCATCCACAACGCACCGCTGATGCTGTCGCGCTGAGCACCTGTTACGCTGGCCAAAACATTTGTTTCTTCTCGCCAACGTAATGCTCCAATCAGTGCCATCACCAATGCTTCTTTGTACTTTACTTCTTGCTCCCCAGGCACAACTACTTCAATCTGATACGGCAATAATTCAGATGAAAGTGTTTCTATCAAAAAGTCATTGAAAGCACCACCACCGGTAACCAACATGGAAGCTTTGTCTTTTCCATGAGGGAATCGAGAAGCAGCTAAGGCTACTTGTTCAGCAATATGTTGAACCATCGTTCTTAAAAGATCCAGATTATCTCGAGGGCTTTCTAAAAGCGCAGGAAAGACTAAGGCTTTTGCCTCATCGTTGCTTAAAGATTTGGGGGGGGACTTTCGGAAATATTCTTGTGAATTTAGCTCTCCTATTAGGTCTGTCAACACGACACCACGCTTGGCTAACAAACCATTTTTGTCAAAATCCTGACCTTCTTTTTGTGCTAAAATATTCAGTGCTTGGTTGCCCGTACAAACATCAAAAGCTTGAAGTTGATCATCTTTTCGAACAGTCAAATTGACAATACCACCAATGTTTAACCAATAGTCATAAGCTCCAAACAACAACTTGTCACCAATTGGAACTATTGGAGCTCCTTGACCGCCTAATGCGACATCTAAGGCTCGCAAATCACTGATGACCGGCAATCCGGTAGTAGCGGCAATAGTAGCACCATCACCAATTTGAGAAGTAGTTCGAAGTTTAGGATTATGATAAACCGTATGACCATGAGAGGCGATAAAGTGTACTTTGTTTGATAAATCATACTGCTCAATGAAATCATTTATCCTTTCTCCAATCCATCGTCCATAATCTGTGTGAAGTAGTAAAAATCCACTCACATCCAATTGGGCAGCCCGCAAAAGACGATAGGCTAAATCTGATGTGTAGGCTATACAATTTGAAGCTACAATTTCATATTTCCACTTACCCCGCGCTTCGTGCAAATGAGCAAAGCAAATATCTAATCCATCTAATGAACTACCCGACATTAAGCCGATAACATGATAAACCATGCGGCAAGATACGAGCAGGATGGTGTTCTACCTTATGCTTTTATTTATTTTAGAAACCGAAAAGTAATCTGGCTGGCTTTAAAAGAAGAGAACTAATTATATTATTCCTTACCCTTAGCCAAAGTAAAACCAAAGGAAGAGCCTACACCGGGTTTACTCCGAACATTTACTGTTTGCCCATGAGCTTCAATAATATGCTTTACAATCGCTAAACCCAACCCTGTTCCCGCAACTTCGCTACTCCTACTGCGATCCACTCGATAGAATCGCTCAAACACACGCCCAACATGCTCTTCCGGCATTCCGGGTCCATCATCAGAAATTTCTACATAAACATGCTTTTCATCCATTAAATAGCAACCCGCCGTAACCATCGTTCTTTCACTACTGTATTTAATGGCATTTTCGATCAAGTTGACTAACACTTGGCGAATCCTCATCTTATCTGCCTTCACAACCAACGCTCGTTCTGTACCTTTTTTCAACAACAGCAGAATCATCTTTTCATCAGCCATTCTGCTTAGTTCCTGAAACACATCCTGTATCAAATCTTGAATCACAAACAATTCTAAGTTTAACTTGATTTCACCTGCTTCTAACTTAGATATCTCACCCATATCGGCTACTAAACTAGCTAACCGATCTATGCCTTTTGAGGCTTGTGTCAAAAACCTATTTTTCACTTCCGGATCATCAATAGCACCATCCAATAATGTGTCAATATAACCTTGAACGGTGAATATAGGTGTCCGTAATTCATGAGCCAAATTCATCAAAAATTCTCTGCGAAATTGTTCATTGGCGTTCAGCAATTCAATTTCTTTTTTCTTTTGCTCTGCCCATTCTTGCACATCGGTACTCACTTCTTCAATAGACTTTTGTGGCAATATGGATTGGTAAAAGAAAGCTTCTCTTTTTGTTGCCTTAGTTTGATAAATAATCTTGTAAATCAGCTTAATTTTTCGGTAAATAAACCGTTGAAGCATATAGTTGTAAAGAAAATAGCCGACACAAAAACTGCCCGCAAAAAAGCCTATAACAAAATACCAAGGAGGCGACAGGAAAAGGCTTACCACTGCATTTAAAGAGGCAATGACAAATGCTGTCATGGCTGATAAAGCTTTGGGCGATACGCTTTTTCGATTTAATAAAGACATTAGTAAGGTTATGCAATTTCAAATTTATACCCAACTCCTTTTACCGTGGCTATACAATCAATTCCCATTTTTTGACGAATTTTTCGAATATGCACATCAATAGTACGATCTCCCACAATCACATCAGAACCCCAAACACGCTGCAAAATTTCATTGCGAAGAAATACCCTTCCGGGTTGCGAAGCCAATAATGCTAATAGTTCAAATTCCTTTCGTGGCAACACTTTGTTTTGTCCGTTGAATGATACACTGTAATTCGTTCTATTGATTTCAATCCCCGAAACATAGATTGCATCAGCTTCTTTAGTTTCCTTTTTAGTGCGCCGTAAAGCATGACTGATTCGAGTTGCCAGCAATTCGGGTTTTATTGGTTTGGTGATATAATCATCTGCCCCTATTTGCAAGCCTTCGATTTCAAATTGTTCATCAACTTTAGCTGTTAAAAATATGATGACCGTTTCATCAAATTCATGCAAACATCGTAGTTCTTTTACAGCCTGAATACCATCTTTATGGGGCATCATAATATCCATCAATATAACCTTAGGACGAAATGATTTTGCATAACGAATCGCTTCATTTCCATCACGCGCACCTGCCGTTTCAAAGCCTTTTTTTCTCAAAACATAACTGATAAATTCGACAATTTGCGGCTCATCATCTACTATCAAAATTTTTATAGGCTGTTGATCATTCATCTTGAAAAAATTGGCTGGGTTGTTAAGAAAAGGTTCATGGTTGTCAATCTAATTTACCGGCAACAAGCTGTTTGCCCTTGCAATAATACTACACCCTATGATGCAGAATCATAGGGTGTAGATTATGTTATTGTTATGTTTGAAAGGGCTATCTAAGATCAATAGTACCTGAGCCAATTTTATAGCCACTATTGTAGATTTCAATTTTGTAGGTTCCTCTTTCATAATTGCCATCCTGATGCCAATCAACCACCACATCTTTCACCGGCTCGCCTTGTTTTAAATTAACTTGCTTAGCGATAGTATAATTTAGAGAAGCACCATCATAAGTATCGGTTGTACCTGAGCCAAAAGCATCATTACTTAATAAAGCCCCACTGGGTGCTACGATTCTTACAAACAAATCTTTGACACCATCTTCCGTTACCCGATTTTCATCAATATCAAAAGTAATTCTAAAAATATCTACCTTACTTGCCTTTGAAGTTTCTTTTTCTTTGGTGCCGTTTCTACGAAGCTGGATAGGGGTCATTCGGATATTAGAAACATGTAAAACTGAGCCTAATCGTACCTTTTGCGATAGTGCAATATTTTTGGTAACGGTAGAGTCTCGCTCATCAATCAAAACCTGATTATACTTATTCAATCTTGAGTTATCAGCTTCCAATTCAGCAATTCGCTCTTCGTAAGTTTTCACTTTCCCTTTCAGTTGTGCTACCAAACTTTTGGCACGAGCAAAATCTGCTTCAGTAGCGCGACTATTGGTCAAAATCTTTTGAATTTGGCTACGCAAGTGACCAATCTCGCTATTTTGATTTGCCACTATGCTATCCAATTGTGCATTCTTACCAACCAATTGATCAAGTCTGGCTATAGCGGCATCATATTCATTTCTGATGTTGTCGCGATCATGAGTAACAGTATCTAATTGAGACGACACTTGATTGGTTTGTTGCTGAAGATTATTTCGGCTAACAAAAAGATAAACGATAACCCCGATTAGCAAAAGGATGATACCCATAAAAATGGCATTATTTTTCCTTTGAGGCGGTTGCATATTTGTGTTTTGTTCACTCATTGTCTGAAAGGTTTGAACTATTTTCGTTAGCAAATATAATCGTCGAACGCAAAGTGGAACTGTTAAAGCACATCCTTTTTATTGACATTGAAACCGCTTCGTGTGTCTCACGCTATGACGAGTTGAATATCAACATGCAACATCATTGGGATAGAAAGGCTCGATTTTTAAAAAACAATCAGGGAAGTGAAGCTTCTGTTAGCGAATTATTTACAGATAGAGCCGGTATATTTTCCGAGTTTGCTCGTGTTGTCAGTATTGGCATGGGTGTGTTAACCGACAAAGGTGGTGAATGGAAAATCTTATTGAAAGCAGTTTCAGATGCAGATGAAAAGACCTTGTTAACTAATTTTTGTGAAGCTCTTGCCAGATTAGTAAAACGTTGTCCTAACTTACGTTTCTGTGGTCATAACATCAAAGAATTTGATCTTCCCTTTCTTTGTAGGAGAATGGTGATTCATAACATAGAAATTCCTGAAATCATGCAAACTCAAGGCAAAAAACCTTGGGAAGTTAACCACTTGGATACTTTAGAGCTTTGGCGATTTGGCGACTATAAAAACTTTACCTCACTGGCACTTTTAGCCGACATTTTAGGTATTCCTTCTCCCAAAGAAGATATAGATGGCAGCATGGTGAGTAAGATGTATTGGCAAGAACATAACCTGGAACGCATCAACCAATACTGTATGAACGATGTATTAACTACTGCTCGTGTTTTTATTCGCATGAAAGGGATAAAACAAGTAAACCCAATACCACACTACGTTACGGACTAAAAATAATTTCGTTTTCCTATGTCTCAAGCTAATTTGAAGCAACTGCTTCAGTCTATTGAAAAAAAACAATTTGCTCCCTTTTATATCATTGATGGAGAAGAGCCTTTTTACCTCGATAAAATAACCGAATATTTTGAAAACCATATCTTAAACCCCGCAGAACGTGATTTCAATTTATTGGTTATGTATGGTAAAGACACAGACTGGCCAGATGTAGTAAATGCTTGCCGACGAGTACCCATGTTTGCTGAACGACAAGTAGTGATTTTGAAAGATGCTGCTCAAATGCGATCACTCAATGAATTAACCGGATATTTAGAAAAACCTTCACCCACAACCGTTTTCCTGATAGAACATCGCTTTAAAAAAGTAGATGGACGAAGCAAACTAATAAAACTGGCAAAAGATAAAGGCTACTATTTCACTTCTGATAAAATAAAGGATGAGCAAGTACCCAATTGGATTCAAAATTATGGTGTAGAAAAAAATTTTCACGTGGGTGAAAGGGAAGCACAAATCTTGGCAACCTATTTGGGCAATGACCTACAAAAGATAGTAAATGAAATAGAAAAAGTGCGAATCAATGTGCCTCAAGAAACAAGATTGACTGGGGAGATGATTCAGAAATATATAGGCATCAGCAGAGAATACAATATTTTTGAATTACCCGATGCACTAACATCTAATGATAAAGATAAACTGTATCGGATGGTTGCCTACTTTTCTGCCAATCCTAAAGCAGCAGCCATGCCTTTAGTGATCGGTTCTTTTTACAGCCATTTCAACAAACTTTATCTGGCCCATTTTATACGAGGAAAAAGCGATAAAGATGCTGCTGCTATTATAGGCACATGGCCGTCAAAGCTTAAAGAGTTACAATCCATGACACGACAATGGACTTTACCCAAAGTTGAGTATGCCTTAGCCATTATAGCTAATTATAGTGCCAAGTCTGTTGGCATAAACAGCAATACAGATTCAAGCGAATTGCTACGCGAAATGATTGGCAAATTAGACCTGTATGCGCAGTCCAAATAAAAAGAGACTGTCCTTTTTTGTCGGACAGTCTCAGAAAAACAAATCAGTATTCAGAAAACTATTTTACCATCATTAATCCGGCTGGAACGCCATTTGATGATATCATTTTAAAGCTTGAGCTTGGCACAGCAAGACCATCCCCATCACGCCATATTCTGGATTTACCAACAGGCATTAAGACGGCATTCGCCTCATCACCATCCTTTTGGGTAAGCACAAAAGCGTATTGGAAATTCTTGATACCTGATGCCGTAAATTCACCGGAAATGATGGAAACATTCTTATAATTTATGCCACTGGCATTGCCGGTTGACTGAGCAAATAAGGTGAATTTAGTATCAGAACCCGATAAAAAAGAACCCATACCTACCGCATTGTCTGCAACAGCAACACCTTTGTAATCCATTTTTATATTTGTGCCGGACTGATCGTAAAAACGATATTTATAATCAGAAATCACCTTACCAACTGTCCATAAATCACCATCATAAGTGTTTTGCAAGGTGAATGGAGAAACCAAAAACACACCGGAAATTGAAGGTGGTGTATTTCCTTTGTTGATAATCATGCCACGCCCCTGAAGATCATTTATAATGTCTTGAGAGATGATGTTGTTGATGTCGCTCGACAAGCCATTGTCTGTACTTTCTTTTTTCTTACAGCTTCCCATTGTAACAACAATTGCGATTGCGGAAAGTGCAAAGAGGTTTAAAATCTTTTTCATTTTCAATTTCATTTGAGGTAAATGCCTACTCTATTTTCGGTTTTCAGCTTCGCCGTATTTTGCATAAAAATAATACCTTAAAGAAATCTTTGCAACAAAAGCCTAAAAAATATTTTAAAGTGCGGACAAGTATGAAAGGCTATTTTCTTGATCTCTAAACAATTGTTCCTTCAACGCTTCAAGTGAACTAAATTTTTCTTCTGCTCGCAACCAATGAAGAAAAAACACTTCGACTTCTTGGTCGTAAATATCCCTATCAAAATTGAAAATATTCACTTCAATATGTAATATTTGCTCGGTTGAAACTGTAGGATTAAAACCAACACTAAGCATCCCACCCAACAATTCTTTGCCTAAACGAACTTGAGCCACATAAATACCCTTTGCCGGAATTAGTTGATCACCATCAATCAGTTCTATATTAGCAGTAGGATAACCGATTGTTCTGCCCAACTTACGCCCATGAATCACTCGCCCACAAATGGAATAAGATCGTCCTAACATCCGGCTTGCATCTAAGACATTTCCTTTTGTTAATGAGTCTCGAATTTTTGTTGAGCTTATTGTTGCTTGGCTAATTAATTGAGGGGGTATTTCTACAACTTGGTAATTATATTGGGGCTTCAAAGTTTGAAGTAAATGAATATTTCCCTTTCTATCGTGGCCAAAGTGATGATCATATCCAATGACAATACTTTTAGGATGAAAGTTTTCAACCAAAAAAGAATGGATATAAGCCTCTGCTGAAAGTTCTGCAAACTGAAGCGTGAAAGGAACTACCACAATATGCTTTATTCCTGCCGATTGAATAAGTCTTAATTTCTCTTTTATCGGGGTAAGAATTTTCAACGGTTGATCAGGAAATAAAACCTTGCGAGGATGAGGGTCAAACGTAACGACCACACTTTCACCACCAATGTCAGCAGCATGTTTCACTACCTCATTTAAAATGGCTAAATGTCCACAATGTACCCCATCAAAAGCACCTATGGTAATAGCAGGGTTGATAAAATCAGGCAACTTAGTTATGTCGAAATATACAGCCATTCAGGTATTCTATATTCCACGTAAAATTTCATAAAACCGATACACATCCTCAAATGTATTGTATAAGGGTACCGGAGCAACTCTGATTACATTAGGCTCACGCCAATCTGCAATAACACCCTGGGCTGATAAGGCTTCAAATGTTTCTCGCCCCCGATCTTTAAATAAAAGAGAAACCTGACAACCACGTTGGCTTGGATTACGAGGTGTTATGACCTCAAAAGGCAAGTTGTTTATTTGATCTAATAAGTACAATAGATAACCTGTCAGTAATTGACTTTTTTCTTTTAAGGCTTCCATTCCTGCCTTATCAAAAATATCTAACGAAGCATGATGAGCTACCATATTAAACACCGGCGCATTGCTCATTTGCCAGCTTTCAGCAGTCGGTTTGGGCAAAAATCCTTTTTCCATTTTAAAACGTGATTGTTCATCATTCCCCCACCAACCGCCAAGACGAAATACAGAAGGGTTTGCTGCATGATGTTCATGAACATAAATGCCCCCTACTCCGCCGGGTCCACTATTTAGATATTTATAGGAACACCAACATGCGAAGTCCACCGACCAATCGTGCAAACTCAATAATACATTTCCTACTGCATGAGCCAAATCAAAGCCAGCATAAGCACCTACTCGATGTGCTGCCTTAGTTATTTGCTCCATATTAAAAAGTTGGCCGGTATAGTAATTCACACCGCCCATCATCACCAAGGCCAGAGAATCGCCCGCTGCTTCAATAGCAGTCATTATATCTTCCTCATCTAATGTATGACACCCTTCTTTGGGCGACAATTCGATAATGGCATCATTAGGATCATAGCCATACATTCGCACTTGTGTTTCCATGGCATATTGATCGGAGGGGAAAGCACCTGCTTCCATCAATATCTTGTATCGGTTTCCCTTTGGACGATAAAAAGAAAGCATTAACAAATGTAAGTTCACCGTCAATGTATTGGCAGCAACAACCTCATTAGTTTTAGCACCCACCAATTTTGCCAATCGTTCGGTAAACAATTTATGATATGAAAACCAAGGATTACGAGCTTGAAAATGCCCTTCAACTCCGTATTTCGCCCAATCATTAAGCTCTGCCTGCATTAAATAACTCACGCTTTTAGGCTGCAAGCCCAACGAGTTTCCACAAAAATAAAGTGCGTCTGAATCATTATGCTGAGGAATCAAAAATCGTTCGCGAAAGGAGAACAAAACATCTGTCTGATCGAGGCTTTGTGCATATTCAAGAGAAGCAGAAAACATGAAGGATATTTAAAATTTTGCGCAAAAGTACGCGCTTAGAAAGGGATTAGGAAACCAGAATAAAAATAAACCTTTACAAATGATTTAATTTCGATAATGCTTACTTCCTAAAATATACAAATGCACAAAGAAAAGCGTGTCATAAATTTTATTCAAACGAACTCCCTACATTTGGATTTCTAAAAATCATACTCAACAATGAAAAAAGGATCCCTTATTCTTTTAGTAGTGCTAGGATTGCTGCTCGTAGGCGGCTGCATGACCTGCAATGTGCAAAAAAGCCTTGTTACACTGGATGAAAATGCAAAGAGCAAATGGGGTGAAGTGCAAAACCAATATCAACGTCGCGCCGACCTTATCCCTAATTTGGTGAACACCGTAAAAGGAGCTGCAAACTTTGAACAAAAAACCTTAACGGATGTAATTAATGCCCGTGCAAAAGCTACTTCTATTCAAGTGAACCCGGAAAATCTAACGCCTGAAAAATTGAAAGAATTTCAACAAGCACAAGGAGAATTGAGCCAAGCATTAGGCAGACTGATGGTCGTAACAGAAAACTATCCTCAACTTCGCGCCACAGAAGCTTTTCGAGATTTGCAAGTGCAGTTAGAAGGTACCGAAAACAGAATTACTGTTGCACGCAAAAACTTTAATGATGCCGTTCAAGGATATAATACTCAGCTTCGTGTATTTCCTAATAATATTTTTGCCGGCATGATGGGATTCCAGCGCAAAGGCATGTTTGAAGCTGATCAGAACGCTCAAAAAGCACCACAGGTGCAGTTTTAATCAACGTGTTTCGAATTTTTAAACCACGAACCTTGCTTGACCATACAGATCAGGAATCTGTAGTGGCTGCTATACGTGCTGCTGAAGCTGGCACTACCGGTGAATTGCGCGTGTATATAGAATCTCATTGTTCGTATGTAGATGCTATGGAACGAGCAAAAGAAATTTTTGCTTCTTTAAATATGGCTAAAACAGAACGCAGAAATGCCATACTGCTCTATCTCGCACTAAAAGATAAGCAGTTTGCCATCTTTGGAGATCAGGAAATTTATACCCAAGCTGGTGGGGCGCACTTTTGGGAAAAAGCAGCGCGTCAACTCAAGCAAAATTTACGCAAAGGCCATATTGCCGGAGGTATTGTACAATGTATTCAAGATTTAGGAGACGCATTAGCAACTCATTTTCCCTATGATTCTTCGGTTTCAAGAAATGAATTGCCTGATGAAATTGTATTTGGCAAATGAAAAAAGTAGTATTGATTCGTATTTTTTCGGTTGCCTTATTGGTGTTTCTTGGCTTGGGTTTAAAAGCTCAAAATATCCCCTCAGCTCCTAACCCGCCTCGTTTGGTCAATGACTTTGCTCATGTATTAAATGCTCAACAAATTGATGCGTTAGAAGCCAAATTAACCGACTTTGATAAAACAACATCTACTCAAATTACCCTTGTTACCATTCCAACCTTAGACGGATATGAAGTGCCCGACTATGCCGTAACCTTAGCCAACAAATGGGGGATTGGACGCAAGGGAAAAGACAATGGTGTTTTGGTACTTGCAGCCATTCAAGACCATAGAATGAATATTTCCACCGGTTATGGGTTGGAAGGGGCATTGCCCGATGTGATAACTGGCAGAATTATAAGAAATGAAATGGCTCCTGCTTTCCGACAAGGAGATTATTATACCGGATTTGACAAAGCCATTGACGCAATCATCGCTGCAACTAAAGGAGAATACACCGCCGATAGTTCAACAAACAAAAACAAGAATATATCTGTTGGTAGCATCATCGCTACTATTTTGGTCATCTTCATCATTTTGTGGATTATCAGTAGAAACAGCGGAGGGGGCGGAGGCAATTATATGAGCGGTAGAGGTTCTCGTGGAATGGGTGGTGCTTTTTGGGGCGGCTTCTTAGGTAGCAATATGGGTAGTGGTTGGGGCAGCAGTGGCGGCGGTGATTGGGGCAGCGGCAATTCAGGCGGCGGATTTGGCGGATTTGGCGGTGGTGGATTTGGTGGCGGCGGCTCCAGTGGCAGTTGGTAAATCCCATTCAAAACAAATCATATCGAAATACCCAAACAGAAAATAGAGGCAATAGATTTAAAGTCTTTGAAGCAATTATTTTTATAAAAAACTAACTATCCATTTATTTTCTTCAAAAAATTATTTGGCAACCCAAAATTGTTTTACGGAATTGCCTGTGGTTGATTGAATTCTTAGAAAATATACACCATTAACCCAATTAGAAATATCTAACTCTTGTTTGGCAGTAGTAGCATTTTGTTGTTGCCAAATTACCTTGCCTTGCACATCCGTAACTATCAATTGTAAGAAAGCTTGGGATTTTTGAGTACCATCAAAAAACAAACGGTCTGTAGCCGGCTGTGGAAATATTTTCATTTCAGCATCCGAAAAAACATTAGCAACATCTGTTGGAGTGTAATTTTCATAATAGTAGCGATTCATAAAATCACCAGCAGTTGAAACCCATGAAAGGCTTGCCTGATCATACGTTTCAGAATACCAACTTGTCGGTTGCCCAAAACTATTATAAGTTTTTCGTTCACGATTAACTGATAAAAAGTGGTTAGTTGCGTTATCCCAAATTTTAAATTCATTTTCAATCAAGTTATTACTTGCATCATATTGAAAACTGTTTTCTCCAGCAGGAACCCAAGTGTTGTTTTTACGCACATAGCTTATCGCTTGTATCAGTGTGTTTCCAACATAGTAATATTCAGATTTCTGTGCGTCAACCCAAGTTCCGTTTAAAACCGATTGCGTAATTTTTGTGGACAGATTATATGCCTGATCGTAGGCAAATAGCAAGCGTTGTGTACCATACCAATAAAAAGGAGAAACGTTTGCTTGACTATCTGTTCGAGAATTTAACCGATTAAGTGCATCATAAGTAAAAAACATCGAAAAAACAGTTGAGTGCATGGCTATTAAATTGTTTTGCCCATCATAATCATTGTAGAAATACACATGTGCTTGCCAGCCGTTTGTAGTAGGGTCTAAAATTTGAAACACGGTTTTAGTTAACAATGCTGAACCGCTTGAATATGTATAAACATATCGAGCCGAATCACGCCATTTCCCAATTGTATTATTCCACGATTGACATGTATAGCTTATTGCTTTGTTAGTTGCATTAAATAACTGTGTGCGATGAAAATGAGGTTTGAAAAAACTATTCGTTCTATCAAAAGAATAGGTATAACTCTCGTCGAAGCTTATAAAGTTATCATTCATTTCTTCAAGGCTAAGTTGCCCCCCTCTTCCAAATGAATAACTGTAAACAGTGGAATCTAAAGGAATAAAACCACCTGAAGCATATTCAAAATAGGCTGCTGATTTGAGTCTTGAATGAAGAAAGGATGGTGCATTGTTAGCATCACTGCCCATGTGCGGAAATAAATTAGGAATTCCTTGTCCTGTTGTTTTAGCAAGAGCATTTAGGGTGATAAAGAGAATACCGAAAAGCGAAGCAGAGAAATGCAAACCCATAGCTCATTTTTTTAAAGATGATTAAGTATTCATAACCTAAATGTACTCAATTGCTCCAGCATTCATCAAGCATGACTAATATTTTACTTAACTATGACTGCAAAAAACACAAGCAAAACAGCTTTGTTCATTTTGCAAACACCTCGTTAATGCCCTGCTAATAAGTGGTTAATCAATCGTAATAAATACACTGGTTTTTAAACAGAGTTGATCTTTGTAAAGTAGTCTTGGAAGAGCGGTTAATCTCCATAGCTTATTCAAACCATGAAAGAGAAAATAGCAGAATTTGCCATCGGTGTTTTGGTCAAGTTATACTTGGGCTTTACTGTCTTGGCTATTCTATTTGAAAAAAAGAAGAAAAAACACCTTAGGAGAAAAGATATTCGGGTTATAAAAAAACATACTATTGTACAACACCTTCATCAATAAGTGTTGAACTTTCCTGAATAAAATCTTACACCCTTTACCAAAGGAAGTCTCTCATGCCCTATGTTTTCCTGCCATAATTTATTGATCTCAACAGCATTCAAGGGAGAAGCATTATTCCTAATCTGTTTAAATATAGAGTCGTTCGATTTCCTTCAAAAACTTAGGAATCAACCGAAATAGAATGTATTCTGGTTAATTATCGAAAAACATTCCTGTCACACACATTGTGATATAGCCTAAATGCTCTTAAAAAATCTTAGCTAAAATGGAGTTGATTGGGGTTGCTTTTGAAGCGATGAATCCTTCTGTATAGATAGTCTTAATTGGGTTGTATCACCCGATTTTGTTGTTCGAGCAATAACTATTGAATCTGTTTTTTCCTTAACTTCAATAGATCGGCGAAAATCTAAATCTTCTGCCGCTAAACGTAAAATTTCTTTCTTTTTAATAGTCACCAATGAATCTACTATCTTAGATTGCTGTTGTGTGTTTAACGGAACCGTTTCTTTTTTGCAAGAAAGAATCAAAATCAAACTGAAAAATACTATCCTTCTCATTGAAAAATAAAACCTTTAAAAAGGCTTTTAGAATTCTTTTTAAAGGTTGCAAAGGTATGCAAAAATGAATAGAGGCTCAGAACACCAATTTGCATATAAAACATTGGCTCTAAATATAGTAGCATTTTACAATCTAAATATAATAACCTTTCTAGCAAAAAAGCAAAAAATGAGCTACTATACGTTTAAAAATAATTTCTTCATTTCTATAGATCAAGCTGTGCGTGCAGAATGAGCCGAAGGTGAATTAGTTGTAACGGGTGTATGCTTTACAGAACGAATGTGCGTGATGAGTAAATGACTGGTTGCCCAAAATTTAGCAACAGTCATATAACTAAACACCAATATAGACGTAATGAAGATAGCCGGTGAAAATTTCTTTTTCATCTTTTTATGTTTTTATAGGTTAACAATTGCAATAAGGCTAAAAATGATACCGATAAACAATGCGTTTTTGAGCAATAGTTGAATTTTCATAACAATGTGTTTTGGTTTGTTTTAATTATTTTTTTGTTCAGCAACCATTTTCATTTGTTGCTTTCGAACACAAAAGTGCTGCGGGAAATAAGCATGAGAAAAAAAGCAGACGTGATTAACGCCAACTTTACAGACGGTTAACGGGTCGTTTCCAATTGGCTAACAATCAATTAGCAAATCAACTATTCCAAAATGGTTTTACATGCTTTTTAAAAGCACTTGAAATATCTCTACAAATGGACTAAAAGCCTTGTCTGGCCTAAGTTAGCACGAATAGGCAACCATAAATTAGAAGAAAATGACAGGCTGCAAACGTTTTTCCGTATTGACAAATACAGATCTTATGTTGATGAAGTATGAAAAGGTGTTGGATATGGGGTTTTCACCTCAGATTATCCTATCCTGATTGAGATTATTGGTTTGAGAAAAAGCTAACCCTTGAAAAAACATGGATTATGACACAGATGAATTGAAAGTTGAAAGTTGAAAGTTGAAAGTCTTAAAAAAAAGGATTATGACACAGATGTATTCTGCAGACTTATGGCTCTATCTGTAAACAAAATCAGACACTAACAAAGAGAAAAATCAGGTGCTTCAACTATAATCTATACCCTATTCCTAAAGCTACATTCATGCGGACATTCCTCTTATTTTGAGAAATTGAATGATTACTAAACAAGTCCATTGGATTTACTTGTCCTAAAACATAAGAATTGAGAGAAAGATTCTTGCTCAGATCAAACTTTAAAATGTGTTGAATACCTGTCCAAAAAGTAGTTTCGTGTTGGATGGATTTAGTTTGCTCAGATTCTTCAAATCCATATTTAGTTATGTTTTTGCTGAAAACAGAGCTTATAGAAATTCCTAAATAGTTGTGTAATCGAGCCATAATCTTGCATTTGGACTCAATTTGAGGGCAGCTCAAATGGTATAGAATGCTTAATCTTATAGCATAATTCTGCGATGTTTCATGTGTTCTATTTACCCACATGGCATAGGTATTGTAAAGAGCATTATAATCACAACCATAGGTTTCATTAATGACCCCCTGATTGAATGCGTATTGCTCTCCGCTCAATTCAAATGACCAACGTTTCTTACTTTGATAATTCACGAAAAAATCTTTGTCCCAAGTAATATGTTGACCTTCAATTGTATTGGTTTTGCCATTATTAATCTGGTGATTCATCCAATAGCTTGCACCGGTTCTAATGCCAGCATAAAAGCTTTGTGCTTGAGAAAAAAAAGATGATAATCCCGCAAAAATAAGTACCAATAAATGTTTCATGAGGTTTTGAATCTTAGTAGTAAAAAAATGTTTTCATTATCAAAAGGTAGGTAAAAAAGACCAGAATTTCATTTGATTATTTTTCCGAAGATACAAATAACCCCAACACTTATTCATCGAAATTTTCAATTTGACTGTATTGGTATGTTCAATTTTAATCTAACTCGGCACAAGTAAATTATGCCTCACATCTTCGCTAACAATCAAAACTTCTTTCGATTGCTTGTTGCCCGACATGCCATATTTCCAATCGGGTTTCCATATTTGAAAAGACTGATAGAGTGTTCTGATTTCTGTACAATCATTATAGGACAACACCCAGTTTTTTCGATTTTTCAATATTTCACATAACCCTTCATGGTCAAAGTCTTTATGTGTGTCACCTTTGCGACCATATAATTTACTTTTGATCAAATAGGGCGGATCAAGATAGGCAAACATATCAGGATGCTGGGCAAGGCTATCTGTAAAATCTGCTTTCGCTACCTGAATATACGGATTAAAAAAATGGCGAATTCGCTCTATAGAAGAATGAGTAAAGCGCGGATGATCCGGCGACATACCACCGGAAAGGGTTGCTCCCGAAAAAGATGAACGATTGAGCACATAAAACACAGCCGCACGTTGAAGCGGTGTTACAAATTGTGTTTGTGCTTGTTGCAACGCATAAAACCTTTCTTTTGACAAAGGGAAATAGGTTTCTACTTCGTTAGCCAACTCTGCCGGTTGATGAATCAAGCTTTGCCAAAACTCTACTAAGGGATTAAACACATCGTACGCATATACAGAAATACCTTCGGCTGCACAAGACAGCTCTATCGAACCGCCGCCTACAAAAGGCGACAACAAGGCTGTTAGGTTTTTCGGAAAAAAACCTCTTATACTGGTTATGCCTCTACTCTTGCCACCGGGATATCTCAGTGGCGATCGAGAAGTAATTGTTTTATCAGAAATCAGTGCAGAGCCGGTTGTCATTTGCAGGTGTAAAATAAGGCAATCACGACAAAGGAAAATAAATAGAAAAAGTACTTCCTTTACCCGGTGCGCTTTCTAAGTGCACCCTTCCGCCATGTGCCTCAGCCATTGCTTTTACATAGCTTAGTCCAAGCCCAAAACCCTTTACATTGTGCAGATTGCCGGTATGTGCTCTGTAAAATTTTTCAAAAACACGAGCTTGTGTTTCTTTGTTCATCCCTATGCCGTTGTCTGTTACATTGATCAACAACATATTGCTCTTATTTAGGGTTTCAATCTCAATTCTCGGTTCATCTTTTGAATATTTGATGGCATTATCAAGCAAGTTGAAGACTATGTTTGAAAAATGAACATCATCAGCTTCTATCGTATGTTTAGCAGCAGCAAGTTTCAGGGTCAATGAGCCTTTGCGTTCTTCTATTTGAAGTGAAAGATTATTGGCAACTTTTTGAATGATATCATGTGCATTGAGGGTTTGCAAATTCAATTTAATTTCTTGCCTTTCAATTCGTGCTACCTGCAATATCTTCTCCACTTGCTTATTCATTCTTTTATTTTCATCCTTGATCATGGCACTGTAGTATCGAATTTTATCGGTGTTGTTAATTACCTTTTCATTGGTGAGTGCATCAACAGCAAGCGAAATGGTAGCCAACGGAGTTTTTAATTCATGCGTCATGTTATTGATGAAATCCGACTTTATTTCAGACAATTTTTTCTGATTAAACATTTGACGAACCGTAAGCGCAAAAGCAGAAATAATGATGATGGTAAACACCACTGAGCCTAAAATTACCCAACCTAATTGGTGTATCAAATAGCCATTGTCTTCATCAAAATAGAGATAAAGAGTTTCTCTGAAAGCGGAATTTTCCGGTGTAAGCTGAACTCGAATTGTATTATTAATGTGTTCATTTTTAAAACCCGGAGAGATGAAAATAGGGTTTTGAAAAATATCCTTAATCACATACTCATACCGGTCTTTTATGCCGGAACGCTTGATGGATTGGGCTATCACTCGATTCACATCTTCCTTTTCCATGAAACTGGTCGTAAATTTTTGAAGGAGGAAATTTTTTGTGTTTTCATCCAATGGTGTTTGTCCTATGAAGCCAAAGTAATTTTGATAAAACTCTTCTTTTATCCTGGAAATGGCGGTGTTGATGTCTTGTTCATGCTGTTGTTTACGAAGGCTAATAGCATTTTTTATCCAAGACATTTGAATGAAAATGATGCCTAAAACTGAAAGCGTAATCAACAAAACTATAAGTGGAAATACTTTTTTCATGAACTAACGTGTATAAAGCAGATAGAGAATTTTGCCGCACAAAATACTTATACAGAATTGACAAAAATAGGGATGAACACAATAGAGCATCTAAAAAAAACGCTAACTCGTGTTGATCAAGTTACCAATCAGTGTTTTATCCCTGATTACCACCTTTTGTCCCTGAAATAATTGCTCCGTTTGAAAGCCCGATACATTTGGCTTGAAAGCTTATTTCTGCTTCACATCCATACCATATTTGGCTTGGTTGGCTTGTTGAAGAGGAAGTATAATAGCTTAATGAAAAACTATTCAAGATGAAAAAAACAACATTCACCTTTTCGGTAATACTTAAATCCCAAGTAAGTTATTACCCCTTAAAATTTCAGGCAAAAGGAGGGGCCAAATCAACACCACAGCATTAACCTAACAACAACCGGAAACAGAAAGGGTCAGATGACTACCCAGCTTAATTCAATTAAAAACTATTATCAAACAAAAAATTCAACCATTTTATGAAATTGAAATTTCTCTTATTACCACTTTTAGGTTTATTCATAACTTTTGCATCGTGCAAAAAAGACTCACCAGCACCAACACCAACACCCACGCCAACGGCAGATGCTAATGAAACCATGAACAACACAATCAACGGCGGAACATGGAGCATATCCACTTTTACGGCAAACGGAACTGAAATCATTCAGTCTGTATATCAAGCTATAAAGATGGACTATAAAAAAGAGGATAAAACTAACGGCACCAGTACTTGGACATTGATTGAAATGGGAGGTGCTACCAAAATTGAATCACACAAATATTCCATTCGCAACAATGGTACAGAGCTTCAAATTGATAGCGATATCCTTAGTATTTCCGTTAGTGGCGGAACTATGACATTATCCGGAAACTTAGGTGGCATTAGTACGATTATTAAAGCTAAAAAATAAATGATACGCTGATTCATTTCGCCAATGACACAAACCTTTTAAAATAAAAATAAGGTTTGTGTCATTTCCGTTTCTGGAGTTTTCAAAAACAGCTTGTGAAAACAAATAGGAACCTCCTTCTATTTCAAATCAAAATTTCAAAAAAACACACAACATTAAAAACACACAACATGAAGTACGTTATTTTGAGTTTCTTGTTTTTGTTTTTGGGCATATCATCAACCTCTGCTCAAATCATAAAACTAAAAGCAAATGAAGTTGCGGTAAAAACAAAAGACAACAATTCCGGCAGATGGAGTAACTGGAGCGATCCACAAACCATTGACGTTTTGATTTTAGTTGACGGCAACCAAAATCGAGTAAAAATTTTCAGCAAAGTTGAACAAGCTTATGACATCATTAAGACCTACAATACAGTTACAGAGTACAACGGAAAAACAACCCATAAATATGAATGTATAGACAAAGCAGGCACTCGTTGTAATTTGAGTATTGTAAAGCATCCGAATGGCATAAGCACCCTAGAAATCGAGTTTTCTGATGCTAACATTTTGTATAACATTTACAAAATGGATTAGGGGCGAAATTTTTCAATTTGCCCCTCCAAGGCAAATTAAAATTGTTCGTAGCAATGATATCGGCAGTTATAATTTTTACGCATGTCCCTAAAAGATAGTAATTTCCCCACATCATGAAATATATCCTTTGGTTTTTGAGAATCGTTGTGGGTATTCTCTTTATTTTTTCTGGGCTAGTAAAAGCAAATGATCCATTAGGCCTCAGCTACAAGATGAATGAATTTTTTGAGGTATGGGGTATGGCTTGGGCTATGAAATATTCATTGACCATGTCTGTTGCTATGATTGGGTTTGAGATCATTGCAGGTGTAGCCTTGTTAATAGGTGCAGCTTTTCGCATATTCTCCTTTTTGTTGCTACTGCTCACTACCTTTTTCACCTTTCTAACTGCCTATGTATATCTTACCGATAAAATAAAAGAGTGTGGATGCTTTGGCGACTGTATAAAAATTTCCAATGCCGAAACCTTCTGGAAGGATGTTATACTCTTGATTTTAGTGATCATTCTCTTTTTGTTTCGCAAAAGGATTAAACCCCTATTTAGTGGATACCCTACTGCCGCTATTATAATATTGACTACGTTTTCAGCTTTTTTTATTCAATGGTGGGTCTTAGAGCATTTACCCTTTTACGATTGTTTACCTTACAAAGTAGGAGTCAACGTTTACCAAAAGACACAAATACCGCCAGGAGCCATTCCCGACCAATATGAAACGGTGATGATTTATGAAAAAAATGGACAAAAGCAAGAATTCACCATGCAAAATTATCCTTGGCAAGATTCGACTTGGAAATTTGTAGATAGCAAAAGTAAGCTCATAAAAAAAGGAAATGCCGAACCGGAAATAAAAGATTTTATCATCAGCGATTTTGATAAAAACGATCACACACAAGAAATTCTTACGGCTCCGGGATATGTCATCTTATGGTTTGTGAAAGATCCATCTACTGCCAGAACCGATAATCTTGCCCGAATCAAGCAACTCATGCAATCGGCAGCCAGCTTCAAAATTCCATTTTATGTTCTTAGCTCCGGCAACAAAGAAGTAACCGATGCTTTTGCTCAAGCACATCAACTTTTCCCAGCAGACTACATGGTGTTAGATGCAACTGCCAGCAAAACAGCCATGCGTTCTAACCCCGGTATAATGATTTTGAAAGATGGCGTAATTCAAAACAAGCTTAGTTTTCGCGATTACCCAAGTAATATTTCGCTAAGCAATGGATTGCTCAATTTGGAAAAATAAATGCTACCCTTTCTTCTTAACCGATTTAGATACAGTTTCCTCATTTTGCTGGGAGTTGTAACGGTAGTATTTTTTTTATTCAATGTGCTACCCGGAGATCCGGCAAGGCTCACCATGGGACAACGAAGTGACTTGCAATCGCTAGAAAACGTGCGGCGTGAACTACATTTAGACAAGCCTATGATGACACGTTATTTTCTATTTCTGAATGATCTTTCGCCCATTTCTTGGTTAAAAAACGATAAGCTCGACAATCAGAAATACCACTTTTGGAAAATTTCTCCTGCCATTAAACAACATTTTTTGGCAATTAAAAAGCCCTATTTAGGTAGGTCTTATCGAACCAAACGAGATGTGTCGGAAACCTTACTGGAAGCACTTCCCGGCACAGTCATACTGGCTATTTCAGCCATGTTCTTGGCGACCATTTTAGGATTGTTGCTTGGCATTCTGGCTGCTTTAAAAAAGGACTCTTGGATTGATACGACATCTATTGTAGCGAGTGTTGCCGGAATTTCGATGCCTTCATTTTTTGCTGGGTTAATCATTGCTTATGTGTTTGGCTATTTACTTCATTCTGTTACAGGACTTAGTATGACCGGAAGTTTGTGGAATTACGACCCCATTACAGGACCTTCCATAGCATGGCAAAATCTTCTGCTTCCTGCCTTAGCATTAGGTGTACGACCACTTGCCATTATCACCCAACTGACCAGAAGCGCTATGCTGGACGTATTGGGGCAAGATTATATTCGGACTGCTTATGCAAAAGGGCTTTCTAAATTTGAAGTTATTTTCAAACACGCCTTACCAAACGCACTGAATCCTGTAGTAACTGCAGTGTCCGGCTGGTTGGCCGAACTATTAGCCGGCTCCTTTTTTGTAGAATATATTTTTGGATGGAAGGGCGTTGGCAAACTAACCGTAGATGCACTCGATAAGTTTGATTTTCCTATTGTGATGGGTGCGGTTTTGCTAACTGCTTTTTTATTTATCCTCATCAATCTACTGACCGATATTTTATACAGCAAATTAGATCCGCGTGTGCGTCTGCATTCGTAAAATGGTCATTACATCAATTGCTTTTACGATACCCGAAACTTTAAACAAGGTGCTGCTTTCTCTTCCATAAAACTTTATCCATTTAGCTTTTAGGCATCCAATTTACCCGTACATTGCAAGCTATATTTAATTCTGATGCGCCTCTTCTATTTAATTTTTTGTATAGCCTTCCTATATTTTCCCTTCTCTACAAAGGCGCAATTGCAAGCTTACACAGAAAAAAACATTGATAACAATTGTCAAACTATCTATTTGGTAAACCCAACGGACAGCATCTATTATGTTGCAGGTCTAAAACAAGGAGATCTTGAAAATTGCCAAACCTTCACCGCGCGGCATAAAAAAGATAATCCTGAAGTCATTAGAATTTCTATAAGCCTCAATGAGGAAAACTATTTGTTGCTTTTACCTAAAGACACAATTGCATACAAGATTTTGATGAACCAAGAGATGATTATGAAACACAAAGAATTGTTCCTCTTTTTAAGACCTAGCCCACAAGTCATTTCGATTAATGAAGACAAAAAGCGACTTAGAAAAATAGAAAAACTTGAAGGAAGAAATATGACTGTTGTTGTAAAGGAACGCTGACTGCTTATGTCCGGTAGATCAAGCAGGCAAAAGCTCCTGAATTATTATTTCTACTATTTGCCTTACTCTTCTGTCAAAATTTGTTGTCTTAAAGTTTATTGTCAACTTGCCTGTTAAATGACTGTTCTGTCTCAATGGCATAACCACTAACAGACTGTTTTGTAGGTGAGAAAAAAACGAAAAGATGCAGGCAAAGATTGTCAGTTTACTCGTTGGCAAAGGTTTGTATCGTTTTCAAGTTGGTGTTCACCCTAATCAATAGTTCAACTTCCTGCTTACTCCTTGTTTGCCTATTTAAAAGTAAAAAGCTCGTCTTATCATAGACTTCTTACTCATCGCTCAGGTTCCATTTTTCACTTAGTTGCTTTCGTGAAAAATCCGACAGTCTGGATTGGGCATACATACCCTGTTTTTCACGCTGACGCAATGCTTCATACAAGCTGACTGCACAAGCCACAGAAATATTGAGAGACTTTACCATGCCGACTTGAGGAATAATAAAATTGCCGTCGCACCATTGTAAGGCATCTTCACTCACACCACTATGTTCGTTTCCAAAAACTAAGGCTACGGACTCTGTCAGGTTTAATTCATAAAGCGATTTGGAAGCAATCTCTAAATGTGTGGCAAATATTTTTTGATATTTATTTCTCAATTCGGTAAAGCATGCTTCCACTGTATCGAAAGCATGTATAGTAAGCCAATTGACTGCACTGGCCGAACTTTTTTTTCCAAATTTTTTATGCCTTGCAATTTTTGTATTGAGCACATACACATCTTGTACCCCCACACTATCTGCCGTTCTCAAAACAGCAGCAATATTGTGCGGATCAAATACATTCTCTAAAACAATAGCTAATTCCGGTTGACGGCAATTCAACACTTGGTTTATTCTGGCTCTACGTTCAGGTGTCATAGACGATCTAACTTAAAAACTTCGGATGAAAAATACACACGCTTTGGTGTAAACGGTACAATTCTATTTGTAAATCATTCGTTAAGCGACTGCAAACTTAGCGTTAATCAGGCGTTGTGATAAGGACAAGCTTCTGAATTTGTAAGTGCTTTGCATCATAAACAAAAAACGAAAACAATGAAAACCGATAACCCAATAGCACGTCAATTATTTGAAAGGAATTATCCTTATCAGATGCCCTACCTCAATTATTTGCGCTTGGTAGAAAAAGGGCTTGACTTACTTCGTCAAACAGCAAAGCCAATCAGTGCTTTCGCAGAATTTTGTGACCTGCAAGCTATTCGTTTAGCTCTTGAATGGCGCATTGAAATGATTGCTCAAAAACACAAAAATCAATTGAAAGGAATTGGGTTTTCAAAAATCAATGCTGCCTAAATATTTTAGCGAACATTTACTTCAAAAAGTTTTTGTCCTTCTAAAAATCCTTCCAGTTTATCATATACATTGACGGCTCCTACACCGGATGGAGTACCTGTAAAAATTAAATCACCAATATTGAGCGTAAAAAACTGGGATACGTACTCAATTATTTTATTGACGGCAAAAATCATGTCGCCTGTAAAGCCTTGCTGGACCGTGATATCGTTCTTCTTTAGTTCAAAATGAAGTTGCTGCACTTTCAATTCATTAGATAAAGGAACAAAATCACCAATGGCAGCCGATCCATCAAAAGCCTTGGCTATTTCCCACGGCAACCCTTTTTCTTTTTGTTTTTGCTGCAAATCACGAGCGGTAAAATCAATTCCTACGCTAACGCTGTTGTAATATTTATGGGCAAACTTTTCCTGAATATACTTTCCATTTTTAGAAATTTTCACGACTAATTCACATTCGTATTGCAAATCATCGGTAAATTCGGGGAAGTACAAATGTTTTTCCGGTAACAACAAGGCAGTTTTGGGCTTTAAAAAAATTACCGGTTCTGTGGGCACATCATTGTTCAATTCCTTGGCATGTGCCGCATAATTTCGCCCAATGCAAATAATTTTCATTGTGTATTAATTTAGTCACTCATCACCGTTTCTGAACTTGACTTGAAAGGTATCCTGTTTCTTTTCAAAAAAACTTCTTTTCAATCAAAAAACACACACAACTATATTTGGCGATCAGCTTTGTTCAAAAATCACATCATGAGCCGTGTAAAAATAAAATTTCCTGCTGAAACACCCCTGATTGAATGTTTCATTCCGGTAAGGATAACTGATATAAACTATGGAAACCATTTAGGTAATGATCGCTTGCTGGCCATTCTCCATGAAGCACGTGTGCAATGTTTAGCTCAATGGAAATTTACAGAATTGAATGCCGGTGGCAATAGTTTAATCATGGCAGATGTAATGATTGCTTATCGAGGTGAAGCCTTTTATGGTGATGTGCTTCAGATAAAGATTTTCACAGGTGAAATCAGTGAACGATCTTTTGATTTGCTGTATGATATTTCTACTGAGCGTAACAATCAACAAATTTCCATTGCTCAAGCCAAAACTGCAATGGTTTGCTTTGATTATGAAATTAGAAAAGTAACCTTGTTGAAAGATGAATTAAAAGCAAGGCTAAAAGGTTTGTAATTCTCAAAATTTCCTCTTACTTTTGCGTTCCGTTTTTGTAAACGACATCCGTTTGAAGACGTTTTTTTGGCGAGGTAGCTCAGTTGGTGAGAGCGCAGGATTCATAACCCTGAGGTCTCGGGTTCAAATCCCGATCTCGCTACAAATACCAACATTATCGCGTTTTCTATACCCTTTAGAAAACGCGATTTTTTTTGCCTCCTTCAAACCAGAATTGAATTTACACCGTGTTACAAATTTGTAAATTCGCATAAGGTCTTAATAAAAGCAATGCACACCTAAATCTGCCTAAGTATTCCGAAATGAAAAGTAATCAAATCAGTACAACAAATTTTCCTAAGCTTAGCTATACAATAAGTGGCTCAGAAACTGCACCTGCATTGATTTTGCTTCATGGCTTTCCTGAATCGGGTACATTGTGGCAGAAAATAGCCCCTTCTTTGAGTAAAGATTTTTTACTGGTCATCCCTGATTTGCCTGGCAGCGGTAATAGTGAATTGGGACAAGGGAAAACCAATATGGAACAATTGTCTGAAGGTGTCAAACAGATATTGGATGCAGAAAACATTTCAAAAGCAGTCATAGTCGGACATTCAATGGGAGGTTATGTATCGCTTGCATTTGCTGAGCTTTATCCCTCTTATGTGCAAGGATTGTCTTTAGTACACTCCACAGCCGTATCAGATACAGAAGAAAAAAAGGAGAACCGAAGAAAGGCGATTGCTCTTATTCAAAAAGGTGGCAAGGAAGCATTTGTAAGAGGAATGGTTCCCAATTTATTTTCCGATACATTTAGGAAGCTTAACCCCAAAGTGATTGAAGCCCATATAGAAACTGGGATAAAACTAAAAGCCGAGAGTATGATTGCCTTTTATGAAGCCATGCTTGTAAGACCAATGCGGACTTCTGTTTTAAAACAAGCCACGCATCCGGTTCAGTGGATCATTGGTAAATACGACAATTTGATACCAACTGAATCTGTGTTTCAACAATGTAGCTTAGCTCAAGTAAATTTTGTATCACTTTATGCCGAAAGCGGTCACATGAGCATGATTGAATGCCCACACTTATTGGAGAGGGATTTGAAAGATTTTACGCTATACTGTTTTAATTGTTAATTTTAACCGGAATGTACCGAAAAAATATATCCGGCTGGCTCATCGCAATGCTTTTATGCTTTTCAATGCCGGCAAATGCTACACATATAGTTGGTGGAGAATTTCAGTTTACAAACATGAATGCTCCCGGCGATCTTTCCTTAGTAAAATATCGCATCACCTTTACTTTATACATGGATTGTATCAATGGTGAACCAGGAGCTATTCAACGCGAAGATGTGGGTATTTTTTACCTTTACAGCAATACTTTTCCTCGTCAACTACTCGACAGTTTCAAGGTTCCCAAAAATCCAAATGCCTCCGGAATCATTCCTGCCGGATTTTCAAACGAATGTGTGGATAATCCACCAGCAACTTGCTTGCTTCGAAATGTTTATCAATTTGATGTGATAACCCCAAACAACAATACAGGATTTTATGTAGCTACTAATAACTGTTGCCGTAATGGCTCCATTATCAACATCGTCAATCCAAACACAACCGGCGCAAGCTATTTTTCTTATTTACCCCCCTTACCAATTCGAAACAATAGTGCCAAATTCAAAAACTTACCGCCTCAAATTATCTGCGTCAATAACCCATTTTATTATGACCACTCTGCAACCGATGATGATGGCGATTCTCTTTCTTATGCATTTGGACCTTCTTTTAACGCTAAAATTTCGTCTTCAGGAAATCAAATTTCTGCACAAGCTACCCCCCCACCGTATCCATCCGTAGTATATACTTTTGGATTCACGCCACAACGCCCAATGGGAGGTACTCCTGCTATTCAAATCAACCCTCAAACAGGCATTATCAGCGGTACACCAACTACTTCAGGACGTTTTGTAGTTGCGGTATATTGTTTTGAATGGCGCAACCATCAAATTATTGACACCGTAATTCGAGAATTTCAATTTGTTGTTACCAACTGTTCGAAAGCTGTTGTGGCTAATATTCCGCAATACTCTGATGAATACAATACCTACTTAGTAAATTGCCATGACTATACGGTACATTTTGATAATTTAAGTACCGGCGGCAAAACTTATTTTTGGGATTTTGGCGTTCCAGGATTATCTAATGCTACTTCCACCCAATTTGATCCTACTTATTCCTATCCCGACACCGGAACTTATCTCGTAAAATTGGTTGTAAATAGAGGCAGCACTTGTCCGGATAGTATTGAAAGATTTGTAAAAATTTATCCGAATTTTTATGGAGAATTTGTTTATTCCGGAAAACCATGTCCTAACTTTCCCATAACCTTCCGCGATAGCTCTTATAACACTACCCTTCCTGCCAATTCATGGCTATGGTATTTTGGGGATGGCGATTCTTCAACTCTTAAAAATCCTGCTCACACATTTAAAGACGGTGGTGTGTATCCGGTTCAATTTATTTTAAAAAATGCAAAAGGTTGTGTAGATACTGTCAAAAAAAATGTAACGGTAGAACGATTTGTGCCCTTTGCCGGAAATGACACTATCATTGTTAAAGGAGAAACTATCAACTTTAATGCAAGGGGTGGAGATTTTTATCTTTGGACACCTGCTACCAACCTTACTAATCCAAACATCAACGATCCGGTTGGCTATTATCCCGATACGGGTCATTTTGACTATAACGTATTTATTCGAAGCATGGGTGGATGCGAAGGAAACGACAGCATTCATGTATGGGTTGTTGGTCAGTCTTCTGTTTTTGTGCCAACTGGTTTTACACCAAATGGAGATGGGAAAAACGATAAGCTTAAACCTTTCGGCATAGGATATAGGAACATTAATTACTTCAGAGTGTTCAACCGATGGGGGCAGCAGGTATTTTACACAACCGATTTTAACGATGGTTGGGATGGCATCTTCAATGGCGTTCCACAAGAAATTGGCACTTACTTTTGGATACTCAGTATGACAGACCGATATGGGAAGGAATTAATAGTAAAAGGAGATGCTACCTTGCTTCGATAATCTTTTTATACTGCCTTTACTACTGATTTTGAAGCACGAAATCCTATGAGTGGACGTTCATGCGATGCCGAAAAGTTTTGTTCTTTTTGATTTACTATTTCTGAAACCGTCATCGGTGTCGTTATCAGGCTATGGTATCCCAAATGTCTGCTCAATTGTTGGGACTTTTTTACTGATAACTTATGGAAGTCATAACTTGCAATCAATCGCCCTTTTCGAATAATGGCAGTATCTACCAAGCTTGCATGATTATTGAAAGTACAAACAATTTGCACATTGAGAAAATCAGACAACAAGCCATCAGAAATATTCAATAGATTGCTCACGGCTGAATCCTGACCTGATTGGCGTTGCATCAACAAGGTTTCCGCATCTTCTATCACCAACACGCAATTGGGATTATCAACTAACAAACGAACTAATTCCGGATTAGCAATTTGAGAAGCCAAATCTGGCGGAATAAATAACACTCGCTTTTTCACTTTACCAATCAAATAGCGTAAGTAGGTGGTTTTACCTGTTCCGGGCAATCCATGTAGTAACACTATCCCTTTATCATCTTTTTTGTTGAGTCTTCGTAAAATGGTTTGATGGACAGGAAGGAAATCGTCTTCGTAATATAAATCCAAATTTAGTCGTGAACGCTTCACATCCATCTTGGTAAGCTCTAACCCATAATCACCGTGAGTAATCAAGTTAATTTCTTGTGGCTTTGAACGAGGAGTGCCGCGAAGTGCCACTACCCGATTGATGATTTTCTGTAAGAGTAAATGATTAGCATCGGAAAAATAAAACTCACAATACCCATCTCCGATTTCTATTACCAAAGCCTCATCCATTAATAAAATTGACTCCTCCTTTTCTCCTGTTGCCTTCTTCTTAGAAACTGCCGTATAGTGATATTGCTCTACAATATGATCACCAAATTCTACTTGCAACATCCTCCAAATTTTTTCATGATCTACCTGACGAACAATAGTAATACTCGGTAAACGATGAAAATGAAATAGAAAAAGTGATTTACTATCTATAAAATGTTTGGAAAAAAGATTTCCCTTATAGTTAATTTCCTTTTTTAGTGCTACACTATCCATAATCTTCATGAAATATATCTACCCCAACCCCTTATATCAACAAGTGGATTATGATAGAAACAATTAATAAAATGAAGTTGTGAAAACAAGATGGGGAAGCAAAGGTAACTATTATTAGTAGCACAGCTTGCAATCCATCAATAGATATAGCCTATTTAATAGACCGAAGCACAATCAACAACTATTTATTGTGGTTGTCAAAAACTGATATAGCAAAAGTAGTTTCACTAACCTTAATCTACCAAAGTCCAATTAGCAGTTCGACCGATAAGGGAAATACCAATATAGCCTCGAACGTCGAGTGAATTGCCGTTAAATTTTATTTTACAACTGTATGTTTTCCCATTTTTAGGATCGTAAATGGTGCCATCTTCATAACCTGTTGTTCCATCTTTTACGAACCCTCTCAACAAAACCAAGCCCATCAAGGGTTGAGATCGAAGTGATGTATTGGGGTTTTTGTCGTCCACTTTGGGTTTCCCATCTCTCAGCGGTTCCTTCAACCAAACAATCTTTCCATAAAACTTCCCATCAGTGGCCTTATATATCTGCACTTTAGCTGTTTTTTCTTGATTATACCATAAATGCTCTATCTGATCTTGAGCAAAAGCAACACAGCCCATACTCACTAAGAAAACAGAACATAATAGTGTCTTAAAAAAATGATTGGTAAGCATAGTTTTTATTTTTAGTTAGGTGTATGTTGTAGAATTTAATTCTCCCTTATTACTTTATATGTTCTATTGAACCAATACCACTGGTTTCACTCTCCACTTTAGGGTTTCCTTTATATTGAATACTACCGGCTCCGCTCAACATGGCATGTAATGTATGAGTTACAAAAAGCTTGATACTACCGGCTCCCGATATTTTAGCTTCTACATTGGCAGATTCTACCTGATCAGCAGTAATGTTTCCGGCTCCTGAAAGTTTGTATGTAGCATTGTCCATTTTGCCTTGTAGAATTTGCAAATTTCCGGCTCCTGAAATTTTACCTTCAAATTGTGATGTAAGGATATCATTAATAACCACCTCTCCGGCTCCACTAACTTTCAGTTCAAATTTTGGAGTATTAATATGTCCTTCAATTTTCACATCTGAAACACCCTTCAATTCCAAGCCAGTTAAAGTTCCTACGGTAATATCTGCATAAACCTCTTTGTCAAAATTTATCAGATGCTTACTCTTGATTTTCACTTTACCAGCTTCGGTTTCTACTTTAATTTCGTCAACCAGATTTTTATTTCCGGAAAGGGAAATTTCAGGCACACTACCACTTACTACATGTATGGTAGCATTTACGGGTGCATCAATATCCAGAGCAGAAACATTGGCACCAACCGTGCGCTTTTGAGTTACTTTTTCTCCATTTCCTTTGATTGTTCGATGCCCGCAAGCCCAAATATTCATTGCTATAAAAACACACAAGAAACCTTTTAAGAAAAATGGTTGTCTATTTGGGAAACAGGTTTTCTCCATGACACTACTTTCAAGTGAATATACAACATTGACCGGATAATACCATTTCTACATAGTTTGTCAATCAGCAATAGATGAATAATCAAACTTTAATAAGAAGCTGATTAGTTCTACATTCGCAAACCCGAATTGGTTGATATAACTATGACATGCCTCATTATTGACGACAACAAAATTGCTCGAAATACGCTTGTACATCTTGCTTCACAAATCAGTTTCCTTGAAATAGCGGGTGTTTGTGAAACAGCTATGGAAGCCTATAATTTATTGAAAACAAAGCAAGTTGACTTCTTATTGTTGGATGTTGAAATGCCCGACATGACAGGTATCGAGCTTACTAAAAACTTAGGGGCTAATGCGCCAATTATTGTATTAGTTACAGCAAAGAAAGATTATGCATTAGATGCTTTTGAACTTTCAATTGCTGATTATTTACTCAAACCCGTTACAGCCACTCGTTTGATTCAAACTGTTGAAAAAGTTCAAAGCCTATTAGCAGCTCGTCAAGAAAAATCAGAAATAAAAAATGATGAGTTTCTTTTTATCCGCGATTCTAATGTAGTGAAGCGTTTAAAATTTGACGACATTTTATTTGCTGAGGCTATGGGTGATTATGTGAAACTCCATACTGCACAACGGTTCTATGCTATACACAGCAAACTAAAAGATGTGGAACAACGATTGCCCTCAAACATATTTATGCGTGTGCATCGCTCATATATTGTAGCTATTTCAAAAATTGACAGTATAGAAGACGGTGCTTTAATTTTAAATGGCAAATCTGTACCGGTAGCTGATACTTATCGGGCTATGCTAAACAAACGTATGAATGTTCTTTAGCCATTCTACCGATTGAAAAATCCATTTGAACGATTGACTTTGGTTCAATTTCCGGTACAACTACATCTTTGCTCATAAGCGAAATGGTGTGCCATGCGGTGGGCTTATTCAATTCTATTCTTCTTTAGTAGTTTTTTGTTGGCAGTATTGACTTATAGCTTGCTACAACAAATTGACAAAGGGAACAATCCTTTTGGGATTTTCCTTACCGTGCTACTCATGGGGGCTTGCTGTATTTCACTTATTTGGCTAATTCTACGTTACATTCGCACCATTTCGCAAGCTCACAAAAAACAATAACTTAGACTTACATTTCTAATAGAAATTATTTGCTATCTCATTAAAGAGAGAGGGCTATATTATGTTTCAATGTTAGAATAGTCTTTGCAAACTCAAACAAACTAGTTCAGATGAAATTTCAACGTGTCGTTTATTTGATTCTCAGCGCGTATTTCATCGGCAATTTTGCACTAATCTATATTCAATACAACTCGTCCAAGAACATCAAAAAATTGATTAATGGTAACACTCAACTTTTATCCGAATACAAGATTAATAGTGAACTAAAGGAGTTAGAAAAAAATATTTTACTGGTTGATCGAAAAATCAGTCAGACTATAACTACTCAGGATACAGCCTTTATTTTGGGTGCTGATCATCAAATCTCATCGGTTACACACACCCTTGAAAAACTCCAACGCATCAATGATAATGACACTTCAGTTAGATACATTCAAGAGTTAAATCGTTTGGTACATCAAAAACTGACCATTGAAGAATATTTAATTGCAGACTTTTTTAACAATAAGGATCAAAAATTAGCTCGAAAAAGACAAGCTGCTCAACGAATGTTGTCGGACACCATTATGCACGTAGTTCAAAAAATTGTTGATACACGGCAAATCATTCAAGAACGTACGACAAACGCGGTTGATTTGAGTGGCGAGAAAGCTTTAAGTCTAAGTACCCTTCTTATTATCATTGTACTGATCAGTGGCGCATTTCTTTTTTGGTTTATTGTCAACAATATGCGTAAGCAAAACAGCCTGATTGCACAATTAGACACTTCCGAAAAATCAGCCAAAGCTGCTGCTGTAATCAAGGAAAAGTTCCTTGCAAACATGAGCCATGAAATCCGCACACCGCTCAATGCGATCATTGGATTTACCAGTCTTTTAAAAATGAAAAAATTAGACAACGAAGCTTCCGAATACACACAAACGATTCATGAAGCAGGAGAGAACTTATTGACTATCGTTAATGACATTCTTGATCTATCCAAAATAGAAGCCGGCATGATTCGTATTGAATTAATTCCCTTCAACCTTCATTCTGTATTGCATTCTATCCAAAATCTATATCGTGCCAAATTGAACGATAAGCACTTAAAATTCAAAATAAAAATTGACGATCACATACCTCAGCAGTTAATAGGCGACCCAACCAGACTGACCCAAATACTTTCCAACTTGATGAACAATGCGATTAAGTTTACCGAGGCAGGATCTATTGGAATACAAGCCTCACTGCTTCATATCATTGATCAAAACGCCTTTATTGACATTAGCATTTCCGATACAGGCATCGGCATTCCTAAAGACAAACTACAATTGATTTTTAAACGCTTTCAACAAGCAGAAGACGCAACAAATAGAAAATATGGCGGCACCGGTTTAGGGCTCTCTATCGTTCAAGATCTGGTAACTATTCAACAAGGCACAATTTCAGTAGAAAGCGAAGTTCATCAAGGCACTACTTTTAGAATTCAAATCCCTTATAAAATAGCACCTGCCGAACCATTAGATCAGCATGAGGAAGATCTATCTAATGAATGTTTGCCCGCTTCAAAACAAGCACGAGTATTAGCAGTGGATGATAACCATATTAATCGCCGTCTGTTGCAACAATTATTCCTCAAAAACAACATTGCTTTAGACTTGGCAGAAAGTGGAAAAGAAGCAATTTCACTCTTAAAACTTAATCCTTATGTGCTTGTCTTAATGGATGTTCAAATGCCTGAAATGAACGGATTTGAAACAACAGCTATTATTCGAAATGACTTAAGACTGCAAGTTCCAATTATTGCCATGACTGCAAGAGCTATGCCTGAAGAACGTGAAAGGTGTATTAGCCACGGGATGAACGACCATATTGCCAAACCATTCTCTGAACAAGACCTCTTTAAACTCATTAACCATTACACGTCCATACACCAACATAGCTTTAGACTGATTGATGTGCAGCACATACATGAAATAAGCAATGGTGATTCAGAATTTGAGATCAGAATGACAGATGATTTTATTGAAATGGTAAGCGTTAGTATGGAACAACTTGAAAGCGCATGGCATCAAAAAAAAGTAAAAGAAATAAACCGTTTAGCACACGATCTGAAATCTACCATTTCCATATTTGGGTTAAACACAGCATTTGACAAAGTATTAGATCCTTTAGAACAACCGGATTTAAACGAGGTTAATTTTTGGCAACTTTTTTATGCACTAAGTGCATTGAGCAAGGAAGCCATTTTTGAAGCCAAACAATTTAGGCAACTTATCCAATCTGCCTAATCGAACTTAGCTGTTTGCCCAACGATAGATTTTGCCATTTAGTCGAAACCTCTTTATTCACTCCAAAAGGTCACCGTACATTTGGGTTGTCAAAGAGATTAATAAAGATGAAACACCAACAAACAACACCTATAGTTTGGAAGTTCGTTTCAATCAATACATAGTTTCATAGGGTTTCATAGGGGTATGTTGTGGGCAAGGTTCTCCTTGCCCTTCCTTATTTTATCAAATATTGCTTTATTCCAAACTCCAACAATTTTTGATGTTGAGGATTCTTATTTCAGAGAATCATTCATGATCAGGCGGGCGACTAATAATACCTGCTTTGTTGAGCAATTTACGATTAGCACGACGATGTGTGAGATGGTGTGCATTAGCATAAATCACGGGGAGAATCAATAAGGTTAATAAGGTTGAAGTTATCAGCCCGCCAATCACTACTATTGCTAAGGGTTTTTGTGTTTCAGACCCAATACCTGTACTGATGGCTGCTGGCAAAAGCCCGATAGCAGCCATCAATGCGGTCATCACAACTGGTCTTACACGAGAAATAACGCCCTTCTCAATAGCCTCATCCAGTGCCATTTTAGCTTCAATATTTTTCCTAAAAACACTGATCAGAATTACCCCATTTTGAATACACACACCAAACAAGGCAATAAAACCGATACCCGCACTTATACTAAAGTTCATGTGAGTCAGATGTAGGGCTAGAATGCCGCCAATCAAAGCAAAAGGTACGTTCATCAATGTGAGTACTGCATCCTTGACATTACCATAAGTAATAAATAAAATGACAAAAATGGCTACCAAACAAATAGGAACTACACGTAGTAAAGTATTGGAAGCACGTTCAGCATTTTCAAATTCGCCATTCCATGTCAAACTATATCCATCCGGTAGTATGACATGCTCCTTTACTTTTTTTTGCGCCTCCAAAACTGTGCTACCTAAATCTCTACCTCGAACACTAAATTTTACCGGTATGTAACGAACATTATTATCTCGATAGATAAAAGAGGGACCGGTAAGAATTCTCATGTCGCTAATTTCCTTGATTGGAATTTTACTTTCGTCTTGTGTTGGCACCCTTAATTGAGCTATCTTATCTTCCGAATTTCTATTTTCAGCATTATAGCGAACACGGATATCAAATTTCTTCTCCCCTTCATAAAGTTGAGTAGCAGCTTTACCGCCAATGGCCATTTCAATAACACTATTGGCATTAGCAATATTAATACCGTACATGGCCATTTTTTTCTGATTCAATTCTATTCGAAATTCCGGTTGTCCTAAATTTCGTAATACACCCAAATCTTCAACACCTTTTACGGTTTTCAATTGATCCAAAACCTCATTGGCAAGCCTATCTAATTGTGAAAAATCTTTCCCGTAAATTTTAACAGCTAAAGATGCCGGAACACCGGCTACGGCTTCTTCTACATTGTCTCGAATAGGTTGTGAATAATTAAAAAGAATACCCGGCAACTTGCGAAGTTGCTTATTCATACCTTCAATCAAACTTTCTTTTGTAACACCACGTACCCATTCATTTTTGGGTTTTAAATCCACAGCAATTTCAACGTTAAAAAATCCTTTTGGATCAGTTCCATCCACCGTTCGCCCAACTTGAGCTAAAGTGTGGCTGACCTCAGGGAAAGTTGCTATGATATCCATCATTTTTCGTGCAATCACATTGCTTTCATCCAACGATGCGCTCATGGGTAGTTGTGCCTTAACCCATAGTGCACCTTCATCTAATTCCGGCAAAAATTCAGAACCCAAAAATTTAGCAGAAGCAAACGTAATTCCCATTATACTAACAGCAGCAATGAGGCTGGCTTTTTGATTGCGATATACCCAACGAAAAGCATTACCTACATTTCTTTCAAAAAATGAAACAACTATGTTGTGTTTCTCTTTTACATTCTTTCGCAACAATACACTGGACAAAGCCGGCACAAACGTCAACGTATAGATCAACGCACCCAACAAAGCAAAGCCTAAAGTGAAAGCTAATGGTGAAAACATTTTCCCTTCTACTTTTTGAAAAGAAAAGATGGGTATAAGACAAGTCAGGATAATAACTTTTGAAAAGAATATTGCCTTTCCCATTTCTGTACCAACGCTCTTAAAAAGTCCAAGTTTTGCAAGTTTGTTAAAGCGTTGCATTCCGACTTCTTTGGACTTATGATCTAAAGCCACAAATATCCCTTCCACCATCACCACCGCTCCGTCAATAATAATTCCAAAATCTACTGCTCCCATGCTTAGAAGATTAGCCGGCATTCCTTTTAATCGCATCAGCATAAAAGCAAAAAGTAAAGAAAGCGGCACTATAAACCCGACAATAAGTGTAGTTCGCCAGTCTGCCATAAACACCAATACCACCAATGTTACCAATACGATGCCTTCAAATAGATTGTGCAGCACCGTGTGAGTAGCATATTCCATCAGTGTTGTACGATCATAGAACGATTTAATTTTCACGTCTTTCGGCAACACTTGTTCATTTAGCTCCTTTACTTTTTCATGAATTCGGTTAAGTACTTGTTCTGCATTTTCGCCCTTTCTCATCACAATAATCCCTTCCACCACATCATCATGCTTATCGCGGTGTACCTGACCCAGTCGCGGCTTTTCGGTTTCCACAACAGTTGCAATATTGCGAACCAACACCGGCACACCATTCATTTTAGTAATGATGATGTCCTTAATCTCTTCGATATTATTGAGCAAACCGATACCTCGAACTACAAATGCTTGCCCATTTTTAGCCAATACATCTCCCCCTACATTAATATTACTTTTAGAGACGGCATTAAACACATCAATTGACGAGAGTCCATAGTGAGTAAGATTGTTGGGATCAACTTGTATCTCATAAATTTTTTCTCCACCACCAAAAGTATTGACATCAGCCACTCCGGGAATTGACTTAAATTTCCTATCCAATATCCATTCCTGAATGGTGTTCAGCTCTCTGATATTTTTAATGTTGCTGTGTAGCGTATAGCGATACACTTCGCCTGTTGGTCCATACGGAGGTTGCACATCCGGTTTTATACCATCAGGTAATTCGGCTCCACCTATTCTACTTAGCACTTGCTGGCGGGCAAAGACATCATCAACATCATCATCAAAAATCAATCTTATATAGGATAGTCCAAATGAAGATGTGGAGCGTAATGCAATTCTCTTCTGTACCGAATTAAGCTCCGTTTCTAACGGGATGGTAACGAACTTTTCAACTTCTTCAGCACTTCGTCCCGTCCATTGCGTAATAATGATAACCTGTGTATTCGTTACATCTGGAAAGGTTTCAATTGGTGTATTCTTATAGCTAACAAAGCCAACAACGGCTAAGAAAGCGGTCATAAAAAATACAAAATAGCGATGCCGTAATGAAAAGTGTATGATTTGTCGAATGAAGTTATTCATATAGGAGTCTCAAACAAAAAGGGGGTAATGAAATGACGACATCAAAGTGTCGCCCAATAATATAAAAGTAATTGTGAGCTAAACTTACTAATGTTTCAAGAGCAAGTTTACTAACTAAAGAAAAGACTTGTCTTTTTAAAAATTTAAAAGCAAATACAACTTTTAAAACACCTACACCATCGGCATGGTAAAATGAACAGTTGTTCCAACCCCCTTCTTGCTTTCAGCCCAAATTTCGCCTCCATTTCTTTGAACAAACTCCTTGCAGAGCATTAACCCTATACTATTACCCACCTCTGCTGCGGTTCCGGGTGTGCTTTTGTGAAATGGTTCAAAAATGTGCGGTAAGCGTTCCGGCTCAATACCGATTCCTTCGTCTTTTATACTGAATTGAATAAAATGATTTTTACCAATTGCTGAAACCAATTCAATCTTCGAATTATTTCGTGAGAATTTTATAGCATTGGAAAGCAGGTTTCGAATAACAAATCGAAACTGATCGGCATCTGCACTAATGACCGTATTTTCTTCAACTTTGTTTAGCAAAGTAATTTGCTTTTGGCTTGCTGTAAGTTTTAAAAATCTGAAGGTATCTTGAATTACTTTGTCTGTATCAAAAGTGCTTTTATGAATTGAAATGCCCTTAATTTGCATTTTTCCCCAGTTTAAAAGCAAATCGAGCGTTTCATTGGAAGTGGTAGCACTTTCTTCGAGCGAATCTAAAATGTAGTTACGCTCAACATCTGAAATTTGATCATCACGATACAACCCAATCAATGCAAGAATATTTCCTGTTGCACCTTTTAGATCATGCCCAATAATAGAAAACATTTTATCTTTTACAGCATTTGAATTTTGCAGTTCTTCTTCACGATGTGCTAAAGCATGATTCAACTTTCGGATCGTAACTATATAGTAAACAGACAAAAGCAGACCAAACCCAAGTGCTAATGCAATGGCAAGAATAATATTTCTATTCTGGGTGTTTTTCATGGCTGTTAAGTTTAACTGATCCATCTTTGCCTCTGCTTCGTTTAACTCTTGCACCGATTGAAGATTAGCAATTTCTTTAGCTTTTTCAATAGACACAATACTATCTTTTAAGTCCTGTTTCCATTGAAGGTATTGATAGGCTTTCTTAAAATCGCCTTGCAATGCATAGTGGTCTGAAAGGGATGCAAGAATATCAGATTGCAGTCGTCGTAAACCAAATTCTTTTGACTTATCTAATGCTTGAAAATAGACAGGCTCTGCATCTTTAGGATTTTGCAAGGTCAGAGCTTCTGCTTTTACTAACAAAAAGCGTACGATTTCTTCTGAATAGCCACTTCTCGAAGCCATTTCAATGCCTTCATTGATATATTCAACTGCCTTTTTAGGATTATTTCTAGCAACATTTAACGTACCTAAGTTTGACAGTACCGACAATCGAGATCGAACATCTTTTGTTGTGTCACTTAAATTCAACGCTTTATTGAGATATTCTTCTGCTACATCCAGTTTTTCTTGACGACCATATAATGAAGCGATGTTGTTTAGTATATACACTTCATCTACTAATTTAAATTTGTGAGCAATCGCTAATCCTTCTTGATAATAAGCTAAAGCTTCGTCAATGTTGCCTACCAAATCGTTGACTGTACCTAATCGTAGATAGTTTGAGACGATACCTCTATTATATCCAATTGACTGGCAAATTTTAAGTGCATTTAAAAAGTGTTTTACGGCATCGGTATAATTTCCCGACTTCCCGTCAGCCACACCTATAAAGCTTTCTGCTTTTGCCAATCCTTGCTGATCGGAAATTTGTTGGAAATTTTTTTGTGCCTTATCTAATGCTACCCTCATCTTATCAAGCATCCCTTCATCCATCAAAACAGATGCTTGATGCAATAGCATAGTACCAACTCCCTTTGGGTAGTTTTGTGATTCAAATTCTTTTTCTCCTTTTGTTGCATAAAACATCGCCGAATCACGATTAGCAATTAGGAAATACTCAATCAATTGATCAAAGGCTTCTAATTTCTCAACATTATTTTCTGCCTTGGATACTTTAAGATATAGGGATGGTAAATCTTCGGCTAATAAGGTATTAGTAGGTGCAATAACCCAAAGTGATAAAAGGAATAAACTAAATAATCGGTGTTTCATGGGATTAGTATGTAAACAGTAATAGTACCAAAATAATTTTTTTTAAAGAAAAAGCAACTTATCATTCAGAAACATAACAAAATGCTCCTTGGTGGCTCTAATTGCACACCCAAGAATTAAACCATTTCTTTTCTATCTTTTCAATTACCTAAATCAATTGCCATGCTACCCTATTTTCAAGATAACATCTGCTAAAATCAAAAAAAATAAGAAATAATGTATTTTCAACCGCATATTTTACTTATGAAATGTTCAACCATGAAATTTCACATACCACTTGCCATATTTCTGATACTCTTTTCTGAAACGCTTCATTCACAACCTACCATTAAATGGACATTTGATACAAAAGATGCATCCTATGGGCAATCAGCAGCAGCCGATATTGATGGTGATGGGAAGTTAGAAATAGTGTTTGGTTGTTACAGAAACGATAGTTGCATTTATGCTTTAAATGCCGAAAATGGCACTCTATTGTGGAAATACAATACACACAGTACATCTTTTGAAGGATGCAATGATGTAGCTCCTATAATTTACGATGTAGATGGCGATGGAAAACTGGAAGTGATTGTGGCTAGTTCATGCAACCCAAAAACATATTGCTTTGACGGAAAAACCGGAGCCATAAAATGGATTTGTAATACACGAGGAAGCGATTCCCCACCCACCATTGCAGATGTGGACGGAGATGGGAAGCCGGAAATATTGCACGGCGAATTTGGAGGATATGTAATCTGTATCAATGCAGAAAATGGCACACAGGCTTGGGAAATAGCCGTTGATACACAATCTTGGATTCAAACTGCACCAACCATTTTAGACATCAATAATGATGGTGTACTTGATTTTGTAGTCGCTACTTGGAATGCACAAAACAAACTCAACAATAAGGTTTATGCTTATAATGCCAAAACCCAACAACTACTTTGGACACATGCACTAAATAATGTGGTATATCATGGTAGTGCAGTTGCAGATTTAGATAAGGATGGGAAAGCAGAAATAATAATTGGTTGCTATAATGACACATTGTATTGTTTGAATTCGCATGATGGAACCGTGAAATGGACATATAGTGTTGGCACTAACTTTTATGTTGGCGGGCCTGCTCAAATCGCTGACCTTGACCATGATGGAAATTGTGAAGTTATTTTTTCTGCTTGGTATGCCGTTGTGGCTCTAAAATCAAATGGGAGTTTACTTTGGCAATATAACATTCCAAACTATGGTCAATCTTTTCGTGGTGCTGCCATTGCAGACATCAATTATGATGTTTACCCCGATGTAACTTTTGCAACTGATAATGGAAATGTTATTGCACTGAATGGCAACAATGGGACTTTGATCTTCAGCCAAGACCTTCGTAGTCATTACGGTAATACAAGCTTTGCAATTGACCATGCCCCACTTGTTGCAGACTTTGATATGGACGGGAAAAAAGATGTTTTTATAGTGGGTGGACATGGTGAGTATCCCAACTTTTATAAAGACTTTGGGCGAGCCTATATGTTAAGCGCGGGCAAAGGCAATGGACCAGATTGGTTGATGTTTCAAAATGACATTCGCAGACAAAGCAATATCTGCCAACCAATAGCAAATTCAATTCAAAATATAACTACCAACCAAACAGAAATCGAACTTTTTCCCAATCCCATAAACGATCAGATCATACGCTTCAATCTAACGACACATTCATCAGGTACTTTAATAATAACGCTAACGAGTCCTGAAGGGAAAACGATTGAAATATATCAATCTTATTTATCAAAAACAGGTGTGCATAATATCAATTGGCAACCTAAAAATGCATTACCGGCGGGAATTTATTATTGCTATGTAAGAATAGGATTAGAGAATAAAGTTTTTAAGTTGCTGAAACAGTAAAATCTGGCTTTCTATTATTTTCAATGTAATCAAAAGTGCAATTGAACATTTTTGATTTAGCATTCTCTTTTCATAACAGCTAAACCGATTGCACATTCCAAGCACCGTTTAGATGAACAATATTGATTAAATAGCTGCAAAAGAGCTTGCGAATGAGCCGCATGGTTTGCTTGCCAGTGATGAGATGACCATTCGGAAATTATACGATTTTTTTCAGGCGGCAATGAGATTAACAACTGTAAAGCTTGCTCTTGCAAAATCAAATTCCCAGTACTATGAGCAAACAAAAATTGAATGGGTGCAATAGTGTTCATTATGATGTTATGAATAGAATGATCGCCAATAGCTTTGGGATAAGAGCGACTTTGAATATCTTCAAAATGATAGTGATTATCCCAATAACTGCCGGCAGTAGCTTGCAATAAAGGAAAGATTTCATCTACTTGGTTCATCTCAATGATTTTTGAAAATAGATGAAATGATTTTTGAACTAAGGCTGCAAACTGTGCAATGCGAACCGTAGGAAAATTGGGAGGGCGCATTCGCATAAATTTCCAGAGATGCCCTTGTAGGGGTTGAAGATTATATTTCCTTCTTAAAAAGTCATATTCTGTTTTCAGCTTTTGAGGATATTCCTCAGAAAAATCTTTATCTAATAATCCTGCCTGCCCAAATAAAATGGACTCTAATTGAAACAATTGGTCTTTGTGTTTTGCCAAAATGCTGATCGGTATTGATTTTGCCAAAAGAAGAAAAGGAGTTGCATTTATTTTAAAACCAAAATTTGCTGCAAGCCGCCAGTAGAGCAAATTTTGCCAATCACCTGCTGTCTGTTTTAAAATATCTTTCCATTCCTCCAGTTTCATTTCCCAACGTTCGGCCAACAACCGATTGAGCCAACTTTCCCGAAGAATAACAGATATATTTTGCAACTGGGTAGAACAAGGTATATGGTGTGTCGTATGTTGCAAGGTGGTGTATTGCCTGATCACAGAATCGGAAATATGAGGCGACAATACCAATGTGGCAAAACTTTGATTGTCTAAATGCACATCTTGTTGATACACGACATGCAAAATAAGATGCCGATAGGCTTCATCAGAGTCATGCTTGTGTTGCAGCCAATCTGAACTGCGAACATGTAGTTCCACATTTCCTACTAAAGTGGTATTGCCAACTTTAATTTTTGCTGATTCAAAATCGGGACCTGCATTTGTATTTTTTTGCCCGGGATGTATGACCGTAATTGCCTCGCCATCAGTTGAAGTAAGCGATTGTGAGTGATACAGACTATATTTCCAAATAAATTGGAGTAGGGCTTCATTCATATAGAAATTGCTTGCAAAAACCTAAAAACAATTTAAGGTTCCAAAACAATTTACAAATATTCGGACATTTCTATCTGATATTTTTGTGCGGAAAGATAAATTTCATGTGCAAAATCAATTCCATTGCCGGCATAAATGATTCCTCGTGAAACATTGATGAGAATTCCACCATCCGATGTTAATGTATTTTGACAAACGGTTGCCACATCGCCACCCTGTGCACCTACTCCCGGAATAAGAAAAAAATGATGCGGTAATAATTGACGAACTTGTTGTAATTGCACCTTTCGTGTAGCACCAATCACAAACATCAAATTTTCTGTTGTACCCCACTCTGATACCTTTTTCAATACCGTTTCATACAGCTTGGTTCCATTTTGAAGTTGAAGCTGTTGAAAATCGTTACTTCCGGCATTTGAGGTAAGCCCTAAAACAATAGCCCATTTATTTTCAAATTTCAAAAATGGCTTGACGCTATCTTCACCCATATATGGTGCTACGGTTACACTATCGAATGGGTATGTGTAAAAAAAGGTGCGTGCATACTGCTCAGCCGTGTTGCCTATATCGCCGCGTTTTGCATCAGCAATAGTAAAAATATCATTAGGGATATAATCTAAAGTACGTTGCAAGCTTTGCCAGCCGCCGATTCCCGCTGATTCATAAAAGGCTGTATTTATTTTGTATGCAACAGTAAAATCCTTGGTCGCATCAATCACTGCCTTGTTGAAAGCAAACATAGGATCTTCTTCTTGCAAAAGATGTTTAGGAATTTTCTCCAAATCGGTATCTAATCCTACACAGAGAACGGATTTTTTTTGCTTAATTGATTCAATAAGTTTAGAACGATTCATAGCTGCGAAGATAACAGTGAATTGTTCAATCTTCTTTTCCTCAAAGAGAGGAAGACTCTGAGTTGAATATATCTTAGTAGAAAAAAACAGGCCTGTCAAATAAATATTCATTCTTCCTAAGTCCAAGTACAAAAAGGCTACTTTACAAACTACATAAAAGCACTGTCTTGAAATTCTATATAAGCTTACATCCAGTTTACGGAAACTTATAAAGGAGCTAAACGCTTGTCGTTATATTTTGCCCAATCTATGTCTTTTCCTAAAGTGCCTTTAAAACGGCGAAAAAAGCCCTCTTGAGAAGTTAATGCTTCAAATTGATCAACTTTTGCTGAAGACGGATTGATTTCTGGATTGTAACCTGCATAAGCCCGAACGGAATCCATGACAAAAGGAAGGTGATAAATAGGAGAAGCAAAACGACGACGTGTGAATCCACGAAGAAAAAAAGACTGAACAGGATCAGTTGCTAAGGCTAAAGATTTGAATCCTAATTTTTGTGCTAAAAGGTAACTATAATAGATATTTTCAGTGCTATGACGAGCAAGCGTATCATAGAAAATATGCGCTTTGGGTATGCCTAATTTTTGTGCATACAAACCCATAATTTTTGCTTCTTTAAAAGGAGAATAAACAGCCGAGCCGGAATAAATTATGTTCTTCACCATACCATTTTTGTATAAGATGAAAGACCACATAACACGCGCTTTCATCACCGAATCCCAGTGACCATTTTTAAACGGAATGCCGGGTACGATTACTGCATCAAAAGCTTTCATTTTATGAGCTGTAGCAAGAGCTTCTGCCGGGCCTCGCTTAAAGGAAATACATCCTGACCAAGATAGAGAGCCAAACAAAATAGCGACTAAAAGAAAAAACTTGTTGCGCATAAAAAACAGATTGAATAATATTCTTCTCAAAATTCATGCAAAAACGACTCGATCGAAATAAAAAAAAACAATACACATATCAATCTATGGTTTTACCCGACTTTTCTTTTGTGCTCAACCTTATTCATCATTACGAACTATCCACAAACATTCCCCATTTCTATGAGCAGAATGAATTGTTCAAAAAAAAACTTTCGAGCAATAACTAATTTTATCCGCGATGACTAAGACTATAGTTGAGACTCCACTGATGAAACAACATCGCGAAATAAAGGCTCGTTATCCCGATGCCATACTCTTATTTCGAGTAGGTGACTTTTACGAAACTTTTGCTGAAGATGCGATTGTTGCTTCCAAGATATTGGGCATCACGCTTACTAAACGATCAAACGGTGCAGCATCAGCCATTGAATTAGCGGGATTTCCACACCATGCACTTGATACGTACTTACATAAATTAGTAAAAGGTGGCTATCGGGTAGCCATTTGTGATCAATTAGAAGATCCCAAATTGGCAAAAGGCATTGTAAAACGAGGAGTCACAGAATTGGTAACTCCGGGTGTTGCCACATCAGATAAACTGATTGAAAATAAAGCCAACAACTTTTTAGCCTCTCTTTACATTGGTGAACCTCATTCCGGTGTAGCCTTTGTGGATATTACCACCGGCGAGTTTTTTGTAGGTCAAGGAAACAATGAGTACATGGAAAAACTCTTGCAAAGCTTTGCCCCTTCAGAAATTATCTTATCCAAAGCGCAACAAAAGAAATTTCGAGAACTGTTTGATACTAAAACTTATACTTTTCAAATTGAAGACTGGATTTTTCAAGAACAATATGCTTATGACACACTAATCAATCATTTTCAAACCAAATCTTTAAAAGGATATGGTATTGAAGATATGAAAGCTGCTACCATAGCAGCCGGTGGTGCCTTACATTATTTAAAAGATACCGAGCACCCTCACCTGCAACACATCAATTCCTTACAAAGAATTGTAGCTAATGGGTTTCTATGGATGGACAAATTTACAATCCGAAATCTTGAATTAATTCATAGTTCAGCTGAGCAAGGCACCTGCTTGCTGGAGGCTATTGACCATACATCCACGCCCATGGGGGCAAGGTTGCTCAAAAGATGGATAGTTTTTCCACTCTACGACATTCACCGCATTGAAGAGCGACTAAATCTGACAGAATATTTCATTCTCCATCAGGATACCAATTTAAAGATGGTTGCCCTCATTCGAACCATTGGTGATGTAGAAAGACTACTTGGAAAGATACCCCTTAAAAAAGCAAATCCTCGTGAATTGCAACAATTAGCCAAGAGCCTGCAAATGATGGAACAAACCAAAGAGCTTTGTCTGCAAACCGGCTTTGAACCCTTGTTACAAGTAAGTCAATCTCTGCTCCCTCTGGTTGAATTGAGAGAACGCATATTGACAACCTTAGTTGATGAAGCTCCGGCTCAACTAAACAAAGGAAAGATAGTTCGTGATGGTATAAATCAAGAGTTGGATGACCTCAGAATGATTTCAAGCAATGGAAAAGATTACCTTCTTCGCATTCAACAACAAGAAGCACAAAATACCGGAATTACCTCTTTAAAAATTGCTTACAATAACGTCTTTGGCTATTACTTGGAGGTTACAAACACCCATCGAGATAAAGTGCCAACATCATGGATTCGCAAGCAAACACTTACCAATGCTGAACGATATATTACGCCTGAACTTAAAGAATATGAAGAGAAAATCTTAGGAGCAGAAGAACGAATCCTTTCCATAGAAGCAGATATTTTTCAGCAGCTTTTAGCAGCTGTTGAGCCTTTTATAGCCACCATACAAACCAATGCACACATTATTGCACAGCTTGATTGCCTGCTTTGTTTTGCCCATAACGCCAAGCAATTTCAGTATCATCGTCCAACCCTAACAGAAAACCCAGAACTGGAAATCAAGCAAGGAAGACACCCCGTAATAGAACAACAACTGCCGGTTGGAGATCAATATGTTGCCAATGACCTTTCTCTAAATTGTAATGACCAACAAATCATTATTCTTACAGGACCCAATATGAGCGGTAAAAGTGCTTTGCTGCGCCAAACAGCCATCATTACTCTAATGGCACACATGGGTAGTTTTGTTCCGGCAACCAGTGCTTCTATTGGATTGACGGACAAAATATTTACCCGTGTTGGTGCTTCTGATAATTTAAGTGGCGGCGAAAGCACCTTTATGGTTGAGATGAATGAAACAGCCAGCATTCTCAACAACGTTACCAAACGAAGCCTCATTCTTTTAGATGAAATAGGACGAGGAACCAGCACCTACGACGGCATTTCCATTGCATGGTCAATTGTAGAATACCTCAATAAAGGAAACATAAAACCCAAAACACTCTTTGCCACTCACTATCACGAATTAAACGAATTGGAAAATCAATTATCAGGGGTTCGAAATTTTCATATTTCTCATAAAGAAACCGGTAACAAAGTAATTTTTTTAAGAAAATTAGAAGCCGGTGGAAGCCGCCACAGCTTTGGTATTCAGGTAGCCAGAATGGCAGGAATGCCACCGGAAATGCTCACTCGTGCAGAAGAAATATTAAGTACGCTGGAAGAACGACACAATAAGGAAGACAATACAGCCAAAAAAGTAAAAAGAATACCAACTGATTCAGGGTTTCAACTTAATATTTTTGATGGATTAACAGCAGATCTTCGACAAGTACAACACCTGCTTGACCAAACCGACATCAATACGCTTACACCTGTTGAAGCACTTTTAAAATTGAATGAACTCAAGGAAATTGTAAAACAATACAAATAGCAACCTTACCTAATTCAAGTTGACACTAAAAAAGCAGATTTAAGTTTCTTATACCTAATGGAATCGTTTACAAAACTTAGATTTCTTCCATCTACTATTGCATCAATGCCCATATTATTTGCGACACCATTTACGCTGCCTACTCTATCCCTACTAATCCGGTTACGGTAGCGTAGTAAAAAAAAAGACCGTCCTTTTCAGACAGTCTCTTAAAAAACATAAAAGAAATAAAAAACTATTTTGAGTAAAGCTCAACGATCAAAGATTCTTTGATATTTTCGGGAACGCTATCACGTTCAGGGAAAGCAATAAATGTTCCTTTAAATTCTTTTTCATTCCAATCAACCCAATTAATTTTTGGATTTTTTCCACGTACCATGCTGATAACAGCAGTGTTTACCTTACTTTTTGGTTTTAGTTCAATCAAATCACCCGGCTTCATTTGATAAGAAGGAATGTTTAAGATTTCACCGTTTACCATGATGTGTTTGTGAGAAACAAGTTGACGTGCAGCTGGGCGTGTTGGAGCAATACCCATACGATAAACCGTATTGTCCAAACGAGCTTCTAACAATTTGATTAAGTTTTCGCCGGTTGCACCTTTCAAGCGAGAAGCTTCCACATAAGTGTTACGGAATTGTCTTTCAAGCATTCCGTAAGTATATTTTGCTTTTTGCTTTTCTTTCAATTGAATGCCATATTCCGATTGCGATTTACGCTTTTTGGAATTACCGTGCATTCCGGGAGGATTACTGCTTTTACCTAAGTTTTTACCTGAACCTAAGATGGGTTCGCCAAAAATGCGGCAAATTCTGTTTTTTGGACCTGTATAACGTGCCATTACTTTTTCTTTTTACGATTTTAGTTTTTAAAAGCCTTTCCGTTTCATCAAAATCGTAAAACCGGAAACGAAAAGACTATATAAATATTTATTCTCTATTGTGCAGTTATTCATTCGGACAAAAAAGGCTAAGAAGCCAATGAACAACAAATGCTTTGTAAAAGAATTAAACGCGACGCTTTTTAGGCGGACGGCAGCCATTATGTGGCATTGGGGTTACGTCTTTGATAGAAGTAACTTCTAAACCAATTTGAGAAAGAGCACGAATAGCACCTTCACGACCGGAACCCGGTCCTTTTACAAATACATCTACTTTTTTCAATCCAGCGTCAATGGCTACTTTTCCGCAATCTTGTGCTGCTGTTTGAGCAGCATAAGGGGTGTTCTTTTTAGAACCACGGAAACCCATCTTGCCGGCTGATGACCAAGAAATTACTTGACCGCTCTTGTTGGTAAGAGAGATGATAATATTATTAAACGCTGCGTTGATGTGAGCATCTCCATGCGGATCAACCTTTACTATGCGCTTTTTTGCAACTGTTTTGCCGCCTTTACCGGCTTGTGCTTTTGCCATTTTTTTTAAATAAGGTAGTCAAAAAATAATTAGTGTGGTTTTAAGTAGGCTATTTCATTTATTTTGAAAAGCTATTTTTTTCACATCACTATCGAATTACTCCTCCTTGCAACACCTTAGCATATCCGGCAGTAATTCTTAAAAAGAAGTTTCAAACGATTCCAAAGTTCAAACCCTTGGAATGTAAGATTATTTCTTAGGTGCTTTTTTCTTACCGGCAACTGTCTTACGCTTACCTTTACGAGTACGGCTGTTAGTACGAGTGCGCTGACCACGCAAAGGAAGCCCTTTACGATGACGCAAACCGCGGTAACAAGCAATATCCATGAGGCGCTTAATGTTCATTTGCACTTCAGAACGGAGTTGACCTTCAACTTTAAACTCAGTGGTGATAATGTTACGAATGGCAGTCAATTCATCATCATTCCATTCAGCCGCTTTCTTATCGAAGTGGATACCTGATTTTTCGAGGATGTACTGTGCTGTGCTGCGCCCAATGCCGTAGATATACGTTAGGGCGATTTCGCCACGCTTGTTTTTTGGAAGATCAATACCAGCTATACGAGCCATATTGTTGTTTATAAATTTTTTGTTGTTAAAATAGAGAACTTCGGTTGCCTTGTCCGTTGACTACAGATAGTTCGATTATCCTTGGCGCTGCTTGAAGCGTGGATTTTTTTTGTTGATTACATAAAGTTTTCCTTTACGGCGCACAATTTTACAATCTGCGCTGCGCTTTTTAATCGCTGCTCTAACCTTCATGATTGGTTATTCTTTTATTGTTGTTTATTTATTTATACCTATAAATGATACGGCCACGACTTAGATCATAAGGGCTCATTTCTACGCCTACCTTGTCGCCGGGCAGAATACGGATATAGTGCATACGCATTTTGCCGGAGATGGTTGCTAATATTTCGTGTCCGTTTTCGAGGCGCACCCGAAACATTGCATTAGATAAAGCTTCGACGATTACTCCATCTTGTTTGATTAAAGACTGTTTAGCCATATAAAAAAGGACTGCAAAGGTATTGAAATAAAACAAAACCAAAAGCCTCTTTTAAAAAAAATATTTTATTGACTGTTTATGAGAGCATTTTTTCTATTTGCCGGAATGCATCTTCGGGTTCAATTCCCTCCCACAATACTTCATAAATGCAGGTGGCTAACGGAATGTCAATTACATAATTTCGTGAAATAGATTGCATTCCTCTGGATGCGTAATAACCTTCTGCAACCATGTTCATTTCCAAAATAGCAGATTTCACAGAATAGCCTTTACCGAGCATCGTACCAAAAGCTCTGTTTCTGCTATGTAAAGAATAGCCGGTTACCAATAGGTCGCCCAAATAGGCACTGGTATGAAAGTCGGGTTGAATGTTTGAAGGATGTACTTTATTAAAATGAGCTACTAAGTATTGATACATTTCCCTGTAGCAATTCGTGATGTAAACGCTCAGAAAGTTATCTCCATAACCTAAGCCATGCGCCATACCGGCTCCAATTGCATACACATTTTTAAGAACTGCCGCAAACTGTGCCCCCCAAATGTCGTGGTTTGAGGTGGTGTTAATATAATCGCAGCTAAAAGCTTGAGCTACTTGTGCTGTCCATTTATCATTTAAGCCGGAAAAGGTAAGGTAGCTTAATCTTTCATCAGCCACTTCTTCCGCATGACATGGACCCGTAATGGCAACATATTTATTAAGGTCATAGCCTACGTTTTGAGTGAGGTAATCATTCAGCAGCAGATTGCTTTCCGGCAAGATGCCTTTGATGGCAGAAATAATCTGCTTATGCTGCCATTTTTCAGAGGGAATGCTTTCAATGACTTGTTGGGCGAAGGCAGAGGGTACCGCAAATACTAAGGTGGTAGCACGATCTAATACTTCTGCCAAAGAAATGCTGGGACGAATGCTATTTGATGCGAAATGAACTGCGGTTAAATAGTTTGGATTATGGCCACGCCTATTGATATATTCTACTGCTGCTTCATTACGCACCCACCAATCTAATTGATTTCCATTGTCTGTCAATATTTTTGCCAAGGCTGTACCCCAGCTTCCATTGCCAATGATGGCTATTTGTCCGAGAGATTGCTGTTTCAATTCCATGTGCTATACAAGTGAGTTTATAGTTTATTTTCTTTTGACTCAAAAAGTTTTGCTTTGTCGGTTTTAATTACTTCCATGTTTTCTTTCAGTGTACGCGCAATAGCTCCGTAAGGTGCAATTACGACCTCTTCGCCTTCTTTTAAACCGGCTGTTATTTGTATGTATTCATTGTTCTGAATACCTGTTTGAACATCGCGAAGTTTGACTTTTTGGGTTTGGTTGTCATAAACAAAGACTACTTGCCTAATTTGATCTGAGTTGGCTTTTACTTTTTTTAAGCTATCGGGGAAATCACGTGTGGTAACGGCGTTTACCGGTATAGATAATACATTGCGTTCGCGATGTGTATGAATTTCAACACTTGCAGACATACCTGGTTTAAATGGAAATTTGCCGGTGTTTTGTGCCAATAAATCAGCATAGCTATCTTGCAAAATAAGTATGCGAACGGTGTAATTAGTAACCTGATCTGTACTGAGTTGTTGTGTTCCGGTTGCCTTGCTACTGACACTTATTTTGGACACCACGCCGATAAATTTTTTATTGCGATAAGCATCTGCTTCAATTTCTGTGGTGTCGCCTAATTTCACTTTTGTAATATCCGTTTCACTCACGTCAACCCGCACTTCAATTCGCCCCATGTCCGCAATTGTGAGCATTTCTGTACCAGCCATTTGGGCGGTTCCAACCACTCGTTCACCTAACTTAACATTGAGCGCAGATATGATGCCGGATGTGGGGGCAATAATAGTTGTCTTGCGAAGGTTTTCGCGGGCTTGACTTAATCCTGCTGAAGTGCCTTTAATATTATATTCTCCCCCAGAAAGCGTGGCCTGTGCTGCTTCAAAGGCTGCTTTTGTAGATCGGAATGTACTTTCTGATTGTTCAAACTCTAATGCTGAAATAACTTTTTCTTTGAATAATTTTTGGTTTCGTTCATAATTCAGCTTCGCTTGATCAAAAGAGGCCTTTGTTTGAGCTACCATTTCTTTTGAGTTTTGCATTCGTGCCCTGCTTTCTTCAACTGTAGCTTCTGCTTGATTGACCATTGACCCATATATAGCAGGATTAATGCGCACCAGTAGCTCGCCTTTATGCACACTGTCTCCTTCTGCAATATTCAGTTCAATGATTTCCCCACTTACTTCGGGGCTTATTTTCACTTCTGATTCTGGATATATTTTTCCACTTGCGGATACGGTTTCGGTTATATCGTGTAAGGATACTTTCTCAACCGCTACTTTTAATCCCTTGTCCCCTTTTAATTTACCTATAATGATCAGGATTATCAGTAGGATAATGGAACATCCCACTATCCACCAAATTTTTCGATTGCTCATACAAGCTTGCAGTACTTATGTTTTGAAAGCACAAAGAAAGGAAAATAGTTTGTTGTGCAACAGAATTTGCACTAACAACTATAGATTCAAAGTAGCATTAATCAAAAACCAAAATGCTTTTCTGAAATGATCAGAAAAAGAGAACCGCAGGGTTTAGGTGCGGTTTGAAATTTTATTGTTTAGGCTTTAGAGAGGGCATTTTTAAGGTTATTTATGACCTCAATATCCATGGCATCTACTCCATTGAGGTCTGCTAAATAAACAGATATCCAATCGGTAAGATGAACAATGTAAAATACTTGTTCAAAAAACGATTTTCCTTTTGACCAAAGCTCTATTACATGAGGTGTATATTTCTTAATCACCGGTTTATTAATTTCCATACGCATTTGAACACGCTCCGGATCATTTTCATTGCGTAAGAATATCACAATCCTAGATGGGTCTTTGGTACGCCAGCCTACTAATTCGTTATGGTTCATTTCCGGAATCACATGATGCCAACAAAGCATTTTCCCATTTTCATTGATTTGCTGTCGGAAACGCACGCCCACAGCCTCAAACGAACCTGAGCTATAAATGATAGGTGTTTTTCCAATCAGTTTTTTTGCCAAAGATTTAGCTTGTTTTTGGATTTCTTTTTCCTCTTCTGATAGCAACTTAATGGTAGCTTTTAAGTTCTTTTCAAAATCGGATTTTATAAAGCTAAAATGAAGTAAAATATAAAGAACTTGGGTGAGAGAATATCCCAAACAAGCGCGGGGTGGCATTCCAGCCGGAAGCAAAATACAATCTAAGTTTTTCTTTTTAGCAATGTCAGATAGTTTCCCTCCTGAAGTGACACACACAACGGTTGCTTTTGCTTTTAGAGCTTGATTGACAGCCGATAGGGTTTCTTCTGTATTTCCGGAATAAGAAGAAGCAATGACTAAAGTATTTTCATTGACAAATGCAGGTAAGGTATAGTCTTTATTTACAAGGAACGGAATAGAAATTTTATCAGACACATAATTCTGAACAATAGAGCCTCCAATGCCACTTCCGCCAAGTCCGGTCAGCACTATGTTTTTAAATTCTTTCTGAGGTGTTTGAAACCGATAACTTTGTCCGATGATTAGCGCTTCTTGCAGTTGCGTTGGGAAGGCTTGAACGAGCTGCTTCATTATTTTGATGCTGAATTTGAAAATTTGAATGTCCAAACATAACGAAACGGGGGTAAAGGGTGAACAAATTGCCGAAAAGTTTTTGGCAGAGAAGGGATATCGGATATTGTATCGGAATTGGTGTGCCGGAAAAAAAGAGATAGATATTATTGCTCAATGGCAAGATGTATTGGTGTTTGTGGAAGTCAAGACTCGCACAAGTATTCATTTTTCTTTTCCTGAAGAAGCGGTTACCCCTCGGAAGCAACAATATTTACGTGAAGCTGCACAACATTATTTGGATACGATAAAAAATTCTTTGAAAATACAATTTGATGTTGTAAGTATTTATTTATTTCAGGATTCAGTTCGAGAAATAGTTCATTTTGAAGATGCTTTTTAGTAACGATTATGTTTTTTAAACCCAACTTTCAGCCCGCCTTTCACCGCGCCACGGTTTCTGCAATTATGGAAGAAGCTCCTGATGTTCACACCTTACAATTGCTTTTTGAAACACCTTTTGAATATCGAGCAGGGCAGTTTTTAACCTTAGTATTTGAAGATTTGCTTAAAGAAGATCGTCGTTCTTATTCCTTTTCGTCGGCACCGGCAGTTGACCTTGTTGTGTCTATCACTATTAAGCGAATTTCAAACGGAAGATATTCGCGTCCATTAATAGAAAGCTTGCGTGTAGGTGATCAGCTATCTACCACATCTGCCACCGGTTTATTTATACTACCCAAAAGAATAGAAACCTTCCATCAATATTTTTTCTTTGCAGCAGGTATCGGCATTACACCAATTTTTTCTTTGTTAAAAGAATTGTTGTTTACACACCCAGATGTTTCGGCTGTTTTAATTTATAGCAATAGTTCGCCCTTACAAACGGTATTCGAAAACGAAATTAATGAGCTTCAAAAACGTTTTCAAAAACGTTTTGTTGTTCATTATTTATTCAGCAACACTACACAATTAAACAATGCTCGATTGAGCAAATGGTTGTTGCCACAGCTATTGGAACGATATGCTTTGGGTAATAAAAAGGAGCATCTGTTTTATGTTTGTGGACCATTTGCCTACATGCGCATGGTTCGATATGCCTTACAAGAACTGGAATACGATGATGCCCAAATTCGAAAAGAAAACTTTGATACCAGTCGCCCTATTCATCTACATAAACCATCAGATCAACAACCCCATCAAGTTACCTTAAATTTAGGAACTGAGAAGCATCATTTTGAAAGTCAATACCCTCTCACCATTTTACAAACAGCTAAACAATTGGGAATTCCATTACCATATAGTTGTGAAACAGGTCGTTGTGGAAGTTGTATGCTACGCTGTACAAAAGGGAAAGTATGGATGAGTTATAATGAAGTGCTAACAGAAAAAGATCTATCAGAAGGCAAAGTTCTAACTTGTGTTGGATACCCGATTGGGGGTGATATCTGGTTAGAAGGCTAACATACTTTTATGAAGATGTTTTGACTTTTGTCCGATTCTGTCTTAGTAACTTTGCCCTTCTATTCTGCATTGCATTAGGTTTGTTTAAGAGATTCATTCGATATAGTCTTTCAATTTGGATGGCGTTGACCCTATTATTTGGATCTACGTCTAAAGAATTTGTTCATCTTTTTGTTGGTCATCAGGATACGGTACATCATGTGCATGGCTCCGGTGAACTTTCATTTGAATCGCAACACCACCATTGTACGTTTGTAAGCTTTGTATTGGCTCCATTTGTCAAGCATAGCCTTACCTTTTCTTTACATTCAGCACCTAACCTTTTTGTGTTGGTTGCTTACCCGCTTTGCACATTTATGAGTGTGCGGGTTTTTTCTGAAGTTTTATTGCGTGGACCGCCGTCGTTGGGTTTATTTCTTGCCTAACACTTTGCGTTTCGAATTTCTCGGAATGCGTTTCTTAATCATACAATAAAACAGTATTCTCATGCCGTTTAAAATACAATTATGGTGGGTAGCTTTACTTGCACCCATACATGTTTTTGCCCAACAAAATTCTATTCGAGGAACTATTACTGACACAACCGGAAGCCCTGTTGTTGGTGCTATCATATCTTTTCCTGAATTAAAAATAGGAACTACCTCAGATACTGGAGGGCACTATGTCATAAATCGTTTGCCACTTGGCAGTTATCTGATTGAGGTTCGTTCTTTAAATTTTGTTACTCATACTGAAGTGATAAAGTTAAATGGGAATGTTTCCAAAAATTTTAGACTTAGTGAAAGTATCATTGAACAAAATGAAGTAGTTGTAACAGGTAGTAGTCTTGCCACGGAGCAACGCAAAAGCAGTACACCGATTGTTAGTATTCCTATGTCAACCATTAGAGAAAATGCTTTTGGTAATATTATCAATGCTTTGACTGTCGTGCCGGGTGTCAATGAGATTTCAACAGGTCCGGCCATTTCAAAACCCATTATTCGAGGATTAGGAGCTAATCGAATATTGGTTATTAGCGACAATGTTCGTCAGGAAGGACAGCAATGGGGCGATGAACATGGCGTGGAGATTGATGATTACAATGTGTCAAAAGTAGAAGTTCTGAAAGGTCCTGCTTCTTTAGCTTATGGATCGGATGCCTTAGCCGGCGTTATCAACATAGTGCCGGATGAAATAATGCACAACTCAAAACCTATATCCGGCGTAGCTAATTTGAATTATCAAACTAATAATGGACTTGCAGCTGCCAACTTGCAATTGAAAGGTGAGAATCATGGTTTTTCTTGGCAAACTTACGGCACTTTAAAAGCCGCCCATGATTATAAAAATCGGTATGATGGCTATGTTTTTAATTCTCGATATCAAAATGCAGATGTAGGTGCGGAATTGGGGTTGTCAGGAAAATGGGGGTATTCTCGTCTTGCTTTTTCTTCTTTTAATCAAGTGCTGGGAGTGCCGGAAGGTGAGCGTGATAGTGCTACGGGAGCATTCGTACAACAGATAGCAATTGGAAATGTAGCAACGACAGAAATTGTCTCTGACGCCGATAAACGTTCTTATCAACCACAAACAGCTTTTCAACGCATTGGACATCAAAAAATTGCTTGGAACAACAGTTTATTTTTTAATAATGGCAACAGGCTTGGACTGACGATAGGCTATCAATTTAACAACCGAAGAGAATTTTCCGATGTATTTACACCTGATGTTCCCGAACTGAATCTAAAATTGTCCACTTGGAGTTATGATGCTAAAATGATTTTTTCAGAAAAAAGAGGATGGAAACCATCGGTAGGAATTAATGGGATGATGCAACAAAATACCAATGCTGGCACCCGATATTTAATACCGGATTATACTTTATTTGATGGTGGTATTTATGGAATTGTACAAAAAAATTGGGGTAAATGGAACATTTCGGGAGGATTGAGAGGTGATGTCAGATGGTTGAATACTCACGCGCTTTATTTGGACAGTTTAAGTCAACAAATTCCTCAACCCTTATCAGCAGAGGAAGTAAAGTTTTCCGGCTTTCATCGCTCATTTAATTCATTTTCAGGTAGTATAGGTGCTTCTTACCTTTCTTCACCGCACACAACCTTTAAGTTCAATTTAGCAACGGGCTTCCGATCACCCAATATTGCTGAGTTAAGTGCTAATGGAGTGCATGAAGGAACCTTGCGTTATGAATATGGAAATGCACAACTTAAGCCGGAGCGCAGTTATCAAGCTGATTTGGGTGCAGAATATCGTTCGTCTCATTGGTACATCACGATATCTGGGTTTGCCAATTTTTTAAGCCATTACATCTATTTGCAAAAACTTAAAACATCGAGTGGCAACGACAGTATTCCTGTTTTCAACAATGACGGAAATTATATGGCTTACACCTATACACAAGTACCGGCATTGTTATTCGGTGGCGAATTATATTCCGATTTGCATCCTCATCCGCTTGATTGGCTTCATTTTGACAATACGTTTTCTTTCGTTCGGGGAATTGCATTATTAAATCAAACTGACAGTACAAAAAACTTACCTCAAATGCCACAACCGAGATGGCGTACAGAACTGCGGGTTCAAGCGAAGTCTTTATTAAAATCCGTCCAAAATATTTATTTAAAAATGGGGCTGGATTTCAACTTCGAGCAAAACAAAATATTTTCTGCTTATGGCACAGAAACAAGCTCACCGGCTTATACCTTATTGAATGCAGGTTGCGGATTTGATCTGAATTACCAAGGAAGAAAATATCTTACTTGCAGTATTGCTGCTCAAAATTTACTGAATACGCCCTATCAAAATCACCTTAGCCGTTTACGATTTGCAGACACTAACAACTTAACCGGACGAATGGGTATATGGAATCAAGGAAGAAATATCAGCCTTCTTATTCAAGTACCGTTTTAAGCTCTCGAAGGGTTTTAAAGGGCATTAACACACAAGCGAACTTGTATTTTTTTTGCCACTAAGACCTTTCTTGTTTCAAAGAAATTATCAAACAAAAAGCACGAAGGATTTATATGCTTCGTGCTTTGATCTAAAATTTTCCTTTGTGTATTTTTAAAGGTGGTTGTACTAAATCTTTTTCAGAAACTATGGCTTTATGCAAGTCAATTTTCCAATCAATATTCAAAGCTGGATCGTTGTATAACACCCCACCCTCATCCGCTTTACTATAAAAATCATCGCACTTATAAAACACTTCTGCCGTATCGGTAAGAACCGTATAGCCATGTGCAAAACCATGCGGAACCAATAATTGCAGTTTGTTTTCAGCAGACAATTCTACACCAAACCATTGTCCGAAAGTTTTGCTGTTACTACGGATATCAACTACCACATCCCAAATAGCACCCTCTAAGGCTCGAATTAATTTCGTTTGAGCATGTGGTGAATTTTGAAAATGAAGTCCCCGCAAAACATTTTTGGTTGAGCGTGCTTGGTTATCTTGAACAAAGTGAATATCTAAACCGGTTGCCGCTTGAAATGCTTTTCTGTTATAGCTTTCAAAGAAATAACCTCGATCATCGTTATGAATTTGAGGTTCAATAATCAATAGTCCTTCAAGTGGTGTGTTGTGAATTTTCATTTTTAGATTTTAGCAGCCTTTATCGCATCTTTAAAATGAGTAGTGATGTACTTTAATTCTTCTTCAGTTAATTCTGTATGTATAGGTAAAGAAAGCACCTGTTCTTGCAATTGATCGGTCGTAGCCAATTTGAAATCATTTCCACCCAGCAATTTGAACATGTTTTGTTTATGAGCGGGAACGGGATAGTAAAGCATAGATGGGATTTCTTTTGTTGCTAAATATGCAATTACTTGATCGCGATTTACTCCATTTAATTTCAAAGTATATTGATGGAAAACGTGTTTGCTGTATGCAGCTCGATAAGGGGTTGTAATATTAGGGTGATTCGCAAAGGCTTTATCGTAATAGTCAGCAGCTGTTCGACGAGAGTCGCAATAGGCATCCAAATATGGAAGTTTCACACGCAAAATGGCGGCCTGCATGGTGTCTAAACGACTATTGCAACCAACTAATTCATGATAGTAGCGAATTTTTTGACCGTGGTTGGCTATCATTTTCATTTTGTCGGCTAAGGCATCATCATGGGTAAAAATAGCACCACCGTCGCCATAGCAACCCAGGTTTTTAGAAGGGAAAAAAGATGTAGTACCTATGGTCCCCATAGTTCCGTTTTTAGCTACCACACCATTAGGGAAAGTATAAGTCCCACCAATTGCCTGAGCGGTATCTTCAATGACCGGAATATTTTTTTCTTTGGCAATTTGCAAAATCTCACTCATGTTGGCTGATTGTCCGTATAGATGAACCGGAATAATTGCCTTTGTTTTATGGGTAATCGCTTTTTTTAGGCTTTCTGTGTTCATGGTGAAAGTATCAGCATCTACTTCCACAAAAACGGGTTTTAGGTGTAGCAATGCAACAACTTCAACTGTAGCAATATAAGTAAAGGAAGGAGTAATGACTTCATCTCCGGGCTGCAAGTCAAGTGCCATTAAGGCTATTTGCAACGCATCTGTTCCGTTTGCACAAGGAATCACATGCTTTATGTTTAAGTAGCTTGCCAATTCATTAGAAAAAGCATTGACATCCGGGCCGTTTATAAAAGCAGTTGTATCAATAACGTTTTGGATTGCTTTATCTATTGCGGGTTTGATGTGAGCATATTGGCGTTTCAGATCCACCATCTGAATTTTTTGCATAGAAACAGTTCTTTTGGGTTGCAAACCTACACATTGCGAGGGTAATTTCCATTTTGTACCGATGGAAAGTTAGGATTGCTAAATGATTTTACTGTGTACCCTTAGCACGGTTTTGAAGCAGTTGGTGAAGGTCTAATATTTGAGGCAAGATGGCACGTTTACCATCATTGATAATAACATAGTCACAACGTTTCATTTTTTCGTCTTCTTCCATTTGTTGCGACATCCGTTCCAATACTTTTTCCTGTGTGGAACCATCTCGAAGAATAGTGCGAAGGATTCTTAATTTTCTTGGTGCATAAACACCAACCATAAAATCCATTTCAACATTACTACCGGTTTCAAAAAAAATAGCTGCTTCTTTTATCGTGTATGGCGTTCTTTGGCTATCATGCCATTGTTGGGCATAGCGTCGAACAGCCGGATGAATAATGCCATTGAGCTTTTGTAATAGTTCAGGTGATTTAAAAACGATTGTACCTATTTTTTCTCTATCAAGTAATCCGCCTCGATAAGCATCATCTCCTAAAAGTGCTTTGATACTATTGATAATTGCCTGATCATTTTCCATTAAAAATCGGGCAGCTCGATCTGCATAAAAAACAGGTATGCCAAGTATTTCAAACACTTGGCATACCCATGATTTTCCTGACCCAATACCTCCGGTTATTCCTACTTTCAGCATGGTTCGTTCATTTTACTATTTTGTTTCAGAAGCAACAACGGTTCCTTCTGTTTTTTTCTTGTAGGCATTAGTCATTTCCATAGACACAGCACTTCTTTCAATAGTCATAAATGTACCACGACCTACTTCAATTTGCAAAGTACCGTCATCATTTACACGATTAATAGTGCCATGTATGCCTGCGGATGTGATGACACGCTCGCCGGCATTAATGCTTTCAGCAAATTTCTTTTGCTCTTTAGCACGTTTTGCTTGTGGGCGAATCATGAAAAAATACATTACCACAATCATTCCGACCATGATAAATAAAGATGGCATGGGACTGGGGCTTCCTGCTTGTAGCAATACTGTTGCGAGATTTACGAACATTTGATTTTGATGATTATTAAATGAATAATTAAGTTACTATTTTACTTCTCCTTTGATAAATAAGATGTGTAATCCACGAGTTGAATTGGTTGTCAGGGTTACACTTTTTTCCTGATGTCCTTCTTTTCCGGCCGAGCTAAATTGAACTTTAATGGTTCCGGTTTTGCCCGGCTGCACAGGCTCTCGTGGAAAATCAGCAACCGTACATCCACAAGATCCGGCAGCATTGCTGATTAATAGAGGGCTTTTTCCGGTATTGGTAAAGTCATATTCATGACTGACTACTTCTCCTTGTTTTATAGTTCCAAAATCATAAACAGTATCTTTAAAAGACATGTTGGCTAATGCGTTTAACACGGCAGTATCTGTTCCAAGAGCAGATCGTGGATTGTTAACCAAGGATGTTGATAAGAGATTGGGGTTTTCTTTTTCTTTAGGTGTGTTGTTACAAGAAGCAACAGCTATCATCCCCCCAAAATATAAGATGAAGTATTTTCCCAAAAGCGAGGCTTTTTGACTTAATGGTTCAAAGAAAGTTGTGATGAAGTTATTTTTCACAGTCGCAAATTTACGATTTACGTACTCGGTCTTGTTTGTGTATTTTGTTATCCTTTTCTAAATCTTTTAAAATATTATCCAGCACTCCATTTACAAATTGTCCGCTTTGGGGGGTGCTGTAAGTTTTGGCTAATTCAATGTATTCATTGATGGTTACTTTAGTAGGGATAGTCGGATAATATAAAAATTCACAAATGCCCATTTGCAGAAGCAATAAATCTATCAATGCGACACGTTCAGAATCCCAATTTTGCAATTTAGGATTAATTAACTCCATGCAATAGTCCTTTTTTTCCAATACACTACGCATCAGGCTTTGTGCATAGTCGCGTTTTTCTTGTGAAATCAGGTTTAAGTAATTGTTTTTATGATTGCTTTTGAAAAAGTTATCCATCAACATTTGAGTCATTGTCTTATCATCTTCCCATCCGGGTAGTTCCTCAAAAAAATACTCCATTAAAGCTTCATTTGGCAAAATGAGTTGTTCCCAAATGAATTTGATGATTGCCTTTTCTGACTTGGGGTTACGGGTATTTTCTGCAATGTATTTTTGGTATGCTTCTGTTTTTACTAAAGCCAGATAGAGTTTCTTTGTCCATTCATCGTTTAAAAATTGCTCTAAATGATGCGTTTTTACTCGTTCTTCAAAAGTTTCATTGGAACGAACATTCCACATAAACTCATTACCTGCAATTTTTGTGCTGACATGAAGGTCTTCTTGTGAAGGCAAATACTTTGAAGCACGTTGATGAGCATCTGTTTCGGCATACTGTGCTGCCGAAAAAGTGTAGAGTGCCGAAATCACGAAAAGGTCTAATGATTTGTCTAATTTCTCTTCCAATATAGATGCGCCGGATTTTTTCAATTGATCCAAGTCTTTGTTTTCCATTGTATCTAAGGTGTACAAGGTCTGCATTACCTTCACTCTAATATTTCTCCGGCTAATCATAAAATACGTTCCAAATCGTTTTGAGCGCGCAAAGGTAGCATTAAATGCAAAGAATGAACTCAGAGAAAATGTAGGTGGGTACTATTTTACAAATTGAGGCGGCTCCGGTTTGGGTAAAATCAATTTTCGGCTTATGTTGGGTAATGATGTGCGAACAGCATTTAAGTCTCTATCGCCTATATCTACAAAATACCAATGGTTGCCTTCGTCTTTAGATATGCCAATAAGTGTGCTTTGGGTTTGCACTTTTCCTTGAGGTGTTTGTAAAACCATTTGTTGTGGAATAGTACATTGCAATTCTTCTCTTTCCTGAATGACGGAAGAGGGTTGTCCAAAGTCAATGGAAAGAATTTGCGCAGTAGATTCCATGCTTTTCATTTGATTTTCGATAGCCGAAATCATTTTTTCTCTCCCTCCCATTTCTTTTACTATGGAAGGGTAAGTGTAGTTGATATAGCTTGCATAATCTTTTTGCAGCAAGGCATTAGCCATTTGTTTTGCTTGTTCTTTCACCTTGTTTTGAGCAAAAGAAAGAGTGGAAAAAATAAGAAGCAATGAAGTAAACAAGAAACGCATAGTTCCAAAAATTGAAGACAATGTACGGAAGTGAATCATAGAAAAATATTTGTTTCTAATTTTTTGAATAAAGTGCCCAAAGTCAGTTATACGTTTTATCATACTCAAAAAACGCGCCATAAATTAAAAGTTTTGCTCATTGAGACAATTAGCAGAATGAAACAAAGAAGAATAGATGCCAAACAAGACGAGTTGATGTCCAAAGAAAATCAGGGAAAGTGTGAACTCATGGATAAGGAATATCACTCATGATATGGTTAATTATTCATTACTTAGTACCAGCGTTGATTCGACATGCTGGATGCAAAATTCCCAAACAAGGTAGATTCTAATCTTTTACCACTTTTTGCAATTTAATTTCATGTTTTTGCAAGAATGCTTAGTGCTATTTTGATGAGATTTGCTACATACAAACTTGAAAATCTATGAAGAGCGTATTAGCTGCCCTAATTTTATTCGTTCCCTTTTGGAGCAAGGCACAATGGAAGGCAATATACACACCTACTTTGGCCAATGGAGCATTTTCTGCACCGAGTGATAGCAATTTATTTTATTCCTACGATGCAAAAACTATGTACTACTCTCATGACGGAGGTTTGAAGTGGAATCATTTTATCACTGAATATGATAGTGAGTTTATTCAAGATATGGATTTTGTAAATGACTCTGTTGGTTTTGCTTGCGGTGGCGGTTGGTTTACTCCTCATCGAAACATAGTATTGCGTACTACAAATGCAGGAAAAAGTTGGGAAACGCTTACTCGTGATAGCGTAGGTAAATATCAGTTTTTGTTTGAAAAAATAGACTTTGTTAATATAGACTCTGGTATGGTGTTGGGTTACAGTTATGACTTGTATAGAACTACAGATGCCGGAAGCACTTGGCAACAAGTTAATTATGATACAGTAGTTAATAATAATCAGGTTTCTGATATTTATTTCTACAATGGTTCATTAGGTTTTCTTACCACTATTGGAGGCTCAGCTCCATTGCGTAAAGGGAGAATTTATAGAACAACCGATTTTGGTAATACTTGGGTAATTGTAAAAGAATGGGACTATTCAGGCAGTTTTATTAAAGCACATTTTGTAAACGAGCGTGTGGGCTATGTGGGCGGCAATTTTGGAAAACTATTTAAAACAACGGATGGTGGCACTACTTGGGCAGAAACTACCATCCCCCCCGGAAATGTAATTTCTGCACTGTGGTTTACCGATGAAAATACAGGATATAGCAATGCTTTGGGTACTATTTATAAAACAACCGATGGCGGAGCAAGTTGGAATCCTCAAATGATGTCACCCTTGAATATAGTAAGTGATATTCAGTTTTCGCCAAGCGGTAATACCGGCTTTTTGTTAGCAGGAAATTTTTTGTACAAAACAACCAATGGAGGCGGAACGACAACCATTAATAATCCTGCTCTAAAATCTCAATTCAAAATTTATCCTAACCCCACCAATAACATCATCAATTTGGACTACGAGAATAGCTTAAAAATACAAGGCATTCAACTAATAGACCTGTCTGGAAAAGGCATAAGGACATACAGCAAAAGCGACAGGGTGTTGAATGTTTCCGGCTTGTCAAGTGGGGTTTATTTTTTAGTTATTCGCACAGAGCAAGGAAGTGTGTATGAAAAAATTTTAATTAATTAAAAAAACACATTGACAATATGAAAAACATACTGTTAGTTTTATGCCTTACAATTGGTGCAAATGCAAAAGCACAATGGAAAGAAATGGCTCACTTTGACAGCACCCGTGTTTTTTATGCCGGAGTAAAGGGATCTAAAATTTTAGCTATTCCCAAGTACATTGGCAACAATACGAGTTATTTTTTATCAACCAACAAAGGGTTGTCTTTTACAACACTGAATTGGATAGACACTCCATGGCAAATGTCGGGAGGAGCATTTTTTGTAGATAGCAATACAGTTTATATGCCTTCTGAAAACGGAAGTTATGTAAAATCGGTAGATGGTGGGCTAAATTGGACACGGTATTTTATTTCCGGTGAAATAAACCCACTAACGGGAGTGCATTTTTTTAATAATGCTACTGCCTTTTTTTCAACTCGAAAAATAATCTATAAAACGAACGATGCAGGCATAAGTTTTGTAAAAACCTATATTCCTATTAGCCCATTAGGAAGAGAAAATGCGTTGCAAAGTTTTAGTTTTACGGATGAAATGAACGGCATCATTGCTTGTACTAATTATAGTACCTCTGATAGCATTTGGGAAAACTCCATTTATCATACAATGAATGGAGGTGCTAATTGGCATCTTGCCTATTATTCTACAATGAAACAAACCAAAGCTTGGGACTATAAAGATTTACGCCAGGTACAAATGCTTGATATTAATATTGGTTATGCCATGGGCGAAGGAGGCATTTTTATCAAAACCACAAATGGTGGATTCACTTGGACGGATGTAAACCCAAGTCATAATTATTCAGTTACTCAATTTGCTTTTTTAAAGGAAAATTTTGGCTTTGCAATTGTACAAAATAGTATCATTTTAAAAACAACTAACGGGGGTTTAACTTGGGTTAACGACACTTTTGATTATGTTAATATGTTTGCGCTACCTTTAAATTTTACAATTGCTAATGATAGCACACTTCTATTAACGGCGTTGCCCGGAACATTTAACGGAGATTCTTATATCTATCAGTATATAACAAAAGCAACCGAATTAGGCATTAATAATCCTGCTCTAAAATCTCAATTCAAAATTTATCCTAACCCCACCAATAACATCATCAATTTGGACTACGAGAATAGCTTAAAAATACAAGGCATTCAACTAATAGATCTGTCTGGAAAAAGCATAAGGACATACAGCAAAAGCGACAGGGTGTTGAATGTTTCCGGCTTGCCAAGTGGGGTTTATTTTTTGGTTATTCGCACAGAGCAAGGAAGTGTGTATGAAAAAGTTATAGTTCCATAATCAGACAAAATGTTTGAACAAAAAGCCATTGACGATATTGTTCGTGGCTTTTTTATTTTAGTCGTTTTCGTATTTATATTCTATTGGTAAGCACTTTGCCGATTTTTTAAACCAATTAGTAAAGTGTGCCGGCTCTTTAAATCCTAATTCATCGGCAATATCACGGATGCTCATTGAGCTTGTGCAAAGCAGTTTCTTAGCTTCTTTTAATACTCGCTCTTGTATCAATTCTGTTATGGAAATGGACGATGCTTTCTTAAATCTGTTTTGTAGTGTTCTTGGCGTAAGGTTTAATTTATTAGCGTAAAAACTAATTGTCTTTTGGCTCTTGAAATTTTTTTCTATCAACTTTATCAATTCGGGAACGATTGGGTCAAAAATTTTTTTAGTAGTAGGTTCTGTATAGCTTAGATTGGCAATCTTTGAAATAAACACCCCAATGAGTTGAAGCATATAAGCAGACTGTGTTTTATTGTGCAGTATTTCTCTGAATATAAACTCAAAATCTTTTGCTTCTTGCTCATTCAAATTGATAATTCTAGAAAAATTAAACAAACTACAAAAATCAAAATTGGGATTCACTATTTGCAGTTTTTGTAAAAACTGTTCTTTATATACAATGGCGAAGCCTGTTGATTTCATGGAACGTTCTACCCAATGCAAATCATTAGCAGCAAGAAGGTGAATAGAGTGATGCTCAATAAAATGGTTTTTGAAATTTACATTATGGCAACCGCCACCATTAATAAACACTAATATCTCATTGTACTCATGCGCATGGAAGTTGTCGAATGGATAGCTTTCGGGGTTATCTAAAGCAACGAAACGAGCTAATTCTAATTGAGCATCTTCTGAAGTGTATGTGTAAGTAGGATAGCTGGGATTCATACAAATGTTTAGATAAACTGGTCAAGTGCATCTTTTAGGATAATCTGAAGTCGCAAGGTAAGTCACCGTATTCATGATTTTGTGTTTTAGAAGCACAATTTTCCATACTTTCACCTCATTCCGTCAAATCCTCTTTATGACGTTGAAAGAATTAGATAAAGCCACCACCTCTTTGCATCCAAGCGAAAAAATGCCTGTATTGTTTTTGGGTCACGGCAGTCCTATGAATGCCATTGAAAACAACGAGTTTGTACACGGTTTTAAAAAATTGTCAAAAGAGTTACCTCGCCCCCATGCGATCCTTTGCATTAGTGCTCATTGGGAAACAAAAGGCACATTTGTTACGGCAATGCAGCAGCCACGCACGATCCATGACTTTGGTGGGTTTCCCGAGGCTTTATATCAAGTACAATATCCTGCCCCGGGTAGCCCTCAGTTGGCTCGGGATACAAAGGATTTAGTAACTAAGACAAATGTAGGTTTAGACGAACATCAATGGGGTTTGGATCATGGTGCATGGACTGTTTTAAAACACCTATATCCTGCGGCAGAAGTGCCCATTATTGAAATGAGCATTGATCATTATCAAACTCCACTTTATCATTATGAATTGGCAAGGCAGCTAAAACCTCTTAGAGAGCGCGGTGTATTGATTGTGGGAAGTGGCAATATGGTACACAATCTGGGGCTGATTTCTTGGCAACACATCAACGAGCAATACGGCTTTGATTGGGCATTAGAAGCAAGCGAAACAATGAAACAGTTCATACTAAATGACGATCATCTATCCTTGATAAATTATCAAAAACTGGGCAGTTCTTTTAAGTTGGCAATTCCTTCACCAGAACATTATTTACCCTTATTGTATGCTTTAGCTTTAAAAGATGAAAACGAGAAAATAAACCTTTTCAATGATAAACCTTTGGCCGGATCTATTACTATGACAAGCTTGAAAATTGCTTGAATATCATTTCATTTTTCGTTTTAGTAGCTCTTCATTTACCGATGTTGTACATAGCTTTACCGACAAGATGCAATACTTTGCCTAAGTAAACTTTCCGAAGCCGATAGCCAACGGTACTTTTACAAAAAATTAGATAATCATTATGCGCAACAATCATCCCCTTCCTTCTCGTAGCAATAAAGCGTTATTTGGTGTCATTATAGTTCTAATAGGTGCTGGGCTTTTTCTTGAAAAAATAGGGCTCTTACCCCATTTTGATTTTGAAATTACTTGGCCACTCGTTCTGATAGTTATTGGCTTATTGATTGGTGTGCGAAACCGTTTCTCAACACCGGCACCCTATATTTTACTTGCTATTGGTGTGTTTAATCTCATTCCAGCCTTTACTTTTCATGTAGGAGACAAGGCTATAGATTCCGAAGATATTGTCATGCCCTTACTCGTCATGCTGGGTGGGCTTTTCATCATCCTAAAACCCAGAAAAAAAAAGTCTTGGATGGACATGAAATGTTCAACTTTGAACGATGGACAAACCGTAAATGCTAATGTGGTTTTTGGCGGTAGAAAAGAAATTGTTACTTCTAAGAATTTTAATGGAGGAAAGGTAACAGCAAATTTTGGTGGTGCAGAAATTAATTTGCTACAAGCAGAAAGTGAAAATCCTACAATGATTTTAGAAGTGCAAGTTTCATTTGGTGGATGTGAAATTATTATCCCATCAGATTGGGATGTCAAAAACGAAGTAGAAACGGTATTGGGCAGCGTTGAAGATAAACGTCATTTACGGCAACCGGAATCAGCAATGAACAAAAAAACGTTGGTTCTTCGTGGTTCCGTTTTTTGTGGTGGAATAGAAATAAAATCTTACTAAAATTCAAGCTAAAAGTTTAAAAAGCTAAAGAATAGCAGAACTTTACGGCTATGGTCGTTGTTCGGCATATCGAGTTTCCATCCATATCTGCCTTAGTTGGCACATGGATACTATTGCTTTGGTTCAATGTAGCTTCAGCTCAACAAAAGACAGCAACAGACACCATTCTTCTTGGAGCGGTGATAGAAGGGCGTGACACTATTCCGATGGTCTTTATGGACGATGTAGATGTGATAGATAAATTACCCAAACGTTGGGTACGCCGACAAACAGAATATAACCGACTACGATATAATATTTACAAAACTTATCCCTATGCTGTCATTGCCGCAGGAGTGCTAAAAGATGTTTATGCCTATATGGAGCATATTCCCGACGAAAAGGCAAAAAAACAATACATGAAATCCGTTGAAAAAGACTTGAAAGCTAAGTTTAAAGGCGAGCTTGAAAACATGACCATCAGTCAAGGACAAGTGTTGGTAAAACTAATCAATAGGCAAACCGGACGAAATTGTTATAGCATAATCAAAGAAGTTAAAGGGGGGTTTAATGCAGTGATTTACCAATCCGTTGCCTTACTCTTTAACAATAATTTGAAAAAAGCTTACGACCCCACAGGAGATGATAAAGATATGGAGCAAATTGTAAGAGAATTGGAAGCGACAAACTATTATCGCTACCAACAATATCAACAACAACAGCAAAGACAGACAACTCATAATTAGCAAACCATTTTAAGGCGTAAGAATGGATGAAGCATCCTTAGCTGCTACCTTTGCAACACTATGACTAAGTTGCATATTCTATCCATAGCCGTTCATCCTGATGATGCAGAATTAGGTTGTGCCGGCACTCTTATCAATCATGCTCGCAAAGGGCAAATGGTTGGCATATTAGACCTCACCGCAGGCGAATTAGGGACACGAGGCACTGCCGAAATCAGATTAAAAGAAGCGCAGGATGCAGCCCAAGCAATGGGTATTCATGTGCGGGAAAACGCCCACATGGCAGATGGATTTTTCCGTAACGATGAAGCACATCAAAAAATGCTTATTCGGTTTATCAGAAAGTATCAGCCTGAAATTGTGATTGCAAATGCTCTAACAGACCGCCACCCCGATCATGGACGAGCAGGTAGATTGATTGCTGATGCTTGTTTTCTATCGGGTTTAAGAAAAATAGAAACCGAATGGAACAATACTCCACAGGCAGCTTGGCGACCCAAACGAGTGTTTCACATGATACAAGATAGACACCATGAACCACAAATCATAGTGGACATTTCTGAAAGCTTTCACACTAAAATGGAGGCAGTTAGGTGTTATAAGAGTCAATTTCATGCACCTACATCAACAGAGCCCATGACCTATATAGCAACAGCAGAATTTTTAAACCAAATTGCCTATCGGGATATGTTGATGGGGAAACGCATCGGAACACAATATGCAGAAGGTTTTGTTTGTGAAAATATTCCGGCAATCAGCGACTTGGATGCCCTAATTTATCCCGAATTTCCATAGGCACGAGTGATTGAAAAAAAATATTTTGTTCGTTTTAGAATCCTTTCGATAATTTTCCCTACTTTTGCAGTCCAAAATTTTTTTCAGCATGGCACGCGTTTGTCAGGTAACAGGTAAGAAGCCCATAACTGGTCACAAAGTATCTTTCTCAAACAAGAAAGCAAAGCGTCGTTTTCTGCCTAATTTGCAGAAGAAGCGTTTTTTCTTAGTAGAAGAAGATCGTTGGATTTCATTGAAGCTTTCCACAGATGCAATCCGTACTATTAATAAAAACGGACTATTCAGTGTAGTGAAAGAACTTCGCGCACAAGGTCAAACGATCTAATTAATTTTCAGTAAAGAATTTAAAGCAATCATAAGATGGCTAAAAAAGGAAATCGTGTACAAGTGATATTAGAGTGCACAGAGCATAAAAATAGCGGTTTGGCGGGTACCAGTCGTTATATTACTACAAAAAACAAAAAGAACACACCTGAGCGTATTGAGTTAAAAAAATACAATCCACTCATGAAGAAGGTAACTGTTCATAAAGAAATTAAATAACTGGTTTGAAATGGTGCTATGTTCTCATGTTTAACTTAGGACATCAGTAATATTTAAAAAACCAAGCAAATTATATAAGAAATGGCAAAAGCAGCTAAAACCGCGATAAAAAAAGACCCCAAGTTGGCAGCAGAGGCAAAGAATTACACAAAAGTGATCAAAGCCGTTCGCAGCCCAAAATCTGGTGCATATACTTTTAAAGAAGGTATGGTACATAAGGATAAAGTAAAAGACTTTATCGCTTCTGTAAAATAGCACTTCGTCTCCAAAAACTATTTTCATTAAGCCCCGTTGAATCAACGGGGCTTAATGACGTTAATATCTACTTACTGAAAACAATTTATTATAATATTAAATTTACCATTTGTAGTTTTATGTTATTGACTGCCTTCTTTCAGTAAATCAAATCCGTTCCCATTTTTAAACAGAAGCTTTAACTTCTAACAAAAGATTCGGCATTAAGTTGATTACTGCTTAGACTAAAAGTTTGAAATTGCCGTTTGATTAAATTCACAAGAATTCCAGATTAAAAGTGGTTTTAGTTCATTGTATAACAGTCCCGTAAAGAAATGATGTTGAAACCTCAAATCACAGTATCTTTGCGCTCCCTTAGTAAAAAGGAGTGCGATATTTTTTGACTAAAACATGAATAAAGTATTTTTTCTCGTTGCGCTAATTTTCATTTCAATAGGCTTAGGGGGTTGCCCTTATGAAAGTTCTGTACCCATCAGCAATGCGTCCATTCCGGTTGATCCGCGTTTTTTAGGAAAATGGAATAGCAAGGATGAAGTGTATAACAATTATCAAATCACACAATCTTCTCCTACCCAATATCATGTAGTGCAGAAAAACATTTCCCAGACATCTCAATTCACCGCATTTTTATCTGAAGTAAAAGGTGCTTTATTTATGAACCTATATTCAGACAGCACAAAAGCTTATTATCTTTTTCGAATCAAGCCCGATACATCGGGAAATAAATTTACCCTGACTCCCATAGCAGCAGAATTACCCGAACATTTTAATAGTTCGGAGGCACTAAGAAGTTTTGTAGAAAAGAATATGAATCTTCAAAGCTTTTATGACGAAGCAGATCGAGCTGAGTATGAAAAGATCCCTACCGTTTCACACACGGTACTGAACTAAAATCAATCCTTTTTCGATAGGTTAAACAAGCTATCTACAAACTCTTCTTTTTGAAAAATCTGTAAGTCTTCCATTTTTTCACCAACCCCGATATATTTTACCGGAATTTTAAATTGATTGGCAATAGCCAGCACAACGCCGCCTTTGGCTGTACCATCTAATTTGGTAATAGCCATTGCTGTTACGTCTGTTGCGGCTGTAAAATGCTTTGCTTGTTCGAGTGCATTTTGTCCGGTACTACCGTCAAGAACCAACAGTACTTCATGTGGTGCATCAGGCATTTTTTTGGATATTACACGACGAATTTTTCCCAATTCATCCATCAAATAGCTTTTGTTGTGAAGCCGTCCAGCCGTATCAATAATAATAACATCAACATCTTTAGCAATTCCGCTGGCAACGGCATCAAAAGCAACACTACTGGGATCGCTACCCATTTCCTTTTTAACAATTGGGACCCCTACTCGATCACTCCAAATAGTGAGTTGATCAACAGCTGCAGCACGAAACGTATCGGCTGCTCCCAACAATACAGATTTGCCATTTCGCTTGAAATTGTAAGCTAATTTGCCAATTGTAGTTGTCTTACCCACTCCGTTCACTCCGACTACTAAAATAACATAAGGCTTTTTGCCCGTCGGCAAATCGAAGGTTGCAAATTCGTTTGACGGAGCATCGGTAAGCATACTCATAATTTCCTGTTGCAGGATATCGTTGAGTTGACTTGTGCCTACATACTTATCTTTTTTTACGCGATTTTCAATTCTATTGATGATGGCGACCGTAGTATCAATGCCTACGTCTGCACTGACAAGAGCGTTTTCAAGCTCATCCAATACTTCTTCATCTACCGAGTCCTTACCGGCTATGGCTTTGGTAATTTTAGTAAAGAAACTTTCTTTGGTTTTTTGTAAGCCTTGATCAAGTGCTTCTTTTTGCTCTTGTTGTTCTTTATTTCTTTTAAAGAGTTTGTCGAATAGTCCCATATTTGGCAAGTAAAAAAGTTGGGTATCAATAGTTTAAAGGCAAAGTTCGGAGCTTAAAAATTTATCTAAAACAAATCCCGCCAAATAGCGGGAAATGAATTTTTATTTCAAATAATTCTATGGATCAATAGCACCTTCAAGCACATCAATTTTCTCAACATAATTCATTGAGTTGTTGATATAAATATCAGCAGGAATAGAATTTTCAATTCCTACATCTTCCAGTAAACGAGTGTTATCGAAAACATGTCCTAATTCAATAAATTCGAGATATGGGTCAATTCCAGTAAAAAGTAATCGTAGTTTACTTTTGTCTTGAAAAGTTTCTTTCCAATAGTCCAAATATTTTCGATAAGAATAGAGTTCGCTTTCCGGTGCTAAACGATTGCGTGTCCAGTGTTTTACCTGATTAAGCATTGCTTTATTGATGAAGTTGAAGGGAGGCATTTCATCAAAATAACTTTCAAGAGTCTTTGCAAGTTTTAAAGCGGTTGTAGCACCTGCTTCACCGGCAGAAATATGATAAACATGGTGCTTTCTATTTGCAAACAATAAGGCTACAATGGCTTCTGCTGCATAGTTGACGGGAATTATGTCAAGCTGAGCATGTGCATTTACGGGAATAAGTCTTAAATGATTTATCGTTGCCATTGCCCAAAGAATGACAGGGCTACGAGGCATAATAGGGCGGCTATCGCCCATAATGATTGAAGGGCGTGCAACTAAAATCTGATCCGAACGCAAATGTTCTCGAATCAGTAATTCACCCTTCATTTTAGTGTAGGTATATTTCACTAAGTGAGTCGCATCAAGGTTTGGCGATTCATCTTCATGAACTATTCTATCTTTTACATCTTTTCCGCAAATGGTGGCTGTTCCTATATAAAGAAAGGTTTTAAGATGCGGCAAATCTTTTGCCCAAAGCAAAATTTTATTTAAGCCACCAATATTTGCTCTCTCAACCAAGTCATCGTTTACTCTTGAAAAGGAGGTATTGGCAGCCGAATGAATGATGGCATCTACTTGATCAAGAAGTTTATTGGTTTTTAAAGAATCGGTTAAGTTGTCGTCAAATAAATTACCTAAAACCGGGACAATGCGACTGGGATCATATTCGTCTTGATGCAGATCAAAAACGTGTTTGATGCGGATTAACGCTTCTTCTTCTGATTTAGATCTAAGAAGGCAGAAAATTTTGTCAACATCACTACGCTTTGAAAGTGTAACTAGGAGTTCTCCTCCCACAAGTCCAGTTGCGCCTGTTAAAAAGATATTCATATAGCGGGAACTACAAAAAGTTTAGCTGTTCGATAAATTCCTGCATGAAGTGATGCAGGCGGGTAAATTAAAGCGCGAAGATACTATTTCTAATGCAGTTTTTACAGATAGAGTCTTTTCGATTGTTCAACATAAAGTAAAAATAAAAAAGGTCGGTACAAAACCGACCCTTAAAGACGAGTTTATTTTACTAATAGTTTATTTGATTTTAGACTTCAAATTAGAATCTAATGCGTCTAAAAATTCTTCTGTATAAAGGTAATGTTCGCCATGATTTACTTTATTTCCATAAACAGAGATAGCCAAATCTTTGGTCATTTTTCCGCTTTCAACAGTTTCTATACATACGGCTTCTAAGGCATGGCAGAAGTCTATCAATGCTTGATTGTTATCGAGTTTACCACGGAAAGCTAATCCGCGTGTCCATGCAAATATGGATGCTATGGGATTTGTAGATGTAGGGTTTCCTTTTTGATGTTCGCGATAGTGGCGTGTTACAGTTCCATGTGCAGCTTCTGCTTCCATTGTTTTTCCATCGGGTGTAACCAATACGGAGGTCATCAACCCTAATGAGCCAAAGCCTTGAGCTACAGTGTCACTTTGTACATCACCATCATAGTTTTTACAAGCCCACACAAAATTTCCGTTCCATTTCAAAGCACTGGCCACCATGTCGTCAATGAGGCGATGCTCATAACTAAGTCCGGCAGCATCCATTTGGGTTTTGAATTCATTTTGATAAATGTCTTCAAAAATATCTTTAAATCGGCCGTCATATTTTTTAAGAATGGTGTTTTTAGTTGACAGATAAAGTGGCCAACCTTTTTGTAAAGCCATGTTGAAACATGCGCGGGCAAAGCCTTTGATTGATTCATCCGTGTTGTACATAGCCATGGCAACGCCATCCCCTTTAAAGTCATAAACTTCATGTTCTATGACTTCTCCATTTTCTCCTTCAAATTTGATCGTTAGCTTGCCTTTTCCTTTTACGGTAAAATCTGTTGCCCGATATTGATCACCAAAAGCATGACGGCCTACAATAATTGGGGCATCCCAATTTACGACCAATCGAGGTACATTATTGATCACGATAGGTTCCCGAAATACAGTTCCATCAAGAATGTTGCGAATGGTGCCATTAGGGCTTTTCCACATTTGTTTGAGATTAAACTCCTTTACTCGAGCTTCATCAGGTGTAATAGTTGCGCACTTAATTCCCACTCCATATTGCTTTATAGCAAGGGCTGCATCAATAGTAACTTGATCATTTGTGGCATCTCGATGTTCAACTCCTAAGTCATAATACTTTATATCCACATCAACATAAGGGAGGATCAATTTGTCTTTAATAAACTTCCAAATGATGCGTGTCATTTCATCCCCATCCAGCTCTACTACGGGGTTGGCTACTTTAATTTTTGACATAAAATGTAATTCAGTTGTTGGTTGCTTAGCCACTCTATAATGGAGAGGCGCGGCAAATGTAAAAAATTGTTTTGGCCGTTTTTAGTTCAGTTTTAAGGGCATTATAAATTTGTCAAGATTTTAGAGAAAAAGAAGGAATTATTCAACTTGACAATAAGGTCAATACCCATTTTAAATGAAAGTGAATTATTTATATTTTTTTGTTTAAGATAGATTCCTAACTTTTGTTTGTTATCGCCAACTTTTATTTAGCTCCAATAGTTCCTTATTTCCCGGACATAAGGAAGATTCGGTCAGTGTGTTGAGTGGAGATTCCGTTGTTCCCAAAATTTGGTGTAATGCTTTTGTTTCCGGTTCTATAAAAAGCAATCCGGTTAGCACTTCTTGTTTAGCAGCTGCTTGTTTTAAAGCTAAAATGGCTGATACTCTATCTTCAGGGTTCCAATCTGGCGAAAGCTTATGAAGCTGAATGGTACTTCCATCATGCAGTTCTATTTCCTGATTATTTCCTTCATGATAGCTGGTAGAAATTGTTTTCATTTCCGGGACATAATCCATTTTTGAAGTCATGGCATGATGTTCTCGAACAAATTGATAGGACTTGGTTGATCCCGGATTGTTGTTGAAGGTAACACAAGGCGATACTACATTAATCAATGCAAATCCCGGATGCTTGATAGCCGCTTTTATGAGTGGAACTAATTGATCTTTATCACCGGAAAAGCTTTGAGCTACAAAAGTAGCTCCCAATTCAATGGCAAGGCTGGCTAAATCTATTCCTTGAAATTGATTGACACTTCCTGATTTGCTGATGGAGCCAATATCTGCTGTTGCAGAATCTTGCCCTTTCGTCAATCCATAGCATCCATTATTCATCACTACATATACCATGTTTACGTTTCGACGGATTACGTGAGCAAACTGCCCCATACCGATAGAAGCTGAGTCACCATCACCGGAAACGCCTATATACAGCAAATCTCGATTGGCTAAATAAGCACCGGTAGCTACTGAAGGCATGCGTCCATGAACAGAATTAAAGCCATGAGAATTGCTTAAAAAATAAGTGGGTGTTTTAGACGAACATCCTATACCGGAAAGCTTGGCTACATGATGGGGTTGAATGTTTAATTCCCAACAAGCTTGAATAATACCCGCACTAATAGAGTCGTGTCCACATCCGGCGCAAAGGGTAGAAAGTGCACCTTCATAGTAGGAAACAGGTAGCCCCAATTTATTAAGCGGCAGTTGTGGATGGCGAAATGCGGGACGTATATAAGTCATGATTTTTTGCTTGGTTGGTTCAACTTTTATTTTGTATCAAAGTGTTTTTATGCCGGAATTGCTTGAGCGTATTGTTTGTATTTGGATTGCATCTGTTGAACAATATTTTCTGCTGTCATTGGCATTCCGTCATAATTTAAAATTGAAATGAGTTTGTCGGGTGCTATGTTCAGTTCAATCATAAGTAAACTGCGCATTTGTGCATCTCTGTTTTGTTCAATAACAAAAACCTGTTGATGAGCGGCAATAAAATCAGCTACCTGTTGATGAAAAGGAAAAGCTCGTAAACGAAGTGAATCAAAATGAATCCCTTGTTCACTCAAAAGAAACAAGGCTTCATCAGTAGCATGATTGGAGGTACCAAAATATATCACACCTATTTGGGTTGATGCTTTAGCTTGACTAATAATTGGCTTAGGCACCATTTCTTTGGCGGTTTCCCATTTCACCATCAGCCTGTCCATATTCCGTTTATAGACTGCACCGTCTTCTGAATAAATAGCATATTCATCTCTAGAAGTTCCACGTGTAAAAAATGATCCTTTAGTGGGATGTGTGCCCGGATAGGTTCGATAAGGGATACCGTCTCCATCCACATCAAGATATCGCCCAAATTTCCCCATGTTGTCAAGATCCTTAGCTGTAAGCACTTTCCCTCGTTGATATGTCACTGTATCATTCCATTCAAACGGTGGTGAAAGATGATCGTTCATACCGAGATCTAAGTCTGTTAATACAATAATGGGTGTTTGTAGTTGCTCTGCCAAGTCTAATGCTTGAGCAGTCATATCAAAACATTCCTTTGGTGTGGAAGGCAGCAGAAGTATGTGTTTGGTGTCTCCATGTGAAGCATAAGCTGCTTCTAAAATATCGCTTTGTTGCGTTCTGGTAGGCATTCCGGTAGATGGTCCGGCTCTTTGCACATCTATTAACACAGAAGGTATTTCAGCAAAATAAGCCAACCCTAAAAATTCATTCATGAGGGAAATACCCGGTCCACTGGTGGCCGTAAACGAACGTGCACCATTCCATCCTGCTCCTATAACCATCCCTATCGCAGCCAATTCATCTTCTGCTTGAACGATAGCATAATTTTTAGCTCCTGTTTCAGTATCTATACGATACTCTTTGGCATAATCATGAAAGGCTTCTGCAACAGAGGTAGAAGGTGTAATCGGATACCAGGCACACACAGTTGCACCGCCATAAACGGCACCCAGACCACAAGCTGTATTGCCGTCCACCATGATAGAATCACCGATCAGATTTCGACGTTCCACATAAAAAGGTAATGGACAAGTAAAGTTTTCGCGAGCATATTCTGCTCCTAATTGTAGTGCTTTTACATTTGGCGCAATCAATTTTTCTTTACCTTTAAATTGATCATTCAGCAATCCGGTTAATACTTCAAATTCGATATTCAGCAAAGCAGATAAAGCACCTACATAAACAATGTTTTTGAACAATTGCCGTTGGCGGGCATCTGTGTATTCTCGATTACAGATTTCCATAAGCGGAATGCCTAAATAATGAATATCTGCTCGTATAAATTCGTTATGCAATTGCTTGGAACTATCGTACAAAAAATATCCTCCAGGTCTTACGCTTTCAACATCCTTTGCCATACTTTGTGGATTTACGCATACCAATAAGTCTATTCCTTCTTTACGCCCCTGCCACCCTTTCTCAGACACCCGTACTTCATACCAAGTGGGCAATCCTTGGATATTGGAAGGAAAGATGTTTTTAGGCGTAACAGGTATGCCCATTCTGAAGATAGACTTCGTAAATAAGAAGTTGGCACTGGCAGAGCCGGTTCCATTTACATTGGCAAAACGAACTACAAAATCATTTATCATCAAAAATATTTTTCTTAATCAAAATTGGTGTCTGTAAATATGTTGTTTGATGGATTAGCCTATCACTTCATTTTTCATACCCATCGCCTTTGTAACGTTATAGTAAAACTGTTTCATATCCCATGCAGCGGTAGGGCAACGTTCGGCACATAAGCTGCAATGCAAACACACATTTTCGTCCTTGACCATAATCCTTTTAGTAGGCAGGGTATCAGAAATGTATAGAGGTTGAGACAAATTAGTAGCCGGTACTTTTAGTTTATTTCGAATATCCGATTCGTTTTCTTCGTTTGTGGTAAAGGTGATACAAGAGGTAGGGCAAATATCAACACAAGCATCACATTCAATACACTTCGACTCGGTGAAAACGGTTTGCACATCGCAGTTTAAGCAACGTTGAGCTTCTTTAAAACCTTCCATCACATCAAAACCTAACTCTACCTCCTTTTTTCTATCGCGTAAGGTTTCAGTTTTGGACGCTTGTGGCACTACATACCGTTGGTCTGTAACAACATTGTTATCATAGCCCCATTCATGAATACCCATTTTCATGTTATGAAGATTGACAAATGGAGCAGGGCGATCTGTTTTCAAGTTCATTTCCGAACAATACAGATGAATAGAAATAGCCGCTTGATGACCTTGTGCTACGGCGGTAATGACGTTTTTGGGACCAAAGGCAGCATCACCGCCAAAAAAAACTTTTTCATTCGTTGAGCAATAGGTCGTTTCATTTACCAAGGGCATATTCCACTTGTCAAATTCGATTCCTAAATCACGCTCAATCCAAGGGAAACTATTTTCCTGACCAATAGCAATCAAAACATCATCTACTTCATAAAATACTTCCGGCTCGCCTGTAGGAACTAATTTTCTTTTGTTATCAACATATTCAGCTTTCACTTTTTCAAAAGTCATACCGATTAATTGTCCTTCTTTGACAACAAATGACTTGGGTACATGATTGTCAATGATAGGAATGTCTTCATGAATGGCATCCTCTTTTTCCCATGGCGAGGCTTTCATTTCTTCAAAAGGGCTTCTTACCAATACTTTCACGGACTCACCGCCAAGTCTTCGTGCGGTTCGACAACAATCCATTGCTGTATTACCACCACCCAAGACAAGAACACGTTTACCTATTTTTTTGGTGTGTTCAAAAGCAACGGAAGCCAACCAATTGATTCCGATATGAATGTTGGCATCACCTTCATTTCTGCCCGGCAATTCGAGTAAATCTCGTCCACGCGGTGCACCCGATCCTACAAAAACAGCATCGTAATCCGACTGAAGTAATTCTTTTAATGAACGAACATAGTGGTTGAAATGCGTATGAATTCCCAGATTAAGGATATACCCCACTTCTTCATTCAACACAGTTTCGGGAAGACGAAACGAAGGAATTTGGCTTCGCATAAATCCGCCACCGGCAGGCTGTTCGTCAAACAAATGTATTTCATAACCCAAGGGTGCTAAATCGCGTGCAACCGTTAAAGAAGCAGGTCCTCCGCCAACTAAGGCAATCTTTTTCCCATTCGGGGCAAAGAGACCTTGAGGCATGTATTGTTTTACATCCTCTTTATTATCTGCGGCTACCCTTTTCAAACGGCAAATAGCAACCGGTTCTTCTTCCACCCGTCCACGCCTACAAGCCGGCTCGCAAGGACGGTCGCACGTACGTCCGAGAACACCCGGAAATACGTTTGAATCCCAGTTCACCATATAAGCTTCTGTAAACTTTCCGGCAGCAATTAGTCGAATGTATTCAGGAACGGGCGTGTGTGATGGACAAGCATATTGACAATCTACCACTTGATGAAAATATTCCGGATTGTTGATGTTAGTAGGTTTCAATGTCTGATTTTTTTTGGATGATTAATAATTGACTCCGCTTTCTGTCGGTAACATTGAAAGTGTCTTTAAATTTAATTATTTTCAGAATAGCAAGTTATTTAATTGTCAAAGTTTTTCATTAAAGTTTCCAGTTTCTCTTTTGTTTCTTTCCATTCAGTATCAATCATGCTAAACAAATGCGTATCCCGAACTTCTCCATTTCTCATGACTCGATCCTTTCGTAAAATACCTTCTTTTTTGGCACCAATTTTAAGAATTGCCGCTTGAGATCGCAAGTTGGTGTCTCTGGTTTTTAATTGAACCCGGTTCAGTAATAAGGTTTCAAAACAGAAGGTTAGCAGTAATAGTTTACATTCCAAATTATAGCAGCCACCCCAATAATCAGGAGATAGCCAAGTCCATCCTATTTCTATTTTTTTATGCTCCGGGAAAAAGTCAAATAATCGAGTACTGCCAATGGGAATATTTTTGAAATGGTCAAATATGGTGAAAGGATATTGTTCGCCAATCGCTCTTTTCAACACCGCCTCATGAATATATTCCTTCAATAAAACTTCATTGGTTCCATCGGTGGGTAACTGTTCCCAAATCCGAGCGTCTTTAGCAACTGTTGCTAAGAATGGAAAATGGTCTTTCCGCATAGGCTCAAGACGAACCCATTTCCCTTGAAGAATGGTTGGATGTGGAATGTAGTTCATTAGTAAAATGCTTCCTGCAAGTTAGTATAACTGCACTACTTTTATGATAATGAAAACAAGGCTACCGTTATTGGAATGTATTCCTAATTTTAGTGAAGGCAGAGATCGGATAAAAATAGACAAAATCGCATCAGCTATTCGATCGGTTGAAGGGATTGAATTATTGCATATTGACATCAGCCCTGCTGCCAATCGTACGGTTATGACTTTTGCAGGCTTGCCACAATCAGTATCTGAAGCAGCTTTTAGAGCTATTCAATGTGCCGCAGAGGAAATAGATATGCAAACTCAGACAGGTGTACATCCGAGAATTGGAGCCACGGATGTTTGTCCTTTTGTGCCGCTATCAAACATTCATTTAGAAGAAGCAAATGAAATAGTTAACAACCTTTGTGAACGAGTTGGGAATGAGTTGAAAATTCCGATTTATTTGTATGAACATTCAGCTAAAAACGAAAGCCGAAAAGCACTGCCTGACCTTCGTCGAGGACAATATGAAGGATTGGAAGAAAAAATGAAACAGCCCAATTGGATACCCGACAATAAAGTTGTTTTCAATGCTAAAGCCGGTGCCACGGTGATGGGAGTACGTGATATTTTGGTAGCCTTCAACATTTCGTTAAGCACAGATAAGATTGAAGTAGCCAATTTCATTGCTTCCCGTATTAGAGAAAGAGGTCGTAAAGAAAACGGGAAATATGTTGCCGGCATACTTCCTAAAGTACGCGCCATTGGTTGGTATATGGCAGACTATAATTGTGTACAAGTATCCTTTAATTTGCTGGATTATAGAATAACTTCTCTATTACAGGTTTGGCAGACTTGCGAAATGTTAGCAGCAGAAGCTGGTGTAGAATTAGTGGGTAGCGAAGTAATAGGATTAATACCAGAGCGATGCTTAATAGAAGCAGGCACTTTTTCTTTTTTACGAAAAAACGAATCTGTGCCGAAAGACAATTTGGTTTTGATTGAATCCGCACGATCATTTTTAGGTTTAAATAAGCTGAAACCATTTGATCCAAGAGAAAAAGTTTTAGAATATGCACTTGAACACGCAGGGCTGTTGTCATGAATAGCTTTTCTTTGTCGGAAGTTTTGATTTAGCAATGCGTTCATTTTTATTACAAATTTTAAGGCTGTTTCTCTATCCATTTGCTTTGCTATATGGTGCTGCCGTATGGGTTCGGAATAGACTTTATGACACGGGATTTTTTTCTTCTGTTTCTTTCAGTGTTCCTATTATTTCAGTAGGCAACTTATCCGTGGGTGGCACCGGAAAAACACCACATGTTGAATATCTCATCCACCTATTTCAATATCAATATCGGATAGCCACTATGAGCCGAGGCTATAAAAGAAGAACGCAAGGATTTTTGATTGCAGATGAGCATACCAATGCTCTTAAAATTGGCGATGAGCCGATGCAATACTATCTGAAGTTTCCTGAATTAATAGTAAGTGTTGCAGAAGAACGAATGACCGGTATTCCAAGCCTTTTACAAAGAGTGCCGGATATTGATATTGTGTTGCTTGATGATGCCTACCAACATAGGTCAGTAAAACCCGGAATAAATATTTTAATTACAGACTTTTCTAAGCCATTTTATACTGATTATATTCTACCTTATGGTCGTCTTCGTGAAAGCCGAAAAGCCTATCAGCGTGCCGATGTTATTATTATTTCTAAATGCCCACAAACACTTTCACCTGATAAAGCAAATGAAATCATTTCTAAGATTTCACCCTTGCCGCATCAGTCTATCTTTTTTTCAACCATAAATTATGATGCACCTTATGATTTGTTTTCCGGCAAACCAATTTCACTAAATGATGCTCATGCCTTGATTGTGTGTTGTATTGCTAATCCGAGTCCTTTTGTGGCTCATATACAACAAGAAGCCCGTCAAACACATGTTCTGTCTTATCCCGATCATCATTATTTCCTTAGCAAGGATATAGAAGAGATTGCCGAAACTTGGAAAAATTGGAATGTAGAAAACAAATTGATTGTTACCACTGAAAAAGATGCAACCCGTTTGCATTTACAACGAGAAGCAATCAATAAAATAGGTGCAACGGTTGTGGTAGTACCCATCAAAGTAGAATTATTGTTGGAGGGGACTGCTCTATTTCAACAACGAATGATTTCGTATGTTGAACAAGCCGTATCAGAATATAGAATGCCCTTTGAGTAGTTGACCTTAGTACTTTCAAAATCATTCTATTTACTTGCTTTTAAAATGAAAATCATCAAATTCTCTTCCCACAACATTTAAGATTTTTTTTTGAATGAAGCAAATAGGAATCATTTCTGACACGCATGGATATTTAGATGAGGCTGTGTTTCGCCATTTTGAAACCTGCGATGAAATTTGGCATGTCGGCGACTTTGGTGATGAGCAAGTAGTGGAGAAGCTTTCAAAATTCAAGCCCTTACGTGGTGTATATGGAAATATTGATGGACAAGCTATTCGGCACCGATTTCCTGAAAAACTTCGCTTTTTTTGTGAAGACATTCAAGTGCTGATGATTCATATTGGTGGATATCCGGGACGATATTCAAGTATTGCGAAAGAAGAACTAAATCGTACTCCAGTGCAACTTTTCCTATCAGGTCATTCCCATATTCTCAAAATTCTTTTTGACGAAAAAATAAAATGCCTTCACATCAATCCCGGAGCTGCCGGAAAGCAAGGCTGGCATAAATTGAGAACATTAGTTCGATTAACCATTGACGGATCTATCATGCGCAATTGCGAAGTAATTGAGTTGGGCAAACGGTAACATGAATTAAATCTCAGTATTTATTGAATAAAACGGATGGAAAGATCCAATTGAACAATACACGTCATCAGTGCATAGCCTCACTCAAGTCCATATTTTTGGGGCGCTTACCTTTAGCTATTAAGATAAAAGGAATGCAAATCAAGAATAAGACTCCAATGTAAAGAAACACATCCATGTAGGTCAATACAGTTGCTTGTTTTGTAACTGAATAATCAAGTAATTTATAAGCAGTGTTTTTGGCTACATCAGCAGTCATTCCTTTAGCCATAAACCCTTGTTGTAAGCTTTGAACTCTTTGCTGTACAGTTGCTGAATTTACATCCAGCTTGCTTACCATATCATTTCGATGAACCATACCTTGATGTGCAATAAAAGTGGTAATCACAGCTATACCAAACGAACCGCCCAATTGCCTCATCATACCCGTAAAAGCAGCACCCTTACCAATATCTAACCCTTTTAAAGTGGACAGAGCTAAAGTGGTAATCGGTATAAACAACATTCCCATGCCTACTCCACGCACAATCAATGGCCAAAAGAAAGCTTGCTCACTGGTATCTGGAGTAAGAATTTGAGAAGTCCAAAAACTATATCCAAAAAACAAAAGCATTCCCAATGCAACAAGGTATTGTTGTGGAACACCACGTTCTAAAAGTTTACCAATAATCGGCATCATAAAAGCAGTAGTCAGGGCAGAAGGGATCATCAACATACCGGCTTGCTGAGCTGTCCAGCCTAAAGTGGCTTGTGTATATACCGGAATTACAAATACACTACCATATAATCCAAAACCCAAAATAAAGGAAAGGATTGTACCGATTCGTAAATTACCATTTTTAAGTACTCTCAAATCCACAATGGGATTGCGATAGGTGAGTTCTCTCCAAATGAAAAAAAATGCACCAAATACGGTTGTGATAGTAAGAACAATAATTGCTGTACTGCTAAACCAATCATCTTCTTGACCCCGCTCTAAGATATATTGCAGTGATCCGACGGCAACAGCTAATAGACCAATGCCCAGCCAATCTATATCTTTTCGATTGGTCTTCTCAGTATATTTTGGACTTCTAACAAATTGTAGTGTAAGAATAGTGGCTATAATCCCAATTGGAATGTTGATGTAGAAAATATGCGACCATGAAAAATGATCTACAATATATCCTCCTAAAGGTGGTCCTAAAGTAGGTCCGATAATGACCCCTAAACCATAAATTGCTTGTGCCATTCCGCGTTTTTCAGGCGGATAACTTTCTGTAATGATTGTTTGAGAAGTTACTAACAAAGCACCTCCGCCTAATCCTTGTATAAAACGAAAGAAGACAAGCTCCCATATACTTGTGGCATTACCGCACAAAAAGGAAGCAACGGTAAAGATGATGATAGAAGCGGCAAAATAATTTCTTCGTCCAAATTGTTGTGACAGCCAAGTGGTCATTGGTACAATAATAACATTGGCAATTGCATAAGCCGTAATAACCCATCCTACTTCAGAAAGGGTTGCACCGAGATTCCCTCGCATATCATTTAGTGCTACGTTTACAATGGTTGTATCAACAATCTCAAGCAAAGCACAAAAGATAGCCGTAATGGTGATGATGACTCTACGAAAACCGTATTCAACCAGAGAATTTTGATTGGTCATAGCTTATCTATACTAATTGGAATAAATTATTTTTTTAAGAACAAGGCAAATACTAATCGAGATTTACGTCAACATCCACATTCATTCCGGGACGTAACAATACCTTCTTTTCATCCGTAGTACTTACAAATTCAATTTTTACCGGAACACGTTGCACTACCCTTACAAAATTTCCACTTGCATTATCTGGCGGCAACAAAGCAAATTTCGAGCCGGTAGCAGGTGCAAATGACGAAACCTTTGCCTCGAATTGATGACCTGATAGCGCATCTACACGAACCCACACTTTTTGACCCTGTTTCATTTTGCCAATTTGTGTTTCTTTAAAATTTGCAGTGACCCAAATATTTTTATCTAAAACAACACTGAAAAGAGATTGTCCGGCATTTACAAATTGTCCGGGTTGAATATTTATCTTTGAAAGTACACCTTCTTCCGGTGCTGTAATGACCGTATAGGAAAGGTTGAGCTTGGCATTATCCAAATCTGCTTGACGCTGGCGAATGTTTGCATCAGCTACATTCACTTGTTTGGATGTTGCTCCGCTTTGCGATGCTATGGCATTGGTTTGTCTCGATGCTGCATTTTTCTGCTCTTGCAAAACTTCTAATTGTCTTTCAGCAGTTTGTTTTGCAGCTAAGGCTTGCTCATATTGTTGTTGAGTAATTGAATGATCTTTGATAAGGTTTGAATATCGCTGAAAGTCTTGATTAGTACGCCATACATTAACTTTTGCTGTTTCAATTTGTGCCTGAACCGTTGCTACATTTGCTTGAGCTGATGTTATATTTGCTTGTGAGGCGGTAGTTGTAGCTTGTGCCACTCCCAAGTTGCTTTGTGCACCTATTAATGCTGCCTCTGCTTGCTCAACTCGGATACGCATATCTCGATCGTCTAACACTAAAAGTGTATCCCCTTTCTTTACTCGTTGATTATCTTTTACGCGCACTTCAGCCACATAGCCCGGAACACGCGGAATTACCGGACTAATATTTGCATCAATTTGAGCATCATCGGTTTCTTCATGATGTTGTCCATGAATGTATCGAGAAATGCCATAAGCTCCTCCCGAAATGACAAGTGCAGCTAAAAGAATTGGAAATATCTTTTTTCTTTTAGAAGTTGATTCTTCCATAGAACTATTTAGAGAAGTTTGAGATTCCATGATCGTTTCTGATTATTGTTACGGTTAATTAAGTGTTTTTTGTGTAGTGGATTCTGAAAGGACACCAACCATTTGTTGTAATTTTTTGAAAGCTACCAGAGCATCTGCTTTAGCATAAGCAGCATTTATGTGCGCCTGAAGTTGGGCTACATCAGCATCTAAAAGCTCAGTTGTGGTAGCAAGTTCATTTTGTTGTTTGTTACGAACAATGCGATAATTCTCTGATGCTTGAGCTAATGCCTGTTCATAAACATCAATCTTTTTTAAGTTGCTGAGATAAGTTTGATAAGCTTGAGCAACTTGGAGCCGAACCGCATCCAATAGCATCGCTTCATTAAGTTGAGCTTCATTAAGCCTTGCTTTTGCAGCAGAAACTTTTGCCCCGGCAGTCCATAAAGAAGACGGGCTATATTTTACCCCTACACCGCCATTCAAAGCATTAGTAACGGTTAGCACATTGGGAATATAAGCAGCTAAATATCCCCCTGTCAAAGCTACAGAAGGATAATAATCACCTTTTGCAGCTCGAACTCCAACATTTGCTGCTTTAATTCTATAGTCAAGTGATTGTATATCCTTTCTATTAGAAAGTGCCAACGTCTCCCAATCAGAATATTGGTGCGCATCAGCGGACACAACAAATGCTTTTGCATCTGGCACTAAAATCGTTTCTTGAGGTAATCCCAACATCAGATTCATATTAATACACGTAAGCTTTCTGTTGTTTTCTGCATCTAATAAAGTCAGTTCAACATTTGATTGTTGCAATTGAGCTTTTAATAAATCATTACGTGCCATTAAACCGTTTTGTTCCAAGTTTGAAAAATCAGTAACTCTTTGTTTAGCTGTTTTCAAATTCTCTTGCACAAGTTCCACAGCAGCAGATGCTTTATATAGATTACTATAAGCGGCAATAGCATTAGCAATTACTTCTTCTCGATCTTTTTCTGCATCTAATTCAGAAGCCCTTTTTAAAAATTTTGCTGATTCAATCCCACTTGAAATTTTAAAACCTGCGAACAAGGGAAGAGAAACATTGGCAATGGCATAAGCCGCTTCATTAACAGAAAAAGAAGGTGCAGCACTTGGCTCGGATTGCCCACCGGAATTACCATTTCCAGATTGTGAACTGCCGCCTAATTTCAATTTTAAATCTAGGTTAGGCTGATTAATTCGAATATAGGAGCCTGAAATAGAGGCTGATGGCAATCGTTGATCTTGTGCAGATCGCAACGAAGCAACGGCTTCTTCTGTTTTTGCCTTACTTAGTTTTAATTGATTGCTGTGTTGCAAGCTTAGATATATCGCTTCATCTAACGGCAATTTGCGTTCTTGAGCGGAGACAAAACCTACTGAAGCTATATACATAGCACAAAAGGCAAGTTTTTTCAAATTACGATTCATAAGTCAATACTGCTTTGAACAAGTTTTTTAAATGCACACTTAATTTTTTATGAATGAGGGTTTCAAATTGATCATCGGGCATATCTTCTAAATCATTTAGGATGCGGTAATGTTGCTGAGCAGAAATCATTTGGTTAGCTGTTCCAATAAGAGTCATCATCATCATTGACACATCAATACGATGTTTGAATACTCGCTTTTTCTGACCCTCTAAAATCAATTGCTTAATTAATGATTGGTTGGTTGATTTAATTTGAGCAATTGCCTTTCCTACAGAAGATTCACGCCCCGCAATTTGCTCTCGCACCATGATTTTGTGAAAATGTTGGTTGCGAATGATTTGATCAATATAAAAGTCAATTAAAAGATAGACCTTATCAATAGGAGCTAATTTTTTATTGTCTAACACCATCGTTAATTGCTGCGTAATCATAGCACTTCTACGAGCAAACACGGCTTCAAGTAACTTTTCCTTCGATCCGAAATAGTAAGAAATCATGGCAATATTTACATCTGCCTCATGTGCTATATCCCGCACTGATGTGCCCTCAAATCCCTTTTCAGCAAATAACTTTTCAGCCACATCAATGATGTGAATTTGTTTGTCGCTAAGTGCTTCGTTCTTTTCCATTTCGGGCACAAAGTTAAACAGTTGTTTGAAACTAAACAAACGTTTAATTAATTTTCTTTTTGCTAATTTATTTCCTCTATACAAAGGCTATATAATTTTTTGATTGAGGTTCGCAAATACTTACGAATTTTGGAGTCATAGATATACCCTGATGATTGAGATAAAGCACATCAAAAAAAGTTTTGGAGATAAGAGTGTTTTGATTGACGTTTCTGCCAAAATGGAGCCCGGAAAAACCAATTTAATCATTGGTGCCAGCGGGAGTGGAAAAACGGTATTGATGAAATGTTTGGTAGGATTGTTACGTCCTGATGAAGGTGAAATTCTGTATGAAGGCAAAGATATCATGCAGATAGAACCCGAAGAATTGAAGCAAATTCGCAAACAAATCGGTATGCTATTTCAAGGTTCGGCACTATTCGACAGTATGACCGTAGAGCATAATGTACGCTTCCCTTTAGACATGTTTACCCAAATGACAAAAAATGAAAAACAAACGCGAGTAAATGAAGTTTTATCCCGAGTAAATTTAGAGGGTTCAAACAAAAAACATCCGGCTGAAATAAGTGGTGGGATGAAAAAACGGGTGGCTTTAGCCCGTGCCATTGTATTGAATCCCAAATATCTTTTTTGCGACGAACCTAATTCGGGACTTGATCCACAAACCTCTTTGGTAATAGACAAACTGATAAAAGAAGTTACTACTGAGTACAATATGACTACTATCATCAACACTCACGACATGAACACGGTAATGGAAAGCGGCGATCATATTTTATACATGCACAAGGGGATTAAGAAATGGGAAGGCTCAAATAAGGAGATTATTTTCAGCAATGATGAAGACTTAAACGCTTTTATTTTTGCATCTGAATTTCTTACTAAAGCCAAAGAAGCTAACAAGCAAGAGCAGTTACGCAACGGAATAATTTCCCCCAACAAATAAGTGGCGATTATGAAAAAAATAAACTTTCGTTCAAAAAAATTTGGAAATCTAAATAGAATACCTATTTTACACATTCATCAAAAAAACAAAGCCGGTAGAAACCGGCCTTCAAATCTAGAATTGATTACCCATTACATCTTTAGTATCAAGCAAGCGTCGTTTACCATTACAACGGCGCTTATTTATTTTTAGTATCTTTTGAAAAGTATTTTTTTGAGTTTATCTCACTTTGAAAAGACAATTAAGCGGTAAAATTGGTTGGGGTTAATACCAAATAAACTTTACATTTTCAATTATCCTGTTTCAATATTGCAGCGCAAAGTTAAGAAGTAATTTGTGATTGAAGACAATTAATTACTTTTGCGCCCAGTTTTTTACAAACAATTAAGAAGCTTATGGCTGTATTAGTAAATAAAGACTCAAAAGTTATTGTGCAGGGTTTTACCGGCACGGAAGGTACATTTCATGCTACACAGATGATTGAGTATGGAACAAACGTGGTAGGTGGAGTAACGCCGGGAAAAGGTGGCACAAAACATCTTGATCGCCCTGTTTTCAACACGGTAGCCGATGCTGTTTCTCAAGCCGGAGCAAATGTATCTATCATTTTCGTTCCTCCTGCTTTTGCTGCTGATGCGATAATGGAAGCAGCCGATGCCGGTATCAAAGTGATTATTTGTATCACAGAAGGTATTCCTGTTCAAGACATGGTGAAAGCTCGAGAATATTTAAGAGGAAAAGAATGTCGTTTGATTGGACCTAACTGCCCGGGTGTGATCACAGCTGGTGAAGCGAAAGTGGGTATTATGCCTGGTTTCGTCTTTAAACCGGGTCGTATTGGCATTGTTTCAAAATCAGGAACCTTGACTTATGAAGCTGCAGACCAAGCCGTAAAAGCTGGGATGGGCATTTCTACTGCCATAGGAATTGGAGGCGACCCAATCATTGGCACTACAACTCGCGAAGCCGTAGAATTACTTATGAATGACTCAGAAACTGATGGCATCATTATGATTGGTGAAATTGGTGGCAACATGGAAGCAGAAGCTGCGCAGTGGTTAAAACAAAATATGCGCAAGCCTGTAGTTGGCTTTATTGCTGGACAAACGGCTCCTGCCGGTCGCAGAATGGGGCACGCCGGTGCTATCATTGGTGGTGCGGACGATACAGCTGCGGCAAAAATGAAGATCATGACAGAGTGTGGTATTCATGTAGTTGAAAGTCCGGCTAACATTGGAAAAACAATGGCGCAAGTATTGAAATTAGAACCTGTTGCCTAATTTTTATCTTTGCTCTTAATAATTACGACCGCTCTATAAAGGCGGTCGTTTTCTTTTAACACAATTTCAATTGTCTAAAAAAAGTTGCTTTCTTCGCTTTCGCATTTCCAAAGCTATATCATGAGATCCGCTATCTTCTTGGGCTTCCAGCATATAAACTATGTTTTGGTAGCTTTTGTCATCCCGATTTTGGCTTAACTTAAAAATAGGGTAAAGTTCTTCTACTTTCATTTCAAATCCGGCAATTGCCGAAATGCCCGCTTGCAAATAGTCTTCCGATAATGCAGAAACAAATTGTGGTTTGGGCTGATTTTCTTCAAACATTCGTGTCTGTTCTGTTATAACCTGAAGCGTTTCTCTATCATTCAATATTTTTATTGTTCCTCGTGCATGAACACTGATATAATTCCAAGTACTGGCATGTCCGCGTTCTGCATACCATCCAGCACTCACATAGCAATGAGCACCGGTAAACAAGGCTAATACATTGGGATTGGACATCAAAGCTTTACAATGATCTGTTTCTCGCATAACATGACCAATTAGCGTCAAATTGTTTATATCTCCTTGAATCATAATAGGGATTTGAGTTGCTACACTCTGTCCATTTAAACTTCCTATAAGCGTAATAAATGAATGAGAACGCATAAAATCCAATACTTCAAATTGATTCGTTTCTGTAAAATATGGCATTTGATACATCCTGTGAAACTAACAAAAAGCTTGATATAGTAACACTTTCAGCAATTCCTGCCAATCATTATTTTTCAATTTTTGATAAATGCTTTGCTTTCAACTTGAGTTTCGATATTTGCAACGCTTTCATTGAAAGCAAAACCAAAACGAATGGCATCATTTCTTTCCCAATTACAACGTACTTTTAGCCCTGCTACACGCAAGCAGGAGAATCAATCAACCGACATGCTTTCTAAAGACACTCTATTGCGCGCATACAGACAAATGATGACTGCACGCGCTATGGCTGATATTTACGATGCCAATCGCCAAATTTGCAAGTATGTACATAGTACCTCTCGAGGACATGAAGCCATACAATTAGCAACCGGATTCCTACTTCAGGCTTGCGATTATGTAAGTCCTTATTATCGCGATGAAAGTCTAATGTTGGGAATGGGCTATCGTCCTTATGAATTAATGTTGCAGCTTTTAGCTAAAGCAGATGATCCTTTTACGGGCGGTCGCGAATACTATAACCATCCTAATATTCGCAGACAAGGTTACCCTACTATAATCCACCAAAGCAGTGCTACGGGCATGCAAGTGATTCCTACAACCGGTCTCGCTCAAGGAATACAGTACATAGAAAAACAAAAACTGAAAGAATATGAAACGCCACCTGTGGTCATCTGTTCTTTAGGCGATGGCAGTGTTACCGAAGGTGAAGTGAGTGAAGGTTTTTCCTTTGCTGCTTTACATCAATTACCTATTATTTATCTTGTTCAAGACAATGATTGGGGCATCTCTGTAAGTAGTGATGAAGCTCGCACCAATGATGCGTATGAGTATGCCGCCGGATTCACCGGTTTAGAGCGTGTTCGGGTGAATGGTAGTGACTTTGTGGATAGCTACAAGACAATGGAATATACTATTGATTGGGTGCGTCGTGAAAGGAAACCGATTCTCGTTCATGCAAAAGTACCCTTGTTGGGACACCATACTTCTGGGGTTAGAAAAGAATGGTATCGAACAGCTGAAGATTTAGAAAAACATGCACAAAACGACCCTGTTCCAAAATTGCGCAAAGCGTTGATGCAACGAGGTGTAAAAGAAGAACAGTTAGCAGAAATAGATCAAGAACAAATAGAATTTGCTCAACAAGAATTTAATCACGCTTTAGCAGCATCAGAACCTGATCCGACTACTGTTTCTCATCATGTTTTTGCTCCTACATCTGCAACTGAAGAAGTGGGAACCCGCACACCGCAAGGGAAAGAAAAAGTAGTGATGGTAGATGCAGCCCTTCATGCCGTTGAAGAAATTTTACAACAATATCCTGAAGCTCTTTTTTATGGACAAGATGTAGGTCGCAGATTAGGCGGGGTTTTTCGGGAAGCGGCAACACTTGCCGATAAGTTTGGCGATGACAGAGTTTTCAATACGGCCATTCAAGAAGCTTACATAATTGGCTCTACAATTGGCATGAGTGCTTTAGGACTAAAGCCCATTGTAGAAGTGCAATTTGCCGATTATATATACCCGGGCATGAATCAATTAGTGTCTGAAATTAGCAAGTCTTGCTATTTAAGTTGTGGAAAATTTCCGGTCAATTGTATTGTGCGCGTTCCAATTGGAGCATACGGTGGTGGCGGACCTTATCATAGTGGCAGCGTAGAAAGCACATTGGCAACCATAAAAGGAATCAAAATAGCCTATCCAAGCAATGCAGCCGATCTAAAAGGTTTAATGAAAGCGGCATTTCTTGACCCAAATCCCGTCATCATGCTCGAACATAAGGGTTTATATTGGAGCAAAGTTCCTGGAACAGATGAGGCAAAAACAATTGAACCTGACAGCGATTATGTGTTACCTTTCGGTAAAGGGTTAAGCGTTTTGCAAGCCGGCGATCAACAAATTGAAAATGGAGAAACCATTTGCATCATCACTTATGGAATGGGGGTTCATTGGGCTAAAAATGCAGCCAAACAATTTCCGGGACAAATAGAAATCATTGACATCAGAACACTATATCCTTTAGATGAAGCATTGATTTATGACACGGTCAAGAAACATGGCAAAAGTTTAGTATTGACAGAAGAACAACTGCACAACTCTTTCTGTGAAGCACTTGCCGGCAGAATTGCTCAAAATTGTTTTGCACAACTTGATGCACCGGTTCAAACTTTAGGAGCATTAAACCTTCCGGCAGTTCCAATGAACGTTGTTTTAGAAGCAGCCATGCTGCCCAATGCAGATAAAGTAGCTGAAAAAATTGAAGCATTATTGCGATACTAATCAACTAAACTTTAGTTTAGGATGCTTGCAAGAATGTAACCCATGAATTGTTTTGAAAATAAAACCGGTTCATTAAGACAACTAATCCAGCTTCAATAAATATCTATCTTACGTACGTGAATATCAAACCATTTCAAAAAGAATACGAAGCACTTTTCAATTATGCTGCCATTGGTATTGTAACTACAAACCATGAAGGGAAAATTGTTCTTGCAAACAAATTTGCGTTGCAACAATTTGGGTATGAGTTAGAAGATTTGGTTGGAAAAACGATTGAGACTCTTATCCCGCGCAGATTCCACCATAAACACGAGCATCATAGAACAGGCTATACCAACACAAATCCACACAGCCGCCCAATGGGAATTGGCATGGATTTATTTGGAGTCAAAAAAGATGGTATAGAGTTTCCCGTTGAAGTAAGTCTAAGTAGCTATACCACCTCTGATGGAATGTATGTGGTAGCTTTCATTAATGACATCAGTATTCGGAAAGAATCAGAAAAGCAATTAGTAAACCTAAATAGTGAATTAGAAAGAAAAGTTGAAGAGCGTACCCAATCCCTAACCGAGGCATTGGAAAAGGAAAAGGAATTAAACGAGCTTAAATCTCGATTTGTATCAATGGCTTCTCATGAATTTAGAACACCGCTAAGCACTATCTTGTCATCAACCTACTTGCTTGCTAAATATCAAAAAGCTGAAGAACAACCCAAGCGAGATCGGCATATTCAGCGAATTATATCAGCCGTCAATACATTAAATGATATCCTGAACGACTTTTTATCCGTTGGGAAAATTGAGGAAGGGCGCATTCAGCTTCGCTTTTCAGAGATCAATGTAGCTTCCCTAATTTCCGAAACTGTAAATGAGTTAAAAACAATCATCAAACCCGGACAAACAATTAATTATGAACATAGAGGTGAAACACAATTTATTCTTGACCCTACTTTATTGAAACACATCACTATGAACCTCATTTCCAATGCAGTGAAATTTTCGCCTGAAAATGAAGCAATAACCGCTTATAGTGAAATGCAAAATAAACAACTCATTTTTTCAGTAAAAGATAACGGCATCGGAATTTCACACGAAGACCAACAACATTTATTTGAGCGTTTTTTCCGTGGTGGAAATGTAACCAACATTCAAGGAACAGGGCTTGGGCTACACATTGTAGCTCGATATGCCGAACTTATGAATGGGACTATTAAATGGAATAGTGAATTAAATAAAGGCACTGAATTCATTATTACATTTGCGCCTCAAGCAGAAAAAAAAACTAACCACCCTGAATCATAAAATTGAATCAGGAATTATATCTTAATGACCACACTAATAACATTGAAAATGAAGACCGTTTTATTGATAGAAGACAACGATGATATTCGTGAAAACATGGCTGAAATCATGGAACTTTCTAACTATACCGTGATTACTGCCGCTAATGGAAAATTAGGCGTTGAGCTTGCCTTTAAGCATACTCCGGACATTATTGTGTGCGACATTATGATGCCTGTATTAGACGGTTATGGCGTTATTCATGCACTTCAAAAAAACGAATCAACACGAAATATCCCCTTCATATTTCTTACAGCTAAAGCTGAACGCTCAGAGATCAGAAAAGGGATGGAATTAGGCGCAGACGATTATATCACCAAGCCTTTTAATGGCACAGAACTACTCAGTGCTATTGAAAGCAGACTTCGAAAGGTAGATACCTTTCGCCAACAATTGTCTGCAAACATAGATGGACTAAATGAGATCATTAGCCATGCTGGTGGCGATGAGTTACTTCATGAATTAGCAAAAGAGCGCAGCGTAAATCACTATAAGAAAAAGCAAATTATTTATGCTGAAGGGAATCATCCTGTTCGATTATTTTACATTGAGAAGGGAAAAATAAAAACCTATAAAACCAATGACGATGGCAAAGAATTTGTGATGGGATTGTATAACGAGGGCGACTTTTTTGGCTATTTAGCTTTGCTGGAAGGCACGCCTTACAAGGAAACAGCTGAAGCATTAGAAGAAACAGAAATTGCGGTCATACCCAAAGAAGAATTTGACAAGTTGGTCAGCAGTAATCGTGAAGTGATGCAAAAATTCATACAATTACTGGCTAAAAATGTAACTGAAAAAGAACACCAACTGCTTAGCATTGCCTACAATTCTCTTCGTAAAAAAGTAGCCGATGCACTGGTTGCACTCAATAAAAAATATAAAACCCATAACGAGAACTACGTTATAGATATCAGTCGCGAAAACTTAGCAACTATTGCCGGTACAGCTAAAGAAAGCCTAATTCGCACATTGAGCGATTTTAAAGAAGAAAAACTAATAGACATTCGAGGTGGCGATATCGTAATTCTCAACGAAAAGAAATTGGAGAATTTGCTGAATTAAAAAACACAATAAAAAATTTGCTCTACCCTATCAAGATATAACTAATTGGGGAAAATCCCCCTTTTATGCTGCTGTGGTAAACTGCTGGATGTAAGTATTAAAATCACCCTTTAGTTTGTAAAACTCATATTCCATCTTAGCAATATCATTACGAAGGGGTGTTTGTCTTTGTGATGTCATTTGCGCAGATTCCGTATGTCCAAAACGCCCTACCCTTCTAATTTCTTCTGCCACTTCGTGACGTAACAACGCTAGTACAGTATCCTTTTCAATAAAGCTGTTCAGATAGTATTCTACACGTTCTAAAGCCATTCGATTTACATCCTGCTTGGCAATATCCGCAATCTTATTTTTGAGCAAAATATTTTCTTGCTGCAATAAATCGAGCTTTTTTAGCCAAGATTGAAGTTCCATCTGATAGTTTGTCGCCATGGATTTGGGATAGTCGCGTTTTGTGTAAAATTATTAAAGACGATAAGGTTAGAATAGTGTGTTTGTCATGTAACATTATGATTGTCGTCACCTTAGTCTTTATGACAGCATGTAGCCTTTATTTGATGATTTTCAACAGCAATTTGAGGACTTAAATATGGGATTCCTAAGTTCATTCCTCGTAAAATGAAAAGGCTCCCGAAAAAAAACATAACAACAGGAACAAACTTTCTAAATTCCGGTAGTCGTAAAAAAGAAGCTTTACTTTTAAGTATGGTGATAGCTAATAAAATAGGAACTGTCCCAATTCCAAATGCGTACATTAACGCAATTGCTTGACCGGCAGAATCGGCAGTCACACTCATGGACAATGCCATATAAACCAACCCACAAGGCAATAAACCATTGAGAACGCCGGTTAAAAAAAACATAGATAACTGTGGGCGGCCTACCACCAATCCTAATTTTTTCTTTATCAATGCTGACCAAGGCAATTGAAAGTTTAATTTTTGTTGAGGTAAAAAACTAAGAACCCCTAAGACTAATAAAATGGACCCGGCAAATATTGAAATATATTGTTGCCACTGCGGATGAAAAAAAGACTTAAAGGAGTGAAGCAACAATCCAATAGCAGCATATACTGAAATGCGCCCTATATGATATAACCCAATTGAAAGCCACTTCTTAATACCGGACATAGACTGAAAAGGCATTATCCATACAATAGGACCACACATACCGGCACAATGCAGGCTTCCGGTTAGCCCCATGAGTAATGCAACAAAAATTGAAAATTGACTCATTGTCTAAATAAGTTAAGGTCAGTTTCCTGATAATATGTTTTTGCTTCTGATTCCCAACGAAGTTTTACTTTGTATCGAGTCGGGTGCAATTTTGATCGAGGAATGATAAAAGTTGTGCTTTGCCCATCAATAGGAAAATGCTCATCCCAAGCAGCGTTTACTGCCGAGTAGAATTGAACATCTCCTTTAACAATTTTGTCAGAAAATTCAACCGGTAAAAGAATAGTTACATTTTCGTTGTTGACACTAAAACCCACCGGTGAACTTAAAGCAGCTTGATTTTTTCCGGCATCAATGACTTCTTGATATTTGATTTCATCTTGGTAATAATCTTTAGTAACTAATTGTGTATCGTGCTTCATACTCATGAACACCAACGTAACAACCAATGCTACAAAGCCCAAATACAATATGGCAATTCTTGCGCCCCAATTAATTTTTATCGTGGACATACGTTTAAAATTTATTGCCCCCCTCCAAATGGACCAAGAAAGGCTGTGGTATAGGTTTCGATTTTTTTATCCCCATCGTAAACCGCAATTTTTAGTGGCGTTTTCCTTTGGTGAATTTGATCCTTATTGATATAAATAAACAATGAACCGGCAGCATAATTTTCCTTAGGAATCTTTAAAACTGACTCACCTACCAATTTTATTTCTCCCGAAAAATTTTCTGGTTTCAGTGTAAGGATTTTGTCTTTATAGGTTTTGTTTAGAAACTTATAATTATAAAGGTTGCTCAGTTGATTGTTAGGTTGCTCTTGAAACAATTGTCCCGGAGTGCGCAAAATTGAAATACCCACTTCTGTACGGCTAACTAACAAATACACTTCCACACTCAATAGCAAAATCATAACCGCAGTATAGGCCTTCATTCTTGCTGTAAATCGTGTAGGCTTTTTGTCTGCAATATTAGCTTCCGAAGCATAGCGAATCAGGTTCGGCTCAAAGCCTACAGCTTCCATCATGCTATTACACACATCAATACAAGCCGTACAATTCACACATTCCAATTGTGTTCCATTACGAATATCTATTCCGGTTGGGCACACCTTTACACATTGCATACAATCAATACAATCGCCGGCTTCTCTATTTTCTTCATTCTTTTTGAACTTAGCACGGTCTTCGCCTCGTTTGTAATCATAGGCAACCACAATTGATTGTCGGTCAAGAAGCACACCCTGCATACGTCCATAAGGGCAAATAGTAGTACAAACCTGTTCACGCAACCATGAAAAAACAAAGAAAAATATGGTTGTAAAAATGACTATTGCCACCAAACCACCAACGTGATTCTCCACCTTATCCGTAACAATGGTTTTGAGTTCATCTACACTAATAACATAAGCGAGAAATGTATTTGCTATCAAAAATGAAATAGCCCAAAATATGCCCCATTTAGAAAACTTCTTGATAATCTTATCTGTATTCCAGGGTGCTTTTTTCAACATTTTTTGAGCCGGCGCATCTCCCTCAATCCAATATTCAATCTTCCGAAACACAAGCTCCATAAAGATCGTTTGCGGACACGCCCAACCACAAAACACACGACCAAACACTACTGTAAACAAGGCAATGAAAACGATAAACAAAACCATTCCTAACCCGAAGATGAAAAAATCTTGAGGCCAAAAAATCTGTCCGAACAAGATGAATTTTCGCTCCAGTACATTTATCAAAAACAATGGATGTCCATTTACTTTGATAAAAGGAAGTGCAAAAAAGATGAGTAAATACACCACACTTAATAGTGTACGTGCATTATACAATTTTCCTTTAGGCTTAGTAGGAAAAATCCATACTCGCTTCCCATCTTTATCAATGGTAGCAATTTTGTCGCGAAAAGATTCATTAACCCCTTCTTTCTGTTTGCTGCTTCCCTGCTTTTTTATTTCCGATTCTTCTACTTTGTTCATTACAGTACATGGTGAATTAGATAACAATAACTATTGTGCGGCAACAGGCTTTGGAGCATCACTTGTTGGGGTAGATTGACCTTCTACATACAAATCGCCTTGCTTTTCTTTCGGGGCTGCTGGTTTTGTACCATGAAGAGATTTCACATAGCTAGCTAAATCTTCAATTTGTTTGGGTGAAAAATCATCTTTCCATGATTTCATTCCTTTGTCTTGCCAGCCATATTTAATAGACTTAAAAACATCTTGAATGCTACCGCCATGAAGCCAGTATTCATCAGTCAAATTTGGCCCCACAATTCCACCTCCATCAGCAGCATGACATGCAGCACAATTTTTGGCAAACAAACCTTTACCTTCTTCAATGCCTGCTGCATCCGCCATTTTCACAGTGTTTTCATCAATATTACCTGAAGTTTTTGCCAAATAAGCTGCCTTTTCTTCATCTCCTTTTTGCATAGCAGCTACATACTCTTCATGCGAACTTGGTCCATTCCCGCCACCATGATAATACCACAAATAAGCAATTGCAACAAAAATGGTGAAATAAAAACCATACTTCCACCAAGGCGGCAAGCTATTATCCAATTCCTTAATGCCATCATAATCATGATCTAACATAATGTCTTGCTCCTTTTCCATTGGCACCACACCATTGATTCTATCCCAAAACGAAAGCCTCTTAATAATGGTATTGGCAGCAGCCCTCTTTTCGGCATCTCCACTGATTAAACGAAGCAAGGTTCGCATGGTAAGCAGCAAGGCAAAAACAATGACCAATTCAAAAGTCAAAATACCCATCAAAAAGTAGAAATCAGTTCGAGCAATTCCGGCTATAAATGGAGAGACCGGAGTTTTGACTGCAGTTGAATCGCTTGCTACAGCAGCATCTTGAGCCATTGTGCTCAGTGCAGGCAAGGTTGCAAGCAGAAAAAGGATTAAGGATTTAACAACCGATTTGCTTTTTTGCAAACGCATCTTATCACGATACACTAAAGCCAATTGGCGAAGTACATTTCCCAATACAACAATTGCAAACAGCAATAGCAGAATGACAACCGAAAGCCCTATCAACACCGGATTGAATGATGAATCTTGTGTAGCAGCGGTTTTAGGAGAGGTTGCTGTATCTGCTGCATACACAGCAAATGAAGCCCCTAAAAGAGTAAGGGTAAGTAAGTATTTTTTAAACGATAATTGCATAGGAATGCTTTTTGTTCTTTTTTTTATTTTTTTTTATTTAAACAACATCATCGCCTTGAAAGGGCATATCTTTCATGTTGCTGATATACTTTTTATCTGCTTTAAATGCCCATATTGTAAGAGCAGCAAAAAACAGAAAAAACAAAACCAAAGAAGTGAGGGGGTATTTCCCCACTTCAGAAATAGACTGTAGATAATTAATAAACTTCATCGTTTTTGTCTTTAAAATTTTTAAACAGTTTGAGCATACTGATTTAACATTAACGAGCAGCTGTCTTTTGTTCAAGCTTTATATCCTTACCCACTCTTTGCAAATAAGCAATCAAGGCAACTATTTCCTTGTTAGGCTCTGTTTTGATACCATCCTTTGCTAAGCTTTTAGCTATTTTGTTAGCTTGTTTCATCACATCGGCATTTGCAATTTTATCATATCCTTGTTCGTAAGGCACACCCAGTGTTTGCATAGCACGAATTTTAGCAGGAGTTACAGCGGTATCTAAATTATTTTCCATCAACCAAGGGTAGTTAGGCATGATAGAACCGGGCGACATACTGGTTGGCTCATACATGTGATTGAAATGCCAGCTATCGGGATACTTTCCACCGATACGAGCAAGATCTGGACCTGTACGCTTACTACCCCATTGAAATGGATGATCATAAATAAATTCACCGGCCTTTGAGTATTCACCATATCGGGCTACCTCGTCGCGGAAAGGGCGAACCATTTGAGAATGGCAAGTATAACAACCTTCACGCACATAGATATCACGTCCATGAAGCTCAAGCGGTGTATATGGTTTAACACTTGTAATGGTTGGAATATTAGATTTCACTAAGAAGGTTGGAATAATTTCGATTGCACCGCCGATAGCTACAACTATTAAGCTGCCAATCAACATTTGAACCGGACGACGCTCTATCCAACGATGCCAATGGCTTTTACCATGTTCTACATATACCTTTGACAAGGGAGCTGCTTCTGCTGCTTCATCATTGACAATTTTACCTGCTTTAATAGTTTTTACAAGATTATAAAGCATCATCAATGTACCGGTCAGATAGAGTGAACCTCCAATTCCGCGCATCAAGTAGAATGGACGCATTTGAGTAACAGTTTCAAGGAACTGATATTTTAGTTGACCTTCCGGAGTAAACTCCTTCCAGGCAAGGCTTTGCATGAACCCGCCCCAATATAAAGGCACTGCATAAAACACAATTCCTAAGGTGCCGATCCAAAAATGCCAATTAGCTAATTTCTGCGAATACAAATTAGTTCGGAACATTCGTGGGATCAACCAATACAACATAGCAAACGTCATGAAACCATTCCAACCCAAAGCTCCTACATGCACGTGTGCAATAGTCCAATCGGTAAAATGGCTGATTGCATTTACATTTTTCAAGGACAACATAGGTCCTTCAAACGTAGCCATACCATAAGCAGTAACAGCTACCACCATAAATTTCAAAACAGCGTCTTCGCGCACTTTATCCCAAACGCCACGAAGTGTCAGTAAACCATTAAGCATTCCACCCCAAGAAGGAGCCAATAGCATAATGGAAAACACCGTACCCAAAGATTGCGCCCAATCCGGCAACGCTGTATAGAGAAGATGATGTGGGCCTGCCCAGATGTAAAGAAAAATAAGCGACCAAAAGTGAATGATTGAAAGACGATAGGAATAAACAGGACGATTGGCTGCCTTTGGCAAATAATAGTACATAACACCCAAATATGGTGTAGTCAAAAAGAATGCTACCGCATTGTGTCCATACCACCACTGAACCAAAGCATCTTGAACACCGGCATACCATGAATAAGACTTCAGAAAGGTAAACGGAATTTCAATTGAATTAACGATATGCAGCATGGCTACCGTAACGAAAGTGGCTATATAAAACCAAATGGCTACATAAAGGTGTCGCTCTCTTCTTTTCAGAATAGTGCCGAACATGTTCCATCCAAAAATCACCCACACAAGAGCAATCAAAATATCAAGTGGCCACTCCAGTTCAGCATATTCTTTTCCGCTGGTAAATCCTGCCAGCAGCGTAATTGCTGCCAAAACAATAATAAGTTGCCAACCCCAAAAATGTAATTTGCTCAGCTTGTCACTAAACATACGAGCCTTACACAAACGCTGAAGCGAATAATATACGCCCATGAAAATCCCGTTACCGACAAAGGCAAAAATTACAGCATTAGTATGCAGCGGACGAACCCGACCAAAAGACGTTTCAGCCAAGCCAAAATTGAGCCAGGGAAACACTAATTGAAATGCAGCCAAAAGACCTACTGTCATACCAACTATCCCCCAGAAAATGGTGGCATACGCAAAGAGCTTTACGATCTTATTATCGTAAAAAAATTTGTCAACGGTTCCTTTAGGGATTGATACTTCTGCGGCTTGTACATGCAAGCCCTGCGTTGAAGTGTTACTCATCTATTTGTGGTTTAAAAAATTTAGATTCAGTATATGGTTTAGATATTTCATTATCATAGAGCATCCGCATAGCTGCCCCTTCTCTGTCTTCATATTGATTGGATTTTACGCTCCAAATAAAAGCGACCAAAAAGCCTGCTGCCACCACAATACTGGCAATAATCAGTATGTACAATGCACTCATCGCTGGTTAGAAGAAATTAAGTTTAGCTGACAAAAGTATTTTGAGGCTGAAAAGGATAAAATGATTAGGAATACAGTAAAAAATGATTTCTATCACATTTTTGGGGTTGACTAAATTTTTAGTCCAAAACGCTTAGCAACAAAGGCACTTAATCCTGTACTGATTAACACAATAGTCAAGGTACTCAATGGCATTAAGATAGCAGCAATCATAGGACTCATTTTGGCTTGAACCGAGATGGTAAGCCCAATCAAGTTGTATAGAATAGAAACAACAAACGCAAAGTTGATCATTCGCCCACTGCTTCGCGCCAGCTTACAAAGGCTTGGAAAAACAGCTATTTTTTTGGCATCAAGAATGGCATCACAACCGGGTGTAAAATTATTGATGTCATCTGCCAACGTTATACCTACATTGCTCTGCTGCAAGGCTCCGGCATCATTTAATCCATCACCCAACATCAATACGTTATCCCCTTCTTTTTGGCATTTTTCTACATAAGCAAGTTTATCTGCCGGTTGTTGATTGAACAATAAGGTTCTATCATCTGTAAAATATAACTGTAAAGCCTTTCTTTGTTTATCATTGTCTCCCGACAACAACGACAACTTATATTGCTGTTGCAAAGATGAAATAGTAGCGGATACACCCTCGCGTAAATGTGGCAATACTGAAAAGCCGCATATCTTATCATTGATGCGAACATAAAAATTTGAGTGCTTTTGGCCTGCCACCGCACCAATAAATTGAATATTCCCAACTCGAATTTCATTTCCTTCCACCACCCCTGAAACGCCCTGCGAAACAACTTCTTGCCATTTTTCCACGTTTTGTGACTTTTGCAATCCTAAATGTTCAGCCATAGCTCTACTCATGGGATGAATGCTGGATTTTACAATATTGTACACCCATCTACACTCATCAAGGTTCATAGATTTACCAGAATTTTGAACCAATTCAACCCCTTGAGTAATTGTTCCTGTTTTATCAAAAATGATGTGGTTGACTTTACTGAATTGTTCTATCACAGAAGCATCACGCATAAACAAACCATTATTGCTAAAAATCCGTAAGAGATTGCTATTGGTATAAGATGCAGCCAGTAATAAAGCACAAGGGCAAGCAACAATCAACATAGCTGATACACTCGGAAGGATTTTTGAGGGGTCGTGTAAAGCCCAATACAAGGCAGTTACAGCCGCAAGAGCCAGTAAAATGTAGGTAAAATAGGTACTCAATGTATGAACTACACTTTCACGAATATTCTTAGAAGCCTTGTCTGTTTTAAAAGCTCGATGGTTCCACAATGACGTAAGATAGCTTCCTGCCACAGGTTTAGTAATTTGAATGGTAATTTGCTCACCATTTTGCTTTCCACCTGCATACAACATAGCCCCTTCAGGCACATGTACCGGTTCTGTTTCTCCGGTTACAAAACTGTAATCTATACGAGCTTTACCATTTAACAATATGGCATCAGCTGGAATTATTTCTTCATGATGAACACAAACAACATCATTTGTTTTTAAATCAGCCAACATCTTACTGACTACCCCTTCAGACGTTATTACCGAAACTGCAATTGGAAAATAAGATTTGTAATCTCGATGAAAGGATAATGACTTGTATGCTCTTTCCTGCACCACCCTTCCTACCAACATGAAGAAAACTATTCCACTCATACTGTCAAGATAACCACCACCCAAACCTGAAAAGATTTCGTAAATGCTTCGAGCATAAGTAATGACAAGAGCCAATACAATAGGGGCATCAATATTTAGCATCTTTTGTTTCAATCCCGCCCATGCTGAAACAAAAAACTCTGAAGCGCTATAGAAAAAAACTGGAATGGAAAGAATGAGATTAAGAATGCGGAACAAACCGGCGTATTGATGTTCTATCGTGCCGTGATGAGCAAGATATTCAGGGAAACTCATCATCATGATATTTCCAAAACAAAATCCGGCAACACCTAATTTGTATATTTTCTGCTTTGAAAATTTGGGTGGATTAGAGCTTCCTGAGTCTTCCAAACTAATGTAAGGTTCATAGCCAATGGTTGTCAATAATTCTACTACAGATCGAAGCGAAATTTTTTCTTGATGAAAATGAACTGTTACTTCTTTGGCAGAAAAATTAAGCCGGCTGTCAATTATACCGGTATTAATTCGGTGTAGATTTTCCAACAACCACATGCAACTGCTGCAATGTACGCCCGGTATATAAAGTGTAACAATAGCATTTTTGCCATCGCTAAATTTGAATAGTTTTTGAGAAATAGTATCCTCATCTAAATAGCCATATTTGCCATTGCGAATAGATTTGATTTGGGCTAATCCGGGATGCTTTTGAATGTTGTAATAATCACAAAGCCCATTATTGTTTAGAATTTCATATACCAACTTACAGCCATCGCAACAAAAGCTTCGTCCATCAAATACAAAATCATCGCTGAAACAAGTAGAACCGCAATGAAAGCAATCATTCTTCTGCTTTGTTGTTGTAGGCAATGTAATGTCTTTTCTTTCCGTAAAATCCATAACGAAATTGAAATAAAAGTGGGGAAGCGAAAGTAGATTTCATACTGTGTTTAAATAGTGATGATAATTAGACGTAAAAATGACTCCCATCATAAGAAAAGGAGCAGAGCTATACTTAATTTGCCTTTTTATACGCATTTGTCCAATCAGAAAGAAAAAAAGAAGCACTTTTTATTAAGAACTTTTAAAAAATTATCCCAAAATGCAGCTAAACCCTAAAAACATCAAGAAATACGAAGAAAAAATTTGCAGAGTAAAAAAGAGTGTATTTATTTTATTCCTGCAAGAGCGCAATAATTCTTAACTCTTAAATTTTCAATCATGGCAACAGCCAAAAAAGCAACAGCAAAAGCAGCGCCTAAGGCTGCGACTAAAGCTGCTCCTAAAAAAGCAGCAGCTCCCAAAGCAGCGGCAACCAGAAAACCAAACGCGGCATTCATGGCTCCTCTTAACCCAAGCGACAAACTTGCGGCAGTAGTGGGAAGCAAAGCATTGCCACGCACCGAGATCGTAAAAAAAGTATGGGATTATATCAAAGCCAACAATTTGCAGGACTCTAAAAACAAGCGCATGATTAATGGCGATGACAAGCTAAAAGCGTTGTTCGGTAAAGCTCAAATTTCCATGTTTGAACTTGCTAAAATTGTAAATGACAACGTGAAGAAATAATAGTTTCATCAGAAACAAAAAAGCCGTAGTACTCAATGTGCTACGGCTTTTAATTTTATTATTTCTCTGATAGTTTGCGCTGTCGCATGGCTTCATACAGCAACATACCTGTTGCTACAGATACATTCAAGGAGTCAAATTGCGCATTCATTGGAATACGAATCAACGTATCTGCTCGGCGAATCACATCTTTGCTAATTCCGGTATCTTCTGCTCCCATCACGATACAACAAGGCTCTGTAAGGTCTGCTTCATACACCGGAACACTACCTTGCATTTGAGTACCCATCACACGGATACCATTTAACCTAAGTACATCAATAGCTTGTTGAATCGAAGGAATTCTACACAACAATATTTTGCGCAATGCCCCTGCCGAAGTTTTTATGGCTTCTTCCGTAAGTGAGGCTGATGAGGAGGTAGGCAAAATGACACCTTGAGCACCACAACAAAGAGCCGTTCGTGCTATGGCACCTACATTTCGAGTATCTGTAACGCCGTCAAGCAAAACAAACAAAGGCAACTCACCCTGTTCTACCACATGTGAAATAGCATCTTGCAATTCTACGTATTCTAACAAACTTGTCCATGCTACGACACCCTGATGTTGAGCTTTAGTAAGATTGTTTAGTTTTTCAACCGGCACTTGGCTTATCGGCACATTTCTATCTTTTGCCAACTTTTTGATGTCGCCAATTTCTTCTCCCGAAGCCGATCGTAGAATAAATATCTTTTCAATTGTTGCTCCTTGTTGAAGTGCTTCCAACACGGGCTTTCGACCGATGAGCAAGGGTAATGAATGACTTTTTCTCATCAAAGAATATTTAGGGCCGCCTCTTTTATCTATGCCATATTGTGAAACACACGTTGAACGTCATCGTCTTGTTCAATACGTTCTATCAACTTAAAGACATCGTCTGCTGCGGTTTCTGAAATTTCAACAGTATTAAGCGGCAACCATTCCAACTCGGAAGATATGGGTGTAATACCTCGTTCTTCAAGTGCTTTTTGCATGTTACCAAAATCATTAAACTCGCATCGAACGATCATGTTTCCTTCGCTGTCTTCACCCAACTCTTCCAACCCTGCATCAATTAATTCAAGCTCCAGATCTTCTGCATTCAATCCTTCCGCACTCAGCTTAAATACACCAAGGTGCTTAAAAAGAAAACCTACCGAACCACTGTTTCCAAGGCTTCCGCCCCCTTTATTAAAATGTGAACGTACATTGGCTACCGTTCTGGTTGTATTATCCGTTGCTGTTTCTACCAGCAGGGCAATTCCATGCGGTGCATATCCTTCATACAACACCTCGTCATAGTTACTGGTGTCCTTTCCGAGTGCATTTTTAATGGCTCCTTCAATTCGCTCTTTCGGCATGTTTACCGATTTGGCATTTTGCATGATGCGTCGCAACATCGGGTTCGTATCCGGATCAGGTCCACCCTTTTTAACTGCTATGGCTATTTCTTTACCAATACGGGTAAATTGTTTAGCCATGCGATCATAGCGAGCAAACATTTTAGATTTTCGAACTTCAAATATGCGACCCATATAATTAGGCTTAAACTTTGTTTATGTATGAAAAAATTGCGTGCAAAAATACAGCAGTTCCTTGATTTTTGTTGCTGTTTATTGAGCTTCTTCTTCTCGCATCTGGATTGCATTGGCAGTACTCATAGCCTGTTGTGCATTTCCGGAATCGCCTTTTGCCTGAAATATCTGTGCTAAAATTTGAAAGAATTGTGCATTTCCCGGATCCAGCTCAGTTGCTTTTTTCAACGCACCTATAGCTGGATCTAATTGACCGATAGAAGCTAATGCAATGCCATAGTTTGCCCAAGCATTTTCATCGAATGGTTCTACTTTCACAAAACTTGAATAAAGCTGAGCCGCAGTTGCAAAGTCCTTCTTTTGCAGTGCTGCATTGGCAGCTATTCCATCTTTACTTTTTCTTTCCAAAACAGCAGATAAGGTAACACCATCAACTTTCACTTCGTGTACGGCATCTTTGGGCGGCCATAGCCCATTTTGCAACTGTTCCGGCGAAATGTAGCGAGAATAGGTTACATAATAATCCCAGTCCTTGGTATGCCGGTCATTGTAGCGAACATAATAGTAGCCAATCCAGGCAGTGTCTTTTGCAAAATATTTATCAAACCCAAGCATATTGGACGCAACTAATATTTTTTGGCCCGGTGTGTGTTTAGCATGTTGCAACAACCATTGCGCATCTTGCAAGCCGCTGTTTTGGTAATAATCAGTATCATAATATCCATTGGCTCCTTCAATTCCACCAACCAAAGCATTGAAATAAACGTATTGATTGGGATGGGTTCTTATAGTCCAAATAATGGTAGGCAACAATCCTACAACAGCCAAAATATGAGGCAAGAAATGAAACTTTGGACTCTTTAAGAAACTACCCACTAAGGGAATAGACAAGGCAGCCATTGTAACCCAAAACGGATAGATGAAAAACAAGTGCCGCCAAGTATCATGCACACTTGATTTTTTATAAATCATGTACAAAGTCGTAAAAAATGAAGCGAAAATGAGAAAAACAACTACAAACCATCCATATTGCTTTTTGCTTTGCTTAAACAAAGCAATAAACAAAACCATGCCTAACAATACGACCACCGGATTGGAAATAATCATCCACTTCAATTCATAATACCAAGGTTGCGCATTATTGGGTCGAAAAACACCTTCGAAAAACACACGCAACGTAACACTACGATTGGTCATTTCTTTCAATGATGCGATAGGGTTAGAAATAGGAGACTGCAAGCCCCAAGGCCAGGTTAGCAAGCCTATCATATAGCCTATTATCAAGGCAATAACACCAATCATAACTCCCTTCTTGAGCAGTTGATTTTGATTAGCATGAATCAAAGCTTTAAATTCTTTGTCGAAGAAATAATAGAGCAAAGTCATCATGCCGAGATAGGCAATCAACAAAATACCGCCCGCCGAACGAACTCCGAAGGCAATGCCAAAACCAATAGCTATTCCTATCGCGTGTCGCCAAGCATTTTTAGGCAAATCTTGCAGCAAGGCTAACCAATAGTAGGAACCCATGATAAAGCCGCAACCCAAAGGAATATCTTTAGGGTTATTCATGCTTTCGCCAAATATGCGTGGAGAAAAAATAATAAACAGTAGAGCTATTAGCCCGACAGACCAATCTCGGCTTAATCGCTTAGCAAAAAGTCCGGTAAAAATCATCATTAATGCTCCAGTAAGCGCATTGAAAAAATGTCGAACAATTAAAATAGGAATAGAAGGAAACCAACGATGTACAACCTCCATCAGAAAATCAAAAAAGCCACCATAGAATTGTTGACCTACATACTGCAAGCTTTTGTTGTCATAATTTAATGCCTGTTGATCGCCCTGAAAAAAATAATTCCAAATATCTCTTCCATATTCAATTTGCAACCACTCATCGCCACTTTGCCCATATTGACGACTAAGTAGGGGCATCGCAATTAATAGAATTGCACTAACTAAAAAAAATACCCATTTCCAGTTGGGTGATTCTTGTCGAAAATTGTCGGTATGAACCATCAGAAAATTGTTCGTTAAGTAGATCGGCACTAATCTAAAAATAGTGCAAAGGCAAAAATAGAAAGTAGCGTGAGAAAGAAGAACATGCCAAAAAATCCTTCTACTGAAGGGCAATCCATCTTGAGCTATTTTTTTTGTAATAGCTTTGCGGCACATCCTATGTGGTCCGACATATTAATTACCCTTTTCTTAGTGCTTCTTAATGGCTTTTTTGTTGCGGCAGAATTTGCTATTGTAAAAGTACGTTCGTCCCAAATTGAAGTAAGGGAAAACACTAATTTAGTGAAGACAGCCAAAAGTATAGTCAACAACTTAGATGCCTACTTAGCGGCTACACAATTGGGGATAACCTTGGCCAGTCTTGGATTAGGCTGGGTTGGAGAAAATGTAACAACCAATATTTTACTACGTTTATTCAACTTTTTTAGTTTACCCATTACGGAACACACCGCACACAGCATTGCCATCCCTGTTGCCTTTGCTACCATTACTGTTTTACACATCACTTTTGGAGAATTGGCACCCAAATCTATAGCTATTCGCTACCCTACTAATACAACCTTTGCCATAGCCTTACCCTTAAAAGCTTTCTACATTGTTTTTCGCCCGTTTATCTGGTTGTTGAATGGCTTGGCAAACTTCATTTTAAAACTTGTGGGCATTCGTCCGGCACACGGAAGCGAAATTCATTCGGAAGAAGAATTGAAAATGATTATTTCTGAAAGCCACGAAGGCGGAGCAATTGAAGAAACTGAAAGAGACTTAATCAGAAATGTTTTCGACTTTGATGATCGTCGTGTATGGGATATTCAAACCCTTCGCAAAAATGTAACTCCCTTAAATGCACACCTTTCTTTAGAGGAAGCTATTCATTTTGCTATTAAAGAAGGATACTCCCGTTATCCGGTATGTGATGGTTCACTTGACGAAATCATTGGCATAATTTACACCAAGGATTTGATGCGCACAATGGTAGCCACTCAAAAGCCGGATAATATTAGACCCTTACTAAGACATGCCAAATTTATTCCTGAAAGTAGGCTAATTAAAGACCTCTTAAAAGACTTTCAAAAGAAGCATATTCAAATGGCAATTGTTACCAATGAAATTGGTGAAGTGTCCGGTATTGTAACAATGGAAGACATTTTAGAAGAATTGGTAGGTGAAATTCAAGATGAATACGACAATGAAAAACCTTATGTTGAACAAACTTCACGATCTACTTTTATTGTCAATGCACACACCAATTTGAACGACATCAATAAATATCTCCCACATAAATTAACCGAAAGCGATCATTATGAAACCCTTTCCGGGCTTATGTCCTATCAATTTCCTCAAGAATTACGCGAAAACGACAAGGTGATAGTAGATCGCTATGAAGTACATATCATTAAAATGTACAGAAACTCTGCTGAAACTGTCGAACTGACTGTCTTACCTGAAATACAAAACTCAGAAACAACTGTAGATTAGCTTTCAAATACTTACGGTATTTCAATTCCGACATACTGCTGAATTCAAGCTACAAAGGCAATCCTAATGATTGGTTTTAATTAGTAGCAAAATTTCGGCTTAATCCAACCATATCATAAAAGTCAAACAAACAAGGGCTACAACGCCTCCTAAAATATAAGATAGCCGCTTGCTGTATGATTGTTTTCCGGTAAGTAAGAAGAAATTAAACGTTGCCAAATAGGAGCTGATTGAAATTGTTGCAATCAGAGTAAGCAAACCCGATTCAATCATATTCTTCTGGTTTAACTCTGCTGTTAATGCGCCCCCTAAAAGCAAACTTTGTGTGAGGTAGAACGAGAATTGTAAACTTTCTCTTCTGTACATTTCAATCCTTATATCTTCATGCTTTTCTTTACTATACGCAATGATAATAAGCCCCGCAAGGAAAATAAACTTACTTAATGCAAGGAAAGATTCAGGGCTAAGACCGAGCAAAGAGAAGCTTGAAATACGTAAGACAACAAGCAATACAAGAAAAAAGGCTGAAACAACAATACCCCAATATTTAACACGATAATTGTACATAAAATGAAATCCGTTTGTCATATAAATTTAATTTACATTACACAAAATCAATCGGTAAAAGCTAAAGAACAAGCAGCGGCAATAAATATTCCAAAAGGACCTGCTTGAAAAAATCCCATTAAGGGTAGCCTTACACAAATTTAATACTTAATTTTATTTTAGAAAAATAATTTTACCCAAAGTAATCAGCGTTTTTTTGTGTAAAAGCAAGATTTTAGAACCTACAACAAACTTGCTTGCCAAATGGTTGTAGGTTAAAAACATCAACGGTAGAAAGTTATGAACAACTGATTGTAATTTATTATTTTTTTATTCCTTTCCATTTAGAAGCAATAAGCCTATCTGCAAAGTTTAGTACTTTCATTTGCTGTTTACAGGCATTGATTTTTAATTGTGTTTTGATTATATCGTAACTCAGAAGTGTGTACTTGCCCTTGTCTTTGACCTCTAACATAACTACGCCTTCCAATGATTGAGGAATACGAATACCTGGGTGGACAAACTGGTTTAATCTATTTGATGTGTAAACTACAATGTTCTTATATTTTAGGTTCGTAGCCACCCATTCATTACACTGATAACCACTAACAAGTTTTCTGTTTTTGGTTTTCATAAATCCAATTTCCTCAAGACGATAACATTCAAAACTGCCATTTTCAAAACTTTCATAAATACAATTACTTTGATAATTGAATACTAAAGCATTTCCTGATTCATTTATGAATGTACCCTTAATTCTTTTATCATTTGAACTCAAAGGATTTTTTTGATTCAATACCGCTTGGACGAAACTAAAACTATCATTTGCATAACAAACGAAATTCAAATCATCAAATAAACTTTTTGTCAAATCATTAAAAATTATTTCATCCTTTGTTTGCCTTTGATAATACGGTTCATATTTATATACTGCCTTAAAATTGAAAACCATTGTTTGCGCAAGGCTGTTAACTGTAGTAAAAAAAAGCGATATTAACACTATCATTTTAACCATATAATTCTTAGATATAAATAAAGTGTATCAAATTAACTAATGTTCCAGTGAATGAAATATCTAAAGTTGGCGTTCTAAGTTATTCAATTCTTCTGTAAAAGTTGCAATCTCATGTTCAAAAATAGTCTCAGCTTCTGGGTCTCCAAAAATCTCATTCATGCTTACACCAGAAATATTTCCCGTCTGATCATGATGCACTGTTAAGCCAACGGTTATCGTTCCTTTACGCCACCGCCAAAAGTTATAGTCCCTGAAAACCCTGTAATTTCTGGTGGTACAATTGAATAAGTTATTGTATCACTATAACTAATAGTACAAGGTTCAAGAGTGATAGTACCCTCGACATGCTTGCTCATTGCAGTTGCGCTAAAAGCACTTATAACAACAAATAGAATTGACAATAAAAATACTTTTTTCATTACGTATCAATTTATTAATTAGCTTGTTCCTTACTCTTTTCTACGGATTTTCGGATTCCTCCTTCAACGTTGTAAAAACAAAAATAATGGAGGGGGGTGGGGGTATTTTCCAAATATTTAATGTTAATATTTTGTTAAATTATAGTGCTACTAACGCAATTCTTCTGCGGGCTGATTTGCGCCATTTTTTTAAAAATTCCCAATACCATCAAACAAAACAAAAAGACACCTGTTAACTATGCACAAAAGCTACTCGTCAACCTTGCACTAATGGCAAAAACGTTGTAAATTTGTATAATAATATTGCAATAAAAGGCAAAATGAGAGCAAAATACATCAATCCTTATACCGACTTCGGATTTAAGAAGATTT